>NZ_CP094351.1:122500-770000 GCF_022807995.1 Pseudomonas orientalis | reverse complement strand
GGCCGGCCTTCTAACTACCGAGCCTTACAAGCTTGGGAAAGCAAATTGCGAGGCTTCATGGCTGGCCCGTTGCGGCCAACGTTGAGTGATGGCCTTGCGACGGGTATAGAAACGCACCCCATCCGGCCCATAGGCGTGCAAGTCGCCAAACAGCGAGCGCTTCCAGCCACCAAAGCTGTGATAAGCCACGGGCACCGGCAGTGGAACGTTAACCCCCACCATGCCCACTTCGATCTCGTCACAAAACAGACGCGCCGCCTCACCGTCACGGGTGAAGATACAAGTACCGTTGCCGTACTCATGATCGTTGATCAACTGCATCGCAGCTTCCAGGCTGGCTACACGCACCACGCACAACACCGGGCCAAAGATCTCTTCTTTATAGATACGCATCGCGGGGGTCACGCGATCGAACAGGCTACCACCGAGGAAGAACCCTTCTTCATGCCCGGTGACGCTCAGGCCACGACCATCAACGACCAACTCGGCTCCCGCTGACACACCGTCTTCTATATAGCCACTGACCTTATCCCGCGCCTGCCCCGTCACCAGCGGTCCCATATCCAGACCACAGGTGGTGCCCGCTCCGATCTTCAGCGCCTTGATCTGTGGCACCAGCTTGGCAATCAACGCATCCGCCACCTGGTCACCCACGCACACCGCCACCGAGATCGCCATGCAGCGTTCACCGCAGGAACCATATGCAGCGCCCATCAAGGCGCTGACGGCGTTATCCAGGTCCGCGTCCGGCATCAACACCGCGTGGTTCTTCGCCCCACCCAGTGCCTGCACGCGCTTGCCACGCCGGGTCGCTTCGGAATAGATGTACTCGGCAATTGGCGTGGATCCTACAAAACTCAGCGCTTTTACCTCTGGCGCCTCGATCAATGCATCCACCGCGCCCTTGTCGCCATGCACCACGCTCAGCACGCCTTTAGGCAGTCCCGCTTCCTGCAGCAATTGTGCGATCAGCAACGTTGAACTGGGGTCGCGCTCCGACGGTTTGAGGATGAAACAGTTACCGCACACAATCGCCAGTGGATACATCCACAACGGCACCATTGCCGGGAAGTTGAACGGCGTAATACCCGCCACTACGCCCAATGGCTGGAAATCCGACCAGGCATCAATGTTCGGGCCCACGTTGCGGCTGTATTCGCCCTTGAGAATCTCCGGCGCCGAGCACGCGTACTCCACGTTCTCGATCCCGCGCTTCAACTCACCGGCGGCATCCTCCAACGTCTTGCCGTGCTCTTCGCTGATCAACTGCGAGATACGGGCTTCGTTCTGCTCCAGCAACTGCTTGAAACGAAACATCACCTGCGCACGCTTGGCCGCAGGCGTGTTACGCCAGGCCGGGAATGCCGCCTTGGCCGAATCGATCGCCCGTTGGATGGTTTCGCGACTGGCCAACGGTACCTGGTGAATCACTTGACCAGTGGACGGGTTGAACACGTCGGCACTCCGACCGCTGTCACTGACCAATTCACCGTTGATCAAATGCTGGATAAGGCTCATGCAGGGCTCCTGAAAAGTTGTTCTATATAGAAGGAGAAATCAGTCGATCTTGTTCAGCACTTCACCGACCGCGTCGAACAGGCGATCCAGGTCCTGGGGCTTGCTGTTGAAGGTTGGCCCGAACTGCAGGGTGTCACCGCCAAAGCGCACGTAGAAACCGGCCCTCCACAGCGCCATGCCGGCCTCGAAAGGACGCACGATGGCGTCACCGTCACGCGGCGCAATCTGGATCGCTCCGGCCAGGCCGTAATTACGAATATCAATCACGTTCTTGCTGCCCTTCAAGCCATGCAGCGCATTCTCAAAGTGCGGTGCGATTTCGGCTACGCTCTGCACGAGGCTTTCCTTCTGCAGCAGGTCCAGGGCCGCGAGGCCGGCAGCACAGGCCACCGGGTGCGCCGAGTAGGTGTAACCGTGGGGAAACTCCACCGCGTACTCCGGCGTCGCCTGGTTCATGAAAGTCTGATAGATCTCGCTGCTGGCAATCACCGCGCCCATCGGAATCGCGCCGTTGGTGACTTGCTTGGCGATGCACATCAAGTCCGGAGTCACACCGAAGCTGTCGGCGCCGAACATCGAACCGGTGCGGCCGAAACCCGTGATCACTTCGTCGAATACCAACAGGATGTTGTGCTGGTCGCAGATTTCGCGCAGGCGCTTGAGATAGCCCTGTGGCGGCACCAACACGCCTGCGGAGCCGGCCATGGGCTCGACAAACACCGCAGCGATGTTTGACGCGTCATGCAGTTCGATCAGCTTGAGCAACTCATCGGCCAACGCAATACCGCCCTGCTCCGGCATGCCACGGGAGAAGGCATTGCTCGCCAGCAACGTATGGGGCAGGTGATCAACATCCATCATCGCCTGACCAAACAGCTTGCGGTTACCGTTGACGCCGCCAAGGCTGGTGCCGGCGATGTTCACACCATGGTAGCCACGGGCGCGGCCAATCATCTTGGTCTTGGTGGCCTGGCCCTTCAGGCGCCAGTAGGCGCGCACCATCTTCACGGCGGTATCGGCGCACTCGGAGCCGGAGTCGGTGAAGAACACATGGTTGAGGTTGCCTGGGGTCAGGTCGGTAATCTTTTCCGCCAGTTGAAAGGACAGCGGATGACCGTATTGGAAGCCCGGAGAGTAGTCCAGGGTACCCAACTGCCTGGCCACCGCCTCCTGAATCTCCTTGCGCGTATGCCCGGCGCCGCAGGTCCACAGGCCTGACAACGAGTCATAGACCTTGCGCCCCTTGTCATCGGTCAACCAGCTGCCTTCGGCGGCGACGATCAGGCGCGGATCGCGCTGAAAGTTACGGTTGGCGGTATAAGGCATCCAGTGAGCATCCAGCTTGAGTTGGCTGGCCAGGGATGATGGGGCGTTTTCCGGCATGTTCATCGGCAAAACCTCGCAAGGCAAAAGGCAGCGTCGGGATTGAAAAAGCGTGGTTGCGGCTAAGTTGCCACGGCGATAAAGTCGATGAAATCCAACTTTTATAACCTTCAGTCAGGCCTTCACTAAACTATGAGCAGCCGTCGACCCGATCCGCTGGCCCAAGTCAGCGACTTCGATATCCGCTTGCTGCGCATCTTTCGCAGTGTGGTGGAATGCGGCGGCTTTTCAGCGGCGGAAACCGTACTGGGCATAGGCCGTTCGGCCATCAGCCAGCAAATGAGCGACCTGGAACAGCGCCTCGGGCTGAGGCTCTGTCAACGCGGCCGAGCGGGGTTCTCGCTGACGGAAGAAGGCCGCGAGGTTTATCAGTCGGCGTTGCAACTGTTGAGCGCCCTGGAAAGTTTTCGCACCGAAGTCAACGGTCTGCACCAGCACTTGCGCGGCGAGCTGATCATCGGCCTGACCGACAACCTCGTCACCCTGCCCCACATGCGCATCACCCACGCCCTGGCGCAGTTGAAGGAGCGCGGCCCGGACGTGCAGATTCAGATCCGCATGATCGCCCCCAGTGAAGTCGAGCAAGGTGTCCTCGACGGCCGTCTGCATGTCGGCGTGGTGCCCCAGGCCAGCGCGTTGTCGGGCCTGGAGTACCAACCGCTGTACAGCGAGCGCTCGCTGCTTTATTGCGCGGTCGGGCATCCGCTGTTTTATGCCGACGACAAACAACTGGATGACGCGCGGGTCGACGGCCAGGACGCCATCGCACCCACCTTTCGTTTGCCCGCCGAGATCCAGGCTCATTATCAGGCACTCAATTGCACGGCGAGTGCCTCCGACCGTGAGGGCATGGCGTTCCTGATCCTCACCGGGCGCTATATCGGCTACCTTCCCGATCACTATGCCAGCCTGTGGGTACAGCAAGGCCGACTGCGCGCGCTGAAACCGGCTACACGGTTTTACGATTTGAGCCTGGCATCGGTCACGCGCAAGGGCCGTCGCCCCCATTTGGTGCTGGAAAGTTTCCTGCAAAGCCTGGCGGCAACGCGCTAATTCGGGCGTTGCGCAAAAAGCTGAGCAGATGGACAGTTTTTTGCAAGGCACAAGGACCTTGAACCGTCCGCCCCGAGTTGACCGCCATGCCGCCAGAATCCTCCAGCCCCAACGACTTGATCTACGGCCTCGATGATCGCCCGAAGCCACTGCCCGCCCTGCTGGCCGCCCTGCAACATGTGCTGGCCGCGTTCGTCGGTATCATCACACCGCCCTTGATCATCGGTTCCACCCTGGGCCTCACCGCGCACCTGCCCTATTTGATCAGCATGGCGCTGATGGTCTCCGGCGTCGGCACGTTCATCCAGGCGCGCAGGCCGTTTGGTATCGGCGCCGGAATGATCTGCCTGCAAGGCACCAGCTTTGCGTTCCTGGGCGCGGTGCTGTCCGCCGGTTTCCTGGTCAAGCAACGCGGCGGCAGCCCTGAGGACATCCTGGCGATGATTTTCGGCGTGTGCTTTTTCGGCGCCCTGGTGCAGATCGTGCTGAGCCGCTTTATCGGCCAACTGCGCCGGGTCATCACGCCCCTGGTGACCGGGATCGTGATTACGCTGATCGGTATCAGCCTGATAAAAGTCGGCATCACCGACCTGGGCGGCGGGTTCAACGCTCCTGACTTCGGCGCCCCCATCAACCTGGCCCTGGGCCTGTTCGTGGTGCTGACGATCATTCTGCTCAACCGCTCGAACACGCCCTGGGTACGCCTCTCGGCCATCATCATCGGCCTGGCCCTGGGCAGCCTGGCCGCCTGGTTCAGTGGCAAGCTGGTGCCCCAGGCATTACCCGACGTGCCTCTGATCAGCCTGCCGGTACCGTTTCGCTTTGGTTTCAACTTCGACTGGAGCGCCTTCCTGCCGATCGCGCTGATTTATCTGATCAGCAGCATCGAAACCGTCGGAGACCTCACCGCCAACTGCATGATCGCCCGCCAACCCATCAGCGGTGCCTCTTATATAAGCCGACTCAAAGGCGGCGTGCTCGGGGATGGCGTCAGTTGCATGATCGCCGCCACGTTCAGCGCCTTCCCCAACACCACCTTCGCGCAAAACAACGGGGTGATCCAACTCACCGGCGTGGCCAGCCGCTATGTCGGCTTGTACATCGGTGTGGTGCTGGTGTGCCTCGGGTTGTTTCCCATGATCGGCGCGGTGTTGCAGCAAATCCCCAAACCGGTGCTGGGCGGTGCAACCCTGGTCATGTTCGGCAGCGTCGCCGCAGCCGGGGTGCGCATCCTGGCCCAGGCACCGCTGGACCGACGCAGCATGCTGATCATCGCCACCTCCTTCGGTGTCGGCTTGGGCATCGCCGCCCAACCCAATCTGTTGCACCTGATGCCAACCCTGGTGCAGAACCTGTTCGACTCCGCCATCACCAGCGGCGGCCTGACCGCCATTGTGCTGTGCCTGCTGTTACCCGAGGCCAAGACCACTCACACCGCTGCGAACCACACAGCAGAAAGCGACGCCCTGGAAACGCTTTGACGGTTTTATTGCATCAACACTTGTCTGAGGCTTTAGGGTGGGTTATCTGTGCACACGTCGCCTCTATCGATCAGCACGGAAACCTCCATGAGCCTCGAAGTTCCTGCCCACAGCAACCACGCCGGTAAACCCGCCAGCCGCATTCGGCAAAAGAACGAACAAGCGATTCTACAGGCGGCTGAAGATGAATTCGCGCGCCATGGCTACAAGGGCACCAGCATGAACACCATCGCTGCCAGTGCCGGGCTGCCCAAAGCCAACTTGCACTATTACTTCACCAACAAGCTGGGCCTGTACATTGCGGTACTCAGCAATATCCTCGAATTGTGGGACAGCACGTTCAACGCGCTGACCGCCGAAGACGACCCGGCCGTGGCCCTCTCACGGTACATCCGCACCAAGATGGAATTCTCGCGACGCCAGCCACAGGCCTCGCGGATCTTCGCCATGGAGATCATCAGCGGCGGCGAATGCCTCACCGAATATTTCAGCCAGGACTACCGCGCCTGGTTCAGCGGCCGTGCAGCCGTGTTCCAGGCCTGGATCGATGCCGGCAAGATGGACCCCATCGACCCGGTGCACCTGATTTTCCTGCTGTGGGGCAGCACCCAGCATTATGCCGACTTCGCCACCCAGATCTGCCGCGTCACCGGTCGCACTAAGCTGACCAAGCAGGATATGGAGGACGCCGGCACCAACCTGATTCACATCATTCTCAAAGGCTGTGGCATCAAGCCGGCCTTATAAACGAAGCGACTTATGCCATTCACGCTGACAGGCTTTTGCGAATTTCGTGAAGAAATACGCAAAAGCCGCTTTATCACCCTCGCGGCGCCGATCACCAGCGCGCAGGACGCCCAGGCATTTATCGAGCAGCACAGCGACCTTAACGCGACGCACAACTGCTGGGCCTGGAAGCTGGCCGACCTATACCGCAGCCACGACGACGGCGAACCCGGCGGCACCGCCGGGCGACCGATTCTGGCGGCCATCGAGGCGCAAGGCTTTGATCAAGTCGTCGTGCTGGTGATCCGCTGGTACGGCGGGATTCAACTGGGCACCGGTGGTCTGGCCCGAGCCTACGGCGGCGGCGCGAATAAGTGCCTGCAGAATGCCGAGCGCATTGAACTGATCAATCGTGTACCGCTAAGGTGCGCCTGCGGTTTCTCCGAATTGAACCTGCTGAAGCTGCGCGTTGCCGAACTGGACGGGCTGGTCGTGGAAGAGACCTTCACCGCCAACGGCGTGGAGTTGCAACTGGCCCTGGGCGAAGCCCACATTGACACCTTGCAAGCCCAGCTCGCCGACCTGAGCCGGGGACGTATCCTGCTGCAACGCTGAAGCTGCTACTGTTGCTCACCGCAACTCCCTGAACCGCGACTCCAAAGGAAGCTTTTCATGCCTACGCCAAAAACCGCACTGATCATCGGCGCCTCGCGCGGGCTGGGCCTCGGCCTGGTCAAGCAACTGCTGCAGGACGGCTGGGACGTGACCGCCACCGTGCGTGACCCGAACAAGGCCGATGCCCTGAAAGCCGTGGGCCCGGTGCAGATCGAGAAACTCGACATGGACGATCAGCAAGCCGTGATCGCCCTGGCCCAGCGCCTGAAAGACCGGACCTTCGACCTGCTGTTCGTCAATGCCGGCGTCAAGGGCCCCGCGAACCAGGAGCCGGGGCACGCCACCCTGGCCGAAGTCGGCCAGCTGTTTTTCACCAACGCCGTGGCCCCGATCAACCTGGCCCAGCGTTTTGTCGGGCAGATCCGCAAGGACACCGGCGTGCTGGCCTTCATGAGTTCGGTGCTGGGCAGCGTCACCATTCCCGACGGTTCGGACATGGCGCTGTACAAGGCCAGCAAGGCGGCGCTCAACTCCATGACCAACAGCTTTATCACCCAACTGGGCGAGCACAAACCAACGGTGTTATCGCTGCACCCGGGCTGGGTGAAAACCGACATGGGCGGCGAAAACGCGCACATCGATGTCGAGACCAGCGTGCGTGGCCTGGTGGATCAGGTAAATGCCTACACCGGCAAGGGCGGCCATCATTTTGTGGACTACAAGGGTGACACCATCGCCTGGTAAATTCACCGACTACCCTGTGGGAGGGGGCTTGCCCCCGATGGCGGTGTATCAGTCATATATAAATTGGCTGACCCACCGCTATCGGGGGCAAGCCCCTCCCACATTGACCGCGTCCGCTTGTCTGCATGTGGACCAACACGTAATCTACCCACCTCGCCTTTACCGGCGACCCTGGATCAGCAGACAGGGCAACACTGAGCTGGCAAACCTGAACCCATCATTCAGAGGAGCCGGCCAATGCCTGCGACCCGTATCTGGTTAAAAAATCCCCTCGCGATCTTCACCGCCAATGGCCTTGATGCCCGTGGCGGCCTGGTGCTGCAGGACGGCGTCATCACCGAAGTGCTGGCCCAAGCGCAACAACCTGCGCAGCCCTGTGCGCAAGTGTTCGATGCCCACGAACATGTCGTCCTGCCCGGGCTGATCAACACGCACCACCATTTCTACCAGACCTTGACCCGCGCCTGGGCGCCGGTGGTCAACCAGCCACTGTTTCCCTGGTTGAAGACCCTGTACCCGGTCTGGGCCCGACTGACCCCGGAAAAACTGGCCCTGGCAACGAAAGTGGCGCTCGCCGAATTGCTGCTCTCCGGTTGCACCACGGCGGCGGACCACCACTACCTGTTCCCCGACGGCCTGGAAAACGCGATTGATGTGCAGGTCGCCAGCGTGCGCGAACTGGGTATGCGCGCCATGCTCACCCGCGGTTCCATGAGCCTGGGCGAAGCCGATGGCGGCCTGCCGCCGCAGCAGACCGTGCAACAGGGCCAGGTGATCCTCGACGACAGCCAACGCCTGATCCGTGAATACCACGAGCGCGGCGACGGCGCGCAGATCCAGATTGCCCTGGCGCCCTGTTCGCCGTTTTCCGTCACCCCCGAAATCATGCGCGCCAGTGCCGAACTGGCCACCTCGCTCGACGTGCGCCTGCACACGCACCTGGCCGAAACCCTCGACGAGGAAGACTTCTGCCTGCAGCGTTTCGGCCTGCGCACCGTGGACTATCTCGACAGCGTCGGCTGGCTCGGCCCGCGCACCTGGCTGGCCCACGGCATTCACTTCAACCCGGAGGAAATCGCGCGCCTGGGCGCTGCCGGCACGGGCATCTGCCATTGCCCGAGTTCGAACATGCGCCTGGCCTCCGGTATCTGCCCGACCCTCGACCTGCTCGCCGCCGGAGCCCCCCTCGGCCTGGGCGTGGACGGTTCCGCGTCCAATGACGCCTCGAACATGATCCTTGAAGCGCGTCAGGCCCTGTACATTCAGCGCCTGCGTTATGGCGCGGAAAAAATCACCCCTGAAGGTGTGTTGGGTTGGGCGACCAAAGGCTCGGCGCAGTTGCTGGGGCGTACGGATATCGGAGAGTTGGCTGTAGGAAAGCAGGCTGATCTAGCGCTGTTCAAACTCGATGAGCTGCGCTTCTCAGGTAGCCATGACCCGATTTCAGCGCTGCTGCTGTGCGGTGCTGACCGAGCGGACCGCGTAATGATTGCAGGCCAATGGCGGGTAATCGACGGTCAAGTCGAAGGCCTCGACCTGAAAGCTCTGATCGCCGATCACACCCGGGCGGCCCGTCAGTTGATCGCCGGAATCTAAACCAAGCACAGTCCAAAATGTGGGAGGGGGCTTGCCCCCGATGGCGGTGTGTCAGTCCTATATAAGCTGGCTGACCCACTGCCATCGGGGGCAAGCCCCCTCCCACATTTGGTCTTATGGTGCTCTTGAAATCGGGTTACAGCCCCAGCAGCGACAGCATGATGAAGGTCGCAAACAGCACGAAATGCGTCATCCCCTCGATGGCATTGGTTTCACCATCATTGAGGTTGATCGCACTGACAATCAGCGTAATAAACACCATCACCGTCTGCACCGGCGTCATCGCCATCTGGAACGGCTGGCCGGTGTAGAGGGCCATGGCTTCCATCACCGGCACCGTCAGAATCACCGTCGACAGCGACGCACCCAGCGCGATGTTCACCACCGACTGCATGCGATTGGCCAGGGCGGCGCGCAATGCCGTAAGAATTTCCGGCGCGGCGGAAATAGCCGCCACGACGATCGCGGTGATCACCGGCGGGGCGCCCGTCCCTTCCAGGCCCAGGTCGAGGGTCTTGGACATCACCTCGGCCAACGCGCCAATCACTATCACACCAAACACCAGGGTGCCGATCGAGAACGCGAGGTTCACGGGCTGCGCGTGTTCTTCTTCGGTTGATTTCTTGCGGCGCTTTTCCGGATAGCTGTAGCTGAAGAAATAACTGTGCGGGCCTACCTGCATTCTCAGGAACAAGGTGTAGAGCACCACCATCGCACCGATAGTGAAGGCCGAGTAAATTTTCCAGTCGGCCTCGGGGATAAACTCCGGCACCACCATCGACACGCCCATGGCGGTGAGAATCATCACGCTGTAGGTGCGCGCCGAGTCATCGTTGTAGGACTGCTCGCCATGCTTGATGCCGCCCATCAGCGCGGCCAGTCCGAGGATGCCGTTGATATCGAGCATCACCGCCGAATAGATGGTGTCGCGCACCAGCGTGGGTGAAGGCTCGTTGCTCATCATGATTGCCAGGATCACCACTTCCACCAGCACGGCCGCCAGGGTCAGGATCATGGTGCCGTAGGGGTCGCCGACCTTTTCCGCCAGTTGTTCGGCATGGTGGGCCACGCGCATCGACGCCATCACGATAAATGCAATCAAGGCGAGGCCGGCGAGCAACGCCACTATCTGCCCGCTGTGGAGCATCCAGTGTTCCAGCGGGTAGGCGGCAATGGCGGCAATCAGCGCCACCAACATGAATTTTTCTTGCTTGAGGGAAGTGAGCATGGGGGGCCTTTATGTACGGCAAATCAGTCATCGTTGGGGTACAGACTGCGCCACGCCGCTAACGTTTCGTTACACCTTAGTTCACGTCCACCTTGTGCGAATAAATCAAATACTCTCCTGCTGGTCAGGTTTTGCCGATTATTTCAGCCATGGCCTGTAGAATGCCGCCATTGCACCTGATGAGATTTTAGCTATGTACGATTGGCTCAACGCCCTGCCCAAGGCTGAACTGCACCTGCACCTGGAAGGCTCGCTGGAGCCTGAGCTGCTGTTCGCCCTGGCCGAACGCAACAAGATTGCGCTGCCGTGGAACGACGTCGAAACCCTGCGCAAGGCCTACGCCTTCAATAATCTGCAAGAGTTTCTCGACCTGTATTACAAGGGCGCCGATGTGCTGCGCACCTCCCAGGATTTCTACGACCTGACCTGGGCCTACCTGCTGCGCTGCAAAGCCCAGAACGTGATTCACACCGAACCCTTCTTCGACCCGCAAACCCACACCGACCGAGGCGTGCCCTTCGAAGTGGTGCTCAACGGCATCGCTGCCGCGCTAAAAGACGGCGAGCAGCAACTGGGGATCACCAGCGGCCTGATTCTCAGCTTCCTGCGCCACCTGAGTGAAGCCGAAGCCGAGAAAACCCTCGACCAGGCGCTGCCGTTCCGTGACGCGTTCGTCGCCGTGGGCCTGGACAGTTCGGAGATGGGTCACCCGCCGAGCAAGTTCCAGCGCGTGTTCGACCGTGCCCGTCACGAAGGCTTCCTCACCGTCGCCCACGCCGGCGAAGAAGGCCCGCCCGAGTACATCTGGGAAGCCATCGACCTGCTGAAAATCCAGCGCATCGACCACGGCGTGCGCGCCATCGAAGACGAGCGCCTGATGCAGCGCATCATCGACGAGCAGATCCCGCTGACCGTTTGCCCGCTGTCCAACACCAAGCTGTGCGTGTTTGACGACATGGCCCAGCACAACATCCTCGACATGCTCGAGCTTGGGGTGAAGGTCACGGTGAACTCGGACGATCCGGCCTACTTCGGCGGTTACGTCACCGAGAACTTCCACGCGCTGTACACCTCCCTGGGCATGACCCAGGACCAGGCCAAACGCCTGGCGCAGAACAGCCTGGATGCGCGGCTGGTAAAACCTTGACCGCTAGTTACTGAATGAATGAAGGCTAAATGTGGGAGGGGGCTTGCCCCCTCCCACAGGGTTTAATCGTGTCTGTCAGACTTCGGACAACGCCTCCAACGTCTTGCCCCTGGTCTCCATCCCGAACACCCACACCACCAGCGCAGCCACCGCAAAACACAACGCGCCCAAGGCAAACACCCCGCCCTGCCCGGTTATCGGAAACACCAGCCCGGTCACCAGTGGCCCCAGCAAAGACCCCACCCGACCAATCGCCGACGCAAACCCGGACCCGGTCGCGCGCGCCGAAGTGGGATACAGCTCCGGCGTGTAGGTGTACAGCACCGCCCACATGCCAAATAGAAAGAACTGCATCAACAAGCCGGTCGTAATCAGCAGGCCGACATTGCCGCCAAACACCGCGCTCTGCCCATACAAGAACGCCATCACCCCGCCGCCCAGCAACGTCACCACGCACACCGGCTTGCGCCCCCAACGCTCGACCAGCCACGCCGCCATCAGGAAACCGGGGATCCCGCCGAGGGAAATGATCACCGTGTAATACACCGATTGCGTCACAGCAAAGCCTGACTGCTGCAACAACGCGCTCAACCACGAAGTCAGCCCGTAGAACCCGAGCAGGGCAAAGAACCAGACGCTCCAGATCATCATCGTGCGTTGACGGTACCGGTCCGACCACAGCTGCTGAAAGGAAGAAAAGAACGTGCCCGGCGTACTCGCCACCCGCGGCAAGGCGACAGGCTCCGGCAAGTCGGCGCCGCCAAGGGAGTTACGCACCTTTTGCTCAATGCCCAGCAACACCTTGTCCGCCGCCTCGTGGCGGCCTGCCTGTTCCAGCCAGCGTGGCGATTCCGGAATGAAAAACCGGATGGCCAGCACGAATATCGCCGGCACCGCCAGCACCAGGAAGATGTCACGCCAACCCACCACCGGCAGCAGGAAGTAAGACAGCACCCCGGCAGCGACAAACCCCAGCGGCCAAAAACCATCCATCAACGCGATATAGCGCCCGCGTCGCTTCGCCGGAATCAGCTCCGACAACATCGACTGTGCGATGGGAAATTCCATGCCCATGCCAATGCCCAGCAGGATGCGAAACAGCGTCAGCGTCTCGACGGTCTGCGCCGTGGAGCACAAGTAACTGGCGACGCCCCACAGCACGATGCTCCACTGAAACACCGGCTTGCGCCCAAAGCGATCGGCGAGCATTCCGGAGAGCGAAGCGCCGACCACCATGCCGAAAAAGCTCGAGCTGGCCAGCAACCCGGCCTGGGCCGTGCTCAGACCAAACTCGGCTTTGATCGAACCCAATAGAAACGTCATCATCGCCAGGTCCATGGAGTCGAAGAAAAACGCCAGGGCAATGATGATGAAAATGATTCGGTGGTAACCACTGATGGGCAACCGTTCCAGACGCTCTGCTGCGCTATAGCCCTGCATTCCCATGCCCCACCCCCAAGTGTAGAAACCCCTGGACGAGTGTGCGGCATCGTCTGCGTTGCCGATGGCTGGATGCGACCTGACCGAAACTAGGAGCGACGCTCCTGCAATGCGGCCAACCGGTTGATGTGCGCAAGCCCGGCGTCGCTGACAGACAAGGCCCGGGACTCGTCAATGGCACTCACCCAGTTCGACTGCAGGAACAGCCGCAACAACCCCGCGCCGAGCGCGCCGCCCACGTGCGGTTGCTGCTGGCTCCAGTCGAAACAATCACAGACCAACGGCGGCGAGAATGCCTGGATAAAAATCCCCAGCTCCGCCAGATGCCGCATGCCCTTGACCGTCACTTCGGTACGTTGTTCGTAGCGCTGGATCCACCCTGCCTGCGTCATTCGTTGGTACAGCGCGGCCGCCAGCTCACCGCCGAGGTGGTCGTGGCACACGCGGGCGCGACGCAACAGCGGCGGTGCCGACAACGCGGGTGGCTGAACATCCGGCTCAGTGCGCGCCGCACTGGCCATGGTCGTCGTCGCCAGCGCATCGATGGCGACACTGACATCGGCCGCCGCCACGCGAAACAGCCGCTTGCCCCGTCGCGTTTCGACCCGCAGCAGGCCGCTGCCGGTCAACCGCGCCAAATGGGCATTGGCCGATGCCGGCGACAGCCCGGCGAACGTCGCCAACTCCGCTGAAGACTTCGCCGAACCGTCCATCAATGCCCACAGCATTGCGGTGCGCTTGGGCTCGGCAAGCAAGCTGGCGATACGACTGATACATGGTGCCTGTTCCATCTTTCGACTCCCCGTTGAACCGTTTTTCTGCTGCGGTTGGCGCCAAAGTATAGGGGCCAGAACAGCCGGTTCCATGACGTCTTACAGCCTGGATACGGACAGCACTTGAGCGAAATGTCCTGCTTTGCTGGAGGCCGTTACTTCGCAGCGAATCGCTCCGACAGTTGCGCCGTCAATGTCGCACAACGGGACACGAGCATTTCCCGCAGCAAGTTGACGGGCTTGCTCAACTGCGCACGGTGCGCGCACAGCAGGTTAAGCGGTGTGCGCTCACCGCGCAGTTCCGGCAGGATCAGGCGCAGACGCCCGGCCACGACGTCGGTACTCACATCCAGCCAGGATTTGTAGGCAACGCCGACGCCCGCCACCGCCCAGCGGCGCACCACGTCGGCGTCGTCGCTGACGCGATCGCCCGAGACCGTCAGGCTGACCTCGCGCTTGCCGTCGAAAAAACGCCAATGGTCGTGTACGCGGTCAGCGAGCATATAGAGCAGACAATTGTGCTGGGCCAGTTGCTCCAGATGCCGCGGCTCGCCGTACCGGGCCAGATAACTGGGCGCCGCGCACAGCACCCGGACATTGTCAGGGGCAATGGGCAGGGCAACCAGGCTGGAGTCCTCGGGCTCGCCATAACGCAAGGCAATGTCCACGGGCTGACGGTACAGGTCGGCGATGCGATCTCCCAGCAGCAGGCGCACGCTCAGTTGCGGGTATTCACGCTGGAAATCATCCAACCAGGGTAACAACTGATTGCGCCCGAAATCCGAAGGCGCCGACAGCTGCAGCATGCCGCTGACATGGTCCTGCCCACTGGCCAGCAGGCGCCGCCCTTCATCCAGTGAATTCAACGCGGCGCGGGCGTAGGTGAGAAACCCCTCACCCTCGGCGGTCAGGCGCAGGCTGCGGGTGGAGCGTGCCAGCAGGCGCGTGCCCAGTTGGTGTTCTATGCGCTTCAACGCGGCGCTGGCGACCGCCGGGGACAGGTCCATCACCCGCGCGGCCGCCGACAGACTGCCCAGGTCCGCGGCCCGGACAAACAACTGCAAATCATCAAAGCGCAGCATCAATTTCCGCCAATTATCAATTTTCCATTGAAACAGACCTGTGTTTTAGCCGCTTTTATCTGTGCTGGAAATAGCCAATCATCTGGCCATCCCGTTCCCCATCGACCCGGAGTTGATATGTCGACCGCCTTTAACGTCATCGCCACACTGATTGCCAAGCCCGGCCAACAGGCCACTCTGGAAACCCTGCTGCGCGGTTTGCTCGAACCGACTCGCCTGGAACCCGGTTGCGAGCAGTACGACCTGCACCAGGATCTGCAACATCCCGAGACGTTCTACATGCTCGAGCGCTGGAGCGACGACGCGGCCCTGGCCGACCACGACCAGAGTGCGCATATCCAGGCGTTTCGGAGCCAGGCCGCCGAGGTGATCGAACACTTCGAACTCAAGCGCCTGAAGTTTCTCGCCTGACCACGCCCTTTTTTGTAGGAGCGAGCTTGCTCGCGAAAAACGCAAGAACGACGTGTTCAACCAGAAGTATCGCGTCATCGCTGACGATTTTCGCAAGCAAGCTCGCTCCTGCATTGACCGTATTTACCCCGGAGACATCATGAAAGCCATCGCCTATTACACCTCCCTGCCCATCAGCGACGTGAACGCCCTGCAAGACATCGAACTGCCCGAACCCGTCGCCGGGCCGCGTGACCTGCTGGTGGAAGTCAAAGCCATCTCGGTCAACCCGGTGGACACCAAGGTGCGCCAGAACGTCACCCCGGAAAACGGCGCCGCCAAGGTGCTGGGCTGGGATGTGGCCGGCGTGGTCAAGGCCGTCGGCAGTGAAGTGACGTTGTTCAAGGCCGGCGACAAGGTGTTCTACGCCGGCTCGCTGGTTCGCCCGGGCGGCAACAGCCAACTGCACACCGTGGATGAACGTATCGTCGGCCATATGCCCAAGAGCCTGGGCTTTGCCGAAGCCGCCGCGCTGCCATTGACCGCCATCACCGCCTGGGAGCTGCTGTTCGAACGTCTGCAAATACCCGAGGGCAAACAGGACCTGGGCCAGAGCCTGCTGATTGTCGGCGCAGCGGGCGGCGTCGGCTCGATCCTGACCCAACTGGCCAGCCAGCTCACTGCGCTGAAGGTCATCGGCACCGCCTCGCGCCCGGAGACCCAGGAATGGGCCAGGGCCCTGGGCGCCGATCTGGTGATCGACCATAGCCAGCCATTGAGCGAGGCACTCAAACACGCCGGCCACCCGCAAGTGACCCACGTCGCCAGCCTGACCCAGACCGACCATCACCTGGACCAACTGGTGGAAGCCTTGCAGCCCCAGGGCAAGCTGGCGCTGATCGATGACCCCAAGGCGCTGGACGTCAGCACGCTCAAGCGCAAGAGCCTATCGCTGCACTGGGAGTTCATGTACACCCGCTCGATGTTCGAGACACCGGACATGATCGAGCAGCACAACCTGCTCAACCGCGTGGCCGCGCTGATCGACGCCGGCGTCTTGAAAACCACACTCGGCGAGCATTTTGGCGTGATCAATGCGGCGAACCTGCGCCGTGCCCATGCGCTGCTGGAAAGCGGCAAGGCCAAGGGCAAGATCGTGTTGGAGGGGTTCTAGAAAACGGCTGTCAGTGTCGTCTATTACTGGTGTAAGTAATGGACGACACCATTAGTCCGAGAGTTGACCTTTGTCATATCTGTGAGCGCATACGGGTTTATATTGGCCGCCTTTGCCACGATTCTTTTACGTGAGGAAGTCAGCAATGAAGATCCTGATAAAAGCGTTAGCAAAAAAATCCCAATGGGAGGTCCGCCTGGACCAGCGGTCGATTATTTTTCACACCGAGGCCGAGGCCCGTGCCTTTGTCGACACCTTGCAAGCCCGCATCCAGGCCCCCCACCGTTTTCCCCTCAGCCAGCAACGCGCCGCCGGCTGATCGGCCCTTCAGACCTGCGCCTGTAAAGCCCTGGCCCGTTGCAGGCGCTGGGTCGCCATCGCAATCGTCACTGCCAGCACCCCGCACAGGCTGATGACCATTGCCATCGGCATCGCCGTGCCATCGTGCAACACCCCGACCAACGACGCCGCCCCCGCCGCCACACCGAACTGAATACAACCGAGCAACGCCGACGCGCTGCCGGCCCGTGCGCCCTGCCCGCTCATGGCACACGCCGAGGTGTTGGGCAAAATGCAGCCCAGGCTGGCGATACAGATAAACAGCGGCACCAGCAACGGCCACAGGGCTTCGGTGCGCAGCGCTGCAATCCCCAGCAGGGTCAACGCCGCCGCCACGTAAACCCACACCGTACGCGAGAGCAGAAACGCCGGGCCACGCTTGGCCAGCAAGCGCGCATTCAACTGCGCCACCAGGATAAAACCGGCGGCGTTGGAGCCGAACAGCCAGCCGTAATGCTCGGCGGGGACGCCATACAGCTTGATGAACACGAACGGTGAGCCGGCGATGTAGGCAAACATACCGGCAATCGCGATGCCGCCGGTCAGGGCGTAACCCAGGTAAACCCGGTCCGACAACAGCGCGCCGTATCGACGCAGCGAGCCGGACAACGGCTGGCGCGGCTGGTGCGCCGGAAAGGTTTCCGGCAAGCCCACCGCCACCGCAATGGCCGCCATCACGCTGAACAGCGACAGCGCCAGGAAAATCGATTGCCAGCCCCACAGCCCCACCATCAGCCCGCCCGCCAGCGGCGCGAGGATCGGCGCCAGGCCCGTGACCAGCATCAGTTGCGAATACACCTTGGCCGAGCCCACGGCGTCGCATTTGTCACTCACCACTGCCCGCGAAATTACCATGCCCGCACAGCCGCCGAGGGCCTGTACGAAACGAGCACCGATCAGCCATTCCAGGGACGGCGCATACGCGCAGGCGAAGGACGCGAGGGTAAACAGCGTGACACCGCTGAGCAGCGGCCCGCGCCGGCCAAAGCGGTCGGCCAGCGGGCCGTAGATCAATTGGCCGATGGCCAGCCCGGCGAAATACACCGCCAGGGTCAGTTGGACATGTTTTTCGTCGGTGGCAAAAGCGCTCGCGATGGCCGGGAAGCCCGGCAGGTAAAAGTCGATCGCCAACGGCGCGAAGGCGCTCAAGGCGCCAAGGATCAGAATTATGCGAAGGTTCATCAGGCACCCAAGTGAGTCGGCAGCCCGACAGTCTAGCCGCGCTTGGGTGCCTTGAACATTAAGATAGCTCGCTAACTATTAAAAATCAGACGACGGTGTAGCCTTCTTCCTTGATCAACTGTGCAATGGCTTCGCGCTCCAGCAGGCTTTGTACCCTGACCTGCTTTGTTGCGAGATCGACAGTGACCTCGGCATCTGGGTCCTGGCTCTGCACCGCCTGGGTCACCGCCCGAACGCAATGGCCGCAGGTCATTCCTTCAACACTGAATACTTGCATGACATGACTCCTTTTGATGAGGTTGAAGCCAGTCTTGACCTTGCCATGATGGCAAGGTCAAGTTTCAAAAAAAACGGCCGGGCTGGTATTCGACGGCGACGTCGGCCAAGCTTCAACTTTATCGATGTGACCCACGGAGCATTCGCCATGCGCTGGTCGTTTTTTGCCCTTGCCGGCCTGATGAGTTTTTCTGCTGTTGCGCCCGCCGCTGAAGACTATGCGGTGCTGATCATTTCCCGGGAGCGCCTGGAAGTGCCAACCACCTGTGAAATCGGTCTGTACATCCAGGATCAACTGGCCGGCCGCTTGTTTCAGGAGGAGTCCACTTCATTCAACCTGCCGGCCGGCAATGTGTCACTGCGCCTGAAACTGCTGCCGGGGCAATCGCCGGGCTGTCTGCCCGGCATGCTCGCCCCGCCCTCCCAGAACATCACGCTCAAGGCCGGCGACGTGCGCAAGCTGCGGATCGCCCAGGGCCCGGATGGGATGTACCTCAAACCCACCGAGCTGGGATATTAAGCAGCGAAATCAAAGATGCTTGACCTTACCCACAGGTCAAGGTTGATGCTAGGGGCACTGTCTTCTGGAGGACTGCCCCATGAATGGAACCACCACCTTTGACCTGCCCATCGGCGGCATGACCTGCGCCAGTTGCGCCGGCCGTGTGGAGCGTGCGCTGGGCAAGGTGCCGGGGGTGCAGCGTGTCAGCGTCAACCTGGCCAACGAACGTGCCCACGTTGAAGTACTCGGCCAGATCGACCCCGGCGTCCTGATCGCCGCCGTCGACAAAGCCGGCTACACCGCCAGCCTGCCCCAGGCTGAAACCGCTACGGGGGCCGATCAAGCCCGGCGCCTGCATCACGAACGCTGGGCGCTGACACTGGCGATCCTGCTGGCGTTGCCCCTGGTGCTGCCAATGCTGGTCGAACCCTTCGGCCTGCACTGGATGCTCCCCGCCTGGGTGCAGTTCGCCCTGGCGACGCCGGTGCAATTCATCCTTGGTGCGCGCTTTTACCGTGCCGCCTGGAAAGCCGTGCGCGTCGGCGCGGGCAATATGGACCTGCTGGTGGCGATCGGCACCAGCGCCGGCTACGGCCTGAGCGTTTATCAATGGCTCACCCGGCCCGTTCCGCATTTGTATTTCGAAGCCTCGGCCGTGGTGATCGCACTGGTGTTGTTGGGTAAATACCTGGAGAGCCGCGCCAAGCGCCAGACCGCCAGCGCCATTCGCGCCCTCGAAGCCTTGCGCCCCGAGCGGGCGGTGCGGGTGCTGGAGGGCCATGAGGAAGAGGTCGCCATCACCGCGCTCAAGCTCGGAGACCTGGTCATGGTCAAGCCAGGCGAACGGTTCCCGGTGGATGGCGAGGTCGTCGATGGCCAAAGCCATGCCGACGAAGCGCTGATCAGCGGCGAAAGCCTGCCGGTGCCGAAACAGCCTGGGGACCGGGTCACCGGCGGCGCGATTAACGGTGAAGGTCGCTTGGTGGTGCGTACCCAGGCACTGGGCGCGGAAAGCGTGCTGGCCCGGATCATCCGCCTGGTCGAGGACGCCCAGGCTGCCAAGGCACCGATCCAGAAACTGGTGGATAAAGTCAGCCAGGTATTCGTGCCGACGGTGCTGGTAGTGGCGTTGCTCACGCTGGCGGGCTGGTGGCTGTACGGCGCACCCCTGGAGAGCGCAATCATCAACGCGGTCGCGGTGCTGGTGATCGCCTGCCCGTGCGCCCTGGGCCTGGCGACGCCGACGGCAATCATGGCCGGTACCGGTGTCGCCGCGCGCCACGGCATTCTGATCAAGGATGCCGAGGCCCTGGAGCATGCCCATGCGGTCAGCGCCGTGGTGTTCGACAAGACCGGCACCCTTACCTGCGGCGCGCCGAAAATCGCTCATTTGGCAGCGGTGGACGGCAACACGTCGCTGTTGCTGCAACAGGCGGGAGCCCTGCAGCGTGGCAGCGAGCACCCGCTGGCCAAGGCGGTGCTGGAGGCCTGTGACGAACAAGGGCTGAAGCTGGCCGATGTCAGCGCCAGCCAGTCCCTGACCGGACGCGGCATTTGCGGCACCCTTGACGGCCGGCAACTGGCCCTGGGCAACCTTCGCCTGCTGGAAGAAACCGGCCTGGGCGCCGGCCCGTTGAGCCAGCGTGCAACGGAATGGGAAGCCGAAGGCCGCACCCTGTCCTGGCTGATCGAACAAGGCGCACATCCGCGCGTGCTGGGGCTGTTCGCGTTTGGCGACACGCTCAAGCCCGGCGCACTGCAGGCTGTGCAGCAACTCAAGGCGCAGCACATCAGCAGCCACCTGCTCACCGGCGATAATCGCGGCAGCGCGCGGGTGGTCGCAGAGGCACTGGGCATCGACGACGTCTACGCCGAGGTGCTGCCCGCCGACAAAGCCGCCACCGTGACCGCACTGAAAAAAACCGGCGTGGTGGCCATGGTCGGCGACGGCATCAACGACGCACCGGCCTTGGCCGCGGCCGATATCGGCATCGCCATGGGCGGCGGCACCGACGTGGCCATGCACGCCGCCGGCATCACCCTGATGCGCGGCGACCCGCGCCTGGTGCCGGCGGCCCTGGAGATCAGCCGCAAGACCTACGCAAAAATCCGCCAGAACCTGTTCTGGGCCTTTGTGTATAACCTGATCGGCATCCCGCTGGCGGCCTTCGGCCTGCTCAACCCGGTGCTGGCAGGCGCGGCGATGGCGTTGTCCAGCGTCAGCGTGGTGAGCAATGCGCTGCTGCTGAAAACCTGGAAACCCAAGGACCTGGAGGATCAACGCCCATGAACATCGGCCAAGCCGCTCGCCAAAGCGGGCTGAGCGCGAAAATGATTCGCTACTACGAATCCATCGGCCTGCTCAAGGCAGCCCAACGCACCGACAGTGGTTATCGCCTCTACGGCGCTGATGACCTGCACACCCTGGCTTTTATCAAACGTTCGCGGGACCTGGGATTTTCACTGGAAGAAGTCGGCAAGCTGCTGACCTTGTGGCAGGACCGCCAGCGCGCCAGCGCCGACGTGAAAGCCCTGGCGCGCCAGCATGTCGAGGAGTTGAATCAGAAGATTCGCGAGTTTGAGCAACTGCGCGATACCTTGCAGGACCTGGTGGAACACTGCCAGGGCGACCACCGGCCGGATTGTCCGATTCTCAAGGAGTTGGCTTCTGGCAAGTGCTGCAACTGAGTGGCTGCGCACAAAACCCGTGTGGGAGGGGACTCGCCCTAATACCAGTCTGTAGGAGCGAGCTTGCTCGCGAAAAACGTCAACGATAACGCGTGCTTCCTGAATGAACGCGGTGCCTGTGAGTTTTTCGCGAGCAAACTCGCTCCTACACTCCGCCATCGGGGGCAAGCCCCCTCCCACATGTTGATTTTCATCTACCCGAAGGTTACTGCATCCAGGGCGGCGGCGGTTCTTCTGCCGTCTTGGTCGATGGCGCATCATCCGCCGCGCGAATCGCTTGCTTGCGCTCTTCATCCAGCCGCGCCGCTTCGATCTCGCGGATCACACCGCCCACGTCGGCCAGTTCTTCCGGCTCGTCGAACTCACCGGTCAGGATACTGGCTGGGTGCAAGGTGCCGGCCTCATACAACGCCCACATTTCCTTGGCGTACTTGGTCTTCTTCAGTTCCGGGGCAAAGCGCCCGAAGTAGGAAGCCATGTTGCCCACGTCCCGCTCCAGCATGCTGAACGCGTGGTTGTTGCCCGCCGCATCCACCGCCTGGGGCAGGTCGATGATCACCGGGCCCGTCGGTGTGAGCAGTACGTTGAACTCGGACAGGTCACCGTGCACCAGCCCGGTACACAGCATCAGCACGATCTGGGAAATCAGGAAGGCGTGGTATTCGCGCGCCTGGTCCGGCTCCAGCGTCACGTCGTTCAGACGCGGCGCCGCATCGCCGTACTCGTCGGCCACCAGCTCCATCAACAGCACGCCTTCAAGGAAGTCGTACGGCTTGGGCACGCGAACGCCCGCCCCGGCCAGGCGGAACAACGCCGCCACTTCGGCGTTCTGCCAGGCATCCTCGGTTTCTTTCTTGCCGAACTTGGAGCCCTTGGCCATGGCCCGGGCCTGACGGCTGTTACGGACCTTACGGCCTTCCTGGTATTCGGACGCCTGACGAAAACTTCGTTTATTCGCCTCCTTGTAAACCTTGGCGCAACGCAATTCGTTGCCGCAGCGCACCACATAAACAGCTGCTTCTTTACCACTCATGAGTGGGCGCAGCACTTCGTCGACCAGACCGTCTTCGATCAGGGGTTCAATGCGTTTAGGAGTCTTCATCAGCTTTTATTGTGGGTCCTGTATTACCAAACACGCGTGTGGCACTCGTTATACGGCAATCGGCGCGCCGGTGGGAGAGGCTACCGACCTCTGGCCCTCTAAGAATGCATTCAATAGGCCAATTTTTCTGCTGCTCAGCGCTCGATAATGGCTGTCACGCCCTGCCCCCCCGCCGCACAGATCGAAATCAAGCCACGCCCTTTGCCCGCCGCCTCCAGCAACTTGGCCAGGTTGGCGACAATGCGCCCACCGGTCGCGGCAAACGGATGCCCGGCGGCCAGTGAACTGCCCTTGACGTTCAGACGGCTGCGGTCGATGGCGCCCAGCGGCGCCTCCAGGCCCAGGCGCGTTTTGCAGTAATCGGCGTCTTCCCAGGCCTTGAGCGTGCACAACACTTGAGCGGCGAAGGCTTCGTGGATCTCGTAGTAATCGAAGTCCTGCAGCGTCAGGCCATTCCTCGCCAACAGACGCGGTACGGCGTACACCGGCGCCATCAGCAAGCCTTCGGCACCGTTGACGAAATCCACCGCCGCCGCTTCGCCATCGCGCAGATAGGCAAGGATCGGCAAGCCGCGCTCCCTGGCCCATGCCTCGCTGCCCAGCAGCACCAACGATGCGCCGTCGGTCAGCGGCGTGGAGTTGCCGGCGGTGAGCGTGCCCTTTTCGCTGCGTTCGAACGCGGGCTTGAGCGCGGCGAGCTTTTCCAGGCTCAGGTCGGGGCGCAGGTTGTTGTCGCGGGTAAGACCCAGAAACGGCGTAAGCAAATCGTTGTGCCAGCCTTCGGCGTAGGCGGCGGCCATTTTCTGGTGGCTCTCAAGTGCCAGTTGGTCCTGCTCGGCGCGCGGAATCTGCCAGGTCTGCGCCATCAGCTCGCAGTGCTGGCCCATCGATAACCCGGTGCGCGGTTCACCGTTGCGCGGCAGCTGGGGCTTGAGGTGATGCGGACGAAGTTGTAACAGGATTTTAAGCTTATCCGCCATGGACTTGCTGCGGTTGGCTTGCAGCAGCAGCTTGCGCAAGCCTTCATTGATTCCAATCGGCGCGTCGGAGGTGGTGTCCACCCCGCCGGCAATGCCGCATTCGATCTGGCCCAGGGCAATCTTGTTGGCCACCAGCAAGGCCGCCTCCAGCCCGGTGCCGCAGGCCTGCTGCACGTCGTAGGCCGGGGTTTGCGGCGACAGGCGCGAGCCCAGCACGCATTCGCGGGTGAGGTTGAAGTCGCGGGAATGCTTGAGCACCGCGCCGGCCGCCACTTCGCCGATGCGCAGGCCGTGCAGGTTGAAACGTTCGATCAGGCCTTCCAGAGCGGCGGTGAGCATCGCCTGGTTACTGGCCGTGGCGTAGGGGCCGTTGGAGCGGGCGAAGGGAATGCGATTACCGCCAATGATCGCCACACGGCGCAATTGAGTCATGGAAAGCTCCCTCTGTCTGTTATGGGCTTGATCACTGAGCCTAGTCGAACGACTGCTACCCTGGGATGGTCAACCCTTTGAACCCCAGTCTTCGGAGAGCGTTCCATGTCTGACCGTTATATCGACTTCGCCAACTCCAGCCTCGGCCATCGCCTGGTCGCCGCCCTTGGCCTGCCGTCGCCGGTACGCCTGGAACGCTGGCAAGCCGGGCGCCTGCGCCCGGTGGAAGGTGCGCTGCTGCTGGGCGGCGGCGCGCTGGCGAGCAAGGTCCTGCCGTTCGCCAACAAACTCACCGATGCGCTGTACAGCTATGGCGCCCGAACGCTGGACGCGCCGGCGTGGATTCCCGGGCACGGTCCCAAACTCAAGGCCGTGGTGTTCGACGCCAGCGACTTGCAGCACACCGACCAGCTCAAGCAGTTGCGCGAATTTTTCCAGCCCTTGCTGAAAAACCTCGCTCACAGCGCACACCTGGTGATTCTTGGCCGCGCGCCGGAAAGCCTCAGCGACCCGTTCGCCGCCAGCGCCCAGCGCGCCCTGGAGGGGTTCAGCCGTTCCCTGGCCAAGGAGCTGCGCAGCGGCGGCGTGCTGCAGTTGCTGTACGTGGGCGAGGGTGCCGAGGACCAGTTGGAAGGCGCGCTGCGGTTCTTCCTGTCGCCCAAGAGTGCCTATATCTCAGGGCAGGTGATTCGCCTGGAGGCCTGCGCCACGTCGGTCGAGGACTGGACGCGCCCGCTGGCCGGGCGCAGGGCGCTGGTGACCGGCGCCGCCCGGGGCATTGGCGCTTCCATCGCTGAAACCCTGGTGCGCGATGGCGCCGAGGTGATCCTGCTGGATGTGCCCCAAGCCAAGGCCGACCTCGACGCCCTGGCCGCACGCTTGAACGCGCGCACCCTCACGCTGGATATCTGCGCCGAAGACGCCGCCGCCCGGTTGATCGAACACCTGCCCGACGGCCTCGATATTCTGGTGCACAACGCCGGGATCACCCGTGACAAGACCCTGGCCAACATGACCCCGGAATACTGGGACGCCGTGCTGGCGGTGAATCTCAATGCGCCGCAGGTGCTGACCCAGGCACTGCTCGACAGCGGCACCCTGCAAGAGAATGCCCGCGTGGTTCTGCTGGCCTCCATCAGCGGCATCGCCGGCAATCGCGGGCAAACCAACTATGCCGCGAGCAAGGCCGGGCTGATCGGGTTGGCCCAGGCGTGGGCGCCGCTGCTCAAAACCCGTGGCATCAGCATCAACGCCGTCGCTCCCGGCTTTATCGAAACCCAGATGACCGCGCATATCCCGTTTGCCCTGCGCGAGGCCGGGCGGCGCATGAGTTCGCTGGGCCAGGGCGGCGTGCCGCAGGACGTCGCCGAAGCCGTCGCCTGGCTGAGTCAGCCGGGCTCGGGCGCCGTCAGCGGCCAGGCGCTGCGGGTGTGCGGACAAAGTCTTCTGGGAGCGTGAATATGCAGTGGCAAACGTTGGACAGCACGCCGTTTCTACCGCCGCTGTACTGGCGTGCGGCGCTCAAGCGCAAGATCACCGGCAGTACGCTGCCCGAACATGGCCTGCGCTGCCAGGTGCGGGTCGATCCCAAGGCTGTCGCGGCGTACCGCAACGTCTGCGGGTTTGCCGACAGCCCGATGCTGCCGCCGACCTATCCGCATATCCTGGCGTTCGGCCTGCAGATGCAACTGCTGACCGACAAGGCCTTTGCATTTCCGCTGCTGGGGCTGATCCACTTGAGCAACCGCATTCGTGTCCATCGCCCCCTGGGCAGCGTGGGTGAGCTGACCGTCGGCGTGTATACGTGCAATCTCAAGCCTCACGCCAAGGGCGCCACCTTTGACGTGGTGACCGTGGTGGAGGACGCCCTGGGGCTGCTCTGGGAAGCCGAAAGCACAATGTTGTGCCGTGGCGTGAAGCTCGAGGGTGAAACAGTGGAGCATGGCTTGTCAGTGCACACGCCCATCAGCGAACTGTCCCGCTGGAAAGCCCCCGCCGATATCGGCCGACGCTATGCCCGAGTATCCGGCGATTACAACCCGATTCATCTCAGCGCACCGACGGCCAAACTGTTCGGCTTCCCCCAGGCCATCGCTCACGGTCTATGGAACAAGGCCCGCGCCCTGGCGGCGATGGGCGAGCAACTGCCGCTCGCCAATGTCGACGTTGAAGTTGAATTCAGGAAACCCGTACGCCTGCCCGGCGAAGTGATACTGATGACCAGCGGCGCCGGCTCAAGTGGCGAGTTCGTATTGAACGGCGCGGGTGCTATCGAGCATATGCTTGGGAAATGGCAACCCATTGCCTGAACCACAGCTACACGCTGCAAGCGTTGAGTCACCAGAGGGGGAATGCCATTTGTCGCTTAACGCTTGAGACTTGTAGCTGCGGCAAGGGGAAACAAACTGTTGAGCGTATCGAGCAGTCGTGCGAGGTAGATGGGCTTGCGAAACAAGTCCAGCACCTGCAGGCGCAGCATATCGCTCACATCATCCATCTCGGCATGGCCGGACATCACGATCACCGGCAGGTGGGAACGTGAGGTGTGTTCGCGCAGGCGCTTGATCAGGGAGATACCGCTTTCCTCGGGCATGCGCAGGTCAGTGATGACCAGGGCGATATCGGGGTGCAGGGTGAGTTCCTGCAGGGCGAATGTCACGGAGGTGGCGGTAAAACAAACGAAGCCCTCGTTCTCCAGCGACTCCGCCAGTTCAACGAGGGCATCCTCTTCGTCGTCCACCAGCAGGATTTGCTGGCGGGTTAGTTGGCTTGGAGATGCAGCAACATTCATGGGCACGTCCTGACCAATCAACAACGGGAACTCAAGAGGAAATTGCTGTACCGATCCTGGTAAAGAAGGCAGTGATCTGCGGCCCCAGCGTTGTCCCGGCGGCGAGTATCACCAGCGCTACAATCGCCACAAGAATGAGGTATTCGATTGCTGTCGCGCCGTCTTTACGATGAAACAACAATTGAAGTTGAACGTAAAGCTTCATCAGCAGAGCAAGGACCATAACACTTCTCCTCAGGCGATTGGCGCCTTAATTCCGGTACCGCACGGTAATTGCGATGTGCCACTTGAGCATTGCCAACAAAGCCCGGCCTCACAACTGTAAGAACTGATTAGTCATAAAGTAGTAGGTGCTTTTCTGACGCCGTAAATGCGCGCTTTTCAAAGGAATCAGCCTACAGCCCTAAGAAATCTTTCCGTCAGTAATGGCATTTCGTCCTAGCTGAACTACCGTCAAATAGCGAAATAGTTAGTCACTGTTCATAGCAGCCAGGCTGCGACGTGAGCCTGCTGGATAGTCAGGCTGTGGTGTAGCAGGAAATGGAGAGCCGTCATGAACACGCGTCTGAGCATGGTATTGGCCGGTGTGTTACTGGTCGGTGCGCTGTTTGCCGGTTATTGGGGATTGGTCCTCAGCCGTGAGCCCACCCCGGCGCCGCCACCGCCACCCGCAGCAGCTCCCGCCGAACAAGCCGTTGCCGTGGTAGAAGACCAGACCCGTCAATCGGTCGTCGTCCTGGCCCACGATGTGCCCCCCTTCGTCGCCCTGGTTGCCGCTGATCTGAGCCTCGAAAAACTGCGCACGGCACCGGCGGGCAGTCTGAGCAGTGTCGAGCAGGCCATCGGCCGTACACCGTGGCGCGCACTCAGCGCCGGCAGTTGGTTGAACGACGAAAGCTTCACCCCCGGTGGGCCGCTGGCGCGCATGATCCGTGCCGATGAACGCGCCCTGGCCGTCGCCGTCGATGAAGTGATTGGCGCCGCCGGCCAGTTGAGTCCCGGCGACTATGTGGACGTGCTGCTGTACCTGCGCCAGGACGCCGCCAACCTTGAACAATCGGCCCAAGTGGTGATCCCCGCCATACGCCTGCTCAGTGTCGGTGACCAGATGGGCCTGACCAACGACGGCACGCCGGCCTCCCCTCGCGTGCTCACCGCCGAAGAGAGAGCCCAACGCCAAGCCTCATCGCGCACGGTGGTGCTGGCCGTGCCCGAACAATTGCTCAGCCGGCTGATGCTGGCCACCCAGGCCGGCACCTTGCGCCTGGCCGTGCGCAGCGCCGACGAACGCTTGCTGAGCCGCTACTGGGCCGGCGAAGGCGATGCGCCGGGCAACCTGCAGAACGCTAACCGCGACCTTTATCAGTTCACGCAATTGGCCTTCACCCAGGCCCCCAGGAAAGTGGCCCAGAGCAGTGCACCGCGCCGGGCCGGTGTCGAGGTGATCCGTGGCAATCAAGCAACCCAACAAACACCCGACTGAACAAGGATGCTGTGCATGAGCCGATGTTTCGTACCGGTGTTCACGCTGAAAATCGCCTGTGCCCTGCTGCTCTCGCACCTGTCCATGAGCCTGGCCGTGGCCGCTCAGGGCAATTGCGCCAGCCTTGCACAACTGCCCGCCGCGTTGTCGGTTGGCGAGGGCCTGCAACAGGAACTGCAATCGCCCGTGGCGATCACGCGCCTGGCCATTGGCGATCCGAAAATCGCCGACGTTCATCTCAATGGCGACCGGGCCTTCCTGCTCACCGGCGTCGGCCCCGGCACCACCAGCCTGATGGTCTGGACCGCCTGCTCGACCACCCCGCGCCAGAGCATGGTTTTCGTCAAGGGCAAGGCCAATACCGCCCTGACCAGTCTGTCGCTGTCGCCAGCCGATGATCCGCTGCTGCCCAGCCAGGTACAGACCGACATCCGCTTCGTCGAAGTCAGCCGTACCAAACTCAAGGAGGCCAGCACCAAGATCCTCGGCATCGGCAACAACTTTTTCCTGGGCAGCCCGAACTTGCTGTTCCCCACACCCAGCACCTTCAAACTGCCGGTGAGCGCGGACAACTTCAATATCGGCTTTGGCGGTGGGCGCGTCTCGGCGATGATCAATGCCCTGGAAAGCAGCGGCTTCGCCTACACCCTCGCCCGGCCAAGCCTGGTGGCCATGAGCGGACAAAGCGCAACCTTTCTCGCCGGGGGTGAAATACCGGTGCCAGTACCGAGCAGCGGCAGCGACACCATCACGATCGAATACAAGGAATTCGGCATCCGCCTGACCCTCACCCCGACCGTGATCGACCGCAACCGTATTTCCCTCAAGGTGGCGCCGGAGGTCAGTGAACTCGACTACACCAACGCCGTGGTCATCGAAAATATCCGCGTGCCGGCCCTGACCATCCGCCGCACCGATACCAGCGTGTCCCTGGCCGATGGCGAAAGCTTTGTGATCAGCGGCCTGATCAGCAGCAACACCACCACCAACATCGGCAAGTTCCCGGGTTTGGGTGACATCCCGATCCTGGGGGCGTTCTTTCGCGATTCCTCGGTCAGGCGCGAAGACAAGGAGCTGCTGATGATCGTCACGCCGCATCTGGTGCAACCGCTGGCGGCCAACGCCCGGTTGCCATCGTTGCCTGGTGAAAAAATGCGCAACTACGACCCGAACTGGTACCGGCTGTTCTTCCTGGAAAATGGCAATTTCGACCGGCTCAACGGGCTGTCCCAATGAGCGATAGCCTGAGCCAGACGTTCCTGGCAATCACCCGCAACACCACCGACCTGGAGTGGCTGCAGGGCGCCCTGGCGCCCCTGGGCCAAGTGGTCAGCGCCGGTAGCGGCACGCTCGATGAATTGCTGGCGCTGGTCGATGTGACCTTCGCCAGCCTGGTGTTCATCGGCCTTGACCGCGAGCACCTGGTGGCCCAGAGCGCGCTGATCGAAGGCGCGCTGGAAGCCAAGCCGATGCTGGCCATCGTCGCCCTCGGTGACGGCATGGACAACCAGTTGGTGCTCAATGCCATGCGCGCCGGGGCGCGGGATTTCGTCGCCTACGGCTCACGCTCCAGCGAAGTCGCCGGCCTGGTACGTCGCCTGAGCAAGCGTCTGCCGCCGGTCGCAACCAACACGCAACTGGGCGGCCTCTCGGTGCTCTACGGCACTCAGAGCACTTCCGATGGCGCACTGCTCACCAGCCACCTGGCGCTGGTGGTGCAAAACAGCGGCCAGCAGACATTGTTGCTCGACCTGGGCCTGCCACGCGGTGACAGCCTGGCGCTGCTGGGCCTGGAAAGCTCGTTCAACTTCGGCGATGCGCTGCGCCACCTGAGACGGCTGGACACCACCCTGATCAACAGCGCCTTTACCTCGGCCGAAGCCGGCCTGCGCATTCTCGCCTACGCGCCCAACGATGAGCCGCTGGAGCGCACCAGCGCCGCCGAGCTCTACATGCTGCTCAGCGCGCTGCGCCAACACTTCCAGCACATTGTGGTGAACCTTGCCGGCCAGCCGGACAGCGAAGCCGTGCGCACCTTTGTCAGCCACTGCGACAAGCTGCTGTGGTGCACCGATCAGAACGTACTGGAGTGCCGGCGCAACCTCGCCGTACTGAGCCTGTGGCGCGAAAAAGGCATGAAGCTCGACCATGCCTGGCTGCTGGTGGATCGCTACATCAAAAGCTGCGCGCCTAACGCCGACGCCCTGAGCAAAAGCTTCGGCCTGGAAGTGATTGCTGTGTTGCCACTGAGTCCGGAGGTACGGTTGAACGCCAAGAACCAGGGACAAACCCTGTTTGCGCTGACACCGCGCGAAGCCCTGACTCAAGCGCTCAAAACCCTGGGCGAGCGCCTGGCCAAACGTTTGGAAGACGCCAACCGGAAATCGCCCAGCCGCTGGCTGGAGCGCTTGTTGGGAGCCGATAAATGAGCAGCGAAAAACTCTTCGGCGCCCCCGCGCGAGGCCTGGGCGGCAACACCGACCACGACGGCCTGAAACTGGTGCTGCATCGCTACATCATCGATGCCATCGAAGAGTCGGGGAAAAACCTGCTGGAAGGCTCGCGCCAGTCGCTGGCGCAATTTGTCATCGACAAGGTCGCCGAGTACATCAACCGCATGCACCTGGCGATCTCGCGCTACGAGATGGAGCGCCTGGCCGAAGAAATCGTCGACGAACTGACCGGTTTCGGCCCGCTGGAGGTGCTGCTGCGCGACCCGTCCGTCACCGAAATCCTGGTCAACGGCCCGCACCGGGTGTTTATCGAGCGTGACGGCCTGCTGCACCAGAGCGACCTGCGTTTTATTGATGCGCACCATGTGGAGCGCGTCATGCAACGCATTCTCGCGCCACTGGGGAGGCGCCTGGATGAGTCGTCGCCGATGGTCGACGCGCGCTTGCCCGATGGCAGCCGGGTCAATGCGATCATCCCGCCGATTGCCTTGGACGGGCCGTGCCTGTCGATTCGAAAATTTCGCAAGGACATGCTTAAAAGCAGCGACCTGGTAGCCATGCAGACCATCGACCAGAACATCTTCGATTTCTTCCAGGAAGCGGTGGGCAAGCGTTGCAACATCCTCATCAGCGGCGGGACCGGCACCGGCAAAACCACGCTGCTGAATATTCTCAGCCAGCTGATCAACCCCCATGAGCGCCTGGTCACCATCGAAGACGTGGCCGAACTGCAACTGGGCCATCCCCATGTGGTACGCCTGGAAACCCGCCCGCCCAATGCCGAGGGCCATGGCGAGGTCAAGGCCAGCGACCTGATCCGCAACGCCCTGCGCATGCGCCCCGACCGCATCATTCTCGGCGAAATTCGCGGCGTGGAAGTGATCGATGTACTTACCGCGATGAACACCGGCCACGACGGTTCCATGAGTACTGTGCACGCCAACAATGCCGCCGATGCCCTGCTGCGCCTGGAAACCCTGGTGGGCCTGACCGGCCGGGTGGTCGCGGAAAAGACCCTGCGCCAGATGATCTGCGCGGCGTTGGATGTGGTGGTGCAGTTGACCCGCCTGCCGGACGGTCGTCGTTGCGTCAGCGAAGTGGTCGAAGTGGTGGGCATCCGCGAAGACGTGTACGTGACCAACACGCTGTTCCGTCACGACCGGCGTACCGGCTTCGGCTTCGTGCGCGAAGCGATCAACCCGGCCGGCGAAAAACTGCGCCGCGAATCGGCCTAGCCTTGGAGAGGAGTCGAGCATGACCGGGGCCATCCTGCTGTGCATTTGCCTGATCCTGATCGGCCTGTCGGTCCGCTCATTCCAGAACGGCTTGCGCCGCGCCCGGACCGAACGTGTACTGGTCCGCCTCGCCGAAGGCCAGCCGCAGCTCGTCGAAGAAAGCGATTCCTGGAGCGGCGTGGAGCGCATGTTCCTGCGCGCCGGCCTGGGCAAACCCAGTGACAACCTGGGGCTGTGGCTGACCGCCTGGGGCCTGGGCGTGGTGCTGGGGTTGATCGTCGCCGGCTGGCTTGGCCTGCTGGTGATGCTGCTGTTGCCGCCCGTGCTGCTGCGCCTGTACATCGCCTGGCGTTATCAACGCCGGATCAAACGCATGATCGAACAATTGCCGCCGTTGCTCGACCACACCGTGCGCAGCCTCAAGGCCGGGCGCACCCTGGCCGATGCGGTGCTGGGCGGTATCGAGGTGGCCCAAGACCCGCTGAAAAAAGCCATGGGCCGGGTTCGGCGCAACGTGCATCTGGGGGTCAGCCTGCCGGAGTCCGCCCACGATTTTGCCGAGTTTTACGAGCGCGACGAGTTCCGGTTGTTCGCGTTGGGCTTGAAGGTCAATCACCGCTACGGCGGCAATGCCAGCGAGCTGTTGGAAAACCTGATCAAGATGATCCGCGAGCGCGAGCAAGCCGCGCGCCAGCTGCGCGCCCTGACCGGCGAAACCCGGGTGACCGCCTACGTACTCACCGCGTTGCCCATTTCGATGGTGGGCTATTTCCTGGCGGTCAATCCGGCCTACCTGATGACCATGTGGAACGACGGCACCGGTCGCGTGCTGTTGTTCGTCGCCCTGATCATGCAGGTGCTCGGTTGCTTCACCCTGTGGCGCATGTTGCGGAGCGTATGAGATGGCTATTTCATTGCTGATCAGCGCCGTGTTGTTCCTGGCCGCCCTGGCACTGGTGCTGGCCAACCTGATCAAAGATCGGCGTGGTCAGCGCCTGGTCGCCCAGCGCCTGCAAGGCCGGATGGGCCGCGAACATCGCCTCGGTGCGATGATGCGGCAGTTGGGCAACAGCCCGCTGGCGCAACGTTCGGTCAGCCTGGACAACGAAACCCAGACGCTGCTCAACCGCGTGGGTTGGCGCAAAGCCAGCCAGCGCTCGATGTTCGCCGCCTTCCAGATCGGCACGCCGGTCCTGCTGTTGATCGTCACCCTGACCACTCAGCAGGTGCTGTTTCCCAAGGGTGACTCGCCGTGGCTGGTGCCTCTGATCGCGCTGGGCATCGGCTATCTGTTGCCCAAGCGCATCCTGGCCAGCGCGGCCAAGGCCCGCCAGCAGCGCGTCGCCCAGGAGGTATCGACGTTCATTCCGCTGCTGCGCATCCTGTTCGAATCGGGCATGGCGGTCGAACAGGCGTTGCGCGTATTGAGCATCGAAGCGCAACGCCTGCTGCCGGTGCTGACCCATGAATTACGGCTGATCCTGAACCGGGTCGACTCAGGCCTTGAGCTCGGTGAAGAGCTGGGCAAGACCGCCAGGCTGCTGGCCGTGGATGAGTTCACTGACACCAGCATCATCCTCCAGCAACTGATCCACCAGGGCGGCGGCGCGATGAAGTCGTTGCTGGCGCTCAAGCAATTGCTCGACGACCGGCGCCTGACCCGCATCCAGGAATTTGTGTCGAAAATGTCGGCGAAGATGTCGGTGGTGATGATGGTGTTTCTGTTTCCCGCCTTGCTGATCGTGCTCGGGGGGCCGGCATTCATCGGCATCACCCGGGCCTTGAGTAACTTATGAGGAATACTCGATGAAAGCCTTGATCGCCGGTTTGAGCCTGTTGCTGCTCGGTGGTTGCGCCACCTATGGCCAAACCCCCTGGAGCGCCCTGACAGGCTCCGGCAGTTGCCCCAAGCCCAGCGCCGAACAGGAACTTTCGTTGAACCTGGCCGATGAAATGGCCAACGACGGCAAACTGCACGCCAGCCTGGCCAACCTGCACAGCCTGCCGGCCAGTCTGCCCCAGGTGCGCCTGCGCCAGGCCAAGGCGTATCGCTTGCTCGGGCGCAACGCCGAGCCCCTCTACCGCAGCCTGCTCGGCACCTGCATGGCCGCCGAAGGCGAACATGGCCTGGGGCAACTGGCCTCGGCCAAAGGTGACGACAGCCTGGCCATGGCCCACTTGCAGCGCGCGGCACGGCTGGCGCCCACCGACGAGAAAATCCGCAATGACCTGGGCGTGGTGTACCTCAATCAACTGCGCCTGGAAGATGCACGTTTTGAATTCATGACCGCCATGGAACTCAAGCAGAGCGATCCACTGGCGGCCATCAATCTGGTGACGCTGTTGATCTACCAGGACAACTGGAAGCAGGCCGCGCAGGTGGTCAGCCAGATGGGACTGAGCCCCGAACACGTCACCCAGGCCCAGGCCCGCGCCGAGAAACTCAAGGCGTCAAGCGTCAAGGCCAAGGGTCAGATTGCCACCGTCAATGACGCCACCCGCAACCCGAGGAATTGATGATGAAACTGCCCTGTCTCGCAAGCCTGGCCGTGCTGGCCCTGCCCCTCAGCGTCATGGCCATCGAGCCTGGCCCCTACTCCCCGCAGCAGGTCGCCACGGAGAACTGGCTGGCGTTGCAGATCAGTGGGCAAGCGGCGTCAATCACGCCACAGGCAGCCTCCGCCACCGAACGCGACCTGGCCGCGCAGCGCTGGCTGGAAAGCTTCAAGCATGAGATTCCGGAGTTTTTCGATCAGAAAATCGGCGGAAAAACCGAAGGGGACAACTGAGCAAGACACTAAACGTGTAGGAGCGAGCTTGCTCGCGAAAAACGTCAACGTTAGCGCGTGCTTTCTGGTTGAACGCGGCGCCTGTGAGTTCTTCGCGAGCAAGCTCGCTCCTACATCATCATCGACCGTTGCCTTCAGTGCGCCGTCACCCGCTGGCGCATAGCCGAGCTACCCGGCGACAACGCCAGGGCCAACTGCGTGCGGTTGTTCATATGCGTCAGCCGCAGCACCTGCGAGACATACAGCTTGACGGTGTTTTCCGTGATGCCCAGCTCGCAGGCAATCTGATAGTTGGTCTGCCCCTTTCCGACCAGCCTGGCCACCTCCAGTTGGCGCGGTGACAGCTGGTTGAAAATCGCCGGGGTTTCGACCCGGCCCGCCTCTTGCGTCGAGACCTCTTCGCCGTCCGGCCCGGACGGACTGCGCCGCACTTTATCGAGGTCCTGATACAGATCATTGATGGTTTCGGAAAGACATTGCAGCTTCTGGTTGAGCTTCCCCAGTTGCAAGTCTTTGCTGCGCTCTTGCAACGCGACTTCCTGGCGCTGCAAACCTTCGAGCAATTCTTCCAGGTTAATGGGTTTCTGGTAGTAATCCGCAATCCCGGCGCGCAGGGCCTTGATCACGTCCTGCTTGTCGGCGCACCCGGTCAGCATGATGGCCTCGAACACCCGCTGCCTGCCGGCAATTTTTTGCAAAGCCTGGACCAACTCGATGCCGTCCATGCCCGGCATATGCAGATCGCACAGCACCAGGCCGATTTCGCTGTCTTCACAGAAATGCTGCAAGGCTTGCTGACTGGATTCACAGGGGACACAACGGAACCCGCTGCTTTCAAGAAATTCACACAGCTCTTCCACAATCAGCGGCTGATCGTCGACCACGAGCACTTTTACCGCACAATTAAGCTTGTTCACGCGCTACTCCATGCCTGGCAAGCCAAAGATTGACCCATCCTTAACCACGTATATTCCTGTACAACGCCTTCTTAAACGTAGACGTACTTCCCGACTCTGTACATAGCGTCAATTCCTTGCGACGTTCAATGGATCCAAAGCCAGACAAGCGTAAAACCCACCAACAGGAAGGGGGCAAACGGCAGTTTTTTTGACGATTCAGGAGCCAGGTGCCCCAGGCAATCCGTAAGCCGTTGACTCATAAGCGGCCAGAACTTTGGCGCCAATAGCAGCCAAAGCACGCTCGCCCCGGCAGCGCCGATAAACGATCCCAATAAATACTCGGCGTCCGACACCAATGCCAGGGCCGCGAGCAGCTTCACGTCCCCGGCGCCGAGGCGGCCCAGGGCGTAACCCGGCAAGGTCAACAGCAGCGCCAGGAAAAACGCCCACAGGCCTTGGCCCACCGAAGCACCCAGCCAGGTGCCGCCGGTCCAGAACAGATAGACCCCGCCCAGCAACGCAACACCCAGCGTCAGGCGGTTGGCAAGCAATCGCTGCCGCGTGTCCTGCACCGCACATACCAACAGCCACAACAGCACCACCGCAGCCTGGATCACGTAAAAAACCTGCCTTTTCGCCGATTGATTCTATGCTGATATCAAGTAGTAGCCGTCAGGGTAGACGCGGTGATGAAAACTAGCCTCCCCCGCAAGCAGAAAGGCACGGCCGCGATTGAGTTCGCGGCGGTGTTCGTGATTTTTTTCGCAGTGTTCTACGGCATGGTCAGCTATAGCTTGCCGCTGCTGTTATTGCAGTCGTTCAACCAGGCCACCGCTGAAGCGGTGCGCCTGAGCGTGGGGCTCGACCCGGCGATGCAGGGCTACAGCACCGCCGTGCAAACCACCGCCAAAAACGCGATTAGCGAACGCCTGAGCTGGCTCCCCGACGCGTATAAATTCAATGCGGCGACGCAGGTCAGCACCACCTTCGTTGACGGCCTGCTGAACGTGAAGATCAGCTATCCCTCCGCCAATCTGCACGCAGTTATGCCTTTTATTGTGCTGCCCGGCATTGGCAGCGTGCCGCAGTTGCCGGCGACACTGCAGGCCCAGTCGAGCCTGCAGTTTTGACCTCGGGAGACAAACTGTTCGGGCGTCTGCTTGGCCGTGGCAGCGCGCTGGCGATCGCGCCTGCTGCGCCGCCTTCGGCCGGTTTGCAGGTGCAACTGGATGCGCAAGGCCAGGTGCTCGGTATCAGCGGCACACTGCGCTCACAACTGGCGCCCCATGCCGAGTCGGTGCCGCTGCGCGCCTTGCTGCGAGCCCATAGCGCCCTTGAGGTCGAAGGTGTTCCCGCCGACTGGCAGCGCCATAGCCTCGACCTGGATTTCCACGGCATCGCCGGGCAGGTGTTGCACACCCGCGCAACCCTGGAGCCACACGACCATGGCTGGCGGCTGCATGCGGTGGATATCGGCGACTTGCTCAACGGCCGACGACTGGCCGAGCAGCGTGAACAGAATCAGCAACTGGCCAGTCAGGCCAGCGAGCAATTGCGCGTGTGCAGCCTCAGCCGCTTGCCCGATGTGTTCAACGAACAACTGTGCAGCGTGGCGCAGCGTTGGCGAATCCCGTGTATCGCCCTGGCGCTTGGTGATCAAGAGGACCAGGGCTGGGTGATCTACAGCCAGTACGCCCACCATGACGCGCCGCTGCTCTGGCACATCGGGCAACGCCTCGGGACGTGCCTGGACAGCCTCAACGGCACCGCCCCCTTGAGCCTGCAAGCTCATGACAGTCGCGGTGAACACCCGCGCTTGCACAGCGTGTTCGGCAATGCCGAGGGGTTTCTGGTGCCTTACCGCGATAGCCAGGGCGTCGCCGCGTGGCTGCTGTGCGGGGCCTACGGCGGCGACGCCGACACCCGCGAGCGCGACTGGCTGAACCTGGCCGCCGCCCTTGCCGCCCCGCTGCTCAGCCGTCTGCGTGAACAGCGCCACCACCTGCAACTGGAACGCCAGGAGGTCCTGCAGGGCTTGCTGGGCACCGGCTGGTGGGAATGGCTGCCCGCCAGCCACGAGATCCAGCTCGCACCGCAATTGATGCGCAACCTGGGCCCCGAAGACAGCCCTACCCGCCAAGGCCTGGAAACCTGGCTGAACCTCATTCACCCCGCCGATCGCCAGGAATTACACAGCCGTCTGCGCGACTTGCAAGCCCTCGGCAAACCCTTGCTCGCCAGCGTACGCCTGAATCGTGGCGCCAGCGACCAACCGCCCACCTGGTACCGCGTACAGGGCCAGGTACTGGGCGTCGGTGAGCAGCGCCGCTGGATCGGCTTCATGCTCGACATCAGCGACATCAAGAACCAGCAACTGCAGGCCGACGCCGCCCACGCCCGCCTGGACAACCTGATCGCCAGCTCGCCGGCGGTGATCTATGTGCAGCGCTACGTGAACGGCGCCCTGCAACCGGTGTTTTTCAGCGACAGCCTGCTGCCGCTGCTGGGCCGCACACTCGCCGAATGCAGCCATGACAGTTTGGTGCAATGGGTCCACCCGGATGACCGCGACCTGTACTTCCAGTGCACGCGCCAGCTGCTGCGCGAAGGCAGCGTGCGCAGCCGCTACCGGGTTCAGGATAAACAAGGCAACTACCACTGGCTGCTCGACGAAGCCAAGTTGCTGCGCGACGACCTCGGCCTGCCGGTGGAGGCGGTCGGCCTGTGGCTGGACATCACCGAGGCCACCCTGGCCGCGCAGCAGGTCAAGGACAGCGAGGAACGCTACCGCATCCTCGTGGAAGACTCCCCGGCGATGATCTGCCGCTACCGTCCGGACCTGACCCTGACCTTTGGCAACACGCCCCTGGCCAACTACCTGGAGTGCCTGCCCGGCCAACTGCCGGGGCTGAACCTGGGGCACTGGTTATCGGCCGAGCAACGCGCGGCATTCGTGTTGCGCATCGAGCAACTGACGCCGGAGTTTCCCGTGAGCACGGCGGAAATCAGTCTGCAATTGCCGGGGCGTGAGCACGCCTGGTGGGTGTGGTCGGACCGTGGCGTGTTTGACGAGCAAGGCAATCTGCTCGAAGTGCAGGCCGTGGGCCGCGACAACACCGAAGTACGGCGCTCCCAGCAGCAACTGACGCAAAGCGCGAAAATGGCCACCCTCGGCGAAATGGCCACCGGCCTGGCCCATGAGATCAACCAGCCGCTGAACGTGATGCGCATGGCCATCGTCAACGTACTCAAGCGCCTGGGCAACGGCGACGCGCAGATCGACTACCTGACGGAGAAACTCCAGCGCATTGACGCGCAGGTACAACGAGCGGCGCGGGTGGTGGACCACATGCGTGTGTTCGGCCGCCGCTCGGAAGTCGAACAGCAGCCCTTCGACCCGGCGCAGGCGGTGGAAGGTACCCTGTCGCTGCTCAGCGAAGGCCTGCGCGGTAAAGGTGTGGAGATCAAACTGACCCAGGCGGATAGTGCGGTGCAGGTCACAGGCTACGCCGACCAGCTTGAGCAAGTGCTGATCAACCTGATGGTCAATGCTCGCGATGCGCTATTGAGCCGGAAGGAAAAGCAGCCGGACCTGCGCCCGTGGATAGCCCTTCACACCGAACACGACAGCCGCCACGTACGCATCTGGGTCGAAGATAACGGCGGCGGCATTGACCCGCGTTTGCTGGAGCGCATCTTCGAGCCGTTCTTCACCACCAAGCCGATTGGCGTGGGGACCGGGCTGGGCCTGTCGGTAAGCTACGGCATCGTTGAAAACATGGGCGGACGCCTCAGCGTCAGCAACGGTGAACATGGCGCGCGGTTCTGCGTGGAACTGCCCAGGGCCTGCGAAGCTTAAATCACCAGGTAGGCCTCGCCGGTCTGGCCGCAGCTCAGGTTGGCGCCCACGGTCACGCTTGCCAGGCTGATACCCAAGCTGCTCAACAGATTGTTGAGGATCGGATTGAGCAACGGGTTAAGCACGTTGTTCAACACAGGCGTCACCAGGGTGCTGACGCCGCTGAGCAACGACACTGTGCTGGCGATCACCCCTCCCAAGGCGTTGCTCCCCACGGGTTGATAAGCCGTAATGCCGACGCCGCCGAGGGCAGAGGAAAGGCCATTCACCAGGTTGGTGGCCGGCGCGACCGTCTGATAGCTGGGCGCAAGCCCCACATTGGCGGGCGTGGCAAAGGGCGTGGTGCTGGAAAACACCAGGTTCTGATTACTGTTGCTGCCCACAATCGGGCTTTGCACCTTGATCCCGACGCCGCCGCCTGCAAACGGAATGCGGGGATCGCACGTGCCGATGCCGAGGATTTTACGGCATGTCTTGATGCCGAAATCGATCAGGGCCAACGGCGCCACGGTCATCGGCTGTGTGGATGAGAATGCGTTGGTGATATTGCCTACGTTCAGCGATGCCGCCGAGGTGGTGGTGTAGGCCGTCAAGCTCTTGGTGCCCGCGCCTCCCGTTGGACAGCTATAGGCGGTGACATAGCTGCTGGCCCCGCCGGCATCCAGCACAATCTGCAGCGGCAGGTTGCCCGGCAATGCCAGGATGTCCAATTGTTGGCAACCGGCACCCAACAGGCAAAGCGTCGAGTTGATCGTGGTGACCAGGTTCAAGCTCAACAAGCCGCTGAGTACAGGTGTCAGTGGCCCCACCAAGTCATTCACCGCCGCAGTCAAGCCGGACAAGCTGGCGAGCACCGGCAAACTTACGGTTATCTGCGTGCGCAGCTGGGCGGTGCGCACATAAATTTTATTCGGGCCCAACGGGTCGGCCGCCGCGCGTATCGGGTTGCCGACGGCCGATAACTGCGCCGGCTCCATGACTTTGATCTGAGTGGTGATATTGGCCAGCCCCAACAAGCTAACAGGCAGTGTCACCGCCGCCGCGCTCTGGTTGCCGGCCAGCTGCACCACGCCTTGGACCAACTGAAAGAGTTGCAGATTGGCATTCAGCGCGGCGGCGGTGACGCCCGTCTGCAGTTGCAGGATTTTGCCCAGTGTGAGCGGCACAGGGTTGATTGCGGCGACTTTGATATTGCCCAGCGCGGTCGCTGCATTCGCCGTCAACGGGCCATCACCCAGCACAGTGATTGCAGCCTGGAGCAACTGCGAGGCGCTCACCGTGGTGTTGAGCAATTGGGTGTAGTCGCCGGCGGTGACATGCAGGTCGACGGCCAATTGATCGAGGTAACTGAGCATATTGATATCGCTGTTGAGCAGACCGTTCCAGCCGAGCACAGAAACATTGACCCCACCACCGAGCAACCCGCTGAACACCGCGTTCATCATGCCAGCACTGGCGGTATCAACGCTGACCAACGTGCTCCTGATGCTCAACTGCGCTATCGGCGGCGTGGGTTTGGCCGCCACTGCCGTCGCGCTCAATTGGGTATTGAGGCTGACCGAGTTACCCGACATCATCGACCAGACGCCACCGGCCACGCTGGTGGTGACGGTTTTGCCCACCACCACCTCAATGGCTGACGACAGGGCCGGGTTGGCGGTGAACACGCGCCGACCGGAAGCCGCCGTGGTCACCGCGCCGCAGCGGGTCACCAACGTATTGCCGTTACCCGTCACAAATTTATTACGCGCGCCACTTTGCGTCGCATACGCTGCTGCGCTCAAACCCGCTGCACACGTGCCATTGCGGCTTACGGCCTCCAGCGCTGCGGTGTCCGCGACCCCTTGCAGCTTGCGTTTTTCCAGGTAAAGCCGCCCGCTGTCCACCGCCAGCAAGGTAAACGCCAACACCAGCGCCAACACACCCACTGCCATCAGGCCGATAGCGCCACTTTGCTTGCCATGAAGTCGGGGAGACATCGAGCACTCCTGTGCCGGCGAGTCGCCGAGCGTTTACGCTCCTGAGGGTATGAGTGAGTGTAGACAAGAGTGGCGGCTGGCAACGGGAGAATGTGATACGCCGTAAGGGCGCAGCCGATAGCAGGCGTTACCGCAGGAGCAGATGTGTACTCGGTCTGAACCGGCATCCTGGTCGGCCCGGAGGCCGCCATCGGGGCAAGCCCTAATGCCAGTCAGTTAAGCGAACGAAATGCTTAAAGCAGCGAAGATCAAATGTGGGAGGGGCGGTGCGACGATTCGACTTGCCCCCGATGACATCAGCCCAGCAAACACTGATGTTGGTTGACCCACCGCTATCGGGGGCAAGCCCCCTCCCACATTTGACCGAGGAGAGGGCTTGCCCCCCCCCGATGACCAATATCTACACAACTTCGCAGGCTACAGCCGCCAACGCTAACCACGATGCGAAGCGAGCCGCTCTTGATCTTGATCTGGCTTTTGATCTTGATCTCAGGCGCCCCGTTAAACCACGCTGGCCGAACGCAGGCTTGAATCCGTGGGTAACCCGGCAGGACGCCGGGTTAGCCGCAATGGGCCATGGATGGCCCATTGCGGCGGCCCACGGATTCAAGCCTGCGTTCGGGCACACCGAGCCTGAGCGAGGTGCCGAGTGGTGGGGCAAGAGCGTTTTGCTTACTTTTGACTGGGCCGGCATTCCGGCTTTTCAAAAGTGAGCCGCCGTCAGGGCGGAACCCTAAGCAGCCGTGACCGCAGAAACGGATATGTACTCGGTCTGATCCAACATTCTGGTCGGTCCTGAGGCCGTCATCGGGGGCAAGCCCCCTCCCACATTTGGACCGGGATCGACACAAAATCCTGGTCGGCCCGGAGGCCAAGCCCCCCTCCCACATTTGACCGAGGAGGCCGTCAGCGCGGCGGGTAGTTGGCGAGGATTTTCGCCACGGTGCTGCGGATAGCGTTGCTGCGGTCCTGCGGGTTCGGCGAACTGGCCATGATTTGCTCATCACTGCCACGCCACACCAGCTTGCCATCCTTGCCGTCGAGCAGGTCGATCTGCAAGGTCGCCACCTTGTAGGAGATGTTGCGCGTTTCGTTGTACATCGGCGCGCCCCAGTAGCCATTCCACGGCCCGCCCCAGGCGCCACCATAGTTGGTGGTGACTTGTTGCTGGCGGTCTTCAACGATCAGATAGGCCTGCACATTCAGGTCGGCCTTGCTGCCGGGCGCGACGGGGCGCAGGCCGCGCTGGTCAAGCTGCTCGCCCACGGCCTGGCGGATGCGCTGCTCGGTGAGGTCGCTCTTGATGCGCGGGTCATCCGGGCGGTATTGCAGCGCCGGGTCTTTCCAGGCCCAGTTTCGGTAGGCGCCAAAGTCGCGGCTGGCGTCAAAATCGTGGTTGACCTGATTACTCTGGCAACCGCCCAGCAGCAGGACAACGGCAAGCGTAGCGATACGACGAAACATGAGGGTTCTCCGATGATCGATCCGGCTTCAGTTGAGAATAGCGCTTAACTCGGAGGATACGCCGTCATTGCCTTCTGCACCGCCTGACGCAACGCATCGGCGCGCTCGCTGAGGCTGCCCTGGCTGCCCGTTTCGGCACTGGCGCTCCACACCGGCTGGCCGCTGCGGGCGTCGAACAGATTGACCCGCACCACCACGACCTGCACTTCATAGGTACGCACCAGCGGCACCGAGTTGTACATGCCGTAGCCATTGCCATAGCGGTTGTAGCCGCCATAACCGTAGCCATAGTCATCCTGGACCTGGCGCAGGCGTTTCTCCAGGCGCACGTCGGCGCTGACCAGCAGGTCGGGCGCGCGTTTATCGTGTATCGGGCGCAAGCCGCGTTGGTCCAGCGCACCGCTGACGGCCTCGGCCACCTGGGCCGAATCCGCCCAGGCGGTACCGGCCGGCAACTGGCCGTTGCGCCAGGCCCAATTGCGGTAGGCGCCATAGTCGCGCACCGGCGCCGGGTAGGCGCTGGCATCAAAGGTCGCGGCCGCCTGAGCCGGGGCCGGCGGCATGGGCGCCGACGCGGCTACGTAGGGGTTAGGGCTGGAACAAGCCCCCAGCCCGAGAGACAACAGGATCAAACAGAGACGACGCATTTCGACCTCCGCAGACTGGGCTGCTTAAACCGGACGGCAAACCCAGTGCAAATAACGCCCAAGTCCGGCAAAGCTTGGGTGACGACGGTGAGCGAGTTCCATCTCCAACAGATCCTGCAGCTCGGCGCGCGCCTGGAATTCCACCGGCATATAGTCGTGGAACACACGCACGCCACTTTGGCTTTCGACCTGCCACAGCCCTTCGAGTTGCGCTGCCAGTTCCCGTGGGTCCAGCGGCTGCTGCGGCGTGAGGCTCTGCTTTTCGCCAGCCATCTCGTTCTTGCGCATCTTGCGAAAGTGGCCCTTGAGCAGGTTGCGATAGATCAGCGCATCGCGGTTATAGAATGCCAGGGACAACCAGCCGCCAGGCAACGTCAACTGATGCAGCACCGGCAGGATCGCATGAGGCTCGGCCAGCCATTCCAGCACCGCGTGGCACAGCACCAGGTCGTAGGGTTCGGCGAGCTGGCCGGGCAAGTCTTGCCAGGGCGCATGGATGAACGTGGCGCTCTGCCCGGCGTCGGCAAAACGCTGGCGCGCGCCGTCGAGCATGGGCGCGGCGGGCTCGGCCAGGGTCACCTGATGGCCGCGTTCGGCCAGCCACAAGGACATATGCCCCAACCCGGCGCCGATATCCAGCACGCGCAACGGGCGCTCCGGCAACGCCTCAGTAAGATCGGCCTGCAACACCGCCAGGCGAATCGCGCCCTTGGCGCCGCCGTAGATCTTCTCGGCGAAGCGCGTGGCCAACTGGTCGAAATGCCGGTCACTCATGGGCAAACCGCCGTTCGCTGTCGGCCAGCTTGGCGCGCACCACTTCGTTCATGTCCAGGCCCAGCTCACTGCACAGCAACAGCAGGTACAGCACGATATCGCCGACTTCCTGGCCAGCGTGAGCGAGCTTATCGTCCGGCAGCTGGCGCGACTGGTCTTCGGTCAGCCACTGGAAGATCTCCACCAGCTCGGCCATTTCCACACTGGCGGCCATGGCCAGGTTTTTCGGGCTGTGGAATTGCTTCCAGCCGTTGCTATCGCGGATGCGGTGCAGGCGTTCGGTGAGGTGTTCGAGGTTCATTGGGGGCTCCTGAATGGGTATAGCTTCAGGGGGATGGGGAGTGAAGGCAAGTGAATAGCTGTGTTGATCTTGAGGGCCTCATCGGGGGCAAGCCCCCTCCCACAATTTTGAGCTGTGAACACTGTTCAAATGTGGGAGGGGCGGTGCGACGATTCGACTTGCCCCCGATGAGGCCCTAATCAACAACACTGAACTCAAGCCTGGCAGTCTGCCCGGCCTCATCCAACACACTGAGCTGATAGCGCCCCAGCCGCTCAAAGCTGGCATTGATGCTGTCCTGATTGGCACTGTCCCCCAACGGCGCACCGTTAAGGAACCACCAGCGCCGCCCGCTGCCGCCCAGCGCGGAGATTTTCAGGCGCAGCGCCTGTTGACTGGCAGTGGGCAGACGCAGTTGATCGCCCTCGCGTACGCCCACGATGGACAGCGGCGAAGCGGCGGCCAGTGCCGGTGGTGGGCAGTCCGGGTCAGCGGCCGGGATGCGCGATTCACGGCGCTCCACCCTGGGCAGCCAGGGCTCCAGCGGCGCTGGCCACAAGGCAATATTCTTCGGCTCGGCGCCAGGGCAATGGGCGTCCACGCGCAAGCCCTTGGCGTTGACCCAGAGATTTTCCATCAACCCCACGCTCAACGGCTGATCCAACGCCTGCAAGGTCGGCGGTGTGGTGTTGTCCAGTGTCCAGGCAAAACGCTGGCGACGACAATTGGGATCGCTGCGACTCATCGGCTGGCCAAGCGGCCAACAGATAGCCGCCACGCCTACATTGGCCGGCACCGGTTTGACCGGTGCGCTGATGCCGCGCTGGCTGTCGCGGTTGGTCAATACGTCATGCACCTGCAACATCAGCGGCGCCGCCGACGCCAGGCCAAACTGCCCAGGCACCGGCGTGCCGTCCGGCCGGCCGATCCAGACGCCGATCAGATAACGCGGCCCGACGCCGATCGCCCAGGCATCGCGAAAGCCATAGCTGGTGCCGGTCTTCCAGGCGAGCGTCGGGCGTTGCACCAGTTCGGCCCGTGGGTCGCGATCGGGTCGCGCCTGGCCGCTGAGGATGCGCCGCACAATCCAGGCCGCGCCTGGCGACAGCAAAGGGCGCTCGCGCAGCGCATCATCCGGCTGCAGGCGCAGAGTGGCGCTCTTGCCGTCGCGGGCGAATGCACTGTAGCCGCTGACCAGCTCTTCCAGGCGGCTGCCCGCGCCGCCGAGGATCAACGCCAGGTTCGGCTCGGCCAGCGCCGGCAACGCCAGCGGCATGCCGCCGATGCGCATCTGCGCGGCAAAGCGTTTCGGCCCGTAGGCTTCCAGCAATTGCACCGCCGGCAGGTTCAGCGAACTGGACAGCGCCGTACTCGCCGGCACCGCCCCGGTAAAGCCCATGGAGAAATTGCCGGGACGGTAATCGCCGTAGCGTCGCGGCACGTCCTGCAGCAGGGATTCGGAATGAATCAGGCCCTCGTCCAGGGCCATGCCATAGAGGAAGGGTTTCAAGGTGGAACCGGGCGAGCGCAGTGCGTTGATCATGTCCACATGGCCATAACGCTTGGCATCGTTGATATCCACCGAGCCGAGGTAGGCGCGCACCGCCATGGTGTCCTCCTCCACCACCAGGATCGCCGCCGAGGTATGTTCAGGCAAACGCGCACGCCAGCCCAGCAGCAGGTCTTCGAGGCGGCGTTGCAGGGTGGCGTCCACGGTGGTGCGGATCAAGGGCGGGCTGTCCGGCCGGTTCAGGCGGCGGGCGAGCAAGGGGGCCAGGCTCGGTTCCTGGCGCGGTGCGAGCAACAGCGGTTCTTCCAGGGCTTCATCGACCGCCGATTGCGGCCACACCTGGAACTCGGCAAGGCGGCGCAGCACTTTATCCCGCGCCTGCTGGGCGCGTTGCGGGTGACGGTCCGGGCGCAGGCGGCTCGGTGCCTGGGGCAATACCGCGAGCAGGGCCGCTTCGGCGTGGGTCAACTGCGCCGGGGATTTGCCCAGATAGGCCCAACTGGCCGCCGCCACACCCTGCAACGTCCCGCCAAAGGGCGCACGGTTCAGGTACAGGTTGAGGATTTCGTCCTTGGACAGGTGCCACTCCAGCTGCGCGGTACGCCATAGTTGGCGCAACTTGCCCTGCAGGGTGCGTGAATGCGGGTCGAGCAATCGTGCCACCTGCATCGACAAGGTGCTGCCGCCCGACACTACCCGTGCGCCGGTCAGGTTCTGCCACATCGCCCGTACCAGCGCCAACGGATTTACCCCGGGGTGGCGGTAGAACCAGCGATCTTCGTAGGTCAGCAACGCGTCCAGGTAATACGGCGAGACCTCGCTGGTGTGCACCGGATAGCGCCACACACCATCGGCATCGGCAAAGCGCCACAATGGCGTGCCATCCTCGGCCAGCACCACCCGGGCCAGGTCGTCCTGGGGCAGGGGCAAGGGCCAGATACGGTCGGCCAGCCATAGCAGGGCAATGACCAACAGCAGGCTCGCCAGTGTCCAGCGGGCAACAAAACGCAAATTCAACCGGGTAAACCTCTATGCTTGCAGGGAACTAGCCTGTGGCAACAACGACCAAAGGCACAGTTACGCCCACCTTCTTATCAGGACACGCACATGCAGGTAGAAAGCTTCTTCGAATGGCTGGGCCAGGCGCTCGGCTCCGTCATCCGCTTTATCGTCGATGGCCTGAGCGGCTTGTTCGGGGCCTTGACCCACGCCGGCGGCAACTTTATCGATGGCTTGTCGCGCACCCTGGGCATGGACACCTCGATCATCAGCATCCTCACCCTGATCGTCGGGCTGCTCTTTTTGTACTCGGCGGTACGCGCCTTTATGCGGGCCTCGGTCATTATCGGGATCATCTGGCTGATCCTGGGCCTGTGGTTGTTGAGCTGGGTTGTGCACTGATTCAACCAACACCGCACATCCCTGTGGGAGGGGGCTTGCCCCCGATAGCGGTTGTTCAGTCAATGTATCGGGTGACTGACACACTGCCATCGGAGGCAAGCCCCCTCCCACATTGATCTCCCTTTCTACTCCAGCGATCAGCGGCCCTTGATCACCATATCCGCCGGGGTTTCGCCCACCGCTTGCCAGTTCGGCCGATACATCGACTCCACCTGCGGCGGCGGCACGCGGTAGGTGCCCGGTGTCACGGCGCGTGCCAGGTACAGCAAGTGCGTGGTGCCGCCGTAACCGTCCAGGTTCATCGCCGCCACGTAGCGATCATCACGAAATTCCTGATGTTTGAGCGACGCGTTCTGCATCGATTCACGCCACTCCTTCACCTGGCTGCTGGCGTTCTCCAGACTGGCCGCGCTTTGCGCCAGGTTCTGGTTTTCCAGCTCCAGGCCGGCGGGCAGCAGGTCGACCACCAGGGCATCCGGCACGCGTTGCTTGGCGCTGACCGCCAGGTGCACCAGCACCAGGTCGCCACTGTTGAGGCTATGCAGGTTCAACGGCTGGCCATTCATGCCCAGGTATTCGCGACGTATGCTCAGGTTCTCACCGCCCGCTGCCGGTGGCACTTGTGGATAACCGGAAATCGTCATCTGCTGGTACACCGGCGTTTCCCCCTGATTGCTCAGGCTCAAGTCGCTGCTCAGCAGCTTGTCATCCAGTTGCAGTGTTGATTGCTGGTTGTTCAGTTCACGCACACCGCCACTGCCGGTCAGCGACACCTGCCAGTTCGCCTCTGGCTGGGCGAGGCCAAGTCGCCCGGCGAGGAACAGCGAATTGCGCTCCTGGGTCGACAGGTACGGACTGGCCGCCAACTGGTCCGAGAGCGTGAACAAGCGTTCTTCGCGCTTGCCCTTGGCCAGGTCGTTTTCTTCCAGCAACGCCAGGATCATCGCCTGGTCGCGCAATGGGCTGCCGTAGTCGGCCAGCCATTCCTTGGCGCTGCGCTGCGCGGCCAGACCGGCGAGCAGCGCCTGGTCCGCACGCGGCTGGTCGCCCATTTTCTGCAGGGCGATGGCCAACTGCACCAGGGGCAAGCCGGAACGCGCATCGCTGCGTCGCTCGAAGATGCTGCGCAAGGCCCCCAGCGGCGCCTGCTGACTGCGCGCCAGGACCATGCCGGCGTAGGCCTGCACGGCAAAACGGGTGTGTTCGGCGTTGTCGCTGTAGTCGACTTCGATCAGGTTGCGCTCCTGCACATAGCGCAGCAGACGCTCACTGGCTTTCTTCAGCGCTTCGGCCGGTACCGCAAAGCCCTGGTCGCGGGCGCGCAGCAGGAAGTCGGTGACATAGGCGGTCAGCCAGTATTCTTCCTCACCGTCGGCGCCCCACAAACCGAAGCTGCCGTTGTAGCGCTGCATGCCCAGCAGGCGTTCGATGCCCAGCTCGATCTTGCGTTTGCGCTCGGCATCCGGCTCGCCTTTGATGCTCAGGCGTTTAAGCAACGCGTCGTCGGCATAGAGCGAAGGGTACAGGCCGCTGGCGGTTTGCTCCAGGCAGCCATAGGGGTACGCCTTGAGCGCACTGATCTGCGCGCCGAGGTTCAACGGCGGCCGGCTGGACAGGCTCAACAACGCCTCGCGGCCCGAGCTGTCGAACTGCTCCAGCGTGCCCGACGGCAAGCTCCACGGCTGGTCCTTGAGCACGGCGCGGTAATGCTTGAGCAACGCGGGGTACGCAGGGCGCACGCCCAGGGTCCATTCACGGCTGAACGGCGGCAGGTTTTCACCGGGTAGATCCAAGCCGTTTACCGTCACTTTGACCTTGCCGTTGCCCAGGCCGCCCCAGGCTTTCACCGGGATGCGCAGCGTGGTGCGCTGGCCTTGTTTCAATTCGAGGTTTTGTACGCCGCCGTTGACCAGCTCCAACTGCCCTTCGGCGCTCAGTTGCACCTGAAGCTTCTGCGCCTTGCCCGACAGGTTGGACAGGTCCAGCGCCAGCGTCGTCTCGTCACCACCGGCCAGGAAGCGCGGTGCCGACAGCTCGGCAATCAGCGGGGCGGCGATGACTGTCTTGCCCTCGGCCATGCCATAACGGTCATCGCTCCAGGCCTGGGCCATCAGTCGCAACTCGCCGTTGAAGTCCGGAATATTGACGCTGACTTCGCCCTCGCCCTGCTCGTTCAGCGTGACCGGCGCGCTTTGCAGGGCGACGATGGTCACGCTGGTGTCGGGGCGCTTGCCGCCCTTGGCCAGCGCCGCATCGCCCCCGAACGCCAGGCTGGCCAGACGGCCCTGCCCGGCTTCGATCAACTGGCCGTAGATGTCGAACTGGTCCACGCCGTAGGCCTTGCGGCCGAACAGGCTGGAGTAAGGATCGGGTGTGGGGTATTCGGTGATATTGAGAATGCCCACGTCCACCGCGGCCACCAGCACATGCACCTGTTTGGGCACGCTGCCATCAGCGTTTTTGGCGGCGATCTTCACCGTCAGCGGCTGCTTGGGGCGCATTTTTTCCGGTGCCGTCAGCGTCAGGCCGAGCTTGCGCTGGGTACGGTCCAATGGCAGATGCAGCAGACCCACCGCGCGCTTAGGCGTGATATTGGCTTTGCGCTCGCCGGGACGGATCACCAGCGCGCTCACGTACAAATCATGCCGCGACCATTTCGGGTCGAGCTTGACGGCAAAGCTTTTGCCTTCGGCCGGCACGTCGATTTCCTGCCACCACAGCGGGCCCTCGGCGGACTCCACCAGCAGATAACCCTTACCGGCCGCTGGCGGCGTGACGGTGACGTTGGCGGTGTCGCCATCGCCATAGGCGGGTTTATCCAACGCCAGCTTGACCTGATCGGGACGCACGGCGCCGCCTTCGGTGTTGTCCTGGGCCTGGTAGCCCGCCCAGAAGCGCAGGCTGCTGATCAAGCCGGTCTGCGGGTCTTCGACCTCGACGCGGTACGGCCCCCACTCAACCTGGAAGCTGACCTTGGCGGTGTCGCCGGCCTTGATGTTCAAGGTTTGTTCGTCGAGATTGAGGAATTTCTCGTTGTAGTGATAGCTCCAGCCATCATTGTCGGAGTAGTTCCAGTAATAGTCGCGGCGCTCGCGCACCAGGCGCACCTTGAGATTCTGCGCGGCGAGTTTCTGGCCGTCCTGGTTGGCCACCAGCACTTCGAATTCCGCCGGGCCGTCGCCGTTGGTTTCAGTGCCGTCGAACAGACCGCGCAGGCCCGGCAGTTGCTCGGCCGGCCAGATCGGTTGTACCAGACGCCGAGTGATCGGCCGCCCGCCCGACTCCTGCAAACTGGCCTGCACGATCAATTGCAGGGGCGACTTGGCCTCGGCCCATTTGCTTTCCAGGGTCAACGCTTCCTGACCCTTGGCGTCCAGCGTGCTTTCGTCCAGTTCGAAGTCCTGGCTCAGCTCTTCTTCGGTGACCGAGCCGAACTGGTAGCCCGGCAAGTTTTTTACCGCCTCGCGCAGCGGGCGCACATAGACCTGCCCGCTGACTCGATTGCCCGAGGCCGGCGCGCCGTACAGATAACGGCCATTGACCTGGATGACCGCGTCATCCGCCGGGCTCAGCGCAGTGTCACTGCCCTTGAGTTCCAGCGCCAGGCGCTCGGGCAGGAAGTCTTCGACGAGGAATTCATACAGCTGCGGCTTGCCGTCGCCCAAGTCGAATACCAGCTGCCAGCGCCCGGTCGGCGCTTCGCCGGCCAGTTGCAGCGTGTATTGATAGAGACCGGAGGCGTCGGCTTCCCACACGAATTTGCGGCTGACCTGTTCATCGGGGCGCCGCACTTCGACGCTCACCGGTTGCGGCTTGACGGCGTTGCCATCCTTGTCGCGCAGCAGGGCGTTGAGCAGCACGGTTTCACCGGGGCGATATAGGTCACGCGGGCCGAACACAAAAAATTGCAACGGATGGGACGGCTGGCCACCGATATCGAATTCGGCCAGATCCAGCGCGGCGCTGTCCAGGCGCAGCAAGCTGGTCTGTTCACCCTGCTTGGCCAGCAACACCTGGGCTTTTTTCGGCAGTGGCAACTCGGCGTGGCCACCGTCTTCGGTCTTGCCCTGGCCGAGCACACGGCCTTCGGCATCGAGGATTTCCAGTTCGACGCCATTCAACGCCTTGCCGCCTTCCAGCGCCTGGGTAAACACATCCAGGCGATTGGCGTAGCGGTGCACCGACAGGCCGATATCACTCAAGGTAAACAAGGTGGCCGGTTGCGAATAGTTGTAGGTGCCCGAAGCACGCATCACCGCCAGGTACACGCCGGGCTGCTGCAATTGCTTGAGGCCGGCGATCGGCAGCAACAGGGTTTCGCGGGTATTGCGCGCCGGGTTCAGGTCGAAACGCCCGCCGTAGACCAGGTCGGCCATCGGCAGCAATTCACGGGATTCGTAACTTTGCAGGCTGGTATTGCGCCCCCATTGCGCCAGGAACGCCGGCAGGGACTCGGCCTTGATGCGGAAGAATTCGACGTCGATCTTGTCGACGTTCAGCGCGATCACCGGCAGGCCCTCAGCCAGGCGCGTCGGCAACAGCGTACCGCGGCTGGCGAAGCCGACGGTGGCTTGCAAGTCGCGGGTTTCAAGGCGGGCGGTGTACTCGGCGGCGAGGGTGTTGGCGTTGAGCGCCTTGACCCCGGCGTCCACCGTCAGCACCAACTTGCGCTGCGGCTCCAGGTGGCGCAGGCGCAGTTCCATCAGGTTATCCGAGAGTTCCCAGGCGCCGTCGACCTTGCCCGACTTGCTGTCGACCAGATGGACTGTGTCGGCGAACTTCTGATCCGGGTCCAGGGGAATGGAGAAACTCACCGACAAGGTGCTGGCCCCGTCCAACTGCACCTCGGACACATCCACCACGCTTAACTCACGCCCGGCGTAACGCTGCTTCAACGCCGCCACATCCACCGCCGCCTTGGCCGGCTTGGGCGCCACGCTCGCCGCCGGGGCAGAGGGCGCGGACGGTTTATCGGAAGAATCGCAGGCGCTCAGCAGGGCCAGCGCGCAGGCCAGGAACAATCCTTTGTTAAGCATGGGGCACTCGTAGTCAGAGGGAACCGGGGAGGTGAACTATATATCAGCGTCGCTCAGGCTGCTGCGCAGCCGATCACATTGACCGACGGAGGGCGGGTTGGTTCGGGGTGTCATTCGGGCCAAACCAAATCCCACATAAAATGCAGATCAAAATGTGGGAGGGGCTTGCCCCCGATAGCGGTACATCAGCAACAAATCAGTTGCCTGACGCATCTACCCAACTTCACCGTAACCACGATGCGAAGCGGGTCGCTCTTGATCTTGATCTTGCTCTTAGGCGCCCCGTTAAACCACGCTGGCCGAACGCAGGTTTGAATCCGTGGGTAACCCGGCAGGACGCCGGGTTAGCCGCACTGGGCCATGGATGGCCCATTGCGGCGGCCCACGGATTCAAGCCTGCGTTCGGGCACACCGAGCCTAAGCGAGGTGCCGAGTGGTGGGGCAAGAGCGTTTTGCTTACTTTTGCGCTTTTCAAAAGTGAGCCGCTGTAAAAGCGGAACCCTAAGTAGCCGTTACCGCAGAAACGGATATGTACTCGGTCCAACCAGCATCCTGGCCGGCCCTGAGGCCGCCATCGGGGGCAAGCCCCCTCCCACATTTGGACCGGGATCGACACAAAATTCTGGTCGGCCCTGAGGCCGCCATCGGGGGCAAGCCCCTTCCCACATTTGGACCGGGATCGACACAAAATTCTGGTCGGCCCTGAGGCCGTCATCTGGAGCAAGCCCCCTCCCACATTGGATCTGCGGTGGGGTTAATGGACGGTTACAATGCCGCTCCACCAAGGAGCCTTCATGACCGCCCTGCTCGCCGACTGGCGCCACCGCCCCACCCATCGCCGTGTCTGGGCCCTGGCCGCGCCGATGATCCTGTCGAATATCTCCGTGCCGCTGGTGGCCCTGGTCGACAGCATGGTCATCGGCCACCTGCCCCACGCCCACCAACTGGGCGCCGTGGCCGTCGGCGCCAGCCTGTACACCTTCCTCGCCTGGGCCATGGGTTTCTTGCGCATGGGTTCTACCGGCTTTGCCGCCCAGGCTGCCGGGCGCAATGACGGCGCGGCGTTGCGCCAGGTGCTGTTGCAAGGCCTGCTGCTCGCGCTGGGGCTGGCGATGTTGCTGGGCACCGTGGGTATTCCGCTCAGCCATCTGGCGCTCGAGTGGATGCAACCCTCGGCCGAACTGAACCAACTGACCCGCGAATTCTTCCACACCCGCCTGTTCGGCCTGCCCGCCGCCCTTGCCAGCTATGCGCTGGTCGGCTGGTTCCTCGGCACCCAGAACGCCCGCGCGCCGTTGGCGATTCTGCTGACCACCAACCTGGTGAACATCGCGCTTAATCTGTGGTTCGTCCTCGGACTGGACTGGGGCGTGGTCGGTTCGGCCCGCGCCTCGGTGATCGCTGAATGGACGGGCGCCCTGCTCGGCCTGGCACTCACCCAAAAAGCCTTGCGCGCCTACCCCGGCCACATCGCCTGGGCCGCGCTCAAGCTGTGGCAAAGCTGGCGCCCGCTGCTGGCGGTGAACCGCGATATCTTTATCCGCAGCCTGGCGTTGCAGTCGGTGTTTTTCATGATCACCGTACAGGGCGCGCGCCTGGGGGATGCGACCGTGGCAGCCAATGCGCTGTTGCTCAACGGCCTGCTGCTGACCGCTCATGCGCTGGACGGTCTGGCCCATGCGGTCGAAGCCCTGTGCGGCCATGCCATCGGCGCGCACGATCGCCAGGCATTGCGCCGCTCGCTGGTGGTGGCCTGCGGCTGGTCATTGATCGCAAGCCTGGGCTTCGCGTTGCTGTTCACCTTCGGCGGCCATCTGTTTATCGCCATGCAGACCGATATCCCAAGCGTGCGCGAAACCGCCGACCGCTACCTGCCCTACCTTGCGGTATTGCCATTGATTGCAGTGTGGAGTTATTTGCTCGACGGGCTGTTTATCGGCGCCACGCGGGCGCGTGAGATGCGCAATGGGATGTTGCTGACGGTGCTGCTGGTACTGCCGGTTGCCTGGGCATTGCAGGGGCAGGGAAACCACGGTTTGTGGATCACCTTCCTGCTGTTCATGGCGGTGCGCAGTTTGACCCTGTGGGCAATTGCCTGGCGCCTGAATCGGCAAGAGCTGTGGCTCGGTAAAAACTGAAGAAATGCAATCCAAATGTGGGAGGGGGCTTGCCCCCGATAGCAGTACATCAGCAACAAATCAGTTGCCTGACACTCCGCTATCGGGGGCAAGCCCCCTCCCACATTTTTTACGAGGACAGGTAGGAAGAACGGGTCAGGCCCAGGCGCAAGGCGTCCAGGAACTGGGTACGTTCCGACGCACTAATCTTCGCGCTCGCACACTTGTCACGGTAATGCGTCATCAACTCTTCCGGCGACAAGTGCACATAACGCAGCATGTCTTCGATGGTGTCGTGAGTCTCGATCCCGGCGCTGTACACCGAGCCGTCTTCACGCTGGTAGATGTTCACCGAGTCGGTGTCGCCGAACAGGTTGTGCATGTCACCGAGGATTTCCTGGTAGGCGCCGACCAGGAAGATGCCCAACAGGTAGTCTTCGCCCTCGTTCAAGGCATGGACCGGCAGGCTGGTCTCGATGCTCTGCTCGTCGACATACTGCTTGATCTTGCCGTCGGAGTCGCAGGTCAGGTCTTGCAGCACGGCGCGGCGCAGCGGCTCTTCGTCGAGGCGATGCAGCGGCAGGATCGGCAGTACCTGGCCGATGGCCCAGGTGTCCGGCAGGCTCTGGAACACCGAGAAGTTACAGATGTACTTGTCGGCCAGCTTGTCGTTGAGTTCGTCCAGCACCTGGCGGTGCGAGCGCTGGCGGGCCTTGAGCGAGTTGTGCAGGCGACGGCACACCGCGAAGTAGCACTGTTCGGCCAGGGCTTTCTCGGCCAGGGTCAGCTTGCCGTCGGCGTACTGGGTGGCCACGTCGCTCATGTAGTGAGTGGCGCGCCAGTAGGTTTCGGTGACCATCTCGATATCGGTCGGGCCCAGCAGGTCCACCAGCCATTGCACGGTTTCCGGCAGGCTTTCCTTGTTTTCGATGGTCGGGATTTCGTCGTTGTGTTTCTCGACGTCGGTCACCTGCACCACCAGCATGGCGTGGTGGGCAGTCAGGGAACGGCCGCTTTCGGAGAAGATGTGCGGATGCGGCAGGCTCTGCGCGTCGCAGAATTCCTTGAGCATGCCCACGACCACGCCGGCATAGTCGTCCATGTCGTAGTTGATCGAGCTGGCGTTGCGCGAGTGGGTACCGTCGTAGTCCACGCCCAGGCCGCCGCCAACGTCGATGTGGTCGACCGGCAGGCCGAGGTTGCGCAGTTCGCCATAGTAACGAATGGCTTCCTTGAAACCGTGCTGGTAGTCGGCCAGGTTGGCGATCTGCGAGCCCATGTGGAAGTGCAGCAGGCGGATCCCCTGGTCAAGGCCGGCTGCGCGGAAACGCTCGACCACCGACAGCAGCTGCGCCGCCGACAAACCGAACTTGGACTTCTCGCCACCGGTGTCCGCCCACTTGCTGGAGGCCAGGGAAGACAGGCGCACACGCAGGCCCACCTGCGGCTTGACCTTGAGGCTGGCGGCCTCTTCGATCACCAGTTCAACTTCGGATTCTTTCTCGATCACGATAAACACGTTGTGACCGAGCTTCTGGCCCATCAGCGCCAGGCGGATGAATTCACGGTCCTTGTAACCGTTGCACACGATGGTGCCGCCCTTCGGCGCCAGGGCCAGCACGGCCAGCAGCTCGGGCTTGGAGCCGGCTTCCAGGCCGATGGAAACGTTCTGGGTGGCGATGATGTTCTCGATCACCGCTTCCTGCTGGTTCACCTTGATCGGGTACAGCGCGGTGTACTGGCTCTGGTATTCCAGGCGTTCGATGTTCGAATCGAAGGCACCGGTGAGCTGGCGTACACGGTCTTGCAGGATATCGGGGAAGCGCACCAGCAGTGGCAACGACAGGCCACTTTTGCGCAGCTCGTCGACTTGCTCGTAAAGATCGACGGGCGTGCTGTTCGGACCGTTCGGACGGACTTCTACGCGACCGGCTTCATTGATCGCGAAATAACCGGCCCCCCAATGGCGAATCCCGTAAACACTGCGGCTGTCCGCAACTGTCCATTGGCTGCCATCGTCTTTGCGTGTGCGTCGTACGGACATCGAAGTCCCCTATAAATGAAGGCGAAGGCGCCACCTCAAGCGGAGGCTGGCGCAGTCTAAAGAATGAAAATGACGATTTGCCTGTAAGGGAGGTAGACCTCGCTTGCAGGACAGAGTTTAGCCACAGGTTGGGAAGAGGCTTTCAGCCGCCGGACTTCTTGGCCTTGTAACCGAGCTTGATCAACTCGGCCAACAGCAGTTCGACATGCTCGCCCTGGATCTCGATGACCCCGTCTTTCAACGCGCCACCGGTGCCACAGCGCTTTTTCAGCGTGGTGGCAAGCTCCTTGAGCGCCTCTTCGGCCAGGGGCACGCCGGTGATGGTGGTCACCGTCTTGCCGCCACGGCCTTTGCTCTCGCGGCGTACGCGGGCAATGCCGTCGCCTTCGGGAATCAGGGTTTGCTTGCAGGTGCACGAATCCACGGGCTGACGGCAGTCCGGGCAGTGTCGACCTGCATCGGTGGAAAATACCAGGCCACCCAGGGCGGCGAAGGATGCGGCTTTCTTGGCCACCGGCAATCCTCTAGAGGATGAAAAGTGGCGCAGTGTAACGGCAAAAAGCCAAGTTGCTAAGGGCCAAATGGCGCCATTTCATGCAACTTTAGCGACGCAGCGCCAGATAGCGCCGCAGGCCCTCTTGAGCGTCCGGGCAGTAAGGCTTTTGTTGCGCCTCGCTCAGGACCGTTTCGATCGGCAGGAAGCGCGCTTCCATGACTTCTTCGGGCTGCAGGCACAATGGGCCGTCCCATACTGCCGAGTAGGACGTACACCAGAGCCTGCTGTCGCCATCTTCGAAATAGAAATGGTCATGTTTGGTCAACTCCACGCCGCTGACGCCAAGCTCTTCCGCCAGCTCACGGGCCGCCGACTCGGCATAGGTTTCCCCTGCCGCGACCATCCCGCCCGCTGCCGTGTCCCAGAAACCGGGATACAGCGCTTTGCTCAAGGTGCGCCGATGCACACACAGCTCACCTTTTGAATTGAACAGGAAGATAAAGGTGCAACGACCAATAAGCCCGCGGTTGCGCAGGTCGGCCCTTACGAGGGTGCCGAGCAGGTTGTCGTGTTCGTCAACCCACTGGATCAGTTCAGCATCGGAGGCTACCCGGTGGGCGGCCTCCTTTTGAGTAGCGTCCATCATCAACCCTGGTTGAGGAGCTGACGCAAGTCGATCACTGCAGCGTTGGCCCGGGAAATGTAGTTGGCCATCACCAGCGAATGGTTCGCCAGTACACCGAAGCCACTGCCGTTGAGAATCATGGGGCTCCACACCGGTTCCTGCGAGGCTTCCAGCTCACGGATGATCTGGCGCACGCTGACCGTGGCGTTTTTCTTGGCCAATACGTCGGCAAAGTCGACTTCGATGGCGCGCAGCAGATGGGACAAGGCCCACGCCTGGCCACGGGCTTCGTAGAACACGTTGTCGATCTGCATCCATGGGGTTTCCACCACTTCTTCATCGACCTGCGGCACTTCACCCGGCGCCAGTGCTTCGGTTTTCAGCGCGGTGTTCAGCTTCACGCGGCCCACACTGGCCGACAGACGCTGCGACAGCGAACCCAGACGGGTGGCGACATCGCCCAGCCAGTTATTCAGGTTGTCGGCACGGGCGTAAAACAGCGCGCCCTTCTGATTCGGGTCGGACAGGCGTGCTTCGTAGCGGCTCAGGGAATTGATGCCTTCCTGGTATTCCGACTCGCTGGACGGCAGCACCCAGCTCTTGTTGTCAAAGTTGAAACGCGGCTCGGCCTTGGCCAGGTCAGCGTCTTCCGCCGACTGCGACTGGGAACGGGCGAAATCCTTGCGTAGGGCGCGGGTCAGGTCACGTACCTGCACCAGCACGCCGTACTCCCAGCTCGGCATGTTGTCCATCCACAGGCCTGGCGGGAAACGGTCATTGGAAATGTAGCCACCGGGCTTGTTGAGCAATGTGCCGACCACGTTTTTCAGGGTTTCGACGGTGGTGTAGCCGATCACCATCTGCTTGCCTTCCTTCTCGGCGGCAAGCTGGGCGTTTTGCTGGACCGGGAACAACGCCGGCTCCTGACTCCAATACCAACCCAGGCCACCGGTGACCAGCAGGTACAGGCAGATCACGCTGAGCAAGGCGCGGCTCATCAGCAGGTTGCGAACGTAGCTGCGGTTGGCCGACTTGGGCTCAGGGGCGGGGCCTTTGGCACTGCCTTCACGGTTTTTCCAGTCCAGCATGGCGATATCCTTTCAATCACTTGAGTTCATGCACATCAATTGTCCGGGTGCGGTCAAACACTCCGACCACAACCCTACCCCATCGTGCCCACCGGTGCGGCGCTTTTAAAGCAAACTGGCACATACCGGAGGTTGAACTATAAAGGATGCACGCCTTTTGCACAGCGCGACCACCAGGTCAAAAAATGAATAGGACAGACACGTACTTAATTGACGTATGACACTCATACAATAGAAAAGAGGTGATAGCATAGCGCCACCAGTCGACCTCAGCATGCACCCTCACAGTAGTCAGGATATGACCGAGTCAGAAGACCCCAGCCGCGAGCGTCTCAAGCAGCATTTTGCCCAGCGGGTAATTCATCAGGCACGTCAAATTCTTGAGATCTGGCAGCGCCTGCAGCGAAGCGAATGGTCGAACGCCGACTTCTCCGAACTCAGCGAAGCCAATCTGCGCCTGCTGCGCTTTGCCGAGCGTTTTGAACAGCCCGAGCACCGCCAACTGGCCCAGCACATTGGTGAGTCCCTCAGGGCCGTGGACGACAACCGCGGTCGCCTCAGCAGCCAGTTGATCACCGAACTCAACCGCTTGATGCAGCGTCTGTCACGCACCGGGTTGCGCCAGGGCGATCAGCTTGAGCAAACCCTGCTGCCGCCGATGCGCAAGCCGATCTATGTGATGCTGGCCGACCACGACCGTGCCGAACGCCTGGCCAGGCAGTTGGAATTCTTTGGCATGAGCGCCCAATCCCTGGACAGCGTCGCAGCGTTTCGCGCCACCATGGCCGAGCGCCTGCCGTCGGCCATCGTGATGGACGTGGATTTTTGCGGCACCGGACTGGGATTGAAACTGGCCGCCGAAGCCCAGCAGGGCCTGGAGCAAAAGCTGCCGCTGCTGTTTTTCAGTCTGAATGAAACCGACACGCCGACACGCCTGGCCGCCGTGCGTGCCGGCGGCGAAGAATTCCTCACCGGCACGCTGGAAGCCTCGAGCCTGCTGGAAAAGATCGAGGTGCTGACCTGCGTCGCGCAATATGAGCCGTATAAAGTGCTGATCATTGACGACTCCCGAGCCCAGGCGTTGCACACCGAGCGACTGCTCAACAGCGCCGGCATCGTCACCCGCACCTTGATCGAGCCGATCCAGGCCATGGCCGAGCTGGCGGACTTCCAGCCCGACCTGATCATCCTCGACATGTACATGCCCGCCTGCACCGGCACCGAGTTGGCCAAGGTGATCCGCCACAACGACCGCTATGTCAGCGTGCCGATCATTTACCTGTCGGCCGAAGACGACCTGGACAAACAGCTCGATGCGATGAGCGAAGGCGGTGACGACTTCCTGACCAAGCCGATCAAGCCGCGCCACCTGATCACCACCGTGCGCAACCGCGCGGCGCGTGCGCGCAATTTGAAGGCGCGAATGGTGCGCGACAGCCTGACCGGGCTGTACAACCACACGCATATCCTGCAATTGCTCGAAGACTGCAGCTTCCGCGCACGCCGCGAAAACAAGCCGCTGAGCTTTGCCATGCTCGATATCGACCACTTCAAGCGGGTCAATGACAGCCACGGTCACCCCATGGGCGACCGCGTGATCAAGAGCCTGGCGCTGTTTCTCAAACAGCGTCTGCGCAAGACCGACTACATCGGCCGCTATGGCGGCGAAGAATTCGCCATCGTGATGCCCGACACCGACCTTGAATCGGCCTGCAAAGTGCTGGACGACATTCGTGGGCGCTTTGCGGAAATTCACTACCCGGCCCAGCCACAGGATTTATGGTGCACCTTCAGCGCCGGGCTGGTGGAGCTGTGCGACGACTCCGACAGCCTGATGATGGCCGCCCAGGCCGACGAGGCGCTGTACCGTGCCAAGCATGCCGGACGCAATCGCGTGCAGGCGGCTCGCCCATCAAAGCAAAGTGCCATCTTTTCACCGGAATTCACTGACTCGTTCATAACTTTGTAATGGAAACGCAATAACTTCAGGCACTTATCTTTTGCTGTCGGTTGAAACCACGCATGCGCCTGAAGCTGCTGACCAATTTAAACACCCTTCTTCTGGTTGCTGTATGCCTGGCACTTGGGGCGACACTGTGGTGGTCGCAACGAGCGCTGGAACGCCCGTACCTGTTGATGGAGCGCTATCTGGGGCTGTCCCAGGCCTTCGAGAACCAGGCCGCACGCAATATCGACGACTATCTGGCCAGCGGCGACGCCCTGCGCTTGAGCAGTGCCGGCCAGAGCCTGGAAAGCCTGCTGCAGCAGCTCGATCAACTGCCGCCCGAACTGGCCCGGGACCTGCGCCCCAGCGTTACGGATCTGGACGCCTTCAGCAAAACCGACCTGCTCGCCGCCGGTAAACTGGCCGGCGACCCGCAAGCGCTGCTGCTGCAAGCCGAACGCGAACTGGGGGCGAACCTGGAGCAACTGAGCCAGTACGCCGGCACGGTCAATTCCGCAGACGCAGCACGCTACCTGCCGCCGCTGCTGGCCGCCTCGCAGCACCTGGGCAAGCTGTCCCTGGCCCGCGACAAACTGGTGAGCAGCGGTCGCGCCGAATTGGCGGATGATGTCGAGCGTGAAATCGCCAACATTCGTACCCAGGCCGACCTGTTGGCGCAGCTGCCGTTACTCGGCGTAAAGGCCAGCAGCGAATCCAGCACTGACGACTTTTCCGCCTTGATGGGCCTGGAAAACACCGAAAAAACCGAAGCCCAGGACACCGGCGTCGACCTCAAGCGTGAACTCAACGGCCTGTTGACCCGCTACCCCGCCGAACTCAAGCGCACCCGCGAACAGATCCAGCAACGCGCCGACCTTGCCGCCGCCACACACACCAAGATCACCGGCGTGCGCCAAGCCATCGCCGGCCTGGAGCCGGTGGTGCGCGCGCAGCATGCGAAGATCCAGGGCGAAGTGCGCCTGATACAAGGGCTGATGATTGGCCTGATCCTGCTGATCGCCCTGTTGATCGACACCCTGCAACGTCGCCTGGCGCGGGTGCTGACCGCCCTCGTCCCGGCACTGTCCACCTGGGCCGAAGGCAACTTCAGCCGGCCGATCGCCTTGGGCAGGACCAACCGCGAACTGCGCGATATTGAAGCCTCACTTAACCGCCTGCGCGCTTATCTGGTGGACCTTGTCGGCACGATTCGCGGCAATGCCGAAGAAGTTGCCGGCACCAGCCGCGCCCTTGCCGAACTGAGCAGCGGCCTGCACGACGGCGCCGAACGCCAGGCCGGGGATACCGCGCAGATCCGTGATTCCCTGGGCGAACTGGAAGCGACCATCCAGCAAGTGGCGGGCGATGCCAGCCAGGCCGCCGGCGCCAGCCGCAGTGCAGGCACAGCCGTTGAACAGGGCCAGCGGGTGATCGGCCTGAGCCTGACCGGGTTGCACGCCCTGGTGGGTGAAGTGCAGCAAAACGCACAGATGATCGAGAAACTGGCTGAAGAATCCGCCACCATCGGCGGCGTACTCACGGTGATCCGCTCGATCGCAGACCAGACCAACCTGCTGGCGCTCAATGCGGCCATCGAGGCTGCTCGCGCTGGAGAGGCCGGCCGGGGTTTTGCCGTGGTCGCCGATGAAGTGCGCACCCTGGCCCAACGCACAGCCGGCGCCACCGCCGAAATCCAGGGTTTGATCAGCAGCCTGCAAGCCGCCGCCCACCAATCGGTGCAAGGCATGCGTGCGCAGGTCGAACACGCCGAAGCCACCGCCGAGCAAGCCCAGGCCGCCGACGGCGCGCTGGACGAAATCGTCGGGGCGATCCAGACCATTTCCGAGACTGCGGTACGGATTGCCGATGTGACTGCGCAGCAGAGCGGGGCCGTGAGTGAGATTCGCGATAACAGCGAACGAATTCATCAGCTGGGCGAGGATAACCTGCTGCGTATCGGCCAGGGGCGCAGCCAGGGCGAACACCTGCTGGTGCTGGGTGGGCAGCTCAATACGGCGGTTCAAGCGTTCCGCGTCTGATCTCCCATCCAGTGAAGATCGAAATGTGGGAGGGGGCTTGCCCCCTCCCACATTGGATCTCCCGCGATCTCATGAGTGTGTTACCAATGACTGGATCCCACGTCACAGTCACAAATTTCGCGCTATCCTCGTTAATCGTGCTGGCTACTGCATAGAACTGGACAGTCACAAAGGCTTTGCGGCATAGTCGCCGGGTTCTGCGGTACCCCAATCAATAACAAGGAACAGCCGATGGCGACCTTACTGGTTCTTCACGGACCCAACCTGAACCTGCTCGGCACCCGTGAACCGGGCGTCTACGGGGCAGTGACCCTGGATCAGATCAACCTCGATCTGGAACAGAGGGCCCGTGTTGCCGGCCACCATCTGCTCTACCTGCAAAGCAATGCCGAGTATGAATTGATTGATCGCATCCACGCCGCGCGCGGCGAAGGTGTGGACTTTATTCTGATCAATCCCGCCGCTTTCACGCATACAAGCGTTGCATTACGTGACGCGCTGCTGGCGGTGAGCATCCCATTCATCGAAGTGCATTTATCGAACGTGCACAAACGCGAAGCTTTCCGCCATCACTCGTACTTCTCCGACGTAGCGGTAGGAGTGATCTGCGGCCTTGGCGCCAGCGGTTACCGACTGGCCCTGGAGGCCGCCCTGGAACACGTTGAAGAACAGGCTAAACGCCCCTGACCGACCCTTGGGAGTTGATGATTCATGGATATCCGTAAAGTTAAGAAACTGATCGAACTGCTGGAAGAATCCGGTATCGACGAGCTGGAAATCAAGGAAGGCGAAGAGTCCGTACGGATCAGCCGTCACAGCAAGACCCCGGCCCAACAGTTCTACGCGCCACAGATGCAAGCACCGGCGCCAGCCGCTGCTCCGGCTGCCGCGCCTGCCGCCGCTGCACCTGCCGCCCCAGCCGCTCCTGCGCTGAATGGCTTCGTGGTCAAGTCGCCAATGGTCGGTACTTTCTACCGCACCCCGGCACCGACCTCGCCGGCCTTCGTTGAAGTGGGCAAGACGGTGAAAGTGGGCGACACCATCTGCATCGTTGAAGCGATGAAAATGATGAACCACATCACTGCTGAAAAAGCCGGCGTCATTGAATCCATCCTGGTAGAAAACGGTCAGCCGGTTGAGTACGACCAGCCGCTGTTCACCATCGTTTGAACCGCGGAGTGCCTTCGATGTTGAAACCTGCGAAGAAACTGCAAAAAGTCCTGATCGCCAACCGCGGCGAGATCGCGCTGCGTATCCTGCGCGCCTGTAAGGAAGAGGGCATCAAGACCGTCGCTGTTTACTCGACGGCCGATACCGAATTGATGCACGTGAAACTGGCGGACGAAAGCATCTGCATCGGCCCGCCACTGGCTGCGAACTCGTACCTGAAAGTCTCGAACATCATCGCTGCCGCTGAAGTGACCGGCGCTGATGGCATCCACCCGGGCTACGGCTTCCTCGCGGAAAACGCCGACTTCGCCGAACAGGTGGAGAAATCCGGGTTCGCCTTCATCGGCCCGAAAGCCGAAACCATTCGCCTGATGGGCGACAAGGTCTCGGCCAAGGACGCCATGATCGCGGCCGGCGTGCCAACCGTTCCAGGCTCCGACGGCCCGCTGCCGGAAGACGAGGAAACCGCGCTGCGCATTGGTCGCGAAGTCGGTTACCCGGTGATCATCAAGGCCGCCGGTGGCGGTGGTGGTCGCGGCATGCGCGTGGTGCACAAGGAAGAAGACCTGATCGAAGCCGCCAAGCAGACCCGCTCCGAAGCGGGCGCCTGGTTCGGCAACCCGATGGTCTACCTGGAGAAGTACCTGACCAACCCACGTCACGTGGAAGTGCAGGTACTGTCCGACGGCCAGGGCCATGCCATTCATCTGGGCGACCGCGATTGCTCGCTGCAACGTCGTCACCAGAAGGTATTGGAAGAAGCCCCGGCACCGGGCCTGGACGAGACAGCCCGCCAGGAAGTCCTGGCGCGTTGCGTCAAGGCCTGCATCGACATCAACTACCGTGGCGCCGGGACCTTCGAGTTCCTCTACGAGAACGGCCGCTTCTACTTCATCGAGATGAACACTCGCGTGCAGGTAGAGCACCCGGTGTCGGAGATGGTCACCGGTATCGACATCGTCAAGGAGATGCTCAGCATCGCCGCCGGCAACGTGCTGTCCTTTACCCAGGACGACGTGAAGATGCACGGCCACTCCCTGGAGTGCCGCATCAACGCCGAAGACCCGAAGACCTTTATCCCAAGCCCCGGCCTGGTCAAGCATTTCCATGCGCCCGGCGGCAACGGCGTACGTGTGGATTCGCACCTGTACAGCGGCTACAAGGTACCGTCCAACTACGACTCGCTGATCGGCAAGCTGATCACCTGGGGCGCCACCCGCGACGAGGCCATGGCCCGTATGCGCAACGCCCTGGACGAAATCGTGGTCGACGGCATCAAGACCAACATCCCGCTGCACCGGGACCTGGTTCGCGATGAAGGCTTCTGCGAAGGTGGTGTGAACATTCACTACCTGGAACACAAGCTGGCCAACCAGTAAGCGCTCCACCAACAAAGCCGCCTTAGGGCGGCTTTGTTGTTTGTGCACCGTTTATTCTGAAGATGTCCACAGTCCAAATGTGGGAGGGGGCTTGCCCCCGATAGCGGTGGATCAGTTACAGATATTGAGACTGACACACTGCAATCGGGGGCAAGCCCCCTCCCACATTTGGTCCGCATTCATTCAGTAATGTCGTCTTCTGCCGTGCGCTCGCGTAAACTTGCGCGCTTTCGCGGCTACTCGCTGCACACTCATTTATTCAAAGGTGCCCGCCATGCCTTGGCTGCAAGTCCGTCTCGCCATCAGCCCGGAACAAGCCGAAACCTACGAAGACGCTTTCCTCGAAGTCGGCGCCGTGTCCGTGACCTTCATGGACGCCGAAGACCAGCCGATCTTCGAACCGGAACTCAACACCACGCCGCTGTGGTCCCACACCCATCTGCTGGCCCTGTTCGAAGACGGCACCGATGCCGCCTCCGTGCTGGCGCATATGGAGTTGCTCACCGGCGGCCCGCTGCCCGAGCATCACAGCGAAGTGATCGAAGACCAGGACTGGGAGCGCAGCTGGATGGATAACTTCCAGCCCATGCGTTTCGGCCAGCGCCTGTGGATCGTACCGAGCTGGCACGCCGCACCCGAGCCGGAGGCCGTCAATCTGCTGCTGGACCCGGGCCTGGCGTTCGGCACCGGCACTCACCCCACCACCGCGTTGTGCCTGGAATGGCTGGACGGCCAGGACCTGAGCGACTGCAACGTGCTCGACTTCGGCTGCGGCTCGGGAATCCTGGCCATCGCCGCCCTGCTGCTGGGTGCCAAAAAGGCCGTGGGTACCGATATCGACGTGCAAGCGCTGGAAGCGTCCCGCGACAACGCCGGGCGCAACCACATTCCTGAAAGCAAATTCCCACTCTATCTGCCTGAGGACCTGCCGCAGGTACAGGCCGATGTGCTGGTTGCCAACATTCTCGCCGGCCCGCTGGTTTCGCTGGCACCGCAACTGTCGGGGCTGGTCAGGCCGGGTGGCCGCCTGGCGCTGTCGGGCATCCTCGCCGAGCAGGGTGAAGACGTGGCTACCGCCTACGCCAGGGATTTCGAGCTGGACCCCATCGCCAACCGTGACGGTTGGGTACGCATCAGTGGACGTCGGCGCTAGAATGAGCGCTTGTCTGAATCGGATGGCCGCATGACCGACAGTTTCGTCACCCAGTGTCCGCATTGCCAGTCGCGCTTTCGCGTCAACCACGCTCAATTGAGCGTGGCCCGCGGTGTGGTGCGCTGCGGCTCGTGCCTGCAAGTGTTCAACGCCGCTCGCCAGTTGCTGGAGCAACGAGCGCAAATGCAGCCTGAACAGACCCCTGCACTTGAGCCCACTCCCGAAGCGCCACGCGCCATCAGCCAGAAGCAGTGGACGGCCGAAGAGCTGGACCTCGACAACCTGGATCTGGACGAAGAACTGGCCAAACTCGAGCGCCGCGAGATTCAGCACACTCAGCCCGTCGGCGCCGAACGCCGCCAGCCCGGGCCCGACCGTCGGCACAAGGACGACGCCCTCAGCGCCAGCCGCGGTACGGTCAAGGCCGAAGAAGAAAAGTGGGCCGCCAGTTTGTTCAGCGAGCCACCGCAAGAACGCGACCTGCCCGCCGAAGCGGAGCCTGCGCCGAGCGCACGCACCGAACCGTCCATGTCCTTTCACACCGACGATATCGACGACGAGCCGCCACTGCGCGAGACCCCGCACGATGACGATGACCCAGACCCACCCTTCACGCCCCTGACCCCGGCGGCAGACCCAATCGACGAGCGTGCGCAATCGCGGCGCAAGCGCGTGCGCGCCGACTCCAGCGCCCACGACGACCTGTTCCAGGACCTGGAAGACGATCCGCTGCACCTGTATGCGCAGAAGCGCCCGTCAGGCTGGAGTCGCCGCCTGATCTGGATCGTGCTGGTGCTGCTCGCTGCCGCCGGCCTGGCAGGCCAGTACATCGCCTATCAGTTCGACGAACTGGCCCGCCAGGACGCCTACCGCCCGTGGTTCCAGCAACTGTGCCCGACGCTGGGCTGCAGCGTGCCATCCCGGGTCGACATCGCCCACATCAAGAGCAGCAACCTGGTAGTGCGCAGCCACCCGGAGTTCGCCGGCGCCCTGGTGGTGGATGCGATCATCTACAACCGCGCCACCTTCTCCCAGCCCTTCCCGCTGCTGGAATTGCGCTTTGCCGACCTGAACGGCGGCCTGATCGCCAGTCGGCGCTTCAAGCCCGCCGAATACCTCAGCGGCGAATTGGCCGGGGTCAGCGAAATGCCGTCGCAGGTACCGATCCACATCTCCCTGGACATCCTCGACCCCGGCAACAAAGCCGTGAATTACAGCCTGAGCTTCCATTCGCCCGAATGAGGCCACGCCGCAACCGGGGTTTGACGGCGGATTATTGACTGCGCAAGCGTCAACCAAACCGATGGCGATAAAAAAATAACTGTTCAGATTTTATCCAATTCAGCCTTTAACCAGTCATCGAGAGCGGGTATCATGCCAACCCTTTTTCGAACTCTAATGATCCGGCCCCACAACAGGGAAGTCCTATGTCGGCGGTACGCATCGGCCCATATACATTGCACAACGGCTTGATCCTCGCCCCGATGGCGGGCGTCACCGACCAGCCCTTTCGTCAGCTCTGCAAACGTTTGGGCGCGGGTCTAGTAGTCTCTGAAATGGTCACCAGCGACATGAGTTTGTGGAACACCCGCAAGTCGCGGATGCGCATGATCCACGAAGGTGATCCCGAGCCACGCTCGGTGCAGATCGCCGGCGGTGATGCGCAGATGCTGGCGGATGCGGCGCGTGCCAATGTGGAGCTGGGCGCGCAGATTATTGATATCAACATGGGTTGCCCGGCCAAGAAGGTCTGCAACAAGGCAGCCGGTTCCGCCCTGTTGAAAGATGAGCGGTTGGTTGCCGAGATCCTGCAGGCCGTTGTCGCCGCAGTCGATGTGCCGGTGACCCTGAAGATTCGCACCGGTTGGGACCGGGACAACAAAAATGGCCTGACGGTGGCAAAGATCGCCGAACAGGCGGGTATTGCAGCGCTGGCGGTGCATGGCCGCACCCGCGCCGATCTTTATACCGGGGAAGCCGAGTACGACACCATTGCCGCGATCAAGCAGACAGTGTCGATGCCGGTGTTTGCCAATGGCGATATCGATTCAGCCGAGAAAGCCCGGCGCGTGCTGCACGCCACCGGTGCCGACGGCTTGTTGATCGGCCGGGCCGCCCAGGGGCGGCCATGGATTTTCCGTGAAATCGAGCATTTTCTGCGTACCGGCGACGTGTTGCCGGCACCAGGACTGACCGAGGTGGAACGTATTCTGCTGGAGCATCTGGCCGCCCTGCACGCCTTCTATGGGGATGTGATGGGCGTACGCATTGCTCGCAAGCATGTCGGCTGGTACCTCGCCACCTTGCCGGGCGCCAAGGAATTTCGCGCTCAGTTCAACCGTTTGGATGACACGCAGGCACAGGTCGCCACCGTTCGTGAGTTCTTCGCCGAACGTGACAAGAGCCTGGGAACAGGGGATGGAGAGGGGGTGGCCGCATGACGATGATGACCGAGACTTTAGTGAGTGGAACAGCACCCGTGAGCGACAACGTCAATTTGAAACAGCACCTCAACACGCCGAGCGAAGAAGGCCAGACCCTTCGCGGGAGTGTCGAGAAGGCGCTGCACAATTATTTCGCCCACCTCGAGGGTGCTTCCGTCACGGACGTGTACAACCTGGTGCTCTCCGAAGTCGAGGCGCCCTTGCTCGAAAGCGTGATGAACTACGTCAAGGGCAACCAGACCAAAGCCAGTGAGCTGCTGGGCCTCAATCGTGGCACCTTGCGCAAAAAGCTCAAGCAGTACGATTTGCTGTAAGCATTCAATCAAACCAGAAAGGCGCCCGCGTAAAAACGGTCGCCTTTTTTGCTGACTCCTTTGCTTTTGATGGAAATTGAGATGACCGACCAGACTACCCGCCTGCCGATCCGCCGCGCCTTGATCAGTGTTTCCGACAAGACCGGGATCCTCGAATTTGCCCGGGAGCTGGAAGCCCTGGGCGTGGAAATCCTCTCCACGGGCGGGACCTTCAAACTGCTGCAGGACAACGGCGTGGCCGCAGTGGAAGTCGCGGACTACACCGGTTTCGCGGAAATGATGGACGGTCGGGTCAAGACCCTGCACCCGAAAATTCACGGCGGCATCCTCGGCCGTCGCGGCATCGACGACGCCATCATGACCGAGCACGGCATCAAGCCGATCGACCTGGTGGCCGTCAACCTCTACCCGTTCGAAGCCACCATCAACAAGCCAGGCTGCGACCTGCCGACCGCCATCGAAAACATCGATATCGGCGGCCCGACCATGGTCCGCTCGGCCGCCAAGAACCACAAAGACGTGGCCATCGTGGTCAATGCCGGCGACTACGCCAACATCCTGGACAACCTGAAAGCCGGCGGCCTGACCTACGCCCAGCGCTTCGACCTGATGCTCAAGGCGTTCGAACACACCGCTGCCTACGACGGCATGATCGCCAACTACATGGGCACCGTGAACCAGGCCGCTGAAACACTCTCCACCGAAGGCCGCAGCCAGTTCCCGCGTACCTTCAACAGCCAGTTCATCAAGGCCCAGGAAATGCGCTACGGCGAGAACCCGCACCAGAGCGCGGCGTTCTACGTGGAGGCAAAACCGGCCGAAGTCGGCATCGCCACCGCGACCCAACTGCAAGGCAAAGAGCTGTCCTACAACAACGTGGCCGACACCGACGCCGCGCTGGAATGCGTGAAGAGCTTCGTCAAGCCGGCCTGCGTGATCGTCAAGCACGCCAACCCGTGCGGCGTGGCCGTGAGCCCGGACGCCGAAGGCGGGATCCGCCAGGCCTACGAACTGGCCTACGCCACCGACACCGAATCGGCGTTCGGCGGCATCATTGCCTTCAACCGTGAACTGGATGCCGAGACCGCCAAGGCGATCGTCGAGCGTCAGTTCGTCGAAGTGATCATCGCGCCAAGCGTCAGCGAAGAGGCCCGCGCCATCGTCGCGGCCAAGGCCAATGTGCGTCTGCTGGCCTGCGGTGAATGGTCGGCTGACCGCGCCGCTGCCTGGGACTACAAACGCGTCAATGGCGGCTTGCTGGTACAGAGCCGCGACATCGGCATGATCGGCAGCGAAGACCTGAAAGTCGTGACCAAACGCGCACCTACCGAGCAAGAGATCAACGACCTGATCTTTGCCTGGAAAGTGGCCAAATACGTCAAGTCCAACGCCATCGTCTACGCCAAGAACCGCCAGACCATCGGTGTCGGCGCCGGCCAGATGAGCCGTGTGAACTCGGCGCGTATCGCCGCGATCAAGGCTGAACACGCCGGCTTGCAGGTGGTTGGCTCCGTGATGGCTTCCGATGCGTTCTTCCCGTTCCGCGATGGCCTGGACAATGCCGCAAAAGCCGGCGTGACCGCCGTGATCCAACCGGGTGGTTCGATGCGTGATGCTGAAGTCATCGCCGCCGCTGATGAAGCCGGCATTGCGATGGTCTTCACCGGCATGCGCCACTTCCGCCACTGATCCAAATGTGGGAGGGGGCTTGCCCCCGATGACAGTGTGTCAGTCAACTGATCCCTATCTGACGCACCGCAATCGGGGGCAAGCCCCCTCCCACATAAAGCGTTCTTGCGACGCCTACAGAATTTGAGGTTTTTGAAATGAATGTTTTGATCATTGGCAGCGGTGGCCGTGAACACGCCCTGGCCTGGAAAGTTGCCCAGGACCCACGGGTCCGGAAAGTCTTCGTTGCGCCCGGCAACGCCGGTACCGCCATTGAAGCCAAGTGCGAAAACGTCGCCATCGACGTGCTGGCGCTCGAGCAACTGGCGGACTTTGCCGAAAAGAACGTCTCCCTGACCATCGTCGGCCCGGAAGTGCCGCTGGTGGCCGGCGTTGTCGACCTGTTCCGCAGCCGTGGCCTGGACTGCTTCGGCCCTACCGCTGGCGCCGCCCAGCTCGAAGGTTCCAAGGCGTTCACCAAGGACTTCCTGGCGCGCCACAAGATTCCGACCGCCGACTACCAGAACTTCACCGAGATCGAACCGGCCCTGGCTTACCTGCGTGAAAAAGGTGCGCCGATCGTGATCAAGGCCGACGGCCTGGCCGCCGGTAAAGGCGTGATCGTCGCCATGACCCTGCAGGAAGCCGAGGATGCCGTGCGCGACATGCTCGCCGGCAATGCCTTTGGTGACGCCGGTTCGCGCGTGGTGATCGAGGAATTCCTCGACGGCGAAGAAGCCAGCTTCATCGTGATGGTCGACGGCAAGAACGTTCTGCCGATGGCCACCAGCCAGGACCACAAGCGCGTCGGCAACGGCGACAGCGGCCCGAACACCGGCGGTATGGGCGCTTACTCCCCGGCTCCGGTGGTGACCGCCGATGTACATCAGCGCGTAATGGACCTGGTGATCTGGCCGACCGTGCGCGGCATGGCCGACGAAGGCAACGTCTACACCGGTTTCCTCTATGCCGGCCTGATGATCGACAAAGCGGGCAACCCGAAAGTCATCGAGTTCAACTGCCGCTTTGGCGATCCGGAAACCCAACCGGTGATGCTGCGCCTGCAGTCGAGCCTGGTGCTGCTGGTAGAAGCCGCGCTGGCCCAGGCCCTGGACAAGGTCGAAGCACAGTGGGACCCACGCCCAAGCGTCGGCATCGTGCTCGCGGCCGGCGGTTACCCTGCCGACTACGCCAAGGGCGATGTGATCGAGGGCCTGGACGCGGCCGCAGCGCTGGAAGGCAAGGTGTTTCATGCCGGTACTGCGTTGAAGGACGGCAAGGTCGTCACCGCCGGCGGCCGCGTGCTGTGCGCCACCGCAATGGGTGCCAGCGTCGACGCCGCTCAGCAACAGGCGTACAAGCTGGCCGCGAAAATCGACTGGAAAGGCTGTTTCTACCGCACCGACATCGGTTACCGCGCCATTGCCCGTGAACGCGGCGAGAGCAACTGAGTAGCTATCCGTTCGGGTAGGTAAGGGCCTCTGGCCCTTGCCGTACTCATGCCGCCCCGCGCATAGTTAACCCGTGCATTCACCTACGAAGGGATTTCGCCGTGCGCTGGCTCAGGATCGCCTTAGGTTTTACCGTCAGTCTGCTGACCCTGCTCTGCCTGGTCCCGGCCCAAGCCGCGGCGCAAGGCAGTGGTTGGGCAGTATTGCTCGATGATCAGGCCGACCTGCAACTGAGCGACATTCGATCCTCGCGCTACACCAATCAATTCAGCCCCATCGAACTGGACCGGATTACCGCCGCGCCGCCGGACGGTGCGTTGTGGGTACGCTTCAAGCTGCAACCGGGCAAGCATGAACAAGTGCTGCGGGTGTTCGCCCCGGACCTGTCGAACCTGAGCCTGTATGTGCTGGACGGCGATACGCTGGTGGAACAGCAAACCACCGGCACGCGCCAGCCCCAGGCCGAACGCCCGCTGCCCAGCAGTGACTTCATGCTGCCGATGCCCCAGAGCCAGCGCCCGCTTGAAGTTTACCTGCGCCTGGTGTCGGAACACGAGCTACGCCCTTTCATCACCCTGGAGCCCGCCGTACTGGCCGCCGCCAACCAGAACCAGACGCTGGTCTACGGCTTGCTGTTCGGCGTGCTGCTGATGCTGATCCTGCATAACCTCACGCGCTTCGCCTATCACCGCTCGCGCAGCAGCCTGTGGCTGGCCGCGTGCGAGTTCCTGTTGATGCTCAGCCTGGCGCTGTTGCTCAACGTGGTCGGTCCGTGGCTGCCCAACTGGCACGCGATCCAGACCCCTGGCGCATACCTGGCCTTGCTGCTGACCGCACCGTGCGGGCTGATGTTTGCCTATCGCTTCTTCATGCCCCTGGGCCCGCACCCGCTGAACAAACTGTTGATGGCCGACATATTGTTGATCGTGCTGTGTGGGCTGCTGCTGTTGTTCGTCAACACCCTGCCGCTGAACATCATCACCTATGCCCTGGTGGCGCTGGCCGGCCTGAGCATGTTGTTTGTCTCGGCCTATCACTGGCAAAAAGGCTATCGTCCGGCGCGCCTGTTCGTGGCGGGGATGGTGGTGTTCAACATTGGCACGCTGATCATTCTTCCCGCCCTGCTCGGCCTCACGTTGTTGGCGCCCCAAGGCCTGATCGTCACCCTGCTGAGTTTCATCTGCATCAGCGGCCTGTTGATGAGCCTGGCCCTGGGCGAGCGCCAGCGCGCCATTGTCGAAACGCGCTTCAGCCTCAGCCGCGACCTGGCTGCGAGCAACGCCGAAATCGCGGCCAAGGCCGAGTTCCTGGCGAAGATCAGTCACGAAATCCGCACCCCCATGAACGGCGTGCTGGGCATGACCGAATTGCTGCTGGGCACGCCGTTGTCGGTGAAACAACGCGACTACGTGCAGACCATCCACAGCGCCGGTAACGAGTTGCTCACGCTGATCAACGAAATACTCGACATCTCCAAGCTCGAGTCGGGGCAGATCGAACTCGATGATGTGCAGTTCGACCTCAACGCGCTGATCGACGACTGCCTGAGCATCTTCCGCGCCAAGGCCGAGCAGCAGAATGTCGAGCTGATCAGCTTCATCCAGCCTCAGGTACCGCGCGTGATCAGCGGTGACCCGACACGCCTGCGCCAGGCGTTGCTGAGCCTGCTGGAAAACGCCCTGCACAAAACCGACGAGGGCGAAGTGCTGATCGTCGTTGCCCTCGATGAACGCAGCACCCAGCCACGCCTGCGCATTGCAGTGCAAGACAGCGGCGTGCCGATGGAAGCCGCCGAGCGCGATGCCCTGTTGCACAGCGAACTGCACAGCAAGAACTTCCTTTCGGCGACACGCTTGAGCGGCCACCTGGGCCTGGTGATCGCACGCCAGTTGATCCTGTTGATGAACGGCGAATTCGGCGTCAAGAGCGGCAGTCACCAGGGCAGCACCCTGTGGCTGACCCTGCCTCTGGACCCGGAACGCCTCGAGCACCCGACCTCTGATCTCGACGGCCCGCTCAAGGACGCACGCGTACTGGTGGTGGACGACAACGACACCTGTCGCAAGGTGCTGCTGCAGCAATGTTCGGCCTGGGGCCTGAACGTCAGCGCCGTGGCTTCCGGCAAAGAAGCCCTGGCCCTGCTGCGCACCAAGGCGCACCTGCGCGATTACTTCGATGTGGTGCTGCTGGACCAGAACATGCCAGGCATGACCGGCATGCAACTGGCGGCCAAGATCAAGGAAGACCCGAGCCTGAATCACGATATCCTGCTGATCATGCTCACCGGCATCAGCAACGCGCCGAGCAAGATCATTGCGCGCAACTGCGGGATCAAACGCATCCTCGCCAAACCGGTGGCCGGCTATACGCTCAAGACCACCCTGGCCGATGAACTGACCCAGCGCAGCAAAGGCGTAACCCACCCTCGTCCCACCCCCGCCGCGCCGGTAGCCATTACCGTGCCCAGCGACTTCCGCATTCTGGTGGCCGAGGACAACAGCATTTCCACCAAAGTAATACGCGGCATGCTCGGCAAGCTCAACCTCAACCCGGACACCGCCAGCAACGGCGAAGAAGCGTTGGAGGCGATGAAAGCCCAGCGCTATGACCTGGTGCTGATGGACTGTGAAATGCCGATCCTCGATGGCTTCTCCGCCACCCAGCAGCTACGTGCATGGGAAGTCAGCCATCAACGTGTGCGCACGCCGGTGGTGGCGCTCACGGCGCACATTCTCTCGGAACATAAAGAACGCGCGCGCCAGGCCGGAATGGACGGGCATATGGCCAAGCCGGTGGAGCTGTCGCAGTTGCGCGAGCTGGTGGAATTTTGGGTGGCGCAGCGTCAGCAACGCCCGGAACACACTCCGTCCTAATTGAAATGCAATCAAGTGGTATGGGTGATCACATGTGGGAGGGGGCTTGCCCCCGATAGCGGTGGGTCAGTGACAAATAAGCTGACTGTCACACTGCAATCGGGGGCAAGCCCCCTCCCACATTTGATCTCTTGCGCCTGATAGACTCCTCCACACTTCCACCGCCCGCGAGTCCCCCCATGCTCCACGTGTTATTCAGCGTTTATCTGAAGATGCTGGTGCTCTACAGCCCGTTCTTCGTGCTGTCCTGCTTTATCAGCCTGACCCGCGGCTATTCCAGCAAGGAGCGGCGGCGCCTGGCCTGGAAAGTCGCGTTGGCGACGCTGGTATCGAGCGTGCTGCTGTACCTGTTCGGCCGGGTGATTTTCAGTGTGTTCGGCATCACCGTGGACGCGTTCCGCATCGGCGCCGGCAGCGTGCTGTTCATCTCCGCCCTGGGCATGGCTCAGGGCAAGTCAGCGGTGCAGACCGACAACGTGCAGCAGGACGTGACCATCGTGCCGCTGACCATCCCGCTCACGGTCGGCCCCGGCACCATCGGTGCGTTGCTGGTGATGGGGGTGAGCCAGCCCCATTGGGACGACAAGCTCACCGCCATCCTCAGCATCGCCCTGGCCAGTCTCACGGTGGGCGTGGTGCTGTACCTGTCCAATCGGATCGAACGCATTCTTGGCGACCAGGGCTTGCAGATCGTCAGCCGGTTGATGGGCCTGTTCGTGTGCGCCCTGGCCGCGCAGATTATCTTTACCGGGGTTCGTGGCTACCTGGTGACCTAGATCCGGTATTTGGCAATGGCCGACTGCACCTTGTCACCCGCACTGTCGCGCATCAGTTGAAGGGTCTTTTCGTTGACCACCGAGGTATTGAGCACCAGGCAGGTCTGCCCGCTGAAGGCCTCGAACGATGAACTGTCCCATTCAAGAAATGGCAACCCCACCTGTCTGCTCACGCCGTGGCTGCTGTAGGTCACCAATACCATCATGACTTCGCCATTGGTTTCAGCACAGGAGGCCACGCCGAAGTCACCGCCTTCGTGCACGCTGCTGTTGCGCTTGAACAAATCGAACGATGCCGGCTGTTGCTTCATGGCCTCCAGCGCATCCGCGGCCAGTTTCGGCAGCAGGCTGAGCAGCGACCCTGACAGCGACATCGAGGCGAGCATCACGCTGATGATATTCAGCGCTGCCAGTTGCACCGTCAGCCCCTTGCCGGCGCGTGAAACGCGCTCGAAACTTCTGCGCAGCGGCAGCCAGCCGAGGCTGACCATGACGTTGATAAATTCGTCGTACCAGGCCTCGGTACCCCGATGCACCTTCAATACATCGCTCACATAACTGCTCGCCAGCAGGTAACTTTTACGGATGTACTCGCGGTTAAGCCCGGACACCCCCTCGGCAAAAGAAATCACGCCGTTGTTGACCACTGCCGCGTTGCAGTCATCTTCGGTGTCCAGCGGTAAAGTCGCAGGCGCGCCTGGCGCACCCGGTAACTTGTAAGCGGCAATCAGCTTGCGCCGTTTTGTACTGTTGATCCTTCTATGGTGTCGCTCCATTTGCAATTCTCCACGTACACCCCGACTCGGGGCTTGTAACCACACTAGTCCACTCACTGACAGGCTTTCCAGACGACAAACATCCCTTGGCGCGGCACCGCAAAATGCGTCGGCCCGCAATGACGCGGCATGAACGATGGGTCTGGTTGTTTCGTCGTAAAAAAAAGAAAAAGGCCCGAACGACAGCAGGAAAATCCCTGTGTCATTCGGAGCTTTCGCGCCACCGTCGAGCTGTTTTCAGGAGGCGGGCTTATCGCCGTACCAGCGCGGTGTGTACACCCACTCGCCGCCACCGGCACGCGCAAAGGTGCAGGTGGTGGATGAACCGACCAGCACCATGGTGCGCATGTCCACCTGGTCCGGGGTGAGCTGCCCCAGCGTGGTGACGCGCAGCGTCTGGCCGGGACGACCGATATCACGGCCCAGCACCACCGGTGTCTGCGGGGTGCGGTGCTGTGCGACGATCTCCAGCGCACGCCCCAGTTGCCATGGCCGCGCACGGGAAATCGGGTTGTAGAACGCCAGGGCCAGGTCGGCCTGGGACGCGAGGTCCAGACGTTTTTCGATGATCGACCACGGCTTGAGGTTGTCCGACAGCGACATCACACAGAAGTCATGCCCCAGGGGCGCACCGGCCTGGGCGGCAGTAGCCAGGGAGGCAGAAACCCCCGGCAGGATTTCCAGGTCGACCTGATGCCAGGCCGGGTCCGTGGCATCGTGCAACGCCTCGATCACTGCGGCGGCCATCGCGAAAACACCCGGATCGCCGGACGACACCACCACCACCGAGCGCCCCTGGGCGGCCAGTTCGAAGGCGTGACGGGCGCGCTGCATTTCTTCACGGTTGTCCGTGCAATGCTGCACCTGATCATCCCGGAACGGCCCGGCCATGCGCACATAGGTTTCGTAGCCAAGCACATCGGTGCAGCGCGCCAACTCGGCCTTGACCGCTGGCACCATCAACTCGGCAGCACCGGGGCCCAGCCCGATCACGGCAAGGCGACCGCGTGGGCGGCCGACCTGTGACACGTCCAGAGGTTGCTCGGCGACGCTCAGGGTGATATCCGCCTGTGGCTCGACCCTGGCAAACCGCAGCGGTACGCCCAGTTCCAACGCGGCCTCATGCAGCGACGCTTCGGCCATCTGCAGGTCGCTGGCGAGCAGGCACGCCAGCGATTGCACGGCAATGCCCGCCTCATGCAAGGCGCTGCGCACACGTACCGCCAAGTGCACACCTGGCTTGCAGGTGGCGCACACCGTCTTCGGATAGATCAGCAATTCGTTGGCGGCGGGCGTACGCTCGGCACTGCCCACATGAATCGCCAGACGGGCGTGCGGGTCCTGCGGCAAGTTGGCCTGCGCAAGCCAGGGCGCCGCGCCTTCAATGCGCACGCTTTCACCGGCCAGCAGGTCCGAGACAAAGCGCTTGCCCACCTCCAGGTCCGCCAACTCATAGCCCTTGGGCGGGTTGAGCAGGCAGGTGCCAAAGCGCAGCTCGCCGCTGGTGGTGATCGCCGCCGCCACGCCCAACGCGGCGGCAATCTCACGCGCCATCACATTCACACCGCCCAGCCCCCCCAGCAACGGCACCACGGCGCTGCCGTCTTCGGCAACGGCCAGCACCGCCGGCTCCTCACCTTTTTCGAGCAACAGCGGTGCGAGGGTACGGATAACAATGCCGGCGGCGCACAGCGCAATCAGCGGTGTGCCCTGCTGGTAGAGCTGGCGCAGTGTGGCGCCGAATTCGCTGTAGCCCTGGTCCGCACCGTCGACCCGACCGGTCAGGCCGTGGATCAGCGCAGCCGGGTAAAGCTGCTGGAGCTTGCGCGCCGTCGCCAGGCTGCCCTGTCCCAGAATGACAATCGCCGGGCTCATCAACCTTGCCACCGTTCACCGGGCACGATGATCAACGAGAAATACGGTGACGACATCGGCTCCACCTGGTCCAGCGGCACGATTTTCTGATTGGCCATGGTGGCGCGTTCCACGTACAGCGCGCGCCCGGCCAGACCGAGTTCTTCCAGTACCTGACGCACCTTGGGGAAATTGCGCCCCAGCTTCATGATCACCGCCGCGTCGGCGTCCGCCAGCCGGCGCTTGAGGTCGTCGTGCGGCAACACGCCCGACAGCACCGACAGGCTCTGGTTGCGATACACCAGCGGCGCGCCCAATACCGAAGCGCCGCCCAGCATCGAACACACGCCCGGGATGACCTGCGCTTCATAGCGCTCGGCAAGGCGGTCATGCAGGTACATGTAGGAGCCGTAGAAGAACGGGTCGCCTTCGCAGATCACCGCCACATCGCGACCCGCATCCAGGTGCGCGGCCACGTCGACGCTGGCGGTGTCGTAGAAGTCGCTGATCACTTGCTCATAGGACAGCGGCGCCGGCAGCGCCTCGGTGGTCACCGGGTACACCAGTGGCATCAGGGTCTGTTGCGGCACCAGATGATCCTCGATGATGCCGAACGCATTGCCCTTCTTGCCCTTGGCCACGAAGTACGCCACCACCGGCGACTCGCGCAGCAGGCGCAGGGCTTTGACGGTTATCAGCTCAGGGTCGCCGGGCCCTACGCCCAGGCCGATCAGACGTCCGCGTGCGTGCATCATTCGACCTCCGTGGCGAGCGCATTGACGGCGGCGGCGGCCATGGCGCTGCCGCCCAGACGGCCCTGCATGATCACGAACGGTACGCCACGGCTGTCGGCGGCGAGCATCGCCTTGGATTCGGCCGCGCCGACGAAACCCACCGGGAACCCCAGGATCAACGCCGGTTTCGGCGCGCCGGCGTCAAGCATTTCCAGCAGGTAGAACAAAGCCGTCGGCGCGTTGCCGATCACCACCACACTGCCCGCCAGGTGCGGGCGCCACAATTCCAGGGCGGCGGCGGAACGGGTGTTGCCCAGCTCCCGCGCGAGCTCAGGCACGCTGTCGTCGCGCAGGGTGCAGATCACCTCGTTATGGGCCGGCAGGCGCGTACGGGTCACGCCTTCGGAGACCATCCGCGCATCGCATAAAATCGGCGCGCCCGCCGCAAGCGCTTCGCGCCCGGCCTTGCCCGCGCCTTCGGAAAACTGCAGACCGTCGATGGCCTCAACCATGCCGCAGGCATGAATCACCCGCACCGCGAGCTTTTCCAGATCCGCCGGGATGCGGTCCAGGTTGGCTTCCGCGCGAATAATGGCGAAGGAGTTGCGATAGATCTCCTGACCGTCGCGGATGTAATCAATCATCGGTGTTGCTCCGTGGGCGAGCGCGTAACAGGGCGCCCGCCGCTTCAATGGAAAGAGTGCACGCGTGCAGCCGGCCAAAACCCGGATGGGCGGCGTCGCGAAAATAGAGGTCGTAGTGGCCGGGGCTCACCGCCAGTAAGGTGGCCGGCGCGGTGTGCGCGGCGGCGCAGGAGCGCGGGCAACCGGACAGGTGCACCTCAACCCCCGGTTGCAGGGCGGCCAGTTGTACTGCGTCGGCCTTGGTATCGGCCAGGCCTTTGCCGCAGCCGCTGGACCCGGTGCAGGCGATCATGCGTGCCAGGGGCTGGTTGATTGAGCAGAGAAAGCCCAGTTGCGCCAAGCGTTCAGTCACGGCGCCAGGGCGTTCAATGTTGGGCAGCAGCACGCCCTGCCAGGGCGTGAAGCGCAAGGTGCCATCGCCGTACTCGCTGGCCAGCTTCGCGACGCCCTGGAGCATCAGCGAATCCAGGCGGCCCAGTGGCGCGACTGCCGCGACATAGAACTGATTTTTCTGCGACTGGGGATAACTTCCGATGTGCAGCAACGCACCATTGGCCGGGCGTTTGAAGCCTTGCGCCGACCGCAGCGGCAGGCTCAGGCGGCTCAATAACTTATCCACAGGCAGATGGCGCATACGCGTCTGTTCGGGTATCGCCAGGTCGAGAAAGGCCTCCAGCACCGCCACCACCAGCGCATGGCCCTGGTCCAGCGGTACTGCCGCCACCGGCGCATCCAGCCCCGGGCACCCGGCCAGGCCGAACGCGAATAACGTCTTGCCATCGCGCACAAACGCCGACAGCCACAGGTCGTGATGATGTTCGAGCATCGCCAGGGCCTCGCCGCCGTCCAGCTGTATAGCAAACTTGGCCGACAATTGATGAAAACGCGGATGAGTTTCCAACGTGGCGAGAATCTGCGCCGCCAGCGGGCGCGTGTCGAACAGCATCTGCGGATCGATGCCGGCGCTGGGGCTGAGCATCAGGTTACGCACGTCATCACCGGCCGCAGTGCTCGGGCCGAGACCGGCCGCCAGCAGCATTGCGATCAGGGCGTCCTGCTCGGCGCCGATTCCGCGAATCTGCAGGTTGGCGCGGTTGGTTGCTTCGATCACCCCCCTCGCGTACGCCTGGGCCGCGTCCGCCACGGCGTTGGCCTGGGCTGCGGTGATCGAACCACCGGCCAGTTTGACCCGGCAAATGCCGCCGTCCAACGCCTGGACAATACGCAGCAACCCCGGACAAGCCGAGGGGCGCAAGGTATTCAGAGCGGGCGTTGGGTTCACGGGGCTACCGGTTGACGGGTAAAGGCGCGGTATTATGCCTGCTTTGTCCGGCGGCATGAAAAGCCTGCCCGTCGGATGTCGTTCAAGGAATTGCTATGTCGCCCTGGCTGACGGTTGTAGGCATCGGTGAAGACGGCTTCAAGGGCCTGGGCAGGAATGCTCGGCACGCCCTGTTGCGCGCCACGCGGATTATAGGCGGCCAACGCCAGTTGGACCTGTTGCCACTGTGTATTCGTGGCGAGCGCCAGCTGTGGCCGAGCCCGTTTTCCCTGGAGCCGGTGCTGGCGAAGCGCGGCGAACCGGTGTGCGTACTGGCCAGCGGAGATCCGATGTTTTATGGCGTCGGCGCCAGCCTGGCCCGGCAGGTGGCGGCTGAAGAATTATTGATTTTGCCCGCGCCGTCGTCGGTGTCCCTGGCGGCGGCGCGCTTGGGTTGGCCGCTGCAGGACGTGGTGACGATATCCGTGGTGGCCCGCCCCTTTGCGGCAATCAACGCGCACCTGGCCAGCGGTGTGCGCTTGTTGGTGCTGAGCAATGATGGTGGCAGCCCTGCGTTGATTGCCGCGTTATTGACGCAGGCGGGGTTTGGGCCCAGCCGATTGACGGTGTTTGAACACCTGGGCGGCGCCAAGGAGCGGCGCCTGGACGGCCTGGCCGCAGACTGGCGACACCTCGGCACTGCCGATCTGAACCTGGTCGCCATCGATTGCCTGGCCTCCAGCGACACGCCACCTCTGTCGCGCCTGGCAGGCCTGCCGGACTCGGCGTTCCAGCACGACGGCCAACTGACCAAACGCGATGTGCGCGCCATGACCCTCGCCCGCCTCGCGCCGATGCCCGGCGAACTGCTGTGGGATGTGGGCGCAGGCAGCGGGTCCATCGGCATCGAATGGATGCGCACGCATCCCAGCTGCCGTGCGCTGGCGATAGAGGCCGACATAGGCCGCCAAGGCCTGATCGAACACAATCGCGACGCCCTCGGCGTGCCCGGCCTGCACCTGATTCGCGGCCAAGCCCCGGACGCGTTGCACGGCCTGCCGGTCCCCGACGCCATCTTCATCGGCGGCGGCGTCACCCGTGACGGCGTGCTCGATACCTGCTGGCAACAATTGCGGCCCGGTGGACGGTTGGTCGCCAACGCCGTGACCCTGCAAAGCGAAATGACCTTGATGAACTGGCGCGCGGAGCACGGCGGCGAGCTGACCCGCATCCATGTGGCCCAGGCGCAGCCATTGGGCGAGTTCGATACCTGGCGCCAGGCGCTGCCGATCACGCTGCTGGAAGTGATCAAGCCGCTATGAAAAGGATTCTGTTGCTGGGCGGCGTGACGGAAGCGCTGGCCATTGCCAGCACGTTGGGGCCGGAGCATATCTACAGTTTGGCCGGTGTGGGCCGTGTGCCGACCGACCTGACGTGCCAGGTTCGAGTCGGCGGTTATGGAGGCGCTGAAGGCTTGGCCCAGTTTGTTCGCGATGAACGCATCAGCCTGATCCTCGATGCCACCCATCCGTATGCGGCGCAGATCAGCCACAACGCGGCCCGGGCTGCACGGTTGTGCGGCGTGCCGTGCTGGGCGTTGCGACGTCCGGCGTGGCAGCCGCAGGCGGGGGATGATTGGCGCGAAGTGTCCGGCTGGGCCGAGTTGGTAGAGGCGTTGAAGCCCTTCAAGCGCCCGCTGTTCACCTTGGGTCGCGAACCGTTGCAGCATCTCGATGAAATCCCCGCCGACCAGTTCTGGACGTTGCGCGCGCTGGACGTGTACCCGGGCAATGAGCGCTGTGAAGTAATCGGCGCGCGGGGGCCGTTTCTGATCGAGGACGAGCGGGCTTTATTCGAACGGCGCAGGATTGATGTGCTGATCAGCAAGAACAGCGGCAGTACCGCCACCGAGCCAAAGCTGGAAGTGGCGCGGGAGCGAGGGGTGCCGGTGCTGGTGTTGAAGCGGCCGGTGTTGGCTCAGGTAGACCGTGAACTCCTGTCGCCTGAAGAAACACTCAATGCGTTGGCAAATTTCATTCGATAAGTCAGGATCTCTCGCTTGCTTGATAAGTAACCTATTTGTTACCTTCAGGACGGCTAATGATTGAGATTGAAGAATATCGGCGCGACAACCTGTCCAGCCCCTTCGATGAGTGGTTTTCATCATTGAGTGTGCCGGCGGCAACCAGAGTCTCAACCGCCTTGGTTCGACTTGAAATGGGCAACACCAGCAACATCAAGTGGTGCGACGGGTTCGGTGAATACCGCATCGATTGGGGACCAGGCCTGAGAATCTATCTGATACAGGAAGGTAACCGATTAATTGTCCTGTTCGGTGGCGGGGACAAGTCCAGTCAAAAGCGCGATATCAAAATCGTTAAGTCGCTGATCAGTGAGCATCAGCGTGACAAGAAATTGAAACAAAAGAGGTAACCAGCATGGCGTTAACCCGCAGCTACAAGCACACCATCGCTGAACGTGCCCAGCGCGACCCTGCATTTGCCCAAGCTCTTCTCGACGAGGCTGCTACTCTGTTTCTCAACGGTGAGCCGGAAATTTCCCGCGTGATTCTGCGTGATTTGGTCAACGCCACAGTGGGCTTTGAAGGACTTGCGAAAGGAACTGCCAAACCGAGTAAAAGCCTGCACCGAATGCTCTCAGCCAGCGGTAACCCAAGCATGGATAACCTCGCCGCGATTTTTGCAGTGATCAGAAAAGCTTTAGGTGTCGACATGCAGGTGCACGGAGTTCCCACTGCATAATTCATCAGCGGTGCTACAGACAATCACCACTCTCTAAACTCCACCTATCCAATGTGGGAGGGGGCTTGCCCCCGATTACAGTGGTTCAGCCAGCAACTCGTTAGCTGACACACCGCAATCGGGAGCAAGCCCCCTCCCACATTTGACCTGCGTGGTCTTGAAGATCGGCATCCACTCGATTACCCGTCTATCCTCAATTCCAGCACTGCGACACCACACCACACCGCGCGTTTTTACTTATCCCCCCCGATCAGGCTAAATACCCCCCTGATCGTTTAACCCTACGGATTATCCGCCATGGCCCGTCAACGCTTTGCAATTGCCTGGATCGCCTGCCTTGCAGTGCTGTTCAATGCGTTTGCCATGCCGTTGGCCAGTGCGATGCAGCAAGCCGATGACCCGGTCAAACGCCTGATATGGGGCGGGTTCTGTTCGTCCAATGGCGCCAGCCTGAAGGTCATTGCCCTGGGCCAGCTGGAAATCCCGGCAGCGCCGGACGATCACTCCGCCATGCAGCATTGCTGGTGTTGCTCGGGCTCGGCGTCGCTGGTGGCGTTGCCGGGGCATGTGCCGCAGTTGTATGTGATGCGCTTGGAGGCGGTACAGAGCCTGCCGCCGCGCTCATTGCAAAATCCCACCCCGCGCCGGCAATGGCCGAGCCTTAACCCCCGCGCCTCTCCAATGGTCTGATCTTCTTCGCAAGTGACTGCGTTTAAAACCGTTCCGGAGAACTGCCATGCTTAAATCTTCCCTGCTTCTGGCGGCGTTGCTGCTGCCGGTGTTCAGTGCTGCCAATGCCGAAGACTACAAGGCCGGCGACTTGCTGGTCAGCGATCCCTGGTCCCAGGAGTTGCCGCCCAATGCTCCCACCATCGCGGCGTACTTTGTGATTCATAACACAGGCGCCACCCCGGATCGCCTGCTCAGTGCCGAGACGCCCCTGGCGGAAAAAGCCGAACTGCATGAACACGTCATGCAGGGCGACCTGATGAAAATGCGACAGGTACCCAGCGTCGCCGTACCGGCCAAAGGCGAGTTGACCTTCGCGCCCATGGCCTACCACGTGATGTTGCTGGGCATCAAAGACCGCAGCCTCTTGGCCGACGGCAAGCAATTCCCGCTGACCCTGACCTTTGAAAAGGCCGGCAAGGTCGAGGTGGAGGTATCGGTGCAAAAAGTGCCGCCGATGGCCAGCCACGCGCATAAACACGCCCAGTAGGCAGACACTCGATGGGCGCCCCTCGCGCCAGGCTCTCTCTACACCACCGCGTGAAGCGCGGCAGTTGGATCAGTCTGTTCGCCATGCTGATGATCTTTATCGGTCCGCTGATTTCCCAAGCGATGCCGATGGATCATCACGCCGGTATGTCGATGCCGATGAGCATGTCCATGGACATGCCGAGCGACCATGGCGAAGGTCATCACCCTAATATTCCCGACGAACATCACGCACTCTGGGCCAAGTGCGGTTATTGCGACCTGCTGTTCAGTTGCCCCGCCCTGCCCGGCAGCGTGTCATTCGTGGCCCTTGGCACCCCGCCGCCGGCCAACGCGCTTATCCCCGCCCCGCATCTGGGCCATGCCCGGCAGAGCATCTTCCCCGGCGCGCGCAGTCGTGCGCCGCCTATCGCGTCGTAAGCCTTCACTGCGCTACTTCACCCCGGCCGACTTCAACCAGACAGCCGCAGGCTGCTGGCCGTGTTGTTTACGATTGATTGATGGAATTTGTCATGTCCAGGTTTTCTGCTGACCCCCGTTTGGGATGTACTCCCCTGCTCGCCGCCCTGTGCGGCGCATTGCTGGCTCCGCATGTCTACGCGGACGAACATGAACTGAGCCCCACGGTCATCACCGCGATCGCCCCCAGCTCGCCCCTCACCGTTGTCACCCACCCCAAGGATCCACGCCAGCCGGTGCCTGCCAGCGATGGCGGCGACTACCTCAAGACCATCCCCGGCTTCGCCCTGGTGCGCAACGGCGGCACCAACGGCGACCCGGTGCTGCGCGGCATGTTCGGCTCGCGCCTGAATATCCTCACCAACGGCGGCATGATGCTCGGCGCCTGTCCGGGCCGCATGGATGCGCCCACCTCGTACATTTCGCCGGAAACCTACGACAAGCTCACCGTGATCAAGGGCCCGCAAACCGTGCTCTGGGGCCCGGGTGCATCGGCCGGTACGATCCTGTTCGAGCGTGAGCCCGAGCAGTTCGGCGAGCTGGGCACACGGGTCAACGCCAGCATACTGGCCGGCTCCAACGGGCGCTTCGACAAGGTCATCGATGCCGCTGCCGGCGGGCCGTTGGGCTATGTGAGGGTGATCGGCAACCAGGCCCATGCCGACGACTACAAGGACGGCAACAACGACACCATCGCCTCGCGCTATGACAAGTGGAACGGTGACGTGGCCGTGGGCTTCACGCCTGACGCCGATACCCTGCTGGAACTGACCGCAGGGCGTGGCGATGGCGAAGCGCGCTACGCCGGGCGCGGTATGGACGGCTCGCAGTTCCTGCGCGAAAGCCTCGGGCTGCGCTTTGAAAAGTCCAACATCGGCGAGGTGCTGGACAAGGTCGAGGCCCAGGTCTACTACAACTACGCCGACCACGTCATGGACAACTACAGCCTGCGCGTCCCCTCGGGTACCGGCATGATGGCCGGGCCCATGGCCTCCAATGTCGACCGTCGCACCCTGGGCGGTCGGATCAAGGCGACCTGGCGCTGGGCCGATGTGCAACTGATCGGCGGCCTGGACGCGCAGACCAACGAACACCGCGCGCGCAGCAGCATGGGCATCGACACCTACAAAGACCTGCCGCGCGACAAGGACGCCAACTTTCACAACTACGGCGTATTCGGTGAATTGACCTGGTACGCCGCCGAGAATGACCGCCTGATCACCGGCGCCCGCCTGGACCGCGCCTCGGCCAAGGATTTTCGTCAACGCACCGGTTCGGGAATGATGAGCCGTGCCAACCCCACCGCCGACGATACCCGCGCCGACACCTTGCCATCGGGCTTTGTACGCTACGAGCACGACCTGACGGACACGCCCACCACCGTCTATTCGGGCCTGGGCCACGCTGAGCGCTTCCCGGACTACTGGGAGCTGTTCTCGCCGAACACCGGTGCGGCCGGCTCGGTGAATGCCTTCGACGGCGTGAAGCCGGAGAAGACCACCCAGCTGGATTTCGGCGCGCAATACAAAACCGCCGACCTTGAAGCCTGGGCTTCGGGTTACATCGGCCAGGTGCGCGACTTCATCCTGTTCGACTACCGGCCCGGCATGATGGGCACCACCTCCCAGGCGCGCAATGTGGACGCACGCATCATGGGCGGTGAACTGGGCGCGGCGTACAAGCTGACCCGCCATTGGAAAGCCGACGCCACGCTCGCCTACGCCTGGGGCAAGAACAGCAGCGACGGCAAGGCCCTGCCGCAGATGCCGCCGCTGGATGCGCGCCTGGGCCTGACCTACAGCGAAGACGACTGGAGTGCCGGTGCTTTGTGGCGCGTGGTCGCGGCGCAGAACCGCATCGACCCGAACAAGGGCAACGTGGTCGGCAAGGACTATGACAAGAGCAGCGGTTTTGGCGTGTTCTCGCTGAACGCCGCGTACCGCATCAACAAGAACTTCAAGGTCAGCAGCGGGGTCGACAATCTGTTCGGCAAGGCTTACGCCGAGCATCTGAACCTGGCCGGTAACGCTGGCTTCGGTTACCCGGCGAACGACCCGCAGGCCATCAGAGAGCCGGGGCGTACGCTCTGGACCAAGGTGGACATGAGCTTCTAAAAGCATCGGGGGCAAGCCCCCTCCCACATTTGACCGTGTTCACATATTTTGATTTGCAAACCCGATCAAGTGTGGGAGGGGGCTTGCCCCCGATGGCGGTACAACTGACACAAGAAAATCAAAAGCCTTGCGGAGCCCCTGATGACCACACAAAAGATTTCCTTCTACAACCTGGCCTGGCGCTGGCACTTCTACGCCGGCCTCTTCGTCGCCCCCTTCATGGTGCTGCTGGCCCTGACCGGCATCATCTACCTGTTCAAACCCCAGCTCGACCCGCTGATGTACGGCCACCTGCTCACCGTACCCGCCGCCGAACATGCGCTGAGCGCCGACGAGCTGCTGCAACGCGCCAAAACCGCCTACCCCCAGGCGGCGATCAGCAAGTACCTGCCGCCTGCCGAGGCCACCAGCAGCGCACAGTTCGTGTTGCACAACGACGGCCGCGAAGTGACGGTATTCGTCGACCCGTATCGCGGCACAGTCCTGGGTGAGCAGGATGCCAAATACAACCTGCAAGCCATCGCCCGCGCCCTGCACGGCGAGCTGATGATCGGCACCACCGGCGACCGCCTGATAGAGCTCGCCGCCGGCTGGGGCGTGATGCTGGTGGTGTCCGGCCTGTACCTGTGGTGGCCACGGGGCAAGTCATCGGCTGGCGTTTTGTGGCCGCGGCTCAACAGCCGTGGCCGGTTGCTTTGGCGCGACCTGCACGCTGTCGCTGGCTTTTGGGGCGCTGCGTTTTTGCTGGTGATGCTGCTCAGCGGCATGACCTGGACCGGTTTCTGGGGCAAGCAATACGCCGACCTGTGGAACACCTTCCCGACGGCAATGTGGAACAGCGTTCCGCAGTCCGACCAGCAGGCGCGAGTGCTCAATACCGCAACCCAACAGACCGTGCCCTGGGCCCTGGAAAATACACCGATGCCGATGTCCGGCGACCATGCCGAACACATGAACCACGGCGCCATGCACACAGGTCCCGCCGCGCCCGGCATCAGCCTGCAAAAGGTGGTCGAGCTGGCCAACGCACGCGGTGTGGAGCCCGGCTACAGCATCACCTTCCCCACGACCGCCACGGGGGTGTTCACCATCGCCGTGTTCGCCAACGACCCACGCAATGACGCCACCCTGCATGTGGACCAGTACACCGGCAAGATTCTGGCCGATGTGCGGTGGGAACATTACAACCTGGTCGCACGCGCCACCGAGACCGGCGTGATGCTGCACGAAGGCAAGATGTTCGGCTGGGTCAACCAACTGATCGTGCTGCTGATCTGCCTGATGATCCTGCTCAGTGCGGTGAGCGGCGTGGTGATCTGGTGGAAACGCCGGCCACAAGGCGGGCTGGGGGTGCCGCCGCTGCGCCATGACCTGCCCAAATGGAAAACCGCGATGGTGATCATGCTCGGGCTGGCGATCATTTTCCCGTTGGTGGGCGCATCGTTGATCCTGGTGTGGGCGCTTGATCGCTTGCTGCTGTCACGGATTCACGCGACCGCCTGAGCCGCCGCGTCGCGCAACGCCCTCTTTTGAAGCCTGCCGTGCACTCAACGGCCCCTGTGGCGCCAACCTGGTGCGCCACAGCGGCATCCCCTCCTGAACCCGCCTGTAAATCCGTGCCTCGCGTAGCAGGCACAGCCCTTGCAAAGTCGTGTGTATCTGCCCAAACAAAAACTATCGGTTTACGGAGATCGCACCATGCAGCGTCGTAGCTTGATCAAGGCTTTCACTTTGTCGGCATCCCTGGTTGCCATGGGGTTGACCTGGACCGTACAGGCTGCCGAGACCATCAAGGTCGGCATCCTGCACTCCCTGTCGGGGACCATGGCCATCTCCGAAACCTCGCTTAAAGACATGGCGCTGATGACCATCGACGAGATCAACGCCAAGGGCGGTGTGAACGGCAAGATGCTCGAACCGGTAGTGGTGGACCCGGCGTCCAACTGGCCGCTGTTCGCGGAAAAAGGCCGGCAGTTGCTGACCCAGGACAAGGTCGCCGTGGTGTTCGGCTGCTGGACCTCGGTGTCGCGTAAATCCGTACTGCCGGTGTTCGAAGAACTCAACGGCTTGCTGTTCTACCCGGTGCAGTACGAAGGCGAAGAGATGTCGCCGAACGTGTTCTATACCGGTGCGGCGCCGAACCAGCAGGCGATCCCGGCGGTGGAATATCTGATGAGCGAAGAAGGCGGCAGCGCCAAGCGCTTCTTCCTGCTCGGCACCGACTACGTGTACCCGCGCACCACCAACAAGATCCTGCGCTCGTTCCTGCACTCCAAAGGCGTGGCGGATAAGGATATCGAAGAGGTCTATACCCCGTTCGGCCACGCCGACTACCAGACCATCGTCGCCAACATCAAGAAGTTCTCCGCCGGCGGCAAGACCGCAGTGGTCTCCACCGTCAATGGCGACTCCAACGTGCCGTTCTACAAGGAACTGGCCAACCAGGGCCTGAAGGCGACCGATGTACCGGTGGTGGCATTTTCCGTGGGTGAAGAAGAACTGCGCGGCATCGACACCAAGCCGCTGGTGGGCAACCTCGCGGCGTGGAACTACTTCCAGTCGGTAGAGAACCCGGTGAACCAGAAATTCGTCGCCGATTGGAAAGCCTACGCCAGGAAGCACAACCTGCCGGGCGCGGACAAAGCCGTGACCAATGACCCGATGGAAGCCACCTACGTAGGCATCCATATGTGGGCCCAGGCGGCGGAGAAAGCCAAGTCCACCGACGTCGACAAAGTGCGTGAAGCCCTGGCCGGCCAGACCTTCGCCGCGCCGTCGGGCTTCACCCTGACCATGGACAAGACCAACCACCACCTGCACAAACCGGTAATGATCGGCGAGATCCAGGCCGACGGGCAGTTCTCGGTGGTGTGGCAGACCGAAGCGCCGATCCGCGCCCAGCCGTGGAGCCCGTACATTCCGGGCAATGACAAAAAACCGGACTATGCGGTGAAGAGCAACTGAAGCCCACTATAGGTCAAAAATGTGGGAGGGGGCTTGCCCCCGATAGCGGAGTGTCAGACCTATATTCATCAACTGACACACTGCCATCGGGGGCAAGCCCCCTCCCACACTGTCCCCGCATGATCAGGACATTGTGTATGCCCACTGCCCTCCAACGCTGTTTCCTGGTATTGCTGCTGTTGCTGCCTTTGGCCGCACACGCCAGCGACGCCGAAGACTTCCTTGCCGCCAACCCGGTACAGCAAGCCAAACTTCTCCAGGCGTGGGCCGCCAACCCCGACCCTGCGCGCATCGAACTGGTGGACGCCCTTGCGCAAGGCCAGCTCAGGCTCAACGGCGAAACCAGGACTGTGCGCCTGAACAACCGCCTGCGCGGCCTGATCGACAACGTCCAAGCCAGCCAGCAATTGCTCGCCGCCGATCCCCAGGTACGCCTTGACGCTGCGCGCACCCTGCAAAAAAGCGCAGTGCCTGCGCAACTGAAATTCCTCGACCAGCAGGTCGCCGCCGAGACCGACGAGGATGTGCACAGCGCCCTCAGCCTGGCCCTGGCCAACCTGCAACTGGTCGACACTGACCCGGTGGTGCGCCTGGCCGCCGTGCGCTTGCTCGGCAGCACCGGCGACCCGCTGGCCCGCACGCGCCTGGAAGCCTTGCTCGCGCCCGGCGTGGAAACCGATGCCACCGTGCATACCGCCGCCGAAACCAGCCTGGCCCAGGTCAAACGCAAATTGATGTTCGGTGAAATCCTCGGCCAGGCCTTCAGCGGTATGTCGCTGGGCTCGATCCTGTTACTCGCGGCCCTGGGCCTGGCGATCACCTTCGGCCTGCTCGGCGTGATCAACATGGCCCACGGCGAGATGCTGATGCTCGGCGCCTATTCCACCTACGTGGTGCAGTTGCTGATGCAGCGCTACGTGCCCCAGGCCATCGAGTTCTACCCGCTGATCGCGCTGCCGGTGGCATTCTTCGTCACCGCCGCCATCGGCATGGCGCTGGAGCGCACGGTGATTCGTCACCTGTATGGCCGCCCCCTGGAAACCCTGCTCGCCACCTGGGGCATCAGCCTGATGTTGATCCAGTTGGTGCGCCTGGTGTTCGGTGCGCAGAACGTCGAAGTGTCCAACCCGCAATGGCTGTCCGGCGGCATTCAAGTGCTGCCCAATCTGGTGCTGCCGTACAACCGCCTGGTGATCATTGCGTTCGCGCTGTTCGTGGTGGTGTTGACCTGGCTGCTGCTGAACAAGACGCGCCTGGGTCTCAACGTGCGCGCCGTCACCCAGAACCGCAACATGGCCGCCTGCTGCGGCGTGCCCACCGGGCGCGTGGACATGCTTGCTTTCGGCCTCGGCTCCGGCATAGCGGGCCTGGGCGGCGTAGCGCTGAGCCAGGTCGGCAACGTCGGCCCGGACCTGGGCCAGAGCTACATCATCGACTCGTTCCTGGTGGTGGTGCTCGGCGGTGTCGGCCAGTTGGCCGGCAGCGTGACGGCAGCGTTTGGCCTGGGGATCGCCAACAAGATCCTGGAGCCGCAGATCGGTGCGGTGCTCGGCAAGATCCTGATCCTCGCGCTGATCATTCTGTTTATCCAGAAACGCCCGCAAGGACTCTTCGCACTGAAAGGACGGGTGATCGACTGATGAATCAGCCATTGATGCTAACGGCCACGCAAAAGGCCGGCCCCAAAGTGACGATTGCAGTGGGCGCGGTGATCCTGTTCCTGCTGCTGGCTCTGCCCTTGGGTTCGCTGCTGTCGCCGGAAAACCCGCTGCATGTGTCAGCCTATACCCTGACCCTGGTCGGCAAGATTCTCTGCTATGCCATCGTCGCACTGGCGCTGGACCTGGTGTGGGGTTACGCCGGCATGTTGTCCCTCGGCCATGGCCTGTTCTTCGCCCTCGGTGGTTATGCCATGGGCATGTACCTGATGCGCCAGGCATCGGGCGATGAGTTGCCGGCGTTCATGACCTTTTTGTCGTGGACCGAATTGCCGTGGTACTGGGTCGGCACCCAACACTTCTGGTGGGCGCTGTGCCTGGTGGTCCTGGCGCCAGGCTTGCTGGCGCTGGTCTTCGGTTTCTTCGCCTTCCGCTCGCGGATCAAGGGTGTGTATTTCTCGATCATGACCCAGGCCCTGACCTTTGCCGGGATGCTGTTGTTCTTTCGCAACGAGACAGGGTTTGGCGGCAATAACGGCTTTACCAATTTCCGCAGCATCCTCGGTTTCGGCATCACCGAGCCGGGCACGCGGGCGGTGTTGTTCGTCACGACGGTACTGCTGCTGGTGGCCAGCCTGTACATCGGTTGGCGCCTGGCGCGCAGCAAGTTCGGTCGCGTATTGACCGCCCTGCGCGATGCCGAGAACCGCCTGATGTTCTGCGGCTATGACCCGCGTGGCTTCAAGCTGTTCGTGTGGGTGCTGAGCGCGGTGCTGTGTGGTTTGGCGGGCGCGTTGTACGTGCCGCAGGTGGGCATCATCAACCCCAGCGAAATGTCGCCGACCAACTCCATCGAAGCCGCCGTGTGGGTGGCCCTCGGCGGGCGTGGCACGCTGATCGGCCCGCTGCTTGGCGCCGGCGTGGTGAACGGCATGAAGAGCTGGTTCACCGTGGCCTTTCCCGAGTACTGGCTGTTTTTCCTCGGGGCGCTGTTCATCATCGTCACCCTGTACCTGCCCAAGGGCGTTATCGGGCTGCTGAAGAAATGAGGAACGTCATGCTTGAACCTATTTTCGATGCCGGCAGCGGCCGCGAGGCCATTGGTATCGGCCAGGCGGCCGGCAAGGGCCTGAACACCCGCCACGGCACCATACTGACCCTGGAAGACATCAGCGTCAGCTTCGACGGTTTCAAGGCGCTCAACGACCTCAACCTTTACATAGGTGTCGGCGAACTGCGCTGCATCATCGGCCCCAACGGCGCGGGCAAGACCACGCTGATGGACGTGATCACCGGCAAGACCCGGCCCAGCCACGGCAACGCCTGGTTCGGCGAAACCCTGGACTTGACCGGCATGAGCGAGGTGCAGATCGCCCAGGCCGGTATCGGCCGCAAGTTCCAGAAGCCCACGGTGTTCGAAGCCCTCAGCGTGTTCGAAAACCTCGAGCTGGCGCAGAAGACCGACAAGTCCGTCTGGGCCAGCCTGCGCGCGCGCCTGAGTGGTGAGCAAAAAGACCGCATCGATGAAGTGCTCGACACCATCCGCCTCACCGCCTCGGTGCATCGGCCCGCCGGCTTGCTGTCCCACGGCCAGAAGCAGTTCCTGGAAATCGGCATGCTGCTGATGCAGGACCCGCAACTGTTGCTGCTGGATGAACCGGTGGCGGGCATGACCGACGCCGAAACCGAATTCACCGCCGAACTGTTCAAGCGCCTGGCCGGCAAGCATTCGTTGATGGTGGTGGAGCACGACATGGGCTTTGTCGGCTCGATTGCCGACCATGTGACCGTGTTGCACCAGGGCAGCGTATTGGCCGAAGGGTCGCTGGAACAGGTGCAGGAAAACGAGCGGGTGATCGAGGTTTACCTCGGCCGCTAAGGTAATTTTCCTGTAGGAGCGAGCTTGCTCGCGAAGATCGTCAACGATAACGCGGGCATTCTGAATGCACGCGGTGCCCTCAGGTTTTTCGCGAGCAAGCTCGCTCCTACAGGGGATTGAGGAGGTTTTTGGAATGCTGCAAGTCGACAAGCTGCACCAATACTACGGCGGTAGCCACATCCTGCGCGGACTGTCGTTTGATGTGAAGATCGGCGAAGTCACCTGCCTGCTCGGGCGCAACGGTGTGGGCAAGACCACCCTGCTCAAGTGCCTGATGGGCCTGCTGCCGGCCAAGGAAGGCGCAGTGAATTGGGAGGGCAAGGCCATCACCGGCTTCAAACCGCACCAGCGTGTGCATGCCGGGATCGCCTATGTGCCTCAGGGCCGGGAGATTTTTGGCCGGCTCACGGTGGAAGAAAACCTGCTGATGGGCCTGTCACGCTTTCCCGGCTCGCAAGCCAGAGAAGTGCCCGCATTCATCTACGAACTGTTCCCGGTGTTGCTGCAAATGAAGCATCGACGCGGCGGCGACTTGTCCGGCGGCCAGCAGCAGCAATTGGCGATTGGCCGCGCCCTGGCCAGCCGTCCGCGCCTGTTGATCCTCGATGAACCCACCGAAGGCATCCAACCGTCAGTGATCAAGGAAATCGGCGCGGTGATCAAGAAACTCGCCGCACGCGGTGACATGGCGATTCTCCTGGTGGAGCAGTTCTACGACTTCGCCGCCGAATTGGCCGACCAATATCTGGTGATGTCCCGTGGTGAAATCGTGCAGCAGGGCCGTGGTGAAAATATGGAAAGCGAGGGTGTGCGCGGTCTCGTAACCATCTAATCTGTGGCGTCACGACACTAAGCCAAAAACCATGAACCTGCCTGTCTCCCCTGCCCTGTTCACCCCCAGCTGGCACGCCGCGCTGGAACTGGGCTATGCGCGTTTCGGCGACACCACGCGCCCGGTCATGCGCCGTCACCTTGGCCCGCTGCGGGTGCAAAAGCACCTGTACGCCGAAGGTCCCGAGGTGTGTCAGCACATCATCGTGCACCCGCCCGGCGGCATTGCCGGCGGCGATCGCCTGGACATCAGCGCCCACGTCGGCGCCGGTGCCTGGGCACAGTTGACCAGCCCCGGTGCGGCCAAGTGGTACCGCGCCAGCGGCCCGGCGTTCCAGCAGCTTGAATTGACCGTGCAAGCCGGCGCGACCCTGGAATGGTTGCCCCAGGAAACCATCGTGTTCAGCGCCGCCCAGGCCGAACTCACCACGCGCATCGACCTGCAAGGCGATGCCCGGCTATTTTACTGGGATGTCGTTGCCCTCGGCCGCCCGGCCAGTGATGAGCGCTTCGACCTCGGGCACTTCCAATCACACCTGGATATCCGCCGCGACGGCCAGTTGCTCTGGCACGAACGCCAGCGCATCGTGGGCGGCGATGGACTGCTGGATTCACCGATCGGACTGGATGGGCAACCGGTGTTTGCCACGTTGCTCGTGACCGGCGAGATCGACCCTGAACTGCTTGAACACTGCCGCTCACTGCCCCATGCGGTGCGCGGCGACTTGACCCAATTGCCCGGATTGCTGGTGGCGCGTTGCCTGGCCAGTGAAGCGCTGCTGGCGCGGGGGTGGTTGATTGATTTATGGCGGCTGTTACGCCCCGCCGTATTGGGACGAGAAGCGATATCACCGAGAATCTGGAGCACATGAAGATCAACTGTGGGAGGGGGCTTGCCCCCGATGGCGGTGGGTCAGTAACAGGTGTATTGGCTGACACCCTGCAATCGGGGGCAAGCCCCCTCCCACAGTTTGATCCTCATTGTATTTAAGAATGTATTTAAAGGACCTTGAACCATGGACCTGACCCCACGGGAAAAAGACAAACTGCTGATCTTCACCGCAGGCCTGGTCGCCGAACGGCGCCTGGCGCGCGGTGTGAAGCTCAACTACCCGGAAACCATCGCCTATATTTCCGCCGCGCTGATGGAAGGCGCTCGCGATGGCCGCACCGTGGCCGACCTGATGCATTACGGCACCACCCTGCTCAGCCGCGAACAGGTGATGGAAGGCATCCCGGAAATGATCCCGGATATCCAGGTGGAAGCCACCTTCCCGGACGGCACCAAGCTGGTCACCGTTCACCAGCCCATTGCATGAGGCACGGCCATGATTCGTGATGCAACCGAGCAGGACCTGCCGGCAATCCGCGCCATCTACAACGACGCGGTGCAGAACACCACGGCGATCTGGAACGAGCAACCGGTGGACCTGGCGAACCGTCAGACCTGGTTCAGCGCGCGTCAGGCGCAGCAGTACCCAATCCTGGTCGCGGTGGAAAACGATGAAGTCACCGGCTACGCCTCGTTCGGCGACTGGCGCCCCTTCGAGGGCTTTCGCTACAGCGTCGAACATTCCGTGTACGTGCGCAATGACCAGCGCGGCAAAGGCCTCGGCCCACGCTTGATGCTGGCCCTGATCGAGCGAGCACGCAGTTGCGGCAAGCACGTCATGGTCGCCGCCATTGAAAGCGGCAACCTGGCCTCGATCCGCCTGCATGAACGCCTGGGTTTCAGCGCCACTGGGCAGATGCCCCAAGTGGGCATCAAGTTCGGCCGCTGGCTGGACCTGACCTTTATGCAACTGACGTTGAATCCGGGCGCCGAACCGCCCAGGGAGTGAGATCGATGAGCGCTGCACAATTGCGTCGCGTCAATGCGGAAAGTTTTGCCCATTACCGCCTGGGTTTGATCGAGCTATTGCTGGACGCGGTGCAGCATGGCGCTTCGGTCGGCTTTATGGCCGATTTCGATGAGGTCCAGGCCCGCGAATATTTGACCGGCGTGCAAGCCGGTATCGAAGACGCCAGCCTGTTGCTGTGGGTTGTGGTACGCGACGAGCAAGTGATCGCCAGTGTTCAATTGGCGCTGTGCCAGAAAGCCAACGGCCTGAACCGCGCCGAGGTGCAAAAGTTGCTGGTGCACAGCAGCGCGCGCCGCCATGGCCTGGGCCAGCAATTGATGAACGCCCTGGAACTCGCCGCCCGCCAGCACAAGCGCGGCCTGCTGTACCTGGACACCGAGGCCGGCTCCGGCGCCGAGGCCTTCTACCAGTCGCTGCGCTACACCAAAATCGGTGAACTGCCCGATTACTGCCAAAGCCCGGACGGGCACTACAGCCCGACCGCCATCTACTACAAGACCCTGGGGCAACCTGCATGATTCCTGGCGAATATCAGATCCAACCTAGCGAAATCGAACTGAATGTCGGCCGACGCACCGTCACCTTGAGCGTGGCCAACAGCGGCGACCGACCAATCCAGGTGGGTTCGCATTATCATTTTTTCGAGACCAATGACGCGCTGGCGTTTGACCGCGCCGCGAGCCGGGGCATGCGCCTGAATATTCCGGCGGGCACAGCGGTGCGTTTCGAGCCGGGGCAGCGTCGGGAGGTGGAGTTGGTGGATTTGAGTGGTGGGCGGCGGGTATTCGGGTTTGCCGGGCGGATCATGGGCGACCTTTAGGGCCTCATCGGGGGCAAGCCCCCTCCACATTTGGAGCTGTGAATACCTTCAAAGGTGGGAGGGGGCTTGCCCCCGATAGCGATTTCACATTCAACGCATATCTTCAGGGCACTCATATGAAAATCACCCGCCAAGCCTACGCCGACATGTACGGCCCCACCGTCGGTGACAAGGTGCGTCTGGCCGATACCGAGCTGTTCGTCGAAGTGGAAAAAGACTTCACCGTCTATGGCGAAGAAGTCAAATTCGGCGGCGGCAAGGTGATCCGCGACGGCCAGGGCCAGAGCCAGCTGCTCGCCCATGAAGTCGTCGACACGCTGATCACCAACGCGCTGATCATCGACCACTGGGGCATCGTCAAGGCTGACGTCGGCCTGAAGAACGGTCGCATCCACGCGATCGGCAAAGCCGGCAACCCGGATATCCAGCCCGGCGTGACCATGGCCATCGGCGCCAGCACCGAAGTGATTGCGGGCGAAGGCATGATCCTCACCGCCGGCGGCATCGACTCCCATGTGCATTTCATCTGCCCGCAGCAGATCGAGGAAGCGCTGACCAGCGGCGTCACCACCATGATCGGCGGCGGTACGGGGCCGGCTACCGGCACCAATGCCACCACCTGCACCTCCGGCCCGTGGCACCTGGCGCGGATGCTGCAGGCCAGTGATTCGTTCCCGATGAACATCGGCTTTACCGGCAAGGGCAACGCCAGCTTGCCCGAGCCGTTGATCGAACAGGTCAAGGCCGGCGCCATTGGCTTGAAGCTGCACGAAGACTGGGGCACCACACCCGCGAGCATCGACAACTGTCTGAACGTCGCCGACCAATACGACGTGCAGGTGGCGATCCACAGCGACACCCTCAACGAATCCGGCTTTGTCGAAACAACGCTGGCCGCACTCAAGGGCCGCACCATTCACACTTACCACACCGAAGGTGCCGGTGGCGGCCACGCGCCGGACATCATCAAGGCCTGCGGTTTCCCCAACGTGCTGCCCAGCTCCACCAACCCGACGCGGCCGTTCACTCGCAACACCATCGACGAACACCTGGACATGCTGATGGTGTGCCATCACCTGGACCCGAGCATCGCCGAGGACGTGGCCTTTGCTGAAAGCCGCATCCGCCGCGAGACCATCGCCGCCGAGGACATCTTGCATGACCTGGGCGCGTTCTCGATGATCAGCTCCGACAGCCAGGCCATGGGCCGCGTCGGCGAGGTGATCACGCGCACCTGGCAGACCGCCGACAAGATGAAAAAACAGCGCGGCCCGCTGCCCGGTGACGGCCCCGGCAACGACAACTTCCGCGCCAAGCGCTATATCGCCAAGTACACCATCAATCCGGCGATCACCCACGGTGTGAGCCATATCGTCGGCTCCATCGAAGTTGGCAAATGGGCCGATCTGGTGCTGTGGCGCCCGGCGTTTTTCGGCATCAAGCCGACGCTGATCCTCAAGGGTGGCGCGATTGCATCAAGCTTGATGGGCGATGCCAATGCGTCGATCCCGACACCGCAACCGGTGCACTACCGTCCGATGTTTGCCAGCTTCGGCAGCTCACTGCACGCCACCAGCCTGACATTTATCAGCCAGGCGGCGCAGGACGCCGGATTACCCGAGGCCCTGGGCTTGAAGAAGCAGATTGCGGTGGTCAAGGGATGCCGCGATGTGCAGAAGACCGACCTGATCCACAACGATTACCTGCCGGATATCGAGGTGGATCCGCAGACCTATCAGGTCAAGGCCGATGGGGTATTGCTGTGGTGCGAGCCGGCTGACGTACTGCCGATGGCGCAGCGGTATTTCCTGTTCTGAAAACCGCTGGCCTGTGTGGGAGCTGGTTTGCTCGCTCCCACACCGGTCAGCTTAGAAGTTTTCGCGCGGATTGAAGTTGGCTTTTTTCGCCAGTTGCTGCCACAGCGCAATGGTCTCGTCGTCAGCCTGCTTCGGCATCACCGCTTTAAGCTGCACGAACAGGTAACCGCGCTCACCGGCCTTGTTCAACAAACCGTGACCCTTGGCGCGCATGCGCTGGCCGTTCTGACTGCCGGCGGGTACCTTGAGGTTGATCTTGCCGGTCAGGGTCGGCACCGCGACTTCCGTGCCCAACGCCAATTCCCACGGCGCCAGCGGCAGGTTGATGACCAGGTTTTCGCCATCGACCTCGAACCTTGGGTGCGGCGCAAACTTGATGATCAGGTACAGGTCGCCGTTGGCGCCGCCGCCGATGCCGGGCGCGCCCTGGGCCTTGAGACGGATGCGCTCGCCGTCGGCCACACCGGCCGGGATCTTCACGTTCAGGCTCTTGACGCTGTTGCTGACATGCCGACCGGAAGCGTCGTATTGCGGCACCTGGAAGCTGATCTGCTTGGACTCGGTGGACAGGGTTTCCTCAAGGGAGACCGACAACTGCATCTCCACATCCTGGCCCTTGCGCCCGGTTGGACGGCGCTGGCCGCCGCCGAACGCATCACCGCGCCCGCCAAAGATCGAGCTGAAAAAGTCCGAGAAGTCTTCTGTGCCCGCACCACCACCAAAGCCACCACGGCTCTGCCAACCCGGCGGTCCCTGGAACGGCTGGCCGTGCTGGCCGTATTTGCGCAGCTCGTCGTACTCGGCGCGCTTGTCGGCGCTCTTGAGCGCTTCATAGGCTTCGGACGCGTCCTTGAATTTGGCTTCGGCGTCTTTTTCCTTGCTTACATCCGGATGATATTTGCGGGCGAGCTTGCGATAGGCGGCCTTGATTTCCTTGTCATCGGCGCTCGGCTCGACCCCCAGAATCTTGTAGTAATCTTTGAAATCCATCGGCGGTTCACCATCCTTAAATCGAGATCGCACAGCCCGGACACAAGGTGCGCTGGTTTGCACGTGTTGAGTCTTGTGGCCTGGGGTGCGTCGCAGTGTTATCGGCACATGCCGTATGCACCAGATGTGGGGGCGAATGCCGCGCTTTCAAGCACTATTTAACAGATGGTCGGCCTACGCATCCGGCGTCGACTGGCATACACTGCGCGGCCGTTTTGCAACCGGAACCCGATCGACATGAAAAACCAATCTCCAGCCCGTGCCTGCGGCATCGACTTCGGCACGTCCAACTCCACCGTCGGCTGGATCCGCCCCGGCGAGGAGACGCTGATCGCGCTGGAGGACGACAAGATCACGTTGCCGTCAGTGGTGTTCTTCAACTTCGAGGAGCGCCGCCCGGTATACGGTCGCCTGGCGCTGCACGAATACCTGGAAAACTATGAAGGTCGCTTGATGCGCTCGCTCAAGAGCCTGCTGGGTTCCAAGCTGATCAAGCACGACACCAGCGTGCTCGGCACCGCAATGCCGTTCACCGACCTGCTGGCGCTGTTTATCGGCCAGCTCAAGAGCCGCGCCGAAGCCAATGCCGGTCGTGAGTTCGAAGAAGTGGTGCTGGGGCGCCCGGTGTTCTTCGTCGATGATGACCCGATGGCCGACCAGGAAGCGGAAAACACCCTGGTGGACGTGGCGCGCAAGATCGGTTTCAAAGACATTTCGTTTCAGTACGAACCGATTGCGGCGGCGTTCGACTACGAGTCCACCATCGAGAAAGAAGAGCTGGTGCTGATCGTCGACATCGGCGGCGGTACCTCCGACTTCTCCCTGGTGCGCCTGTCCCCGGACCGTCGCCACAACGACAACCGCCAGAGCGACATCCTCGCCACCGGCGGCGTGCACATCGGCGGCACCGACTTCGACAAACAGCTCTCGCTGGCCGGCATGATGCCGCTGTTCGGCTACGGCAGCCGCATGAAGAGCGGCGCCTACATGCCCACCAGCCATCACATGAACCTGGCCACCTGGCACACCATCAACTCGGTGTACTCGCAAAAGTCCCAACTGGCCCTGGGCAGCATGCGCTACGACATCGAAGACACCGGCGGCATCGACCGCCTGTTCAAGCTGATCGAACAGCGCGCCGGGCACTGGCTGGCCATGGAAGTGGAAGAGACCAAGATCCAACTGACCCAGGCAGACAGCCGCCATGTGCCGCTGGACCGTATCGAAGCGGGCCTGAGCGTGGACTTGAGCCGGGCGCTGTTCGAGTCATCCATCGACAACCTGCTCGAACGCGTGCGCGGCAGTGTCACGCAGTTGCTCAACGACGCCTCGGTGAGCGTGGCCCAGGTGGACACGGTGTTCTTCACCGGCGGCTCCAGCGGCATCCCGGCGCTGCGCCACAGCATTGCGGCGATGCTGCCGAATGCGCGGCATGTGGAAGGCAATATCTTTGGCAGTATTGGCAGCGGTTTGGCGATTGAGGCGAGCAAGCGCTACGGCAGCTGATTTCCAGCTTAAACCGCGGCGCGCCCATCGGGGGCAAGCCCCCTCCCACATTTTGATATGTGAACACCTTCAAAGGTGGGAGGGGGCTTGCCCCCGATAGCGTCAGCCCAGGCAACACAAGGCTTAAACCATCCCGCCGAGCTTCAACTCACTCTTGAGGTACGCATAATAAATCGGCCCCGCCACCACCCCCGGCAGGCCGAACGCTGCCTCGAACACCAGCATCGCCAACAACAACTCCCACGACTTGGCACTGATCTGCCCGCCGACAATGCGCGCGTTGAGAAAGTACTCAACCTTATGGATCACGATCAGATACCCCAGCGCCGCCACCGCGACCCAGATCGACAGCGACAACGCGACAATCGTGATCAGGGTGTTGGACATCAGGTTGCCGATCACCGGCAGCAGGCCGAGCAGGAAGGTCAGTACGATCAGGGTTTTGGTCAGCGGCAGATGAATACCGCACAGTGGCAGCACCACGGCGAGGAAGATCGCAGTGAAAGCGGTGTTGAGCGCGGCGATCTTGATCTGGGCGAAGACGATATTGCGAAATGCCTGGACCAGCAGGTGCAATCGGTCGAACAGCGCGGCGGCCAGGGGTTTGCGCTTGGTCAGGTCGGGCACGCGCTGCAGGGCGATGATCGCGCCGAGCACCATGCCGATCAGCAGGGTGACGAACATGTGCGCGGCGTCCTTGCCGACCAGCTGCAGTTCGCTCAGGTGCTTGCTCAGCCATTGGCCGATGGCCACGCGAAACTCGGCGGCGCTGGCGGGCAGGTAGGCGTCCAGGAACGGCGGCAGCTGGCCGCGCGCGCGGTCGACCACGCCCATGAACTTGTCGAGCGAAGCGCCTGGATTTTCCGCTTCGTGGAGCAGAAAGCTGATGGCGCCGGCGAAGATCAACGCGAGTACGCTGACGATCAAAGTACCGAGCAAGGCCACCGCCAGCCAGCGCGCACGCCGCCCTTCGATCAGCCGTTGCAGTTGTGGGGTGAGCATGTTGACCAGTTCATAGACCAACAGGCCGGCCAACAGGCTGGGCAGCAATTTGAGCGGCAGCACCAGCAGCAATCCGCCGAAAATGATGATGTAGCTGGCCAGCAACAACACATGACGCTGAGAAAACGTTGGCATACAGCCTCAAAACGAACGGCGTTAAAGGATGTTGTAGGAGCGAGCTTGCTCGCGAAAAACGAAAGGGCACCGCGTTTAGTCAGGGTGCCCGTGTGATCGTTCACGTTTTTCGCGAGCAAGCTCGCGCCTACAAAGGGACTGTGTGCGAGTGTCGCAGCCTTCTATGGCCTGGGGCTATTACTTCTTCAGGCAGGTGCTCATGAATGTTTTACGCGCATCACCCGCCAGGGCTTTGGTTTTAGCCGACGCATTGCAGTCCTTCATTTTCTGCTGCTGCGGCGTCAGGGTATTGGCATCGTTGGCGGCAGGCGCCGACAGGCAGGTCTTCATGAAGGCCTTGCGCTCATCGCCCTTGAGCGTCTTGGTGGTGGCCTCGGCATTGCAGGTGGTCATCTTGTTTTGCTGGGCGGTGGCGGCAAAACCCTGGGAACACAGCAGCAGGCCCATCATCAACAGCGGAATACGCAGCATCTTCATGGAGTTTTCTCCCTGTTACCGTACCGAAGGGCACGGCCTACAACGCAGTGTAGTCAAAACCTGTTACAACTTCACCGGCGGCGAATAGTCGTCCGACGGTATCGCTTCCGCCTCTTCAACACAGTGAGTCTGCTTTCGATGCAATACGCGTATCCCCTGCTGGCCATCCTTATCTGGGCCGGCAACACCGTGATCAACAAACTGGCGGTGGGTTCGATTTTCCCGGCTGAAATCGGCTTTTATCGCTGGCTGTTCGCCGCGCTGCTGTTCACGCCGTTCATGCTCAAGCCAGTCATCGCCAACTGGGCGCTGATCCGCCCGAACCTGGGCAAGATCTTCATTCTCGGCGTGCTGGGCATGGCCGTGTATCAAAGCCTGGCCTATTACGCGGCCACACTGACCAGTGCCACCAACATGGGCATCATCCTCTCGCTGATGCCGCTGATGGCTTTGACTGCCGCCATCATCAGCCTCGGCCAACGCCTGACGTATGGCGCGCTGACCGGCGCGGTGCTGTCGTTCGCCGGCGTAGTGGTGGTGGTGTCATCCGGCAGCCTGGCAGCCTTGCTGCAACACGGAGTAAACCTCGGTGACGGCATGATGCTGGTCGCCACCCTGGCCTACGCGGTCTACAGCACCCTGCTGAAAAAATGGCAACTGCGCCTGCCGCCGTTGGTGCTGCTGTATCTGCAGGTGCTGGTGGCGGTGGTGGTGCTGTTGCCGCTATTCCTGTTCTCGGCCAAGGCAGGCCTGGGCTGGGCGAATATTCCGCTGGTGCTGTACGCCTGCCTGCTGGCTTCGATGCTGGCGCCGCTGGCGTGGATGCATTCGGTAAAAACCCTGGGGCCGAGCCGTACCACGTTGTTTTTCAACTTGCTGCCGTTGATTACCGCGCTGATTGCGGCCGTGGTATTGAAAGAAGAATTGGCGTCGTATCACTTGGTGGGCGGTTTGCTGACCCTGGGCGGGGTCATCCTTTCGGAACGCTGGACCCTGCCGATCAGACGCGCTTGAGACACATCCGGTTAAATCCGATAAAACTTTTCGCCTCTCTCGCGACTCACAACTGGGAGCGACCACGCCGGCAGAGCGTGGCGCAAAACCGGATTAGCCCCAGGAGAATGAGATGACTGAAGCACACTTGACTGACGTTGCGACCCTGCGCAGCCGCGCTCGCCAGAACGTCGAAAACGGTGCCGTGACCGAAGGCTATAATGCCGATCGCGAAGAAATTATCCGCCTGCTCAACGAGTCGCTGGCCACCGAACTGGTCTGCGTGTTGCGCTACAAGCGTCATTACTTCATGGCCAGCGGCCTGAAAGCCAGCGTCGCGGCCGACGAGTTCCTGGAGCACGCCACCCAGGAAGCCGAACACGCCGACAAACTCGCCGAACGCATCGTGCAGCTGGGCGGTGAGCCGGAATTCAACCCCGACCTGCTGTCGAAGAACTCCCACGCACAATACGTGGCGGGCAACTCGCTGAAAGAAATGGTCTACGAAGACTTGGTGGCCGAGCGGATCGCGGTGGACAGCTATCGCGAGATCATTCAGTACATCGGCGATAAGGACCCGACTACCCGGCGCATTTTTGAAGACATCCTGGCCCAGGAAGAAGAACACGCCGATGACATGGCGGATATTCTGGAAGGCCTGTAATCAGCCGCACAGCAATACCCATGTGGGAGGGGGCTTGCTCCCGATAGCAGTGGTTCAGTCAAAGATGTTTTGGCTGATACACCGTTATCGGGGGCAAGCCCCCTCCCACATTTGGTTTCAGGTGCAGTCAGTTACTTCACGGTCTTGGGCGCCTTGCCCTCTCTCATCTGTTGCAGCAACGGTGCGCACGCATTCGGCTCACCGCCGCTTGGGGCAACCAGTGCGAGCAACCCCGCCGCCGGGCCGGCGATCACACCCAGGGCGACCATGCCCGCGCCACGCAGTGCCAGGGGGATGGCTTTGACGCCGGCATTGGGCTTGATGAACGGGCCGTTCACATACAACGGCGAGCGCAGGGAGAAGAGGCGGAAACCCTTGGACTCCGGCGTAATGGTCAGGTCCAACTGCTCGGTCGCCATATTCGCGGTGCCATCGACGTAGATGATCGCGTTCTCGGTATCGAACACAAACAAGCGGGTTGTCGCCAGGCCGGTCTTGATGCCGAAGTCCGCCGCAGCGCAGTTGATCTTCACTTCCTTGTCGCCAAACAGGCGCCCCACCACATAATTGCCCACGTTGAGGCCGGCGATTTCCATCAGGCCACGGCTGATCGCACCGTCGTTGATCAGCATCTTCAAGTCACCATTGGAGGTGCCCAGCAGCGCTGCGACAGAGTTGCCGCGCCCGGAAATATCGGCGTCGCCGTTGAGTTCGCCAAAGCTGGTTTTCATCGGCTCAAAACTTGGGAACAACTGTTTGAGCTTGAAGTTGCGCGCCGTGAGTTTCGCGCGCCCTTCCATCGGCGTGGTACGGCCGTTCAAGCGGATCTGCGCATCGAGTTTGCCACCGGCCACGCCGAAGCGCAGGGGCTCAAGGCTCAGCTCGCCATCGTTGAGCACCAGGTGCGTATAGAGGTCGGTGAACGGCAACTCGGCGCTGTGCACGATGCGTTTGCCGGTGAATTCCACGTCGGCATCCATCTCGCGCCAGCGCTCGGTGCGGAACTCTTCAACCGGCAGCACCTTGGTCGCCGGTTGCTTGCTTTCACCGCCACGGGCTTTCTGCTTGGCGTTGGAGTCGGCGCCGATCAAGGGCGCCAGGTCGTCCATCAGCAGTTGATTGGACACCAGCGCGCCGCTGAGCTTGGGCCGTGGCTGGCTGGCCACGTAGGCGAGGTCGCCGTGGATATCGCTGTTGCCGATCTTGCCGTTGAAGTTTTCATAGCGGAAGGACGCGCCGCTGGCTTCATGCAGTTTGGCGATCAGATGACCATCGGTTGAATACGCCGGCGAGTCGGGCAACGTCACGCCGGTCAGCGGGTAGAGGTTGCCCAGGCTGGCACCGGCGAGTTTGAGGCGCAGGTCCAGGGCGCCGAGGTTCAGCGGATCGGTCAGGGTGCCGGCCAGGGCGATGCTGGTGTCGGCGATCTTGACCTGGGCCTGCAGCGGGAACGGCTTGGCCGCGTCCTGCAGGGCAAGCAGGCCGCCGATCTTGCCGGTGCCGGCGAGCGCCTGGCCGTGATACTGGCCTTTGACCTTGAGGCCGAACGCATAGTCCTGCGGCGCCGAGCCTTTTTCCAGGGCCTTTTTGGCATCCGCGTCTCCGACGATTTCACCGAAGGGGATCGGTTTGCCCAGCGGGTCAATAATCACATCGAGCCGGGTCCTGAGGGTCTGGTCGTCGAGGGTGACGTGGCCTTTGTCGAAGCCGATGGCGCCAATATCCACCACCCAGCTGGAAGGCTCGGCGTCGGGGTCCTTGGGGTCGAACTTGAAGGTCCAGTTGGCGCGGCCGTCAGCCAGGCGCTGCAGGTCGGCGCTCGGCTCGGTGAGGTCGATGCGCGGGATCACCACGCGCTGTGCCAGCAACGCCAAGGGCGAAATACGCAACTCGACCTTCTTGAGCGTAACCATCTGAGGTTGCTTGGACCAGTCAGGATTGCCCAGGCTCAGGTCTTCGGCAATCACATGGGGCCAGGGCACCCAGGCCCGCCAGCCGCCTTCGTCGGGCTCACGCTGCCACACCACCGCCAGGTTGCCATTGATGGCGAATGGGCGGTGCAACTCTTCGGAGACCTTGGCATTGAGGGGTGGCTTGATGCGGTTCCAGTCGAAAAACACCAGGACCAATACCGCGATGGCAATTAACAGAACGAAGCTGGCGCAGCTCCAGGCGACGACTTTTCGAGTGCGCGTCATTGCACAAAACTCCTGAATACGACTGGCTGGGCAACAGCCTTTGACACAGCTTATAGGACTACGACTGGCAAAGTGCCTGGGGGTTTAACGCAACGGCCGAATTAGCCGAAAAAAACGATTTTCCTGATCGAGCAGACAGATTCAATCATCAACGGCGCACCATTGTTACCCCGGTTCGTGTCGAAAATACCCACCTCGGTGCAAAACCGCGTGCTTGAGAGGCGCGTTCTAGAGCCTCCCGTGGGAACAATCAATTCTGTTGATTATTACCATTGCGTTTATGAACTTTTATATCGACTTATCAAGAGTAGCATTAGCCATGTACCCACTTTATCGCCCTCCCAAGGAGCAACCCTCATGAAACGCCAACTACTCGCTACCGTCCTGTTATCCGTTCTGGCTTCCAGTGCCTTTGCCCTGCCAGCCGCCGAACAGGCCACCCCACAGAACAAAGCCCAGGCCGTCCAGTCCAGCCAGACCGTGGCTCGCAGCGGTTCGCAAGAAGACGAAAACCGTGACTACGCCAAAGGCGCTGTCGCTGAAAACGGTTCTGAGCAGGCCAACAAACGCGCCTACACCGAAGGCCTGACTGAAGGTGGCAACGACCGCCTGCAGGAAAAAGGTCTGGTAGAAGGCGGTGCTGAACAAGCCAATGATCGCGCCTACACCCAAGGTATTGCCGAAGGTGGTGCCGACCGTCTGCAAGAACTGCATCAAGCACAGAGCTAAGCCCGTGGTGGCCCAGAAAAAAGCCCGATCTGTCGATCGGGCTTTCGCTTTTATATAGACCCCGTCACGCAATGCCCCCGCCAAGTTCGACGCCGGCAAAGCGGTTTTGCTAGAGTGCGTCGCTGTACTCGCCAACAAAGCCCATCCGCTCATGCTGCCCCGCGCCGAACAGAAGCAACAGACCCGCCTCGCCTTGATGGACGCTGCCCGCCATCTGATGGAGTGCGGCCGTGGGTTTGGCAGCCTGAGCCTGCGCGAAGTGGCCAAGACAGCGGGAATCGTGCCCACCGGCTTCTATCGCCATTTTGCCGATATGGACCAGCTTGGGCTCGTATTGGTCAGTGAAGTCGGCCAGACGTTCCGCGCCACGATTCGCCTGGTGCGCCATAACGAATTCGTCATGGGCGGAATCATCGATGCGTCCGTGAGGATCTTTCTCGATGTGGTCTCGGCCAACCGTTCCCAATTCCTGTTCCTGGCCCGCGAACAATACGGCGGTTGCCTGGCCGTGCGCCAAGCTATCGGCGCCCTGCGCGAAGACATCACCCGCGACCTGGCGGCCGACCTCACACTGATGCCCAAACTGCAACACCTGGATCCCGATGGCTTGCACGTGATGGCCGACCTGATCGTCAAAAGTGTGTTCGCCACCCTGCCCGATATCATCGACCCGCCCGCACAGGCCTTGCCTGCCCACCTCACGCCCCAGGCGAAAATCACCCAGCAATTGCGCTTTATCTTTATCGGCCTCAAACACTGGCAAGGTCTGGGCAGCACCGAGTAATACGATCAGCCGGCCTTATGAAAGCGCTTGGCGGTGGTGTAGTTCCTGTTCCAGTAGCTATTTCTCAACGAATCGATCCGTACGCTCTTGCCGGTACGCGGTGAATGGATGAATTTGCCGTCGCCGATATACAGCCCGACGTGACTCACCCGCCCCTGCCCGTTGCCTTTGAAAAAAACCGCGTCGCCCGGCTTCAATGCAGCGCGCTTGATGGTCGCGGCCGTTGAACGGTGCATCGCAGCGGTGGTGCGCGGCAGCTGAATATTGGCTTGGGTCTTGAACAGATAGACCAGGAAACTGCTGCAATCGAACCCTTGCTCGGTAGACGTACCGCCCGACTTGTAGGGTGTGCCGAGCAGTTGATGGGCGCGGTCGATCACATCTTCGACCGGAGACGATGCATGCGTGGAACCAAAAGTCGGCGGCTGTTGAAGCGTGGCCGAGGCTGACGAAATAAGACAAGAGAGGCTGACAATGACGGAACAGACAAGTGACTTGAACATGATGGACATCGCGGCGAATTAAACACGGCGCGAATCTTAAAGAACCCCCACGTAAACTCACGAAGGCCAATTCTCTGGCTCTTGTAGGATAATTCTTTAAAACCAAATGAAGAATTGGATGAAAGACATTTCATGCAATACGTCGGCGTACCCCACGCAAAATGCCCCTTCCCGGTGCCGAGGCCCGCTCAAGCGCACCAAATTGCATCACCGCTGCATTCGGCGAGTGCCCTGCTCTGTAGCGTACGCGCCCTGCTGACAGGAAATTCCTACGCGCCTGGCGGGTTGGCAAGCCCCTTGCTCTAGCCTCTTTATAGCCCCCTTTATCGTTCATAGCTGGAAACCTTCCGATGCTGGTGATCCACCGCCGAATCGCTCCGCAAGCCCTCTGGGCCGCCGAGCTGCTGCTGAACTTCGAAGCCCGCAGCAAAAGCCGTCTGCGCTGTTTCAGTGCCGACGGTGAAGACGTCGGCCTGTTTTTGGAGCGTGGGCAACCGCCGCTGCATGATGGCGAATTCCTGCAAGCCGAGGACGGACGCGTCGTACGCGTGTGCGCACGCCCTGAACAACTGCTGCACGTCACCTGCCGCAACGCATTCGAACTGACCCGCGCGGCCTATCACTTGGGTAACCGCCATGTCGCCCTGCAGGTCGGCGATGGCTGGCTGCGTCTGCTCGATGACTATGTGCTCAAGGCCATGCTGGAACAGCTGGGCGCCGATGCGCAAAGCATCGAGGCGCCGTTCCAGCCCGAACACGGGGCCTATGGCGGCGGTCATCATCACTCGCGCCATGGCGACGAAGATTTCAACTATGCGCCCAGGCTGCATCAGTTCGGCGTGCGTCCATGAACCCGGCCTGGGCGCTGCTGCGCCTGGCCAGTCCGCAGTTGCCGATTGGCGGCTACAGCTACTCCCAGGGCCTGGAAATGGCCGTGGAGAACGGCCGCGTCAGCGATGCCGCCAGCGCAAGGCGCTGGATCAGTGACCAATTGCTGCTCAACCTCGCGCGTTTCGAAGCGCCCCTATTGCTCGCCCATTGCCGCGCCGCCGCTGAGCAGGCGTGGCCACGTCTGGCGCAATTGTGTGAAGAACACCGCGCCAGCCGCGAAACCCGCGAGCTGTATCAGGAGAGCCGGCAGATGGGCTACTCCCTGCAACAACTGCTCGGTGGCTTGCCGGAATTGGACGCCGACGCCCGTGGTTTCCTCGACCAACAGCCTGAACCCCACCTGGCCCTTGGCTGGGCGCTGGCTGCGCGCGCCTGGGCCATCCGCCCAGGCGACGCTCTGGCGGCCTGGCTCTGGAGCTGGCTGGAGAACCAATTGGCCGTGCTGATGAAAACCCTGCCCCTGGGCCAGCAAGCCGCGCAGCGCCTGACCAGCGAACTGCTGCCGCTGTTGCAGCAGGCCCAGCACGAGGCTGGCCGTGTCGAACCCGATCACCTTGGCAGCGCCGCCTTTGGCCTGTCTTTGGCGTGCATGGCCCACGAGCGCCAGTACAGCCGCCTGTTCCGTTCCTGAGGCTTTTTTGGAGACCCCAACATGAACACACAACCCCTGCGCGTCGGCATCGGCGGCCCGGTCGGCTCCGGCAAGACCGCCCTGACCCTGGCCCTGTGCCTGGCGCTGCGCGACCGCTACAACCTGGCGGTGGTCACCAACGACATCTACACCCGCGAAGACGCTGATTTTTTGGTGCGTAACCAGGCGCTGGCGCCGGAGCGCATCATCGGCGTGGAAACCGGTGGCTGCCCGCACACCGCGATCCGCGAAGATGCCTCGATCAACCTGGAGGCAGTGGACCAGCTCAACCGTCGCTTTCCCGGTCTGGACCTGATCCTGGTGGAGTCCGGCGGCGACAACCTGTCGGCCACCTTCAGCCCCGAGCTGTCCGACCTGACCATCTACGTGATCGATGTGTCCGCCGGCGACAAGTTGCCGCGCAAGGGCGGGCCCGGTATTTGCAAATCCGACCTGCTGGTGATCAACAAGATCGACCTCGCGCCGCTGGTGGGCGCCTCGCTGGAATTGATGAACAGCGACACCCAACGCATGCGCAATGGCAAACCCTTTGTGTTCAGCAACCAGAAAACCGGCGTCGGCCTGGATGAAATCGTCGCCTTTATCGAACGTCAAGGCCTGCTGACCGCTGCCTGATCCCCCTACGGAGCCTGTTTATGAACCTCAAGAAACTGTTCGCCGCCGCCGCGCTGCTGCTGACCCCCGCCCTCGCCTTCGCGCACCCGGGCCACGGCGACAATGGCCTGGTCGCCGGTATCAGCCACCCACTGGGCGGTCTTGACCACCTGCTGGCCATGGTTGCGGTCGGCCTGTGGGCGGCGCAGCAAAAAGGCAATGCACGCTGGGCGCTGCCTTGTGCCTTCGTCGGCACTATGTTGATCGGCGGCATGCTCGGTTTTGAAGGCCTGCATTTGCCGGCGCTGGAAAGCGGGATTGCCGCATCGGTGCTGGCGCTGGGCCTGGCGGTGGCGCTGGCGGTGCGGCCGCCGTTGTTCGTGGCGGTGGGGACAACGGCGTTGTTTGCGTTGTTTCATGGCGTGGCCCATGGCCTGGAGCTGCCGGATATGTCCAGCTCCTGGGCGTATGCGGCGGGGTTTGTCGGCGCGACGGCTGCGTTGCATGCGGCGGGTTATGCGGTGGTGCGTTTCCTGCCTGCGGCTGCAGCGCCGCTGGTGCGGGTGGCGGGGGCAGCTTCGGCGGCGACTGGGGTGTGGTTGTTGGCGGGCTGATTTGCGGCGTGCTGAAGGCCTCATCGGGGGCAAGCCCCCTCCCACATTCGACCGCATTTCAAAGTTGGAACGCGGTTAACTGTGGGAGGGGGCTTGCCCCCGATAGCGGTGCCACAGACACCACAGTTCCCAAGCCTGCTACCATGCGCGCCTACACCCCTGCCGTGACGACGCCAGCCAATGCCCATCGCTTCTCCACCCACTTTGAATTCCGTGCTCACGCACTTCCATGACCTGATCGTGCCGCTGTGGCAGGGCCCGGGCTGGAATGCCGAGTTGGCGCTGCCCTTCGAGGCACTGGACGCCGATCATCAGCCGCTGCCCCCGCAACGCTACCGCGCCATGGCCTGCGCCCGGCAGTTGTACCTGTTCGCCAGCCTGATCGGCGAGCCCGGCAAGGCCTTCGCGCAAGAACGCGCGGCGCAATTGTTCCGTTCCCTGCAACGGCACTTCCACGACGCCGAACACGGCGGCTGGTTCTACAGCATCGACCCGGCCGGGCAGCCGCTGGACAAACGCAAAGACCTCTACACCCACGCCTTCATCATCTTCGCCTGCGCCCACTACTGGGCCAAGGTGCCTGAGCCGTTGGTAGAGTCGGTGCTCAATGCCGCGCTGGAAGTAGTCGCCCAACGTTTTGCCAGCGGTGACGGGCTGTACGACGCGGTGCTGGAGCGCAACTGGGCCTCGCTCAAGTCCGGCCCGTTGCAAAACCCGTTGATGCACTTGGCCGAAGGCTTCCTCGCTACCCTCGCGGTACGTGAGGACGCCGAGGTACAAGCGGCCCTGCTGGCATTGGCGACGGCCATGCAGCAACGCTTCATCGACCGCGAGCATGGCGTGATGCTGGAGAAACCGCTCGGTGCTGTGGATAACTGGTTTGAACCGGGCCACCAGTTCGAATGGTTCTTTTTGCTGGAGTCGTCCGATGTATTACGCGGCACACCGCTGCACGGGTCGCTGACGCGGGCGTTTGCCTATGCCGAACAAACGGGTGTGGATAAGTTGAGCGGTGCGGTCAGCGGCATGCTGTCTGTGGATGGCACCGTGCGCGACGGCACCCAGCGTATCTGGGCCCAGGCGGAATACCTGCGGGCATTGACCTTGCGCCCCGGCAGTGAGGCAGTACTGCAGCATCAATTGCTGGCGCTGCAAGAGCATTTCCTGCATGGGAAGGGTTGGCATGAATGCCTGGATGCCGACGGTCAGGTGAGCCGGCGGGATATGCCTTCTACCACGCCTTATCATTTGGCGACTTGCTATCAGGGTTTGATCAAGCATCTGGGCTGACCTTCAGGGCCTCATCGGGGGCAAGCCCCCTCCCACATTTGACTGTATTCACAAATCAAAGGTGGGAGGGGGCTTGCCCCCGATGGCCTCACCTCGGTTTACCTGACCTCACGCAACCCACTTGCGATCCCCGGTAAAACTGATGGTCAACCAGCGCGCCGCATCCGGCGTGCCCAGCGCTGTGGATATCTCTTCGCGCAACCCGTCGAGGGTCGCGACCTTATCCACCGGATAGTCGGCTGGCAACACCACATGAATCTCGATAAACCGCGCCCGCCCGTGCTTCTGCACGTAGGACACGTAATCGTCGAAGCCATGCCTGGCCTGGGCCGCGTCCATCACTTCGCGTACTTTGTCGTCCAAATGATCCGGGGCAATCCCCAGCACTTCGCGCAAGGCCGGGCGCAGGATCTTGAACGCCGGCGCCAGCATGCTCAGGGCCAGCAGAATCAGGATCATCGGGTCGACATACACCGCCCACTCGCCATACCCCTGGGACTTGAGCAACAGGGCCGCCAGAAAGCTGATCAGCAAGCCCACCGACAGCATTGCGTCCACCAGCCAGCTGATGTTGTCGAACTGGATCAGCGAGGATTTCAACCTGCGGTTGCGATAGCGCACATAGAAGAAGTAGGCGAATTCCACAACGGTAAACACCGCCGCGTACACGATCACCAGCCCCAACTCGATCTCGCGCCCGCCATTGATGATGCCGAACACACCGTTGAGAAACGCGTAGATGGCAATCAGCAGCAGGAAGCTGCCCTCGATCAGCAGCACCATCGGCTCCAGGTGCCAGTAGCCGAACTGGAAACGCTCGTTGCTTTTCTTGGCGATCAGCTTGGCCGTGATCAGCATCAGCACCTTGATGGCGGTGGCGATCAGCGAGAAAAAGCCGTCGAACAGAATGGATTGGGCGCCGGATATCACACCCATGACAATCCCGGCGATCGCGACGGCGAACATCAGGATGGTCGATTGTTTGAGCAGTGCCTGCTCACCTCGGTTACTCACATTTCCTCCCGTCAAAACCTTTAAACCGCACAATGCGGAGGGGTTTTCAGGGGTGGAGTGTACCTTATGGCCTGTTGTTGGCCGATTTGCCGCCATCGGGGGCAAGCCCCCTCCCACACTTGAATGGATTAACAAGTCAAATTCTGTGAACCCGATCCAATGTGGGAGGGGGCTTGCCCCCGATGGCAGCGACTCGGTCCAACGCCTTACTTGGCCCCACGCTCAATCGCAAACCCGGCCCAGGTCTGGCTCACCGGCATCAGCTCCAGCCGGTTGATATTCACGTGCGCCGGCGTGTTCAGCACCCAGAAGATCGTGTCGGCAATATCCTGTGGCTGGATCGGTTCGGCGCCGGCATAGGTGGCGTCATAGCGCGCCTGATCACCACCAAACCGCACCAGCGAAAACTCACTCTCGCACAGGCCTGGCTCGATGTTGGTCACCCGCACGCCAGTGCCTTGCAGGTCGCAGCGCAGGTTCAGCGAGAATTGCTTCACGAACGCCTTGGAGCCTCCGTACACATGGCTGCCCGGGTAAGGGTAGCTACCGGCGATGGAACCCAGGTTGATGATTCCGGCGCCACGCCCATGGGCGATCAGACGCGGCAGCAGCAGGTGGGTGGTGGTCAGCAGGCCCTTGATATTGGTGTCGACCATGGTTTCCCAATCGTCGAGGTTGCACTTGGGCGCAGGGTCGGTGCCCACGGCCAGGCCGGCGTTGTTGATCAGCCCGCGCAGCTTGGCGAACGAGGGCGGCAGGTTGGCGATGGCCTCTTCCATGGCTTTGCGATCACGCACGTCCACCACCAGGCCATGCACTTCGGTCTGCCTGGAAAGTTCTTCGACCAGTGCATTCAAGCGCTCGGCACGCCGGCCGGTCAGCACCAGTTTCCAGCCGGCCTCGGCAAAACGGCGGGCACAGGCTTCACCGAAACCTGAAGTGGCGCCAGTAATAAACAGCGTGTCGGACATGGTGTTCTCCTTGCGGGCATCGGGAAAAAGTTGCCAGCAGAATGCCCTTACGCCGCCGCTGCGGCAACCACTGCGCACATAACTGCTCACTTTTTAACCAACCTGAGCAAGGCTTTATAAACCGTGGCTTGTAGCGATATGCGCTCAGGTTATCCACAACTGCGCCCACAGTCTTTGGGGGCAAGTGCAAACGGCTCCAAGCCGCTGTGCGCAAGGCTTTCAGGCAGTTTCAGAAAGTTTTTTGCTTGACCTTGACCAGGCCGTGTGTAGCTCAGAAAAAATCGCTAAGACGCAACGATGGCTACAGGCCAGTCATTCCGGCCTCTACGGCGGTCTTTCCAGAGTTTAGTCACAGACTTATCCACAGGCTGTACCGACATATTCCGGTCATATACCTGTGTCTTTAAACAGGTTGACAAAACCCTCGATTGATCATGAAAAAACCATTGATCAAAAAACAGCCATCGTCTTACAGGCCACGTTTTTAAAGGCTTGCAGCGAGGTACTCCCACGTTACCCACAGCCGGTTCCACAGTGGATGGGGACAAGTCAAAACTGTGACAAAACAGGGATTTGCGGCGGCTATATGTCGCGCTTTGGAGATGGGCTGGATTTGTTTTCCACAATTTCAAAAGCCACTCAAAATCAAATGTGGGAGGGGGGTTGCTCCCGATGGCGGCGTGTCAGTCAGCACATTTAATACTGACCCACCGCTATCGGGGGCAAGCCCCCTCCCACAGGAGTTTTGCATCAGGCTTTAGGTCAGTGACCGCCGAGGTAGGCGTTGCGCACTTCCTCGTTCACCAGCAATTCCTTGCCAGTCCCTGTCAGACGAATCTCACCGTTGACCATCACGTACGCCCGGTCCGACAAGCGCAGGGCGTGGTTGGCGTTCTGCTCCACCAGGAAGATGGTCATCCCGGTGGACGCCAGCTCGCGCAGTGTGGAAAAGATCTGCTTCACCACAATCGGTGCCAGGCCCAGGCTCGGTTCATCGAGCAGCAACAGCTTGGGCCGACTCATCAGCGCGCGGGCGATGGCGAGCATTTGCTGCTCGCCGCCGGACATGGTCATGGCCCGCTGGTTGCGCCGCTCCTTGAGCCGTGGAAACAGCTCGAACATGCGCTGCATATCCTCACCGGCAAACTTGTCGCCAATGGGGATGGTGCCCATCAGCAGGTTTTCCTCGACGGTCATGTCGGGGAATACCCGCCGCCCTTCCGGCGACTGCGCGATGCCGTTGGAGGCAATGTAGTGGGACGACTTGTGGGTGATGTCCACGCCGTTATAGAGAATCTGCCCAGACTCGGCCCGAGGTTGGCCAAAGATCGACATCAGCAGCGTGGATTTGCCAGCGCCGTTGGAGCCGATCAGGCTGACGGTTTCGCCTTCGTTGATGTGCAGCGAGACGTTCTTCAGGGCCTGGATCGGGCCATAGAACACGTCCAGGTCCTTCATTTCGAGGATAGGCCCGCTCATACCAGTTCCTCTTCGTCCGCGCCCAGGTAGGCGGCAATCACTTTCGGGTCGTTGCGGATCGCGTCCGGCCCGCCTTCGGCAATCACGTTGCCGTGGTCGAGCACCACGATGTGGTCGGAAATACTCATCACCATGCCCATGTCGTGTTCGATCAGCACCACCGTAAGGTCGTGTTCGTCGCGCAGCAGGCGAATCATCGCACTGAGGGCTTCGGTTTCCTGGGGGTTGAGGCCCGCTGCCGGTTCGTCCAGGCAGATGATCTGCGGCCGGGTGCACATGGCACGGGCGATTTCCAGGCGGCGTTGCTGGCCGTAGGAAAGCTCACCGGCCAGACGGTTGGCACAGTCCACCAGGTCGACCACTTCGAGCCAGTAGAACGCGCAGTCCAGCGCGTCGCTTTCGGCCTTGCGGTAGCCCTTGGTGTTGAGGATGCCCGCGAGCATGTTGCGGTTGACCCACATGTGCTGGGCCACCAGCAGGTTTTCCAGCACCGACATTTCCTTGAACAGGCGAATGTTCTGGAAGGTCCGCGCCAGGCCCGCGCGATTCACGAGGTGGGTGCCGCCGAACATTTTGTAGTACACGCGGCTGAGGAAGCTTTTTGGCGACACAAAGTCGGTTGCCTGGAAACGCTCGCCGAGCAGCTGGATGACGTTGGTTTGCTTGCCGCGCACGTTGAGTTGGATCTTGCCGCCACTGGCTTTATAGAAACCGGTGAGGCAGTTGAACACCGTGGTCTTGCCCGCGCCGTTGGGGCCGATCAGGGCAAAGATCGAATTGCGCTTGACCTTGAGGCTTACATCACTCAGGGCCTTGATGCCACCGAAGTGCATCATCAGGTGTTCCACGGAAAGGACGACTTCCTTGCTCATGGCGCTACCCCCTTGCGTGGCGTCACACCGGTTCGGCTGATCCGAATCAGGCCACGTGGCCGCCAGATCATCATCACCACCATCAACACGCCAAACAACAGCACGCGGTATTCAGAGAAGCTGCGCAGCAGTTCCGGCGCAACGGTCAGCACGAACGCCGCGATGACCACGCCGACCGTCGAGCCCATGCCGCCCAATACCACGATGGCCAGGATCAACGCCGACTCGAAGAAGGTAAACGACGATGGATTGACGAAGCCCTGGTAACTGGCAAAGAACACCCCGGCCAAACCTGCGGTGGAGGCACCGATGGTGAATGCCGAGAGCTTGACCAGCACATGGTTCAGGCCCATGGAGCGGCAGGCAATCTCATCTTCGCGCAAGGCTTCCCAGGCGCGACCGACTGGCATGCGCGTCAGGCGGTGCTTGATGTACAGCACGGCCAGCACCACCAGAAACAGCACGATGTAGATGAACATGAACTTGATGTTGGGGTTGTAATCGATGCCGAAAAATTCGTGAAACGGGATGCCGCCATCTTTCGCACGCCTGCCGAACTCCAGGCCCAGGAAGGTCGGTGAAGGCACCGGCATCCCGTTCGGACCACCGGTGAACGACAGCCAGTTATTGAGCACCAGGCGAATGATTTCACCAAACCCCAGGGTCACGATGGCCAGGTAGTCACCGTGCATTCGCAGCACCGGGAAGCCGAGTATGCACCCCGCCAGCGCCGCCGCGATGGCCGCCAGCGGCAGCACCGTCCAGAAACCCAGGCCGAGGTATTGGTAACCCAGTGCCAGGCCGTAGGCACCGATGGCGTAGAACGCCACGTAACCCAGGTCTAGCAGACCGGCCAGGCCCACCACGATGTTCAGGCCCAGGCCGAGCAGGACGTAGATCAACCCGAGGATCACCACGGTGAGCAAATACTTGTTGGCGAAAATCGGAAACACGATGGCGATCACGATCAGTGCCGGGATAATCCAGCGCAGCCGCGATTTGTAATCCGGTGGCCGCACATGCACGCCCGAGCCGCTGCTTTCAAAACCCTGCAGGATCTTCACGCCCTTGGGGGTTTGCAGGAACAGGCTCAGGGCAAAGCGCCCGGCCATGACGATGGCGACCAGCACGGCAACACGCGCAGGTTCCAGGTTGAAGCTGTAGCCGTCGAGCACCACGCCGACAATCGGGCCGAACACGATCAGCGAAATCAGCCCGGCGAGGACCGTATCGACCACACTTTTCTTGATATCAATCGATTTGGCAGCAGACATGTTTACACCTTCGCCACAAGTGGGCGACCAAGCAGGCCCTGGGGACGGAAAATCAGAATCACCACCAGCAGGGAGAAACTGAATACGTCTTTGTAGTCAGAGTTGATCAACCCCGAGAACAGCGACTCGGAGATACCGAGGATGATCCCGCCGAGCATTGCCCCAGGCAGGGAGCCAATGCCGCCGAGTACCGCTGCGGTAAACGCCTTGATGCCGATGATGAAGCCGGCATAGAAGTCGAAGGTGCCGTAATTGAGGGTGATCAGCACGCCGGCCAGCGCAGCCATGGCGGCGCCGATGACAAACACGTAGGAGATCACGCGGTCGGTGTTGATGCCCAGGATCGAGGCCATCTTGCGGTCTTGCTGGGTGGCCCGGCACATGCGGCCCAGCTTGGTGTATTTGATGATGTAGGTGAGCAGCGCCATGCCGGCGAATGCCGCCACGAGGATGAACACTTTGGTGTAGGTCAGTTGCACGAAGCCGGTACCGATATCGACGCGCCAGGCGCCGGCCAGCAGGGTCGGGATGCCTTGTTGCTTGGCTCCCTGGGCGATCTGTGCGTAGTTCTGCAGGATCAGGGAGATGCCGATGGCGCTGATCAGCGGTGCCAGTCGGGTGGAGTTGCGCAGCGGTTTATAGGCGACACGTTCGATGACCCAGCCGTACACGCCGGTGACGACCACGGTGAAGATCAGGGTGCCGAGAATGAGCAGCGGGAAGGATTCGATGCCGAAGTAAGCCAGCAGTGCCAGACTGATCGCCGCGAGGTAAGCGGAAATCATATAAACCTCGCCGTGGGCGAAGTTGATCATGCCAATGATGCCATAGACCATTGTGTAGCCGATGGCGATCAGGCCATAGACCGACCCGAGGGTCAGGCCGTTGACCAGTTGCTGCAGGAAAATACCATCCATAACGCAATCTCACGCGGTGAGCACCTGCACACCGGTGGGTGTGCGGCGCTTCTGGAGGAAAAAACAGATACCCATAACCACACTGTTCCAATGTGGGAGGGGGCTTGCCCCCGATGCGATGTATCAGTCAACAAATGTGCAGCTGACCCACCGCGATCGGGGGCAAGCCCCCTCCCACAGGGATTACTTCTGTTTTTCCAGCTGGTGGTATTTGCCGTCTTTATCCCACTGGTAAACCACGTAGTCGGAGATTTTCAGGTCGCCCTTGGCATCCCAGGCTTTTTCGCCCATGACGGTTTTAACCGGGTTGGCCTTGAGCCACTTGGCAGCGTCCTCGCCCTTGTTGGACTTGGCGCCATTGAAACCGGCGGCCAGGGCCTGGATCGAGGCGTAGGCGTACAGGGTGTAGCCTTCAGGCTCGGTGCCGTTTTTACGGAACTGCTCCACCACCGCCTTGCTGTCCGGCAGCAGGCGCGGGTCGGCGCCGAAGGTCATGTAGACGCCGTCCACGTACTGCGCGCCGCCTGCGGTTGCCACCAGTTCGTCGGTCACCACACCGTCATCGGACATGAACTTGACGTCTTTCAAGCCCGCTTCACGGATCTGGCGAACCAGAGGGCCGGCTTCCGGGTGCAAGCCACCGAAGTACACGACGTCGGCGCCCAGGGAGCGGATCTTGGTGACCAGGGCGCTGAAGTCTTTCTCGCCACGGGTCAGGCCTTCTTCCAGTACCGGCTTGACGCCGCGCTTGGTCAACTGGGCAGCGGTGGCGTCGGCCAGGCCTTTGCCGTAGGTGTCCTTGTCGTTGATGACCGCGACTTTCTTGCCCTTGAGCACGTCGACGATGTAGTCGCCGGCGACGATGCCTTGCTGGTCGTCACGCCCGCACATGCGGAACATGGCGCCCAGGCCACGCTCGGTAACCTGTGGATTGGTGGAGCCTGGGGTGATGGCGATGATGCCCGCTTCGTCATACACCTCCGAGGCAGGGATGGTGTTGGACGAGCAGAAGTGCCCGACCACGCCGATCACTTTGTCCTGGTCAGCCAGACGGTTGGCCACTGCGACTGCCTGTTTTGGCTCGCAGGCGTCATCGCCGGCCACCAGCACGATCTTCTCGCCGTTGATGCCGCCCGCCTTGTTGACCTCATCGGCTGCCGCCTGGGCACCCTTCATGTACTGCTCACCGAAAGCGGCGTTGGCGCCCGTCATCGGGCCTGCTACGCCAATTTTCACATCAGCTTGAACAAACGTAGAAATACCCAGCGCCGCTGCCACGGCGAGGGCCAGAAAACCTTTCTTGTAAAACGTCTGGGACATGAGTGGTGCTCCGATATTTTTGATTTTTGGCACGACAACTTGCATTCAAACCTTTCACTGAAAGCTCAGAGCAAGCCGCGTGCCATTACTTTTTTATTCATCAAAAAGACACGGTGTCATTGTTATTGCAGGCGTTTCGCGTCCTCCCGCAAGGACGTGCAACCGTCTAGTCTCGACAGGTGCAACCGGCAAGCGAAAAAAGTACAACCTTGAACGGTGTCACCTGCAACCGAAGGGATAAACGACAGCTCCAGGCGCTGTAACCCTGCGCGTAACGGAACTGCACATTTACAGTGCGTGAATGCTACGACTTGCACCAATACAGATGGGTAGCCGGCTAAGAAAATACCGGCTATCGGGCGTTGTTTTCTCGGGTCATGTTTCGCGGGTCAGACCACGATACGCAGGCATTGCCCCGCGTGGTACAGCGAGAACCCCGCTTCATAGAGACAACTGCGCAGGCCCGCGCCTGCCAGGGGTTGCATCGGCGCAAAGGGAATCGGCAGCGACTGAGGATTGTGGTGACACAAATAGTCGGCAAACGCCTTGCCGACCACGCTGCCGGTGGTCACGCCGCGCCCGTTGTATCCGGTGACCGCCACCAGCCCGGGCGCCGGCTCGAACAATCGCATCAGGTGATCGGGGGTAAACGCGATGCAACCGGTCCAGGTGTATTGCCACTGCACGGATTTGAGATAGGGGAAGTAATGCTGCTGCACCCGATCGGCCCACGCTTTGAGGAACCAGATCGGCTTCTGGTTACCGTTGCCCAGGCTGCCGAGCAACAGGCGGCCATCGGCGTCGCGGCGAATACTGCTCAGCACCTGGCGCGTGTCCCATGAACCCTGGCCGCCAGGCAGGATGCGCCCGGCGTCGTCATCGGTGAGCGGCGCCGAGGCCACCTGATAGTAATAACCGGGGAAGAAATTACGCCGCAGCTCGGTCCATTCACCTTCGGTATAGGCATTGGAGGCGATCACCACCTGTGCGGCCTGCACCGCGCCCTGGGCGGTCTGTACAGACCACTCTGCGCCCTGGCGCTCGAGCTGGGTGACGGGGGAATGATCGAACAACTGCCCGCCCAATCCGACGGCCGCATTCGCCAGACCGCAGGTGTAGGCCATGGGGTTCAAGGTGCCGGCGCGGCGGTCCAGCAACGCGGCGGAGATTTTCGTGGTGCCGGTGGCCTGCTCGCAGGCCTGCCCGGTCAACAACTCGACCGGCGCGCCACGGCGCTTCCATTGTTCTTCACGACTGCGCAGATCCGCCTCGCCGCGGGCGTTATGCGCCATGTGCAGGGTGCCCTCGCGGCGCAACTGGCAATCGATGTTGTACTTGTCGATCAGGCCGAATACCACCGACGGTGCCGCGCCCAGCATGCGATTGAGCTGACTGCCTGCGGTTTCGCCGAAACCGGCTTCGATCTCGTCAGGCGGTATCCACATACCGGCGTTGACCAGCCCGACGTTGCGTCCCGAACCGCCGTGGCCGGTGCGGTGGGCCTCCAGCACCGCAACGCTTTTACCCTGTTCGAGCAAATGAATGGCGGCTGACAAACCGGTGATGCCGGCACCGATCACGCACACATCCACCTTGACCTCGCCCTTGAGCGCGGCACGATCCGGGCGATTGGGGGTGAGGTGTTCCCATAAACATGTTTCGCGTAAAGGCATTGCCAGACTCCGTAGAGGACCTAACAAACAGCTATTTTCAGTTGTGAACCCAATCAAATGTGGGAGGGGGCTTGCCCCCGATAGCAGTGTGTCAGTCAACAATATGCAGCTGATCCACCGCTATCGGGGGCAAGCCCCCTCCTACATGGACTCAGTCGAACGTGATGCCCTGCGCCAACGGCAACTCCAGCGAATAGTTCACGGTATTGGTCTGGCGGCGCATATACCCGCGCCACGCATCCGAGCCCGACTCACGCCCACCGCCGGTCTCTTTCTCTCCGCCAAAGGCGCCACCGATTTCCGCGCCGCTCGGGCCGATATTGACGTTGGCAATGCCGCAGTCACTGCCCACCGCCGACATGAACTGCTCGGCTTCGCGCACATCGGTGGTGAAGATGCACGACGACAAGCCTTGTGGCACCGCGTTGTTCAGGCGCAGGGCCTCGGCGAAGTCGCTGTAGCCGATCACGTAGAGGATCGGCGCAAAGGTTTCGGTGCATACCACGTCGCTCTGCTCGGGCATTTCCACAATGGCCGGCGACACGTAGTACGCGTTGGGGAACTGGTCTTGCAGCTGGCGCTTGCCGCCGAAGACCTTGCCGCCTTCACTCAGGGCTTGCTCCAGGGCGTCCTGCATGTTGTCGAAGCCATGCTTGTCGATCAGCGGGCCGATCAGGTTGCCTTCCAGCGGGTGGCCGATGCGCACTTTGGCGTAGGCGGCCTTGAGGCGGGTGACAATTTCTGCCTTGACCGATTCATGGGCGATCAGCCGGCGCAGGGTGGTGCAACGCTGGCCGGCGGTGCCGACGGCGCTGAACAGGATCGCACGCACGGCCATGTCCAGGTCGGCGCTTGGGCCCAGGATCATCGCGTTGTTGCCGCCCAGTTCAAGGATGCTGCGGGCAAAGCGCGCGGCGACTTTGGGCGCCACTTCACGCCCCATGCGGGTGCTGCCGGTGGCGCTGATCAGCGCCACGCGCGGGTCATCCACCAGCGCAGCGCCGGCGTCGCGGCCGCCGATAATCACTTGGCTGAGGTACTGCGGCGCATCCTTGAAATTTTTCAACACGCGCTCGAACAGTGCCTGGCAGGCCAGGGCGGTGAGCGGGGTCTTTTCCGAGGGTTTCCAGATCACTGCATTGCCGCACACCAGGGCCAGGGTGGTGTTCCACGCCCATACGGCGACCGGGAAATTGAACGCGCTGATCACCCCGACCACGCCGAGCGGGTGCCAGGTTTCACGCATATGGTGACCGGGACGCTCGGAGGCGATGGTCAAGCCGTACAACTGGCGCGACAGACCGACAGCGAAGTCGCAGATGTCGATCATTTCCTGGACTTCGCCCAGGCCTTCCTGGGTGATCTTGCCGGCCTCCCAGGAGACCAGCTCGCCAAGGTCAGCCTTGTACTCGCGCAACACGTCGCCGAACTGGCGCACCAACTCGCCGCGACGCGGGGCCGGTACCTTGCGCCAAGCGTCGAATGCATGCTCGGCGCGACTGACCTGCTGCTCCACCTCGGCGGCACCTTCCCAGTTCACGGCGCCGATGCGGCTGCCATCGATCGGCGAATGCACAGGCTGTTTACCCGCCTGGTACAGCGCCGGGTCTACCCCTAGACGGTCAAGCAATGCGGCAACCATGGGTCACTCCTTCAACTCTGCAAACACAAAATCGCGCCGCCGCAAACGCGGCGATCCAGACCTTATTTGTAGCTGGCCCAAGACTTGCCAACAAACGACGATTAGGCGAGATATCATTCCATTTACTCATGCAAAGAATAAAAAGAGGCACGCCGTGCTGAACAAAAGACATTTGCCGTCGATCACCGCGCTGCAGTGTTTCGAAGCCGCTACCCGCCACCTGAGCTTCACCCGCGCCGCCGAGGAGCTGAACCTCACACAAAGCGCGGTGAGCAAACAGGTGGCGCAGCTGGAAGAGTTGCTGCAACACCTGCTGTTTCGCCGCGTGCGGCGCCGCTTGCAGATGACCCCGGCGGGCGATTTGTACCTGGTGGAAGTGCGCAAGATCCTCTCCCAGGTGGAGATGTCCACCCACTACCTGCGCTCCTACGGCGGCGAAACCGAAGTACTGCGGGTGTCCACGCCCCATACCTTCGGCGCCCGCTGGCTGGTGCCGCGCCTCAAGGGTTGGCGCCTGCGCCATCCGCATATCCATCTGGACCTGTGCAACGAACAGGAACCGGATGAGCTGCTGCAGGGCAAGGCTGACATGGCTTTCTATTTCGGCCAGGGTTCACGCCCCGGAACCGAGAGTTTGAAGTTGTTCAGCGAAGAGCTTGTACCTGTATGTTCGCCCGAGAGCCTGCCGAAGGAGCCGTTCAACGATCCCACCCAACTGAGCGAGCTGGTGCTGCTGCAAAACGCCTCGCGCCCCCAAGGCTGGCATGATTGGTTCGCCAGCCAGGGTTTGCACACCGAGCACAGTTATCACGGGCCACGCTTTGACACCTTTTATATGTGCATTCGCGCGGCACAGGTCGGCTGTGGCGTGGCGCTGCTGCCGCGCTTTCTGGTGGAGGAGGAACTGGCCGAGGGCAAGCTGGTGATCCCTTGGCAATATGCAATGCCGAGCCAGGATGCTTACCATCTGGCTTATCCGGAGCATTCAGCAGAGGTGCCGAAGGTGCGCGCGTTTGTGAAGTGGATGCTTGAGCAAGTTATTTAGTGCCTGGACTACCGCCATCGGGGGCAAGCCCCCTCCCACCTTTTGGAATGCATTCCAAGTGTGGGAGGGGGCTTGCCCCCGATGGCGCCAGTGGCCTTACTGAAAAAATCACTGGCAAACCGACCCACGTCTATGCGCCACTAGCCCCCTTCCTCAATTATGCGTAAAGGCCGGCGCCCAGCGTCGACCCGTCTGGAGATTCCCGTTATGAGCGAGAGTGTGTTTGCCGATCGCATCGTGCAGAACCTGCTCGACACCGACTTCTACAAGCTGACCATGATGCAGGCGGTGCTGCACAACTACCCGAACGTGGAAGTTGAATGGGAGTTCCGTTGCCGCAACAGCGAAGACCTGCGCCCGTACCTGGCGGAGATTCGCTACCAGATCGAGCGTCTCGCCGAGTTGAGCCTGAGCCCGGACCAATTGGGCTTCCTGGAGCGCATCAGCTTTATGAAGCCGGACTTTTTGCGCTTCCTCGGGCTGTTCCGCTTCAACCTGCGCTACGTGCAGACCGGCATCGAGAACGGCGAGCTGTTTATCCGCCTGCGCGGGCCATGGCTGCATGTGATCCTGTTTGAAGTGCCGATGCTGGCCATCGTCAGCGAAGTGCGCAACCGCTATCGCTACCAGACCGTGATCCTGGAACAGGCCCGCGAGCAGCTGTACCGCAAGTTCGACTGGCTGACGGCGAATGCCGCCAGCGATGAACTGTCGGAGCTGCAAGTGGCCGACTTCGGCACGCGCCGGCGCTTCTCGTACCGGGTGCAGGAAGAAGTGGTCAGCGTACTCAAGCACGACTTCCCCGGCCGCTTTGTCGGCACCAGCAACGTGCACCTGGCCCGCGAATTCGACATGAAACCGTTGGGCACCATGGCCCATGAATGGATCATGGCGCACCAGCAACTCGGCCCGCGCCTGATCGACAGCCAGATCGCCGCCCTTGATTGCTGGGTACGCGAATACCGTGGCCTGCTGGGCATCGCCCTGACCGACTGCATCACCACCGACGCGTTCCTGGGCGACTTCGACTTGTACTTCGCCAAGCTGTTCGACGGCCTGCGCCACGACTCCGGCGACCCGGTGCAGTGGGCGGAAAAAGCCATCGCCCACTACCATAAGCTGGGTATCGAGCCGATGAGCAAGACCCTGGTGTTCTCCGACAGCCTGACGCTGCCCAAGGCCCTGGAGATTTTCCGCGCCCTGCGCGGTCGCATCAATGTGAGCTTTGGCATCGGCACCAACCTGACCTGTGACATTCCAGGGGTGGAACCGATGAGCATCGTGCTTAAAATGACCGCCTGCAATGGCCAGCCCGTCGCCAAGATTTCCGATGAAGCGGGCAAGACCCACTGCACCGATCCCAATTTTGTCGCCTATTTGCGTCACGTGTTCAAAGTACCTGCCCTATCCAGCAAGGAGTGAAGCATGCAAGCCGTACAGCGTGAGATTGCGCAGCAGCTCAAGGTGCAAGCGCCGTTCAAAGACCAGGCCGCCCTTGAGGCAGAAGTCGCCAGGCGCGTGGCCTTTATCCAGGACTGCCTGCGCAATTCCGGGCTCAAGTCGCTGGTGCTGGGCATCAGTGGCGGTGTCGATTCCCTGACCGCAGGCCTGTTGGCGCAACGTGCGGTGCAGGAACTGCGCGCCAGCAGCGGCGACGCGGCCTATCGTTTCATCGCCGTGCGCCTGCCCTACGAAACCCAGTTCGACGAACTCGATGCCCAGGCTTCGGTGGACTTCATCGAGCCGGACGAGCGCCACACTGTCAACATCGGCCCGGCGGTCAAGGCCCTGGCCAATGAAGTCGCGGCGTTCGATGACAAACCGGCAGCCTCCCGCGATTTCGTGCTGGGCAACACCAAGGCGCGCATGCGCATGGTCGCGCAGTACACCATCGCCGGCGCAAGCGGTGGGCTGGTGATCGGTACCGACCATGCGGCGGAAGCGGTGATGGGCTTTTTCACCAAGTTCGGGGATGGCGCCTGCGACCTGGCGCCGCTGAGCGGGCTGGTGAAAAACCAGGTGCGTGCGATTGCGCGGCATTTCGGCGCGCCGGAGTCGCTGGTGGAGAAAGTCCCGACCGCCGACCTGGAGGACCTGTCGCCGGGCAAGCCGGACGAAGCGTCACATGGCGTGACCTATGCCGAAATCGATGCGTTCCTGCACGGTGAGCCGGTGCGTGAAGAGGCGTTCAGGATTATCTGTGAGACGTACCGCAAGACGGAGCACAAGCGGGTGATGCCGTTTGCACCTTGAGGTGAGGCAGAGAGTTTTGCGTTGATTGCCAGAATGCCATCGGGGGCAAGCCCCCTCCCACATTGACTGTACTCACAAATCAAGTGTGGGAGGGGGCTTGCCCCCGATGAACGATAACGCGGTCTTACTTAACGGTCACAGTGCCTTTCATCATCGAAATATGGCCTGGGAACGAGCAGAAGAACATGTAGTCCGTGCCCGCCGTCAGCTTCGCCACATCGAACGTCACCGAATCTTTCTCGCCGGCACCAATGAGCTTGGTGTGGGCGATGATGCGGTCGTCGCCTTCCTTGAGGTAGTTTTTGTCAACCCCTGCGGCCATGCCGTCGCTGGCAACCGGCTGCATGTTGGCGGCGCTGGTCAGCACCCAGTTATGGCCCATGACGTTTTTCGGCAGGTTGCCGGAGTGAGTCAGCTCGACGGTGAACTGCTTGCAGCTCTTGTCGATTTCAATCGCTTTGGTGTTGAAAGACATCTGGTCGGTGGAGTCGACAGTGACCTTGCACTCTGCAGCAAGCAACTGGCCGCTAGCCAGAGTCAGCAGGGAAACAGCAACGAGTTTGGCGAACATGTGAATCTCCAGGGCAGGGTTGGAAAACGCGTATTGCGACAAAGGGTGCCTCAAGCAGGCTTAAGTTCTTATGATCTGCGTCAACAGATTGTATACAACTTTAGGCTATCAGGCTGATCAACACAATCTAACATCCGCCTCCACGGCAAACGGATATGATCGGCCCATCCCCCCTTGGAGCCCGCGCCATGCACCTCAATCAACTGTTCAACGGCCTGTTTGCCGCCTACGCCAGCGGTAAGTGAAGGCCAAGCGCGCTGCGAAGCTGCTACCATAGCGACCCAAGGCAGCCGCGCGCCGCCCACCCTCACCTTCGACCCTAGAGGATCGCCCATGGCCAAACCTAATTACTCCTTCGCCAAACGTCAGAGAGACTTGGCCAAGGAACAGAAGAAAGAGGAAAAGCTGCAACGCAAGAAAGCCGCTGCAGATGAAGAAGCGGGCGCACTGAACCCGGACGTCGATGCTGAAGAAACCGGCGACGACACTGAAACACCAAAAGATCCGGCTGAATAATCGATCATTCCCACGCTCTGCGTGGGAATGCAGCCTGGGACGCTCCGCGTCCCGGCGCACCTCAAGCACGATCATTCCAGCGGCATCACCGTCACCCGCACTTCCGGGTCATGGCTCCCACCTCCCAATATCACCCCCCGCAACGGCGACACATCGGAAAAGTCCCGGCCCCACGCCAGGGTGATGTGCTCCAGCGCCGGCTGCACGTTGTTCGTCGGATCGAAATCCACCCAACCCGACACCGGACAAAACACGGACACCCACGCATGCGACGCATCGGCACCGATCAGCCGTGGCTGGCCGGGCGGCGGCTGGGTGAGCAGGTAGCCGCTGATATAACGCGCCGCCAGGCCTCGCGAGCGCAGGCAGGCGAGCATCAGGTGGGCGAAGTCCTGGCACACGCCGCGACGGCGCTCCAGCACTTCCACCAGCGGCGTGGCGACCTGAGTGGCTTCGGCATCGAAGGTGAATTCGCTGAAGATCTTTTGCATCAGCGCCTGCACGCCTATCAACAGGGGCTCGCCAGGCGCAAAGCAGCTCTCGGAGAACTCGACGAAGGTTTGTTTCAAATGCACGTAAGGCGATTCGAAGCGATAGCGGCAGGCTTCGATGATGTCCAGTGACAGCGGTTGGCTGCTGTAGGTAAAGCTGTCGCGGGTGCGGTCCCACGCCGGCGATTGCCGCAGGTCCAGTGCGGGTCGCGCCAGCACTTCCACGGTCAGCCCGGCATTGACCAGCAGTTCATCATGGGGACGCTCGAACGCCAGCCGCGTGATCGGGTTGCCGAACACGTCCAGCTCGTCGCGGCGTGAAGAGGGCTGCGGGCTGATATCCAGGGTCTGCCAGGTGCACCGTTGCCACGCACAGGGCCGCGGCCACAAGTGCGCCAGTTGCTGGGCCAGGGAAACCGGGCTGTCGTAGTGATAATGGGTGTCGTGGAAAATCTGGTAGCGCGCGCTCATCACACCGACACCGTTTGCTGGCTGACATCATCCACATGGGCAAAGTGTCGCAACGCCAGGCGATCCGATACTTGCCCGCTCTCATCGGCGACCGCTTGCAGCAGGTCGGCCAGGCCATCCAGCGCGGCGCGCACGCTGGATTCGCCGAACAGCGGATTCTCCAGGCAACCGAGGTCGAAGCGCGCCAACTGCTCCACCAGCGGCCCCAGGCCGCTTTCCCGTGGCACGCCGAAATCGTCGTTCAAGCGACGCAAAGTGCGGCTCACCAGCTTGAGCTGGAACAGCACCGCGTGGGGGTTCTGCTCGTCGAGCAACAACAGGTCCAGCACCGGGATCAGTTGCGGCACCGCCAGGTACCGCGAACGGTAGGTGATGCTGCTGTTGCCCAGTTCCAGCAGCCATTCCAGCCCGGCCTGATCGAACACCGCCACACCACGCAGGAACGCGGCAAGGCTGCTGCTCAGAAACTGCAGACGCTCGATACGCCGGCCCATCATCAAGAAGCGCCAGCCCTCGTCGCGGGTCATATCGTCCAGGGCAAACCCCGACAGCGCCGCCAGGGACATCACCAGGCGGTTGAGGAAATCCAGCAACTCGCCGAAGTCCGGGGTCTCGCGTTCCAGGTCCATGGCTTCGCGTTGCAGCTCCACCAGGGCCTGCCAGTTTTCCCGGGACAACTTGCCGCGCACCTGGGACGCGGCCCACTGCAGGCGCTGCAAATTGGCGCGCAGGCTGGAGGGCCAGTCATCGCCGAGCAAGGCCGCCAGCAAGCGTTCGGGCAACTCGCCCTCTTCCGGCAACAGCCGCAGGCTTTCGCCCAGTTCCACCGCCGCCTGCAAGGCCAACGGATCGTCGCCGTCGACATAGCGTGCCAGCACGATGCGCAGCCAGCGCGCACTGTCATCGCAGCGCTCGCAATAACGACCAAACCAGAACAGGTTTTCCACCACCCGTGACGGCAGGTACGGATCGCGGCGCACCAGATCGTGCGCACCGATCACGCGCTGGGCGCGCCACTGCTCGCCACCGGGCGCACGTTCGCCGAGTACCCAGGTGTCCTTGCTCGCACCGCCGCGTTGCATCGACACCACTTCGGCATCGGCCTCGGCGGCTACGCGGGTCAGGCCGCCGGGCAGTACACGGTAGCCGTCGTCACTGGCCACGGCGTACACGCGCATGCCGATGGCGCGGTGTTGCAAATGGTCTTCCACGGTGTGCCACACCGGCGCCTGGGACAATTGCGCCAGCTCCTGGGCCACATAAGCATAAGGCCGCGCACGCATGCGCCGGGCCAGAGCTTCGCGTTGTTCGGCGTTGAGGTCGCGACCGAACACCGGGGCGAAACTCTGCGAGGGGAACGCCGGTTTGATCAATAACTGCGGCAGCTTCTCCAACGCGTCGGCCAGCACCGGCGCTTCACCGCACCACCAAGTGGCGATGGACGGCAGGATCAGTGCTTCGCCAAATAAAAACTCATTGATCTTCGGCAGAAAGCCAAGCAGGCCTGGCGACTCCAGCACACCGCTGCCCAAGGCATTGGCCACCAGTACATTGCCCTGGCGCACGGCATCAAGCAGGCCGGGGACGCCGAGCGCCGAATCGGTGCGCAGCTCCAGGGGGTCGCAGAAATCATCGTCCAGGCGCCGCATGATTGCGTGAACACGGCGCAGGCCACTGAGGGTCTTGAGAAACACGGTGCTGTCGCGCACGGTGAGGTCGCCGCCTTCCACCAAGGGGTAGCCAAGCTGACGCGCAAGGTAGAGATGTTCGAAATAGCTTTCGTTGAAGCGCCCCGGCGTCAGTAGCACGATCAGCGGGGGCTGGTTATCGCCGGGCGCCTGGCGGGCCAGGGTTTCCTGGAGGGTGCGAAAGAAACCGGTGAGGTGCTGCACCTGCAAGTCACGGTAAAGGTCCGGGAAAGCGCGGGACACGATGGTGCGGTTTTCCAGGGCATAGCCCGCGCCCGATGGGGCCTGGGTTCGGTCGGCCGTCACCCACCAGCGTCCATCCGGTGTGCGGGCCAGGTCCACGGCATACAGGTGCAGGAAGGCGCCGTCCGGCGGCTGGATACCCTGGCACGGCCACAGGAAGTTGTTGTGGCCGAATACCAGCTCGGCGGGCAGCAGGCCTTCCTTGATCAGGCGCTGCGGGCCATAGAGGTCGGCGAGCACGGCATTGAGCAGGCGCGCCCGCTGGGCAATACCAGCCGACAAGTGCTGCCACTCGTCAGCGGCCAGCACGTGGGGCAACAGGTCCAGTTCCCACGGGCGATCGGCGCCCTTGGGGTCAGCGTAGACGTTGTAGGTCACACCGTTTTCCTGGATCTGCCGGGTCAGCAGTGCCTGGCGCTGGGCAAGTTGGGCCGGCGTGCTGCGTTGCAGGTGGTCGAGCAGGCGCTGCCAGTGAACACGCACTGCGCCGCTGTCATCCAGCAGTTCGTGATAGGTGCCTGGAGTCAGCGGGTAACGGTCGAGCAAATCGGACATGGAACGCTCGGCAGAGGCAAGGGGGATCAGGTTAACTCAACAAACATCGCAAATCCCCTGTGGGAGGGGGCTTGCTCCCGATTGCGGTGCATCAGTAACAGACATCCTGACTGACAGACTGCTATCGGGAGCAAGCCCCCTCCCACATTTGGATTGTGATTCAGTCATTTTTATTGGGGAAACGCCGCAGGTCGAGGGTCATTGGCAATTCATCGTTCACCACCACAGTCGGCACAGGGAGCTTGCCCGGACTATGCCCCAAGCGGAAGAACCGCGCCATCCGCCGGCTCTCGGCTTCGTTGGCATTCACCGGCAAGCTGTCGTAATTGCGCCCACCCGGATGGGCCACATGGTACTGGCAGCCACCCAGCGAGCGCTGCATCCAGGTATCCAGCAGGTCGAACACCAGCGGCGCGTGCACGGCGATAGTCGGCTGCAGGCAGTTGGCCGGTTGCCAGGCGCGGTAACGCACGCCGGCGACAAATTCGCCGACGCGGCCGGTCGGCTGCAGCGGCACCGGGATGCCATTGCAGGTCAGCACATAACGCTGCGGCGCCAAGCCGCTCAACTTCACTTGCAGGCGCTCCAGGGACGAGTCCACGTAGCGCACCGTACCGCCCACCGCGCCCTCCTCGCCCAACACATGCCAGGGTTCAAGGGCCTGGCGCAGCTCCAGCTCGATGCCATTGACGGCATAGTCGCCAACCTTGGGGAAACGAAATTCCAGGTGCGCAGCAAACCATTCGGCGCGCAGCGGATAACCGGCGGCGTTGAGTTCGGCGATCACATCAGCGAAATCCTGCTCGATAAAGTGCGGCAACAGGAAACGGTCGTGCAGTTCTGTGCCCCAGCGAGTCAGTTTCGGCGGCGCATAGGGTTCACGCCAGAAACGTGCAACCAAGGCGCGCAACAGCAATTGTTGGGTCAGGCTCATGCGCGCATGGGGCGGCATCTCAAATGCGCGCAGTTCCAGCAAGCCCAGGCGGCCGGTTGCGCCATCCGGCGAGTAGAGTTTGTCGATGCAGAATTCGGCGCGGTGGGTGTTACCCGTCACGTCGATCAGCAGGTTGCGCAGCAGGCGGTCGACCAGCCAGGGCAGGCATTCTTGGCCGGGCGCAGGCATTTGTGCAAACGCGATTTCCAGCTCATACAGCGCATCGTTGCGTGCCTCATCCACCCGCGGTGCCTGGGAAGTCGGCCCGATAAAAAGGCCGGAAAACAGGTACGACAGCGATGGATGGTTATGCCAGTAGCTGATCAGGCTGCGCAGCAGATCGGGCCGGCGCAGGAAGGGTGAATCCTTGGGTGTGGCGCCACCGAGCACAAAGTGGTTGCCGCCGCCGGTGCCGGTATGGCGACCGTCGATCATGAACTTTTCGGTGGTCAGGCGGGTTTGCCGCGCCTCTTCGTAGAGGAACTCGGTGCGCTCCACCAACTCGTCCCAGGTGGCGGACGGCTGCACGTTGACCTCGATCACGCCTGGGTCCGGCGTCACCCGGAAGTTGCTCAGGCGCGTATCCGAAGGCGGCTCGTAGCCTTCCAGCAGCACCGGGCAATGCAGTTCTTCGGCGGTCGCCTCGATGGCGGTCACCAGCTCCAGGTAATCCTCGACACGCTCCAAAGGCGGCATAAACAGGTACAGCCGCCCTTCCCGCGCTTCGGCGCACAGCGCAGTGCGGGTCAGCCAGTCGGCGGATTCATCGACCTGCGGCACGCGTTCATCGCTCGGGGCAGGCTCGCCATGGCTGCGCAGTTGTGGGGCGGTCGGCAGCGGCGGTTGGTCCTGATTCGGGTCGGTCGGATGCACAAACGGATATTCCGCTGCCGTCACCCACGGCTGCGAGGCCAGCGGCAGCCGATAACCCAGCGGCGAATCACCCGGCACCAGGCGGCAATGGTTGTCGCGCAGGTACCAGCGCCCGCTCTGCCAGCGATCGTTGGCGGCGGTACGCGCCAGCGGCAGCACCTGGCCAATGACTTTATCCAGGCCTTGGCTGAAGACTTTGCGCAGGCGCTCGCGCTCCAGATCATCGCTCAGGCGCGGGTCCTGGGCGGTGACGTTTTGCGGTAGCGCACCTTCGCGCCACAGGTAGTAGAAATTGTCTTCAAATGCCGGAAATACAAAGCGGGCTGGCAACTTGAGACGCTCGGCGACACTGGCCAGGAAGCGCCCGGCCAGCACGCTATCCGCGCCATAGTCGGCTTGCTCATCGGCGAGCAACGCGCTGTTGTGCCAGATCGGCACGCCGTCGCGGCGCCAGTAGCAGTTCAGGGACCAGCGCGGCAACTGCTCGCCGGGGTACCACTTGCCCTGGCCGAAATGCGCGAGGCCCTGCGGCGCGTAGTGCCTGCGCAGGCGCTGGAACAGCTCAGCGGACAGGCGGCGCTTGTCCGGGCCCAGGGCGGCGGTATTCCATTCGGCGCCGTCGGGGTCGTCGATAGAGACGAAGGTCGGTTCGCCGCCCATGGTCAGGCGTACATCGTCCCTGAGCAGGTCGGCATCGATCTGCCGGCCCAGGGCCTGGATCGCCAGCCATTGCTCTTCGGTGTAGGGCCTGGTGACACGTGGTGCTTCCCAAATGCGCTGCACCGACATCTCGTGGGTAAACTCGCACTCGCACGGCTCAACCAAGCCACTGATCGGTGCAGCAGAAGACGGATCCGGACTACAGGCCAACGGAATATGCCCTTCACCGGCAAACAACCCGGAGGTGGCGTCCAGGCCGATCCAGCCGGCGCCGGGCAGATACACTTCGCACCAGGCGTGCAGGTCGGTGAAGTCCACGTCGGTGCCGGAGGGGCCATCCAGTGCTTTGACATCAGCGGTGAGCTGGATCAGATAGCCGGAGACAAACCGCGCCGCCAGCCCGAGATTGCGCAGCAGTTGCACCAGCAGCCAGGCCGAGTCGCGGCAGGAGCCGCAAGCGTTTTCCAGGGTGAACTCCGGGGTTTGCACGCCCGGTTCCATGCGGATCAGGTAGCCGATATCGGCAGCCAGGCGCTGATTGAGTCCGACCAGAAAATCCACGGCTGGCAACGGCGTACGGTCGATACCGGCCAGGTAGGCGGCAAACTTCGGCGTCAGCGGCAAGGTTTCCAGGTAGGGCGCCAGCTCGCGCTGCTCATCGGCGGCATAGCTGAAAGGGATGTTCTCGGCGTAGGGCTCGAGGAAAAAGTCGAATGGGTTGAATACCGCCATCTCGGCGACCAGGTCGACCTCAACGCGCAGTTCGTCAGTCTTTTCCGGAAACACCAGACGCGCCAGGTAATTACCCTGGGGGTCTTGCTGCCAATTGATAAAATGCTGCTCGGGCAGCACCTTCAGCGCGTAGGACAGTATCCGCGTGCGGCTATGGGGCGTCGGGCGCAAACGCACAATTTGCGGGCCCAGTTCGACAGCACGGTCGTAGCGGTAATGCGTAACGTGGTGCAACGCGACATGAATCGACACGGCGGCCTCCTGCGAGCCAGGGCATGGGCACAACGCGCGCAAGACTTATGCCAGAGCGGCAGTCATTGCGCTTTATCGTGGGAACCGCCGCAGTACAGCACTAAAACAGCGCCAAGGTTGCAACCATGGTGCGGCCGCTGCACGTATTTGTGGCGCCGGCGCCGCGACAGGTGGTGAATCTACCCAGTCAACGGTGTTTATGTTGGGCAGTCATGGCCTGGCGCAGGCGGCGGACTTCGACCAGTTTGCGGCGCATTTCGCGGTGGCGTTTGCTGTTGAGCAGTAGCAACCCGAGCAGCGGGAACAGCAGGCTCAATCCATAGGACAGAGGATGAGGACCAAAGGCAGTAGTGGGCAGTACCGCCAGAATACAGAGGGCGAGCAGCGCCACCAGCGGCCATACCCACTGCGGTCGCCCGCGGGCGATCATGAAATTGCACTGCACGATGCCCCACGTCAGCGCGAGGCCACCCAGGAAGGAGTACTTGAGGTTGTCGTCCATCGGCAAGCGAGGGAAATAACTGTCGAAAATCAGTGGCACCGCAAACACAAGACTGAACACCGCCGCGAAAATCGCACCCATGAAGACCGGAAAGTACTGCGCCAGAAAACTGCGAATACCCGGTAGCTCATTCATCGCGCATTTCCTCATACAGCCCCACGGCAATGGTGCGCACATTTCCCGAAATTGCGCTGCCGGTAAAACCGATGGCCGCGCCCAATGCATCCTGTATCTGGGTCACCGTCCCATGCTTGACCTGGGCGGGCGTGAACCGCTTGGTCGCCTCGCCGGACAGTTGCTTCAACTTGAGCATTTTGGCGCTCATGCGCGGGTCCTTGATGCTGAGCAGCTCCTTGGTAAGCTTGGCGCGCTCTTGCCGGTTCAATCCTCGCAGCACGTCCCGCACGCTTTTTCCGGTGGTCGCCTGGTTCAACCGCACCAGTTTTACCGTGGTCAACGTCGATGCACCGACCCCGATCAACGACGCCGCGTCCAGCGCGATCATCGTGTACTGGTACCACTCGGAGCTATCAAGCTTGTCATTTTTGGAGGGGTCGCTGATCTCATTGCTGACGCGGTAGCCACTGGCAAAACACTGGAGCGTGCTGGCCGTGGCAGCGGTATAGCCGATGGCCGTAATCACTGTGCTGGCGCCCGCCGTGAACGGCACAGCAACGGTGCCGCTGAGCACAACGATCCAACCGATGATCGCGCCCGCGCAGGATAGGGAGGTGTTGATCGCCTCCCCCACCAGGCGCGATTCGCGGGGGTTGTCCTGGACCTGTTGCACAAACTGCGCCGGGGCGATGTATTTCTGCGCCTCACGCAAAATAATGCGCTTGGGGGCAATACTGCAGATAGGCTGGAACTCACGCAGGGTTACCACGTTGAAGTCGGCGTCGATATACACCACGCCCGCACCAACAATGCCAGGGTCTGCGTCAATGGCCGCAAACAGCCGTGGCAGGTTGATCTGGCTTTCAATGCGCTGGCGCGCCATGAACTGGGAGCGGTTGAAATCCATGCCGATGCTGAGCAGGGGGTTGCTCATGGGGGTACTCTTCCTTGAAGGGGGGTGACGGAACTGACGCTATCGGGGGCAAGCCCCCTCCCACATTTTGAATGTCTTCACACATCAAAGTGTGGGGAGGGGGCTTGCCCCCGATAGCAATCTGATAGGCGCCACCATACCAAACGGGCTCACCACCGACTAGAAATCAAAACGCCAGCACGAAGCTGGCGTTTTGCATATCAGGCTGCGATCAACGCGGCACCACCGGCTTGCGCGCAGGCTTGCCGCCCTTGCCCTTGGCCGCATCGGTACGTTCCTTCGCCGCCTGCTTGTTGCGCGCCTGAGCCGCCGCCTTGGCTTGCTCACGCTTGTCCCACGGGTTGCTGCCGTCACTGCCACGCGGCGGAAGGCCGGTGTGCTGGGTGAGGATTCTGGTGGTGGTTTCCTTGGCGACCTTGTGGCTGCCGGCCGGCGTCGAGTTCTTGCGACGCGCGCTCTGGTAGCTGTCGGTGCTCGGCTGATGCAGCGGGATCAACTGGTCCTTGCCCGGCCCGATCAGGTCGGCGCGGCCCATGCGGGTCAGCGCTTCACGCAGCATCGGCCAGCCTTTCGGGTCGTGATAGCGCAGGAACGCCTTGTGCAGACGGCGTTGTTCTTCGCTCTTGACGATGGTCACCGCGTCACTCTTGTAGGTGACCTTGCGCAGCGGGTTCTTGCCCGAGTGGTACATCGCGGTGGCGGTGGCCATCGGCGACGGGTAGAACGCCTGCACCTGGTCGGCGCGAAAGCCATTGCCCTTGAGCCACAGGGCCAGGTTCATCATGTCTTCATCGGTGGTGCCGGGGTGGGCGGCGATGAAGTACGGGATCAGGTACTGCTCCTTACCCGCTTCCTTGGTGTACTTCTCGAACATGCGCTTGAACTTGTCATAGCTGCCGATGCCCGGTTTCATCATCTGGTTGAGCGGACCTTCCTCGGTGTGTTCCGGGGCGATCTTGAGGTAACCACCGACGTGGTGGGTCACCAGTTCCTTGACGTATTCCGGCGACTCGACGGCGAGGTCGTAGCGCAGGCCGGAGGCGATCAGGATTTTCTTCACACCCGGCAACGCACGGGCGCTGCGGTACAGCTGGATCAAGGAGGAGTGGTCGGTGTTCAGGTTCGGGCAGATGCCAGGGAACACGCACGACGGCTTGCGGCACGCGGATTCGATTTCCGGGCTCTTGCAGGCAATGCGGTACATGTTCGCGGTCGGCCCGCCGAGGTCGGAGATCACGCCGGTAAAGCCCGGGACCTTGTCGCGGATCTCTTCGATCTCGCGAATGATCGACTCTTCGGAACGGTTCTGGATGATGCGGCCTTCGTGCTCGGTGATCGAGCAGAAGGTGCAGCCGCCGAAGCAGCCACGCATGATGTTCACCGAGAAACGGATCATGTCGTAGGCCGGAATCTTCTCCTTGCCGTACGCCGGGTGCGGTACGCGGGCGTAAGGCATGCCGAACACATAGTCCATTTCTTCGGTGGTCATTGGAATGGGCGGCGGGTTGAACCACACGTCCACTTCGCCGTGCTTCTGCACCAGGGCGCGGGCGTTGCCCGGGTTGGTTTCCAGGTGCAACACGCGGTTGGCGTGGGCATACAGCACCGCGTCGCCACGGACCTTTTCCACCGAGGGCAGGCGGATCACGGTCTTGTCGCGGGTCATGCGCGGGCTGGCCAGGATCTGCACGACCTTGGCTTCCTCAGGATCATCCACCGGGCCTTTTTCCTGCTCGATGGCGCAGGCCTGGGTGTCCTGGGTGTTGACGTACGGGTTGATGATCTTGTCGACCTTGCCCGGCCGGTCGATGCGCGTGGAGTCCACTTCGTACCAACCGGCTGGCGTATCACGGCGGATGAACGCCGTACCGCGCACATCAGTAATGTCTTCGATCTTGTGCCCCCACGACAGGCGCTGGGCAACTTCGACGATGGCCCGCTCGGCGTTGCCGTACAGCAGGATATCGGCGGTGGCGTCGATCAGGATCGAATTGCGCACGCGGTCCTGCCAGTAGTCGTAGTGAGCAATACGACGCAGGGAAGCTTCGATACCGCCGAGTACGATCGGCACGTTCTTGTAGGCTTCCTTGCAACGCTGGCTGTACACCAGGCTCGCGCGGTCCGGGCGTTTGCCGGCCATGCCGCCTGGGGTATAGGCGTCATCGGAGCGGATTTTCTTGTCGGCGGTGTAGCGGTTGATCATCGAGTCCATGTTGCCGGCCGCGACGCCGAAGAACAGGTTCGGCTCGCCGAGCTTCATGAAGTCGTCTTTGGACTGCCAGTTCGGCTGGGCGATGATTCCGACGCGAAAGCCCTGGGACTCCAGCAGCCGGCCGATGATCGCCATGCCGAACGACGGATGGTCAACGTAGGCATCACCGGTGACGATGATGATGTCGCACGAATCCCAGCCAAGCTGATCCATCTCCTCCCTGCTCATCGGCAGGAATGGCGCAGGACCGAAACATTCGGCCCAGTACTTGGGATAGTCAAATAACGGCTTGGCTGTTTGCATGACGGTGACCGGTGTTGAGATGAAAAATCGCGGGCGCGGAATATAGCACAAAATTTGACCAATTCCGACGGCAGCGGTCGGCTTTTTCACCTCGCCGTACTGTCCGAGCGTTGCCTCGCACATATGTACCACCGCCCAGGCACTGCCCGTCGTAACGTCGCTCGTTTCCTGACCCGTGCCGCCAAGCCCACAGTGCCCGGCGTGCCTACCGCGAGCACCGAACATGACAACCCCTCCCAGCGCAGCCGACGAAACGGATACCCCGCTTGTACTGACCAGTGAAAGCTGGCAGCAACAACAGATTGTGCAACTGGTGCATGAGAACGTGAAAACGTTCATGGGCAAGCTCCCTCCAGAAGAGCAAAAGGAATACCTGCGCCTGTGCAAAGACCATGCTGAGCGCGAAAAAACCTTGAGCATCGCCCTCAATGACTTTTACAGCGACCTGAACAAACAACTGGTCGAGGCCCTGGAAAGCGCCTTGAAAAACAAAGCCGGCAAGCCCATCAATGCACAGACCACTTACCTCAAAACCCGGGTGAGGCAATTGCCTGTCGCCCTGGACGATCTGCCGGCCAATGACCGTCTGAGCGATCAAGTGCGTATCTTCAAAGAAGACCTCAGCGTGCGCGAGTATCAGCGCTCAATCACCTTACTGGAGGCCGCCTACCGCAACTTCGGCTTCACCGCCTACTTTTCCACCGAAGAACAGCGCGCCAGTTCCATCAGCGATACAGCCCTTAGCGTGAAAGACTTCGTGGCCGTGGCGCGCAGCGTCGATTTCGGCAAGCGCATCAATGACTACATCCAGGCCCAGTTCAGGAAGCGGCTGTCCAATGCGCTGTTCGGCCTGCAAGGTACCAAGTTGGTGATCGCCTTGAGAGATGCCTATCGCACCCAGGCATCCTGGAGCATCGGCGAGCAGGCGTTCAATGACCTTAAAACGTGGCTGTTCGATTCCAGCCTTCACTGGGAGCTGCATCAACTGGATGCCGGCGGCGACAAGATCGCCATGCCGTTTTTCACGCGGCGCTTTGAGTCGCCGGAAGGTGCCTGCGTCTACAGCTATTTCCCGGACCGCCCGAATGGTGCGCTGCGTCGCCATGGGTCTCAGCACGAAGCGGTCCAATCGCTGCAGGACCAGATTCGCAACGACGTGGGCCTTGAGCATTTCAATTGGTTCATGAAGGCCATCTCTCTGGACAATCAGGAGAAGCTGCGCACCTTTATCAAACCGCTCAAGGTCAACCGGGATGAGCTCTACTGGCATGCCCGAATCCTGTATGACCTGTTCGTCAGCAAAACTCCCAACCGGCAAAAACTGACGGTCGAGCGCTTCGCCACCGGCGCCCGTAGCCTGGCGCATACCTTGCCGGTCTACCATGGGTGGCCCATACAGGCGGACCTCAACCGGCTGGCGCGCACCAACAAAGTCGCCGACCGCGAGGCCGCCGAGGCCTTGGCCACCTACTTGGTCAGTGAAACCTTGTCGATGCTGCTGATTCCGGTGCCTGGCGGCGTCACGGGGTTAAGCAAAGTGATGCTGGTCGCGATGCTGGGTACCCTCGTCTACCAGACCTGGTCGGCGATTGCCGCACTGCGTCGCGGCCAGCAGGCCGAGTTGGTGCAGGCCGTGGGAGATATCTTCGATCTGTTGGTGGGCCTGCGTTTGCAGGGCGCGGCGGCCAAGTTGTCGGCACGCCGTACAGGCAAATTGATGAACGCGCTGGGCAACCCCAACTACGGTACCGCCGCCGATGGCAAACCGGCGTTGTGGTTCATCAACGACTACACACAGATCGCCCCCTCCTTCCTCGCGGGAGTTGAGCCAAACCCTCAGGGCCTATTTGAAAAAGGCAGCCTTAACTACATCAAGCTTGAGGTAGACAACCAGACCAGATTCGCCAGGGTCACCCTGGAAAAAAGCTCCGGGCGTTATCAGCTGGATACCGATCTCGCCGCCAGTGTTCGCCCCTATGTCACTTATTCGCCCAAGCAGGGGCGCTGGAACCTCGACCCCGTCGACACACGCGCCCTGAGCGAAGCCCAACTGCTGCAGCACATGATTTCGCCAAGCGAGCTGTCGATGACGCCGCAGGCCTGCCGGCGTGCATTGAATGTCGCAGGCATTGATCGTCAGGAGCTGCTGGACATCTGGTTCGGCCGCCAGCCCGTGCCGCCGACCTTGACGCAAGCCATTGAAAACCAGCACCTGCGCGAGGGGCTCGAGCAACTGCAAACGGCGCTCAAGCAGCGCGATGGCCGCCTGCCAACCCTTGCCGATAGAGCATTGCCCGCGTTGCTGGCGGACCTGGGCAGTTGCACGATCAACCTGTACACCGCCGACGGCAAAACGATGCTGTCGAGCCACACCCCGCCAGGCGCGGCCAATGCACCCACGCCAATCACCATCGACCTGCGCCAGGACGGCAGTGACCGTTATCGCCCCCTCGCAACCACCGCCTCGGTTGCCCCGCTTATGCAGCAAGTGCTGCACGAGCATGAACGGCTCGACCCGAAGAGCATCCTGGGCAAGACGGGCCGTGGCAGCGAAGATCAGCATCTGGAGAACCGCTTGCTTGGACTGAGGAAAAAACTCGGTGCGCACCTTGAGGCACACCATGAAGCGGTCTATGCAGCCCTGCGCACCGACCGCCTGCGCGAGCATCTGGGAGTAACCCATGAAGCCCGTCGATTTGCACCGACAGCGCTGCTTGATCAAACCTTCAGTGACAGCCCGGCAGTCCGCCTGTTGCGTCGGCGTTTCCCGCAGCTTTCCAGGCCCATGGCCGTCGACCTGCTCCAGCGGCACCCTTCATTACGCGACATCGGCCTCTATTCACCGCTGCACGCCCCGGTACGCGCCGCCATCTTCAAAAGCGTTGAGCAAAGCATCATTACCGAAGCCCTCGGCGCACTCTCGGACCCCAGCGGGCGAGGGCTCAATGCGCAAAGCGAGGCACTGTTCTGCCAATTGCTGACGCTGCTGCCGGACTGGTCAAGCGACGTTGGTGTTCAGGTGTATCAAGGCAACGTCGACCCGGCCGGAACCATCACTCGTCGTGGTCCGCTGCTGGACACCTATGGCAGCGAGGACGCCGACAGCATGATCATGCTGGTCAAGTCCGGCAATCGATACGCCGCTTACCTGGCGCACAACGGCGAACTGCAACCCGCTGCGAAGGGCGAAAACAGTTTGCTCAGCGCCACCTTGCACAGTTTGACCGACGCACAGCGCACTGCGCTTGGGCGTAAAATCCACGACGTCGATGGGCTCGCGCAGGACATACTCCAACAGGCCCGCGTGCAACAGGCACACTTGCCGGAGTTCCTGATTGCCTCGCGGGAGTTACCGCTGTCGAGCCAAAGCCTCAGTGCTTTTCGCATCGTCTACAAGCAACTGCCGGACAATGCCGACGCCGACGGCATTCATGCGTTGAGCGAGCGCAACTATGTGAGTATCGATGGCGGCATCTATCAGGTCATGTTCGACCGTGACGCCTCCACTGCCACCGGCAAAGTCTGGCGTATCGTCAAGCCAGACGACCCGGTTGCCCAGGATGAAGGCAACCTCTACAACAGCAGCCGTGCCGGAGAAAGTCACGCCATCACCCGCAATGCCGCGAATGTCTGGGTCAGCGCCGTCGTGGGTGCGCAAGGCGGCGTGCGGGGGCCGGGGCATGAGTGGAGTTTTTTCCGGCAACTCTCGGACCAGGCCGCCGCCGCCACCAATCGCCTGCGCAACCCGCAAAGCCGCGTACGCAAACTGTTCCCCATTTTCACCGATGAACAGGTCAGCACCTTTGTGCAATCGCTGGGGGACAACGTCACAGGCGAGCTGACGCGAAGGGAAACCGAATACAGAACCCTGCGCAACGCATTGAAGGCATGGCGGCAAACGACCACATCCGAAACCGCAGCCTGGAAGAAAACGCTCACCGACGAGATCAAGCGTTGCTGGCGACGTGAAACCGGGACGACACTCAAACTGGCGTCGATAACCTCAGCGCTTCCAGCGCTGAACGCTGATTTCAGCCATGTACGCGAACTTGATCTGGTGTCGGTCAACTGGACGGAGGCGGCCGATACCCTCATTGGCAACTTCCCCAACATTGAGCGCCTGCGCATCACGCAGTCCAAGCTCGACAAACTCCCCACAGCGGTCAGTGACATGCGCCACTTGACCACTTTGAATCTGAGTTCGAATCAGGTCCGCCTGGATGCACAGAGCGTGGAAAAACTCGCGGCACTTACCCTGCTCGAACACTTGAACCTCTCGGACAACCCTTTGGAAACAACCCCCGACTTGAGCGCCATGGCGAACCTGAAAACCCTGGATCTCAATAAGACCGGGATCAATCAATGGCCTAAAGGTTTGCTGGGCAAGCCTGGCCTGAGCAGCGTCGACCTGCGCAGCAACCAGTTGCGCGCGGTTCCCGAGGCCCACCTCAAGCCACCGGCTGATCAACTGGACGCTATTGTACGGGTCAATAACGTCATGCTGCTGCAAGGCAATCCCTTCCCCGCCCAGTACTGGCGCAAATTCGACCGGTACTGGCGCGACCTCAGTGAAAACCATGCGCAACTGATCGAAGGCGTCATCGACGCCGCGTTTGACTGTGGCAGCCCACGGGTTGAACGCTATCGCCGGATGTTCCCGAACAAAAGCCTGAAGCAATCCCGGGAGTTTCTGTGGAGTTTCCCCAACGGCGCGGCAGCGGTGGAGGTGGATCGGCTGGAGCTGGAGTTCAACCTGCTCCAGGCGCAGCTGGATGCGTGGACCTTCTCGGGCGGTGGCCAACGGCAGACCTATATCCGCGCAGGCCAACTGGCGGCAAATGCCGCGCATCACAGTGACCGAAACACTGCCCGGGAACGTATCTTGAGTTGCTGGCGCAGGGAAACACCCCAGATGCTGGCCAATGACGGCACGCCTATCGGCCTGGAGCTTGACCTCAGCCGCCTGACACTGCCCAGCCTGCCGGACCTGGACGCGGACTTCAGCCATGTCGGCTCGCTCAAACTGAACAACATGAACCTGAGCACTTCTCCGGAGGGTTTCCTGACCCGATACCGGCACGTGCGCTGGCTGAACCTTGCCAACAATCAGCTCCGAGAGCTGCCGCCGGCGTTGGGTGAAATGCACGGGCTTACACGTATTTTTTTACAGAACAACCAGATTCGCCTGACCCCGGACACCGCGCGCATCCTGTCGGAACGCACCACCCTCAGAGCCCTGTGGATGCAAAACAATCCACAACTGGGCCTCACCCCCGATTTCAGCCAAATACCGGATATACGCTCGCTCGATCTCTCCAATACAGGCATCGATACCTGGCCTGCGGGCTTGTTAGAGCAACCTTCGCTGGACAAGATCAACCTGAGCGGGAATCGGATCACCGAGATTCCCGACACCCTCATTGCACCCACCGACGCACTCCTGGCGCAGTCGGGGAGGATCAGCAATGTGACCGACGTCGCCGGCAACCCCTTATCCGCGGACACCCTGAATCGGGTCGCCGATTACGGAGAGCGACTCTTGGCCGCCGGCATTACACAAATCGGACTACCGAACTTTCTGGTAGCGACCAGCGCGCAGGCCCAGCGTGTCGCAGGGTTCAGAGCGCGAGGCGACGATTCTTTCAGGCGGTTGACCAATGGCCTGGCCTCAGACAAGGTTCGCGCAAGACGAACACAATGGAATGCGTTACGCGAACAAGCAGGCGCAGAACCTTTCTTCGACCTGCTCAAACGCCTGGAACAATTGGGCACCGGCCAGGAGGATTACCGGCGTCGGGTCTGGGAACTGATCGACGCCATCACCGAAAACAACCCGGAATCCGAAAAGCTGCGTCAGGAAATTTTCGACCGTGCCGGCGAGCCGGCCTGCTGTGACCGTGCGGCGTTCTCCTTTGGCAATCTGGAAATCACTGTACTCGCCTACCGCGCTCGCACGCAGGCGATGGATCAGTCACAAGGCGCACAGTTATCGACACTGTCCAGAGGCTTGTTCCGCTTGCATGAAGTGGACAGGATCGCCTCGCAAGACATTCAGCGCAGCGAAGCGATCATCAATGACCCTCAGGTTTCAGAGGCGCAGAAACAGCCCCACCGTGAGCGTCTGCGTGAAGAAGTCGAGATCAGGCTGGCCTATCGCTACGGCCTCAAGGATCGCCTCCAATTGCCGGGGCAGCCTGAGCAAACACGCTTCACCCATATGGGCCAAGTCACTCAGGCGATGCTGGACAGCGCCTATGAAAGCGTCGTGGCGCTGGATAATTCGCCTGAGGAGTTCCAGGCACTGGTGTCCAGAGAATTCTGGCAAGTTTATGTCATCAACAAACACCAGCCGCAATTCGAAACCCAGCGTCAGCCCTTTCAGGAGCGCCTGGAGGCCCTTCGCGAGAGTTTTACCGCAGGGGCACTGTCAGAAGCCGACTATAAGGAGCAAACCGACAACCAACAGGCACTGCTTGTAATTGAAGAGGCCCAGTTGATTCAGACGCTGACCCGCCAGGAGCTGGCCGAATGACCTGAGCCAGTCGTTACTCGTCGTCGTCGAAGTTATAACTGCCCGGCGCCAGGTTTTCAAAGCGCGTGTACTTGCCGATGAACGCCAGGCGGATAAAGCCGATGGGGCCGTTACGCTGCTTGCCGATGATGATTTCGGCAATGCCTTTGTGTTCCGTTTCGGGGTGATACACCTCGTCGCGGTACACGAACATGATCACGTCGGCGTCCTGCTCGATGGCTCCGGATTCACGCAAGTCGGAGTTCACCGGGCGCTTGTTGGGGCGTTGTTCCAGGGAACGGTTGAGCTGGGACAGCGCCACCACCGGGCAGTTGAATTCCTTGGCCAGGGCTTTCAGGGAACGGGAGATTTCGGAAATCTCGTTGGTGCGGTTGTCGCCGCTCGAACCCGGGATCTGCATCAACTGCAGGTAGTCGATCATAATCAGGGCGATGTCACCGTGTTCACGCACCAGGCGGCGGGTACGTGCGCGCATCTCTGAAGGGCTGATACCGGCGGTGTCATCGATGAACAGCTTGCGGTCGTTGAGCAGGTTGACCGCCGAAGTCAGGCGTGGCCAATCGTCGTCTTCCAATTGGCCGGAACGCACCTTGGTCTGGTCGATACGGCCCAGGGACGAAAGCATACGCATGATCAGCGATTCGCCCGGCATCTCGAGGGAGTACACCAGCACCGCCTTGTCGCTGCGCAGTACGGCGTTTTCCACCAGGTTCATCGCGAAGGTGGTCTTACCCATCGACGGACGGCCGGCGACGATGATCAAGTCGGACGGCTGCAGGCCGCTGGTCTTTTCGTCGAGGTCGGTGTACCCGGTGGAAATACCGGTAATCGCAGCATCGGTGTTGAACAAGGTATCGATACGGTCGATGGCTTTGGTCAGCAGGTCGTTGACGCTGACCGGCCCGCCGGTTTTCGGGCGGGCTTCGGCAATCTGGAAGATCTGGCGCTCGGCCTCGTCGAGAATCTCAGCGGCGGTGCGACCTTCGGGGTTGAAGGCGCTGTCGGCGATTTCAGTGCTGATGCCGATCAACTGGCGCAGGGTGGCGCGCTCGCGGACGATCTGCGCATACGCCTTGATGTTGGCGACGGACGGCGTGTTCTTCGCCAGTTCACCGAGGTAGCCGAGGCCGCCGACCTGGGAGGTCTGGCCTTCCTTGTCCAGTTGTTCGGCCAGGGTCACCACGTCGATCGGTGAGTTCTGGTCGGCCAGCTTGGCGATGGCGCGGAAGATCAGGCGGTGGTCATGGCGATAGAAGTCACCGTCCGAGACTTGATCCAGCACGCGTTCCCAGGCGTTGTTGTCCAGCATCAAACCACCGAGCACGGCCTGTTCGGCCTCGATGGAATGCGGCGGCACCTTCAGGGCAGCGGTTTGCAGATCGTATTGCTCAGGAGCGGAGATTTCGTTCATGGCCACTTGAAATTTGGGGTGTGTAAAAAAACAAAAGGCACGACCTGTAAACAGGATCGTGCCCGATGTTAACCGGCTGGCACACGAGGTGCCAGTCAGTTAGGTGCGACTTAAGCTGCTACCACGACAACGCGTACGGTGGCTTCAACTTCGGCGTGCAGGTGCACGGCTACGTCGAATTCGCCTACGTTGCGGATGGTGCCGTTCGGCAGACGAACTTCGCTCTTCTGCACTTCAACGCCGGAGGCGGTCAGTGCATCAGCGATGTCGTGGGTGCCGATCGAACCGAACAGCTTGCCTTCGTCACCGGCGGTGGCAGTGATAGTCACTTCCAGCTCAGCCAGTTGGGCAGCGCGAGTTTCGGCCGACGCTTTTTTGTCTGCTGCGGCTTTTTCCAGCTCAGCACGACGCTCTTCAAACGCAGCCAGGTTGGCAGCGGTTGCAGCGGTGGCTTTGCCGTATGGCAGCAGGTAGTTACGACCGTAGCCGGCCTTAACGTTCACTTTGTCGCCCAGGTTGCCCAGGTTGGCGACTTTTTCCAGAAGGATCAGTTGCATGTGAAAATCCTCTAACTTTTAACCTTCACCGTTCGCGCTATCGGCATCTTTCGACGCCAGACGTCCGCGAAAATCAATCAGGCCGTCGACAATGGCCAAGACCACGAGTAACGGATAGATCAGCTGCATGAACAGCAACAGCGTGACGTACAACCCCACCAGCCAGAACCTGGCCAGGCGCTTTCGCGCCACCAGCCCGTGAATCAGGGCCAGCCCGGCAAACACCAGCGGTACGCTGCAAATCGGCGCCAGCAAGGCCATCTGTGGACCGAAGTTCGGTCCGACAACCATGCACGCCAGCAGCAACATCGCCGGTCCCGCAGGGATTCTGATACTGCGAAACTCGCGACCAAAACCACCCGGGTTGTACAACAACGCCTGCCAATAACGCCCAAGAATCAGGCTCAGCACGCTGACGACCTGCAACAGAGCCGCAATCAGGCCGGTCAGGACCGGCGCAATCAGTGACGCAAAACGCGCTCGCTCATCTACCGACAAATGCTGGTAGAGATCCCCGAGGGCCAGCGGCAGGATCTTGACGATTTCCTGCGCCAGCGCCTCGATTTGCGGGCGGAAAGCCGCGCCAAGCATCACTGAGTACACCAACCCCACTGCCACGCTGACCAGCAGCGTACGGACCCAGGACTCACTTGCGCGTAAAACCAACGCAAGGCTCGATGACCCCAGCAGTACCAGAAGTACCCGTGGATCACCCATTTGCAGCCACCAGATCAAGGCCGGCAACAAACCCAGGGCAAGAACGCCAAGGGCGTCCTTCAAACCGCGCCGCAGGAGCACAAGGCAACCTGCGGCAGCACCCAACCAATAAAGCAACGGCAATGCCGCACAGCCAGCCACTACCAGAGTGGCCTGCATACGACCGCGCATGATGAACTCAGCTAAGGCGCGCATGCATTCAATCCCTTACTACTTGTCGACTGCCCGGTCTCAGCGGCCGTGGCTGTCGGTGTAGGCCAGCAGGGCCAGGAAGCGGGCGCGCTTGATAGCGGTGGCCAGCTGACGCTGATAACGTGCTTTGGTACCGGTGATACGGCTTGGAACGATTTTGCCGGTCTCGGATACGTAGGCTTTCAGAGTGTTGAGATCTTTGTAATCGATCTCTTTCACGTCTTCAGCGGTGAAGCGGCAGAATTTACGACGACGGAAGAAACGTGCCATTTGATAGGCTCCTTAAAAGGTCCGTGGATTACTCGTCAGCGTTATCGCTGTTGTCGCTGTCATCACTATCAGCGCTATCAGCGCCTTCGTGCTCAGGACGGTCGCGACGCTCACGGCGCTCACTGCGGTTTTCTTCAGCCTTGAGCATCTCGGATTGGCCGGTAACGGCTTCTTCGCGACGGATGACCAGGTTACGGATCACTGCATCGTTGTAGCGGAAGTTGTCTTCCAGCTCGGCCAGGGCCTTGCCGGTGCATTCAACGTTCAGCATCACGTAGTGAGCCTTGTGAACATTGTTGATTGCGTAGGCCAGTTGACGACGGCCCCAATCTTCCAGACGGTGGATTTTGCCGCCGTCTTCTTCGATCAGCTTGGTGTAACGCTCAACCATGCCGCCGACTTGCTCGCTTTGATCCGGGTGGACCAAAAAGATGATTTCGTAATGACGCATGAATGCTCCTTACGGGTTGTAGCCTGCCGCTCAAAAACGGTCAGACAAGGAGTGAATGACACTTATGGATCTTGCCGCAGGGGAGGCACATGCGTGCCTGCCAGGTGGGCAAGGGGCGCAATTGTAGAGAAGGGGGAGAACGGGCGCAAGGTGATTGGTGATTATTTGAACAATCTCCCAAACACCACAAAATTAAATGTGGGAGGGGGCTTGCCCCCGATTGCGGTGTATCAGTCAACTAATGTTTAGCTGACACACTGCTATCGGGGGCAAGCCCCCTCCCACATTTTGCTGCTATATCAAGCTTAGAATTACTTCTTGGCCTTGGCCTTGGCACCGCGCTGACGCCGGGCTTCGAACAGGCATACGCCCGTCGCCACCGACACGTTCAGGCTGCTGACGCTGCCGGCCATCGGCAGGTGCACCAGGTAATCGCAATGCTCGCGGGTCAAGCGACGCATGCCCTTGCCTTCGGCGCCCATGATCAGGATGGTCGGGCCGGTGAGGTCCTGGTCGTAGATGCTGACTTCGGCTTCGCCTGCCGTGCCGACAATCCACAGGCCGCGCTGCTGAAGCTTCTCCAGGGTGCGCGCCAGGTTGGTCACGGCCACCAGTGGAATCACTTCCGCCGCGCCGCAGGCCACTTTACGCACGACCGGCGTGAGGGTGGCCGACTTGTCTTTAGGCACGATCACCGCCAGCGCGCCGGCCGCATCCGCCGAACGCAGGCAGGCGCCGAGGTTGTGCGGATCGGTCACGCCGTCCAGCACCAGCAACAACGGCGCGCCTTCGGTACGGTCGAGCAGCTCGTCGAGCATGGCTTCGCCCCACACCTGGCTCGGGCTGACATCGGCAACCACGCCCTGGTGAACGCCTTCTACCCACACATCCATTTCACGGCGCTCAGCCTGGCCGATGGCAACCTTGTTCTGGGTGGCCAGTTCGACCAGCGCCTGCACGCGTGGCTCGCTGCGACCTTCCGCCAGCCACACTTGCTTGACGCGCTTGGGGTGGTGACGCAGCAGTGCTTCTACGGCGTGCACGCCGTAGATTTTTTCCAGACTCATGACTTGGCCTTAGGTTTGCGCGACCCGCCGCTTTTCGCAGGGGCCGAACCCGCTTTAGGCGGGCCTTTACGGTGTTTACTCGGTTTGCTCGACGGTTTTTCCGCCCCTTGGGACTTTCCCCCAGACGCCGCTTTACCACCGCTTTTGGCTTCGTTGAGCAGTTGCTGCTTCAGCTCGCGACTCTTGCGCAGCTCGGCATTTTTCGCCGCAGCATCGCTTGGGCGGTAGGCCTCAGGGGCCTTGTCCTTGGCCGAAGAACGACGCCCGGTCTTGGCAGGTGCAGGCTCGGTAGCCGTCTTCGTGCCGGAAGCCTTGCCTTTGGAAGCCGGCGCTGCGGTTTCGCTGCCACGCTTTTTACGGCCAGCCGGCTCTGCGGGCTTGTCAGGCATGCCGAAGTCGATCTTGCGCTCGTCCAGGTCGACACGCATGACCTGAACTTCCACGGTATCGCCCAGGCGGAAGCTGCGACCGGTGCGCTCGCCCGCCAGGCGGTGGTGCACAGGATCGAAGTGGTAGTAGTCACCCGGCAAGGCGGTGACGTGCACCAGGCCCTCGACGTAGATGTCGGTCAGTTCGACGAACAGGCCGAAGCCGGTCACGGCGGTGATCACACCCGGGAACGACTCGCCCACGCGGTCCTTCATGAACTCGCACTTGAGCCAGTTCACCACATCGCGGGTGGCTTCGTCGGCGCGGCGCTCGCTCATCGAGCACTGCTCGCCCAACTGCTCAAGGGCCGCTTCGTCGTACGGATAGATCCGTGCCTTCGGAATGGTCATGGCACCGGCGCGCTTGACGTGCGGGGTGTTCTGCTTGGAATGGATCACGCTGCGGATCGCCCGGTGCGTGAGCAAATCCGGGTAACGACGGATCGGCGAGGTGAAGTGGGTGTACGCCTCGTAATTGAGGCCGAAGTGACCCTGGTTATCGGCGCTGTACACCGCCTGGCTCAACGAGCGCAGCATCACGGTCTGGATCACGTGGTAATCCGGACGGTCCTTGATGCTTGCGAGCAATGCCTGGTAGTCCTTCGGCGTCGGACCATCCTTGCCTTTGTGCAGGGACAGGCCGAGTTCACCGAGGAAGGCGCGCAGTTTTTCCAGGCGCTCCGGCGGCGGACCATCGTGGACGCGGTACAACGCAGGAATCTCGTGCTTCTTCAGGAATTCCGCAGTGGCCACGTTGGCCGCCAGCATGCATTCCTCGATCAGCTTGTGCGCATCATTACGGGTGGTTGGGGTGATGGCAGCGATCTTGCGCTCGGAACCGAAGACAATCCGGGTTTCCTGGGTTTCAAAATCGATCGCGCCACGGGTGTGACGGGCGCCCAGCAGCACCTTGTACAGCGAGTAAAGCTGCTTGAGGTGCGGGACCACATCGGCATATTCGCTGCGCAGGGCCTTGGCTTCGCTGGTCTTCGGCGTTTCCAGGATGGTGCTGACCTTGTTGTAGGTCAGGCGCGCCTGGGAGTGAATCACCGCCTCATAGAACTGGTAGTCGGTCATTTCGCCGGTTTTCGAGATGGTCATCTCGCACACCATGGCCAAACGGTCGACTTTCGGGTTCAGCGAGCACAGGCCGTTGGACAGCTGCTCGGGCAGCATCGGGATCACGCGCTCAGGGAAGTACACGGAGTTGCCGCGCACCTGGGCCTCGTTATCCAGGGCCGAACCGATCTTCACGTAGCTGGACACGTCGGCAATCGCGACATACAACTTCCAGCCGCCGGAGAACAGGCGCAGCTTGCCCGGCTTGGCTTCACAGTAAACCGCATCGTCGAAGTCGCGGGCATCTTCGCCGTCGATGGTGACGAACGGCAGATGGCGCAGGTCGATGCGTTTTTCTTTGTCCTTGTCTTCAACTTCCGGCTTGAGCTTGGCGGCTTCCTTGAGCACGGCATCCGGCCAGACGTGAGGAATATCGTAGGTGCGCAGCGCCACGTCGATTTCCATGCCCGGCGCCATGTAGTTGCCGACCACCTCAACGATATCGCCCTGAGGCTGGAAGCGCGCAGTCGGCCAGTGGGTGATTTTCACCTCGACAAACTGGCCAACCTTGGCGGCGCCATTGCGGCCCGGGGTGATCAGCACTTCCTGCTGGACCTTCGGGTTGTCCGGCACAACGAAGCCGATACCGCCTTCTTCGAAGTAACGGCCGACGATGGATTCGTGGGCGCGGGACACCACTTCGACGATCACGCCTTCGCGACGACCACGACGGTCCAGGCCGGAAACACGCGCCAGGGCACGGTCGCCGTCGAACACCAAGCGCATCTGCGCCGGGCTCATGAACAGGTCGTCACTGCCGTCATCCGGGATCAGGAAGCCGAAGCCGTCCCGATGGCCGGCGATGCGGCCCAGGATCAGGTCAAGCTTGTCGACCGGCGCGTAGGTGCCACGGCGGGTGTAGATCAACTGAGCATCGCGCTCCATCGCACGCAGACGGCGGCGCAGGGCTTCGAGCTGGTCTTCGGTGGTCAGACCGAACTCTTCAACCAGCTGCTCGCGGCTAGCAGGCGAACCACGATCGGCGAGGTGCGCCAGGATCAGTTCGCGGCTAGGAATAGGGTTTTCATATTTTTCCGCTTCACGAGCGGCCTCGGGATCGAGGGACTGCCAATCGGCCATTAGAGAGTTTTCACCTTGTCTATATGCGGGTTAGTTTGGCATACGCGTATTGAAACGGGAAATTTCAGACGTCATCAAGCCTTTTAAAGCCCTTTGCAGCCCCCGGCGCGCACCTTGCACGACCATTGGCGAAATTTTCCAGGCTTTTTTCATGGCAGGGGTTTACAGCGCAAATGTCGCTCCGTATAGTGCGCGCCATCGACGACGGCAACGTTGTCAGATAATGCCCAGGTGGTGAAATTGGTAGACACGCCAGCTTCAGGTGCTGGTGATCGCAAGGTCGTGGAAGTTCGAGTCTTCTCCTGGGCACCAAATTCAGATCAAACCCGCGAAAGCGGGTTTTTTCGTTTCAGGCCTTTGATTTTTAACGGAAAAATTGATTTATATTTTTCGAATCAGGGGTTTACAGATCAAAACGCCCGCCGTATAGTTCGCCCCATCAACAGCGGCAACGTTGCTTGATAATGCCCAGGTGGTGAAATTGGTAGACACGCCAGCTTCAGGTGCTGGTGATCGCAAGGTCGTGGAAGTTCGAGTCTTCTCCTGGGCACCAAATTCAGATCAAACCCGCGAAAGCGGGTTTTTTCGTTTCCGGGGTTTGAAAAAAATCGGCGTGAAAACTTTCCCCCGCGATCACCCTCGATCCCGCACTTGAGAAGCTTTATCGTTTATCCTTGTAGTGATTTGTTGCACATAAGCGAGGAACACTTCGGATGATGATCCGCGATAACCGACTCAAGACATCCCTTCTGCGTGGCCTGACCCTTACCCTGCTCGGCCTGACTCTGCTCTCCCCCAACGCCTATTGCGCCGAAAAAATCTCCCTGACCCTCTACAACGGCCAGCACAAAGAAGTCGGCGATGAGCTCGCCAAAGCCTTTGAAGCCAAGACCGGCATTCACGTCAATGTACGCAAAGGCAGTAGCAACCAACTGGCCAGCCAGGTCGTCGAAGAAGGTGAGCGCTCCCCCGCCGACGTGATCTATACCGAAGAATCGCCGCCGCTGAACAAACTCGGCGAGCAAGGTTTATTGGCGAAGATCGATGCCAGCACCCTTGACGTGCTGCCCAAGGATTACGTCGGCAGCAATGGCGACTGGATGGGCGTTACCGCACGCACCCGCGTCGTCGCCTTCAACCCCAAGTTGATTGCCGAAAAGGACCTGCCCAAATCGGTGCTGGATTTCGCCGGTCCCGAGTGGCAAGGCAAGGTTGGCTTCGTGCCCACCAGCGGCGCACTCCAGGAACAGGCGGTGGCGATCATCAAGCTGCACGGGCGTGAAGCCGCCGAAGAATGGCTGACCGGCCTGCGCGCCTTCGGCAAGGTGTACAGCAATAATATGGTTGCGCTCAAAGCCGTGGAAAACGGTGAAGTGGCCACCGTGCTGGTGAACAACTACTACTGGTTTGCCTTGAAGAAAGAAAAAACCAACCTCGACTCCCAACTGCACTATTTCACCGACGGCGATGCCGGCGGCCTGATTACGGTGTCTTCGGCGGCCGCGCTGAAATCCAGCAAACACCCCAAGGAAGCCCAGCAACTGCTGGCCTTCATGGCCAGTGAAGAAGGCCAGCGCGTGATCACCAACACCTCGGCCGAATACCAGCTGCGCAAGGGCATGGAGTCCAGCCGTGGCCTCAAGCCTTTCAGCGAACTGCAACCGCCGAAAGTCACCCCTGCCGACCTGGGCAATGCCGAAGAAGCCCTGGAACTGGAACGTGACGTTGGCTTGAACTGATGACCCCATTGCCCAGCGCTGCAGGCTTTCGCCCCCGACGCAAACGCCCTTCAATCTGGCTGCTGTTGCCGGTGCTGTTCCTGGTTGGCCTGAGCCTGCTGCCACTGGCGTATGTCGGGCTCAAGGCCTGGCAGGCCGGCTGGGCACAGGCGGTGCATCTGCTATGGCGGCCTTATGTCTTCGGGCTGCTGCGCAACACCCTGTCGTTGATGGTCGGCGTGACGGTTGTGTGCGGCGTGGTCGGCCTGTCCCTGGCCTGGTTGCTGGAACGCAGCAACCTGCCGGGGCGGCGCATCTGGGGCGTGATCCTGTGCCTGCCGTTTGCGGTGCCGGCGTTTGTCAGCAGCTTCACCTGGGTGTCGCTGAGCGCCAACTTCGAAGGCCTCGGCGGCGCGATCCTGGTGATGAGCCTGTCCAAATATCCGCTGGTGTTCCTGCCGGTGGCGGCGACATTACGTAACCTGGACCCGTCGCTGGAGGAATCGGCGCGCACTCTGGGATTGAGCCGCTGGAGGGTATTCCTGCACGTCACCCTGCCGCTGCTGTGGCCGTCGCTGCTGGCCGGCGCGCTGTTGATTGCCCTGCACATGCTGGTGGAGTTCGGCGCCCTGTCGATCATCGGCCTGCAGACCTTCACCACGGCGATCTACCAGCAGTTCGAACTGGAGTTCAGCAACGCCAATGCCGCGATGCTCTCGGCGGTGCTGCTGGCGATGTGCCTGAGCTTGTTGTGGCTGGAGCTGCGCGTGCGCGGCAAGGGTCGTCATGTGCGGATCGGCCAGGGTGCAGCACGACATGCCGAACAGGTTCGACTGGGCAAGTGGGCGCCATTGGGTCAATTGTATTGCCTGGCACTTGCGATCATTGGCAGTGGCATCCCACTGGGCATGCTCGGGTATTGGTTGGCAGTCGGTTCGTCGGCTGCGTTTCCGATGGCCGAGATCGGTGAGGCACTGCTGTCATCCCTGGCGCTCTCGCTGGGCGGCGCCGCACTGTGCCTGGTACTGGCAGTACCGGTTGGGCTGCTGGTGGTGCGCTACAAAGGGCAGTTGGCGATATGGGCCGAACGCCTGCCGTATCTACTGCATGCCCTGCCCGGCCTGGTGATTGCATTGACCCTGGTGTATTTCGCACTGCATTACGTGCCGGCGCTGTATCAGACGTCGGCGTTATTGCTGATTGCTTATGCGCTACTGTTTTTGCCGTTGGCACAGGCGCCTATTCGCACAGCGCTGAACAAGGCTGCGCCGCAATTGGAAGAGGCCGCGCGCACGCTCGGCGCATCGTCGTTCAGTGCTTTTTGCCGGGTGACGCTGCCGATTATTTTTCCGGCATTGGGGGCGGCGTTTGCGCTGGTGTTTCTGGATGCGATGAAGGAGCTGACGGCCACCTTGCTGTTGAGCCCTACGGGGCTGAATACCTTGGCGACGGCCGTGTGGGCGCATACCTCGAATGTCGAGTTTGCGGCGGCGGCGCCTTATGCGGCGTTGTTGATTCTGGTGTCGGGGTTGCCGGTTTATTTGCTTACGACGCGGATGTATCTGAGTCGCTGAGACCGCTATCGGGGGCAAGCCCCCTCCCACATTTGGAATGCGTTCCCATGTGGGAGGGGGCTTGCCCCCGATGAGGCCGGCACAGGCAACGCTAAGCCCTGAACTGCCCCAGACTCGCCTTCAACTGCGCCGCCAACCCATCCAGCACCTTGCCACTGGCCGTCGTCTCCACCACCGCCTGCGCCGCACGCTCAGCCTGAGCATGAATCACCTCGACCCGCCCACGCACCGCATGCGCACCTTGCGCCTGATGCTCTGCCGCACGCGTCGCCAGGCCGATCGCCGCATGCACCTGCTCCACCGAAGCCTGTACCGTCTGCTGCAAGCGCACGCTGTCGCGCAACACCCGTAGCCCTTCGTCCGCCTGGCGCCCGGCTTTGCCGATGGTTTCCACGGCCTCACGCGCGCCTTGCTGCAACGCCACGATATGCGCCTGAATGTCTCCCGTGGAGCTTTGAGTCTTGCTCGCCAGCGCACGCACCTCGTCCGCGACCACGGCAAAGCCCCTTCCGGTTTCGCCAGCACGGGCCGCTTCAATGGCCGCATTGAGCGCCAGCAGGTTGGTTTGCTCGGCGATGCCGTGAATCACCGTCAGTACCACTTCAATCTGCTCGCTTTGCTGGGCCAAACGCTCGATGACCTGGGAACCGGCCTGAACCTGTCCTGCCAACGCCTCGATCAAGCCGCCGACTTCAGCCGAGGTACGTGAGTTCTCATCCGTGGCCAGGCGAATATCCACCACCTGCTGCAAAGCCGCCTGCATCGCGTGGCTCTCGGCCTGGGCCTCGTCGGCCATTTGCTCAAGGGCACGCAAACTCTCGGCCACTTCGTCGCGCTGCAAGCCTGCCGCGGCATCGGCTCCGGCATTGCGCAGGGTCATCGCACCGATCTCTACGCCGGTACGCTGGGCCACATCACCGGCTTCACGCACGATGGGCTGCAACTTATCCACAAAGCGATTGACCGCCGAAGCCATGTCGCCAATTTCGTCCTTGCTGCTGATCTGTACACGCTTGGTGAGGTCGCCCTCACCTGCTGCCAGGTCATCCATGGCGACGATCAACAGCTTCAGACGGTTGACTACGCGGCGGCCGAGCACAATGGCAATCAGCAGCAATACACCAAACCCGACCAGTGCCAGGCCCATGCCGATACGCCAGCGCAAGGTGCCGGCAGCCTCCTGAACCGCACTGGTGGTGTTGGCGGTCATCTGGGTGGCCGTGGCTTGCGCCGATTGCAGGCGCGCGCCCATGGCGGCGGCGCTATCGGCCGCTGCGCCTTTGAGGCTGTCGCCGACCAGTTGATCACCGCTGGCAATCAGCGCGGCGAAACGGGTATCCAGTGCTTGCAGATCGGCCTCGACCGATGCGGTCGAGACCCCCATGCGAACTTTGCCGATCTCAACGCCGTTGGGACTGATCGAGGCTTCGACGTAATACACCGAAGGATCCGTCCTGGCCGCGTCCAGTACCTTATCCAGGGCCCGCTCTCCCGCGCCCTTGGCCAACAAGGCCTGGTTGATCGGATTTTCACGGTTCAGGTAACGGGTCAAATGCTCACCCGCCGCGTCGTCATACACCACGAACAACACGTTGGGATTGCGCTGTGCACGCCGGGCAAACTCCGACAATGTCGGCACATCGCTGTCCCACATGGCGCGCGGCGCTACCGAAGCCAGCAACTGCGCCATGTCATTGGCGGAGTCCTGCAGGTCTTTTTCCAGGGTCGCGCGCAATTGCTTCTGCTCTTGCTGAAGACGCGTGGAGAGCCCTGCAGTCAGACGCTGGCGAGTGCTGGTGGACAGGCTATCCAGGCTCGAGGTGACTTCCTTGCCGGCCTGGGCCAATTCGCCGGACAGCTTCTGGCTATCAATGCCCAGACGATTGCCCAAATCGGCCTCCAGGGCAGTGACCGTGCTCCGCGTCAGCGCGACGGCCACCAGCACTTGCACCAAAAGAGCGATACCTAGGGTAACGAACACCGGCCGCAGCAGACGGCTTTGTAACAACGAGAGAACAGCAGACACTGGAAATCCCTCCACCACGGGTGCCATTAATTTGATAGCACCTCGAAAGAGGGAAATACAGCAAGGGTCGTGCCGCTTGCCAGGCGGAAACGACAAAGGGCTCCCGAAGGAGCCCTTTGCTTTTTACATCAACAGCTTATTAAGCGAACGGGTGACGCAGAACGATGGTCTCGTTGCGGTCCGGGCCCGTCGAAATAATGTCGATCGGTGCGCCGATCAGCTCTTCCACGCGCTTGATGTAGGCGCGGGCGTTGGCTGGCAACTCTTCCAGGGTCTTGGCACCTACGGTCGATTCGGTCCAACCCGGCACTTCTTCGTACACAGGCTGCAGGCCTACGTAGCTGTCAGCGTCGGTCGGGGCGACATCGTTGCCTTGCGCGTCTTTGTAGCCGACGCAGATGTTGATGGCTTCCAGGCCGTCGAGCACGTCCAGCTTGGTCAGGCAGATGCCCGAGATGCTGTTCACATCGATAGCGCGACGCAGGATAACGGCGTCGAACCAGCCACAACGACGGGCACGGCCGGTGGTGGCGCCGAATTCGTGACCCTGCTTTGCCAGATGGGCGCCGACATCGTCGAACAGCTCAGTCGGGAACGGACCGGAACCTACACGGGTAGTGTAAGCCTTGGTGATGCCCAGGATGTAGTCCAGGAACATCGGGCCAACGCCTGAACCTGTGGCAACGCCGCCGGCAGTGGTGTTGGAGCTGGTCACATACGGGTAGGTACCGTGGTCGATGTCCAGCAACGAGCCCTGGGCGCCTTCGAACATGATGTCCTTGCCGGCGCGACGCAGGTCGTGCAGCTCGGCCGTCACGTCCAGCATCAGCGGCTTGAGCAGCTCGGCGTATTCCTTGCACTCGGCCAGGGTCTTTTCAAATTCGATGGCCGGCTCTTTGTAATAACCGACCAGCATGAAGTTGTGGTAATCCACCAGTTCACGCAGCTTGTCTTCAAAACGCGGCATGTTGAGCAGGTCGCCCACACGCAGGCCACGGCGTGCCACCTTGTCTTCGTAGGCCGGGCCGATGCCGCGACCGGTCGTACCGATCTTCAGCTCGCCACGCGCCTTTTCACGGGCCTGGTCCAGCGCCACGTGGAAGGACAGGATCAGCGGGCAGGATGGGCTGATACGCAGGCGCTCGCGCACCGGTACGCCTTTCTCTTCCAGCTTGACGATCTCGCGCAGCAAGGCGTCCGGTGCAACCACCACGCCGTTGCCGATCAGGCACTGCACGCCTTCGCGCAGCACGCCCGACGGGATAAGGTGCAAGACGGTTTTTTCGCCATCGATGACCAGGGTGTGGCCAGCGTTGTGACCACCCTGGTAGCGCACTACGGCGGCAGCATGTTCGGTCAGCAGATCAACGATCTTGCCTTTGCCCTCATCACCCCATTGGGTGCCCAGGACTACGACATTCTTACCCATAACACTTGTCCTCATTCGCGCAAACTTGGTGCCGGCGGTGGCCGGCAGGAAAACTCAAGAAGCCAGTGGCGATACTTGCCAAAGCCCGTTCTGCTGAATCAATTGCCGGTCGCAGTCCGCTTCACGGGCGGCGGCCAATGGTTGCCCAGGCAGGGCCTGGACGACACGCTGACCCTCACTGCGCAACTGACAAACCTGCTGCCAGAGTGCCGCGTCCGTACTGTCGGGCATCCAGATGCCACCAGACGGCAGCTCGACCTCAGCACGCCCCAGGGTCACCAGGGTTTTCAAATCGGTGGAAAAACCGGTGGCCGGACGGGCGCGACCAAAGTCGGCACCGATGTCGTCGTAGCGACCACCCTGGGCGATGGCCTGGCCAACACCCGGTACAAACACCGCGAACACCACACCAGTGTGGTAGTGGTAGCCGCGCAACTCGCCCAGATCAAAGTACAACGGCAGTTGCGGGAAACGCGCGGACAACTGCTCGGCAATCGCCTGCACGTCGTCCAGCGCCGCCAATACAGGCGCAGGCGCCTTGGCCAGGCGTTCACGCGCGGCCGCCAGCACTTCACGACCGCCGCACAGGTTGACCAGCGAGCGCAGCATATCGGCCAGCTCGGCAGGCACGCCTTCGGTCAGGGCGATGACTTCATCGATGGCCTTGCGTTGCAGGGCATCGAACAACTGTTGCTCAACCTCGCCGGACAAGCCGGCCGCACGGGCCAGGCCGCGGTAGATACCCACGTGACCCAGGTCCATGTGCACGTCCGGCACATCCGCCAGTTGCAGCATGGCCAGCATCAGGCTGATGACTTCAACGTCGCTGCTTGGGCTCGCATCGCCATACAACTCGGCGCCCAACTGGATCGGGCTGCGCGAAGACGACAAGGCACGCGGCTGGGCATGCAGCACGCTGCCGGCATAGCACAGGCGGCTGGGGCCTTCGCGGCGCAGGGTGTGCGCATCGATGCGTGCCACTTGCGGCGTGATGTCGGCGCGGAAACCCATTTGCCGGCCCGATTGCGGGTCGATAACCTTGAAGGTGCGCAGATCCAGGTCCTGGCCCGCGCCGGTCAGCAGGGATTCCAGGTACTCGATATGGGGGGTCACGACAAACTCGTAGCCCCAGCTCTGGAACAGATCCAACACCTGGCGACGCGCTATTTCAATGCGCGCAGCCTCTGGTGGCAGTACTTCTTCGATGCCATCTGGCAGCAGCCAGCGGTCTACCGTTGCCATTACGCCATTCCCCTTAGATCCGGGCGGCCAGCCCTCGGCCGAGCCTTGAGTAGAGCAGAAAATACCCGCCGCCTGCATAAACCACGCGCAAGAGCGACGTGACGAACGACCTGTAACCGGCCTCGTCGGGCACTTTCCTCGAAAAACCTGTCACGCCTGCCGAATCAAACATGCAGACGCAAAAAAGCCGGGAATTTCCCGGCTGCCGCATCATACACCCGTTTTCTGAAAGGATCACCCCGCCAGGCATTTTAGCCGCCCGACGGAGTGCTCCCTACAGAATCACAGGCTTGTTACTTGGACTTTTCCAGGTAGCGGAAGAAGTCGCTGCTTGGGTCAAGCACCAGCACGTCGGTCTTGTTCGCGAAGCTTTCACGGTAGGCGCGCAGGCTACGGTAGAACGCGTAGAACTCCTGGTCCTGGCCGTAAGCCTTGGCGTAGATCGCCGCGGCTTGAGCATCACCATCACCCCGAGCCTCTTCAGACTCGCGATAGGCCTCTGCCAACAGTACACGGCGCTGACGATCGGCATCCGCACGGATACCTTCGGCCAGCTCGTTACCCTTGGCACGGTGCTCACGGGCTTCACGCTCACGCTCGGTGCTCATACGTTCGAACACGCTGCGGTTCACTTCCTTGGGCAGGTCGATGGCCTTGACGCGAACGTCGACCACCTCGATACCCAGTTCTTTTTCCGCCATGGTGTTCAGCGAACGGGTGATGTCCGCCATCAGCGCGTCACGTTCACCGGATACCACCTCGTGCAGGGTGCGCTTACCAAACTGGTCACGCAGGCCCGATTCCAGACGGCGCGACAAACGCTCGTCGGCAATCTGCTTGAGGCCGGAAGTCGCAGTGTAGAAGCGCTCGGCATCCTTGACGCGCCACTTGGCGTAGGCGTCAACCATCACGGCTTTCTTTTCCAGGGTCAGGAAGCGCTGTGTCGGTGCATCCAGGGTCATCAGGCGCGCGTCGAACTTGCGCACCTGGTTGACGTAGGGGACTTTCACATGCAGGCCCGGCTGGACATCCGCCTGGACCACACGGCCGAATTGCAGCAGCACCGCACGCTCGGTCTGAGCGACGATGTAGAAGCAGTTCCAGGCAGCGATGACCACGACGACGCCCACAATCAGGGCGGTCAGCGATTTATTGCTCATCAACGGCTCTCCCTGGTACGTGTTTGCTGTTGCAGCAAGTCAGCGGCCGCACGGGCGCTCGCTTCGTTGGCAGCGGCATTCGAACCGGTGGACGGCGCGCTGGTGCCACTACGACCACCTTCGATCATCTTGTCCAGCGGCAGGTACAGCAGGTTGTTCTGCCCACCCTTGCTGCCGGTCACGAGAACCTTGCTGGTGTTGCTGAAGACTTCCTGCATGGTGTCCAGGTACAGACGCTCGCGGGTAACCTCGGGCGCCTTGCGGTACTCGGCAACCAGTTTGGTAAAGCGGTCCGCCTCACCCTTGGCGCGGGAGACCACTTCGTCGCGGTAACCGTTGGCATCCTCGAGGATGCGCTGGGCCTGACCACGGGCTTCCGGCACGACGCCGTTGGCGTAGGTTTCAGCCTGGTTGCGCGAACGCTGCTCATCTTCACGGGCGCGGATCACGTCGTCGAAGGCTTCCTGCACTTCACGCGGCGCGGCTGCGCTCTGTACGTTGACCTGGGTGACGGTGATACCGGTGCGATAGGTATCGAGGAAGCGTTGCAGACGCTCCTTGATTTCGCTGGCCATCAATTCACGACCTTCGGTCAGCACCTGGTCCATGGCGGTGGAACCCACCACATGGCGCAGGGCGCTTTCGGTTGCGTGTTGCAGGCTGATTTCCGGCTGATCGACGTTCAGCACGAAGTCCTGCAGGTTGCTGATCTTGTACTGCACGGTCAGCGGCACTTCGACGATGTTCTCGTCTTCGGTCAGCATCTGGCCCTGCTTGGTGTAGGCACGCTCGCGCGTGACGTTCTCCATGTACTTCTTGTCGATCGGCGGGAAATAGATGTTCAGGCCTGGCCCGACCGTCTCGTAATACTTGCCGAAGCGCAGCACCACGGCTTGCTCCTGCTCGTCCACTACGTAGACCGCGCTGTACAGCCAGACGGCCGCGAGCACGACAAGACCCAGGCCCAGCAGGCCATAGCCGCCGCCCTTGCTTGTGCGACCGCCCTCGTCACCACCGCGTTTTTTTCCACCACCGAACAACCCATTCAGGCTTTCCTGCAGCTTTCGGAAGGCCTCGTCGAGATCCGGTGGCCCCTTGCGGTCGCCATTATTGCGGCGCTTACCACCCCAAGGATCCTGATTATTCGAGTTGCCACCCGGCTCATTCCAAGCCATAGCGCTCTCCATCTGATAAAGCAAAGACGCACCCACGGCGCGCCGACCAATGCTACAGAATGCCTGCTACTGCGGCACAACCGCTTTCTCAGGCTTTTATTGCAAAGTGTGTTGTTCGAGGAACTCCGCCGGTACAACACCCTCGCGACTGACCAGTCGATTGAGCTCCGCGCGTGGCAATCGAACGGCCAGCAAGCTGACACCTTCTTCGTCGTGTTCTTCTTTCTGTACCGCGCCCAGCTCGAAAAACTGTGCACGCAGTCGAGCAAAACGCTGCGGCAAGCGCAAGGTGCCCACGAACAAATCGCCGCCGAGCAACTCGGCGATGGCTTGTTCAAGCAACTCCAGACCACTGCCATCACGCGCCGACAGCCAGACCCGCTGGGGCCTGCCATTCTCATCGCGCTGGATTTGCGGCTCGACGCCTTCAAGCAAATCGAGTTTGTTATAGACCTCGAGGATCGGCAAGTCCTGGGCACCAATCTCGCCCAGCACCAGCATCACCTGCTCGATCTGCAGCATGCGATCCGGCTCGGCCGCATCGATCACGTGCAGCAGCAGGTCGGAATTGCTCGATTCCTCGAGCGTAGACCGAAATGCCTCGACCAGCTTGTGCGGCAAGTGCCGGATGAAGCCCACGGTATCGGCCAGCACAATCGGCCCCAGGTCGTCCAGATCGAGGCGGCGCAGGGTCGGATCGAGGGTGGCGAACAATTGGTCGGCCGCGTACACGTCCGATTTCGTCACGTTATTGAACAGCGTGGACTTGCCGGCGTTGGTATAGCCCACCAGGGATACGGTCGGGATATCGGCACGGGAACGGCCACGGCGCGATTGCTCGCGCTGGCTGCGGACTTTCTCCAGGCGGCCCTTGATCTGGCGCAGGCGAACCCGCAACAGACGTCGGTCGGTTTCCAGCTGGGTTTCACCCGGACCACGCATGCCGATGCCGCCGCCCTGGCGCTCAAGGTGCGTCCAGCCGCGGACCAGCCGCGTACTCATGTGGTCAAGCTGGGCCAGTTCGACCTGGAGCTTGCCTTCATGGGTACGTGCGCGTTGGGCGAAAATATCGAGAATCAGGCCGGTACGGTCGATCACGCGACACTCGAAGACACGTTCGAGGTTACGTTCCTGACTGGGCGTCAGAACGTGATTGAAGATCACCAGATCGGCTTCTTCGGCATGGACCAGGTCGCGCAATTCTTCGACCTTGCCGCTGCCAATCAGGTATTTGGCGGTTGGCCGATGACGCGGCACGTTAAAAAACGCAACGGTCTCGGCGCCGGCCGAATTTGCCAACTCCTGAAACTCCTGCGGATCTTCGCGCGCCTCAGGGTCCTGTCCATCCAAGTGAACGAGGATCACTCGCTCACCACCACCGTGGCGCTCAAAGAACAAAGGAGACTCCTATCAGGCGTTACCTGGCTCAGCGTCAGCTGCTTCATCACCTGCTGCGCTAGGCAGACGGATTGGACGAACAGGGACGACTGTTGAGATAGCGTGTTTGTAAACCATCTGGCTGACGGTGTTTTTCAGCAGGATCACGAACTGGTCGAACGACTCGATCGTACCTTGCAACTTGATACCGTTGACCAGATAAATGGAAACCCCCACTTTCTCTTTACGTAAGGTATTCAAGTAAGGGTCTTGTAGCGAATGCCCTTTTGACATGTGCCGCACTCCTTTAAGGATCAATAATAAAAAATCGGAAAAATAAATAGCTCATGGCCGCCACACCCCCAAGGATAGACGGCAATTGCAAGGACTCAGCTCAATATGGAGACCGTTCCCAGGTATTTCAAGGCGCGTGACAGATTGTCGCTGTCCAGGCTGTCCAGCCAGTGCAAATCGCTCCAGCTGCGCAACCAGGTGAACTGGCGCTTCGCCAATTGGCGCGTGGCAATGATGCCGCGTTCCTGCATTTCGGCTGACGTCAGCTTGCCATCCAGATGATCCCAGACTTGGCGGTAGCCTACAGCACGTATCGAAGGCAATCCTGGATGCAGATTACCTCTGGAACGCAGTGCTACGACCTCCTCCACAAACCCCTGTTCCAACATATTTGTGAATCTTTGTGCAATCCGTTCATGCAGCACTTGGCGGTTCGCCGGAGCGATGGCCAGGTTCGCCACAGTATAGGGCAATTGTGACCGGCCAGATGCGCCTGCGTCAGCACTTTGCGCAGTTTGTTTCAGCCGATGTTCAGTCATGGTCTGACCACCCACACGCCAGACTTCCAGGGCGCGGGTAAGGCGCTGTGGATCATTGGGGTGGATGCGTGCCGCGGACACCGGATCTATCGCCGCCAGTTGGTCGTGCAGGGCTTGCCAGCCCAGACGTGCGGCCTCGTCTTCAAGTTCGGCGCGCACCTGGGCGTCGGCAGGCGGCATATCCGCCAGACCTTCCTGCAAAGCCTTGTAGTAGAGCATCGTGCCGCCGACCAGCAACGGAATGTTACCCCGGGCTGTGATCTCGGCCATGGCGGCCAAAGCGTCGGTACGAAAATCCGCAGCCGAATAGCTCTCGGCCGGGTCGATGATGTCAATCAAACGATGCGGATACCGGGCCAACACCTCTTTCGAAGGCTTGGCCGTACCGATGTCCATGTCCCGGTAAACCAGGGCAGAGTCGACACTGATCAGCTCGCACGGCAAGACCCTGGTCAGCTCGATGGCCAGGTCGGTCTTGCCGGCGGCCGTTGGGCCCATCAGGAAAATCGCGGGGGGCAAGGCACTCATCAGCGACCGCGCAGGAACAGTTTGTCCAGATCATCCAGGCCCATCTGGGTCCAGGTCGGTCGGCCATGGTTGCATTGGCCGCTGCGCTCGGTGTTTTCCATGTCGCGCAGCAGGCCGTTCATTTCCGGCAGGGCCAGGCGACGGTTGGCGCGGATGGCGCCGTGGCAGGCCATGGTGCCGAGCAACTCATTGATATGCGCCTGGATACGGTCGCTGGTGCCGTACTCCATCAGGTCAGCCAATACATCGGCTACCAGCCGGTTGGCCTCGGCTTGCTTGAGCAGCGCGGGAATCTGGCGGATCGCCAGGGTTTCCGGGCCCAGGCGTTGCAGTTCGAAGCCCAGTTTCTGGAACACACCGTGGTGCTCTTCGGCGCAATCGGCTTCACGCTGGCTGACCGCCAGGGATTCGGGCACCAGCAATGGCTGGCCACTGAGCCCTTCACTGGCCATGGCGATCTTCAGGCGCTCATACATGATCCGCTCGTGAGCCGCATGCATGTCCACCAGCACCAGGCCGTGGGCATTTTCCGCCAGGATGTAGATGCCCTTGAGTTGCGCCAGCGCATAGCCCAACGGTGGAATATCACCACCGCCCTCGGGCAAGGCAACTGTGCCGGGCTCGGCACCCGGCAGCGGCGCGAAAAACTCACGGTAAGCCGCCTGGGCCTCGGCCACCGGCACGGTCGATTGCGGGCGCGGGGTGTATTGATACTGATAACCGGCGCCGGCTCCCGCGTTGGGCGCTGTGTAGTTGGGCTGCTGCGGAGATTGCAGCAGGTTGGCGGCCAGGCTCATTTCGCCCTGGGGCCCGAATTCACCGGCCTCGGGGCCGCTTGGGCGGACCACCGCCGTCACGATGGGCGCCGACAATTGATCATCCGGGCGCACGTCGCCCAAGGCGCGGTGCAAGGTGCCGTACAGGAAGTCATGCACCATGCGCCCATCACGGAAGCGCACTTCGTGCTTGGTCGGGTGCACATTGACGTCGACCACCGAGGGGTCGACTTCAAAAAACAGCACGAACGTCGGATGCCGCCCGTTGAACAACACGTCGCGGTAGGCCTGGCGCACCGCATGGGCCACGAGCTTGTCGCGCACTGCCCGGCCATTCACGAAGAAATACTGCAAATCCGCCTGGCTGCGGGAGAAGGTCGGCAAACCGACCCAGCCCCACAGGCGCAAACCATTGCGTTCAATCTCTATCGGCAACGCCTGCTCCAGAAAGCCGGCTCCGCAGACTGCCGCCACGCGCCGAGCACGCGCGGCGTCGTCATTGGCTTCGTGCAGGCTGAGGATGGTCTTGCCGTTGTGGCGCAGATGGAACGCCACATCGAAACGTGCCAGGGCCAGGCGCTTGATGACTTCCTGCAGGTGGTCGAATTCGGTTTTTTCGGCCTTGAGGAATTTGCGCCGCGCCGGGGTATTGAAGAACAGGTCGCGCACTTCTACCGAGGTGCCCACCGGATGAGCTGCCGGCTGGACCCGGGGCGCCATGTCACGGCCTTCGGTTTCCACTTGCCAGGCCTGCTCGGCACCGCGTGTACGCGAGGTCAGGGTCAAGCGGGCCACGGAGCTGATGGAGGCCAGGGCCTCACCGCGAAAGCCCAGGCTCATGACCCGTTCAAGGTCTTCCAGGTCGCGGATCTTGCTGGTGGCGTGGCGGGCCAGGGCCAGCGGCAGGTCATCCGACGAGATGCCGCTGCCATCGTCGCGCACCCGCAGCAGCTTGACGCCGCCCTGCTCCACGTCCACGTCGATGCGCCTGGCGCCGGAGTCGATGCTGTTTTCCAGCAGCTCCTTGATCACCGAGGCCGGGCGCTCGACCACCTCGCCCGCGGCGATCTGGTTAGCCAGGCGCGGGCTGAGCAGTTCAATGCGCGAGCCACTATTCAAGACAGATTCGCTCATTACTGCGCCGCCAATTCAGTGCCTGGGATGGTCAACACCTGGCCGATCTTCAGCTCATCGGTTTTCAGGTTGTTGGCGCTGCGCAAGGCGGCGGGCGTGACCTGGAAACGTACCGCCAGCATGGCCACGGTGTCGCCGGGCTGCACGCGGTGATCACGCGGCCCCTGGGCAATTTTGCCGGAATCACGCAACCAGGCGATGTAAGTGCCCGGTGGCGGATTCTGCTGGAAGAACTGGCGCACGCCGGCGCTGATCGAGCGCGCCAAGGCTTGCTGATGGCTGGCACTGGCCAGCTTGGATGCCTCGTTGGCGTTGGAAATGAATCCGGTCTCGACCAGGATCGACGGGATATCCGGCGACTTCAGCACCATGAACCCGGCTTGCTCCACGCGCTGTTTATGCAGCGATGTGACTCGACCGATGTTGCTCAGGACTTTCTGGCCGACGTTCAGGCTGGAGGTCAGCGAGGCGGTCATCGAAAGATCAAGCAGTACGCCGGCGAGCATTTTGTCCTTATCGTCGAGGGACACGTTGCCGGCCCCGCCGATCAGATCGGAACGGTTTTCGCTGTCGGCCAGCCAACGGGCAGTCTCGGACGTGGCGCCACGATCCGACAGGGCAAACACCGACGCACCGAAAGCGGCGCTGGAAGGCGCGGCGTCGGCGTGGATCGAGACAAACAGGTCCGCACCCTTCTTGCGGGCGATTTCAGTACGCCCGCGCAACGGGATGAAGTAGTCGCCGGTACGGGTCAGTTCGGCGCGATAGCCTTTCATGCCGTTGACCTGGCGTTGCAGTTCGCGGGCGATGGCCAGCACCACGTCTTTTTCATGCTGGCCGCGCGAACCGGAGGCGCCCGGGTCTTCGCCACCGTGACCGGCGTCGATGACCACGATAATGTCGCGCTTGCCTGCCGGAGCAGGCGGCGGCGGTGGCAGCTTGACCTGCGGTTGCGAGGGGTTGACCGGCACCGCCGGCACCGTTGCCACGCTGGGCGTCGGCACAGGCGGCGGCGCGGCATCGGCGGGATTGTCGAACAGGTCGACCACCAGGCGGTTGCCATATTGGGCGTTCGGGGCCAGGGAAAAGCTTTTGGGGGTCACGGCCTTTTTCAGGTCGATGACCACGCGCAGATCGGTCGGCGTGCGCTGGGCCGAACGCATGGCGGTAATGGGGGTATTGGCAGTGGAGACCTTCAGCGGCGCAGCCAGGCTCGCACCGTTGATGTCGATCACCAGGCGATCGGGCGCCGTGAGGGTAAAGACGCTGTGCTGGACCGGGCCAGACAGGTCGAACACCAGTCGCGTGTTATCCGGCGCTCGCCACAGGCGAACACTTTTCACCTGTGAAGCAGCCAGAGCATTGACAGTCATTGCCGCAAGCAACACCCCCACGACAGCAACCAACGCGCGAAAGCGCATACCTAACCCCACCAATTATTTGAATTCCAATGCCAAAGCGGCGCACCACGACTGGCCGCGCACGCTCTGGGGCAACAACTTCAGCTGACGTCCATGCTCATGCGGCGTAATGGTAATGGTCATGTCCGGCTTTGGCAAAAAGCCTGTGCCTTTATTTGGCCACTCGATCAGGCATAACGCGTCTTCGTCGAAATAATCCCGGATGCCCATGAATTCCAGCTCTTCGGGGTCCACCAGGCGATAGAGGTCGAAGTGGAAAGCGCGAATCTTGCCGATCTCGTAGGGCTCGACCAGTGTGAACGTCGGACTCTTTACCGCACCGGCGTGACCCAAACCGCGAATGATGCCCCGGGACAGCGTGGTCTTGCCCGCCCCCAAGTCGCCTTCAAGGAAGATCAGCCCTGCCCCGGCAGTGACCTGGGCAAGGCGCTGGCCGAGGCTGACCATGGCCTCTTCATCCGCCAGGAAAAGAATTACTTCAGGCACGGCGACTGCTCCTCCAACAATTGACGAATGGCCGGTATCAGGTCACTGGCGGCCAGGCCGCGACCAAATGTGCCCTGGCGATCCCCCGCCGTGGCGTGCAACCACACGGCCAGGCAGCTTGCCTCATAGCCGTGCATGCCCTGGGCCAGCAATGCGCCGACGAGGCCGGCCAATACGTCGCCAAGCCCTGCCGTCGCCATCGCGGGATGGCCTTGGTCACAGCGCGAAACACGTCCGTCCGGGCTGGCGATCAAACTGCCAGCACCCTTGAGGATAGCCACCGCGTTGAATGTCTGGCTCAACGCGCGCGCCACCTTAAGGCGATCGGCCTGAACCTCGGCTGTTGAAATGCCCAACAGACGTGCGGCTTCGCCTGGATGCGGGGTAATCACGCAATTGGCCGGCAGGCTGACCTTGCCGGTCGCCAGTTGATTCAAGGCGTCGGCGTCCCAGACTTGCGGCTGGGGCGCGTTGGCGGCGACGGACAGCAGGCTTTTACCCCAGGAAGCGTCACCGAGACCGGGCCCGATCACAATCACTGAGATCTTTTCCAGCAGGCCCATCAGTTGATTGGCCGAACTCACGCCCACCGTCATCACTTCAGGCAAACGCGCCAACGCGGCGGGCACATGTTCAACCCGTGTTGCCAGCGACACCATGCCCGCACCACTGCGCAATGCACTTTCGGTACTGAGCAACGCTGCCCCGCCAAAGCCTCGGTCGCCGCCAATCACCAGCAGATGGCCGAACTGGCCTTTATGAGCGTCCAGCGAACGCGCAGCCAGTTGCGGCAAGTGACCCGGCAACAACAGCTGAACGTCGGTTATTTCGTGTTTTGTCTGAGGCATGCGTCTTCAAGCTCCGATGTCTGGCAGAATTATACGCATCTATCCTGTGGTTTCCCGTGTCTCATGCCCCCTATCACCTCCGATCTGCCCGCCCTCGCCCAATCGATCAAAGACTGGGGCCGCGAGCTGGGCTTTCAACAAGTCGGCATCAGCGGCCTGGACCTGGCCGAGCATGAACAGCACCTGCAACGCTGGCTCGACGCGGGTTATCACGGCGAGATGGAGTACATGGGCGCCCACGGCAGCAAACGCTCCCATCCCGATGAGCTGGTGCCGGGCACCTTGCGCGTGGTATCGCTGCGCATGGATTACCTGCCCGGCGACACCCAGATGGCGCAATTGCTGGCCCAGCCGGAGAAAGCCTACATCTCGCGCTACGCCCTGGGCCGCGATTACCACAAGCTGATCCGCAAGCGCGTGCAGCAACTGGCCGACCGCATCCAGGCTCAGATCGGACCGTTCGGCTTTCGCGCCTTCGTCGACAGCGCACCGGTACTGGAAAAAGCCATCGCCGAACAGGCCGGCCTGGGCTGGATCGGCAAAAACACCCTGGTACTCAATCGCAAGGCCGGCAGCTATTTCTTCCTCAGCGAACTGTTTGTTGATTTACCGTTGCCGGTGGACCCACCCCACGCCACCGAACACTGCGGCCGTTGCACGGCGTGTCTGGACATCTGCCCCACCAACGCCTTCGTCGGCCCTTATGTGCTGGACGCGCGGCGCTGCATTTCCTACCTGACCATCGAACTCAAAAGCGCCATCCCCGAAGACCTGCGCCCACTGATCGGCAACCGTGTGTTTGGCTGCGATGACTGTCAGATCGTTTGCCCGTGGAATCGTTTCGCCCGATCCACCGCCGAAAGCGATTTCAAGCCACGTCACAATCTGGATAACGCTGAACTGGCCGAATTGTTTATGTGGGACGAGGATAAATTCCTCAGCAGCACCGAGGGCTCGCCCCTGCGCCGTGCCGGTTATGAGCGCTGGTTACGCAACCTGGCGGTGGGCCTGGGCAATGCGCCCTCCAGCATTCCGGTGCTTGAAGCGCTCAAGGCGCGGCGGGACTACCCGTCGGAGCTGGTGCGCGAACATGTGGAATGGGCGCTGGAGCAACACGCTGGACGTTAATGCACATCGTCGTTGTAAACGAACTTGGGCATTTCCCAGTGAAACCGGATCGCCAGCAGGCGCAGTAGAAACCCGCTGAACAAGGTCAGCAGAATGGACTGTTCGCTGGGCAATTCCAGATACAGGCACAGCAAGTAGAACCAGGCGGCCAGGAACGACACGCTGGCGTACAGCTCACGGCGAAAGATCAGCGGGATGTCATTGCAGAAGATATCGCGCAGGATGCCGCCAAATACGCCGGTGATCACGCCACTGACCGACGCCACCAGCATGCCATGTCCCATTTCCAGGGCGGTCATGCAGCCGATCAGGGTGAATGCCACCAGGCCCAAAGCGTCCAGCGCCAGAAACAGCGAGCGCAGGCGGCGCATCAGCGGTGCGATAAAGATGGTCACCAGTGCGGCCACCGAGGTCAGCACCAGGTACTCAGGGTGCTTGACCCAAGTCAGCGGGTAATGGCCCAGCAACATATCGCGCACCGACCCGCCACCCAGCGCCGTCACGCAGGCGATCAGCACCACGCCAAACCAGTCCATGCCGCGTCGACCGGCGGACAAGGCGCCGGTCATGGCTTCGGCGGTGATGGCGATGAGGTAGAGCATCAGCAGCATGATGGCGATCCTTGCAGGGTGGCCGGCAGTCTAATCATTTGCTGATGGCACCAAAAGGGGGCGCTCCGAGATAAACCCAGTCGCCCTTCCACACTTGGATTTGCAAATCCATTCCAATGTGGGAGGGGGCTTGCCCCCGATGGCGGCCTCTGGGCCGACCAGGATGTTGGATCAGATCGAGTACATATCCGTTTCTGCGGTAACGGCCACTTAGGGTTCCGCCCTGACGGCGGCTCACTTTTGAAAAGCGCAAAAGTAAGCAAAACGCTCTTGCCCCACCACTCGGCACCTCGCCCAGGCTCGGTGTGCCCTCTCTCCGGCTTGAATCCGTGGGCCGCCGCAATGGGCCATCCATGGCCCAGTGCGGCTAACCCGGCGTCCTGCCGGGTTACCCACGGATTCAAGCCTGCGTTCGGCCAGCGTGGTTTAACGGGGCGCCTAGGATCAAAAGCAGATCAAGATCAAGAGCGACTCGCTGCGCATCGTGGTTACTGTTGGGCGCTGCTGAGTTGTGTAGATACCTATGCCCCCGATAAGGGAGTGTCAGTCAATGCATCCGGGCCTGACACACCGCCATCGGGGGCAAGCCCCCTCCCACATGTGCAGCGGACGCTGCCGACTTCAGGCCTTGATGAAATGCTTGCGGTAATGCTGCAACTCGGCGATCGACTCGCGGATGTCATCCAGCGCCAGGTGCGTGCTGCCTTTATGGAAGCTGTCTTTGACCTCCGGCGCCCAGCGTGCTGCCAGCTCCTTCAAGGTCGACACGTCCAGGTTGCGATAATGGAAGTAGCTCTCCAGCCCTTTCATGTGCGTATAAAGGAAGCGCCGGTCCTGGCAGATGCTGTTGCCGCAGATTGGCGACTTGCCCTTGGGCACCCAGTTTTCCAGAAAGGCGATGGTTTGGGCTTCGGCTTCGGCCATGCTGATGCGGCTGTCGCGTACACGCTGGGTCAGGCCCGAGTTGCCATGGGTGCGGGTATTCCACTCGTCCATGGTGGCAAGCACGGCATCGCTGTGGTGAATCGCGATCACCGGACCTTCGGCCAAGGTATTGAGGTTGCTGTCGGTGACAATCGTCGCCATCTCGATGATGACGTCGGTGTCGGGGTTCAGACCGGTCATTTCCAGATCGATCCAAATCAGGTTCTGTGGGTTTTGCATGGCTTGATTCTCTTGGCACCTTGGCGTAGCTGCGCAGTTTAGCAGGCGGGGCCGTGCTAGACTCGCGACCGTTTTACCCAACTTTTGCATTATCGACACGGAACACCAATGGCCAAACGCCAGCTCAATCGTCGCCAAAACTGGCGCATCGAAAAGATTCAAGGTGAACGCGCAGCGCGCGCCGCCAAACGCGAATCCTCCGCCGTGGAAGCGCTCGAGGGCGGCGACCTGGGGCCCGAACAAACCGGCCTGGTGATCGCGCACTTCGGCGTGCAGGTCGAAGTCGAGGCGCTGGAAGGCGACCTCGCAGGCTCTGTGTCCCGCTGCCACCTGCGCGCCAACCTGCCCGCGCTGGTCACCGGCGACAAAGTCGTGTGGCGTGCCGGCAACCAGGGCATCGGCGTGATCGTCGCCCAGTTGCCACGCAGCACTGAATTGCGTCGCCCCGACAGCCGTGGCCAGCTCAAGCCGGTGGCGGCCAACGTCGACATGATCGTGATTGTGTTCGCACCGTTGCCCGAGCCCCATGCCAACCTGATCGACCGCTACCTGGTCGCGGCCGAACATGCCGGTATCCGCCCGCTGTTGCTGCTGAACAAATTCGACTTGATCGACGAGCAGAACGCTCCGGCGCTCAACGCCTTGCTGGCGGTCTACCGCACCCTGGGCTACCCGGTGCTGGAAGTGTCGGCCCATCACGGCGACGGCATGGAACAGCTGCAACAGCAGCTGGACGGGCGCATCAGCGTGTTCGTTGGTCAGTCGGGCGTGGGCAAGTCGTCGCTGGTCAACAGCCTGCTGCCGGAAGTCGACACCCGCGTCGGCCCGCTGTCGGAACTGTCCGGCCAGGGCACCCACACCACCACCACCGCACGGCTGTTCCACTTCCCCGGTGGCGGTGAGCTGATCGACTCCCCGGGTATTCGTGAATTCGGCCTCGGCCATGTCAGCCGCAGCGACGTGGAAGCAGGCTTCATCGAGTTCAACGACCTGATCGGCACTTGCCGCTTCCGCGACTGCAAACACGACCGCGAGCCGGGTTGTGCATTGCTCAAGGCGCTGGAGGATGGACGTGTGCAGCAGCAGCGGATGAACAGCTATCGGTCGATTATTGCGAGCTTGCCTGAGAGCAGTTACTAAGCCACCAGCCTCTGTAGGAGCGAGCTTGCTCGCGAAGATCCCAAACGCAACGCGAGCATCCAGCATACACGCGTTATCGTTGACGGTTTTCGCGAGCAAGCTCGCTCCTACAATGAGATGGCTGATACGACAAGGCCGCGATAATCGCGGCCTTGTCGTATCTGGAGCTTTACGACCCCGGCGCAGGCGCCGTCGGGTCCTTCACGCCGCCGTCATCAAACAAGTTCAGCTTTTGACGCAGCTCATGGGCCGGCAGCGGCTCCTGACCTGGCGGGAGCGCATTCGGGTCCGCCGGCACTTCACCGGGGGCGCCCTCACCCTGCGCAGGCGGTGGCGGCGGCTGATCGCCCTCAATCGCACGCTGGGCCTTTTTGGTCAGCACAACGATATCGATCCGACGGTTGATCGGGTTGAACGGGTCTTTAGGATCGAACAACTGCGAGGAAGCAAACCCCACCACCCGCGCCACTTGCGGGTCCGGATAGCTGCCGGCCACCAGCGCGCGGCGGGCCGCGTTGGCGCGGTTGGCCGAGAGTTCCCAGTTGCCGAAGTCGCCCTGCCCCGCATAGGGCTTGGCATCGGTGTGACCACTGATGCTGATCTTGTTCGGTACCGCCTTGATGGTGTCGGCCATGGCCAGCAGGATATCTTCGAAGTACGGCTTCAAGCGCGCACTGCCGGAATCGAACATCGGCCGGTTGGCGGCGTCGGTGATCTGGATGCGCAACCCTTCCGGGGTGATCTCGAAGGAAATCTGATCCTTGAATTTGAGCAGTTGCGGGTTTTCCTCAACCTTGTTCTGCAGTTCTTGCAGCAACAGCTCCAGGCGCTCTTTCTCGACCTGTTCGGCCATGCTTTCGACCTTATCGCGCTCGACCGGGATTTTTTCCTGGGGCGATTCGGTCTGCACCTCCGGATTGATGGTGCGCTCCGGGGCCAGCTGCGGCGAGCCGCCCAAGTCGATCACGAAAGGTGTGCCACTCTCCGAAAACCCGATCGGGTCCTTGAAATAACCCGCAATGGCGATTTTTTGTTCAGGGGTGGCGGTGGACATCAGCCACAGCACCAGGAAGAACGCCATCATCGCCGTCGCGAAGTCGGCGAAAGCGATTTTCCAGGCGCCGCCGTGATGCCCCGCTGCGAAGCGCTTGACGCGCTTGATGATGATCGGCTGGTTGTTTTCCATGGCTTAGCGACCGCGAACCGCTTGTTCCAGCTCGGCGAAACTTGGGCGATGCTTCGGATACAGCACTTTGCGCCCGAACTCCACCGCCAGCGACGGCGGCATGCCCGAGGCCGAGGCGACCAGGGACGCCTTGATCGCTTCGTAGAGATTGATTTCTTCCTTGGCGTCATGCGCCAGGGAGGTGGCGAGCGGGCCGAAGAAACCGTAGGCCGCCAGAATACCGAAGAAGGTACCCACCAGTGCCGCACCCACGTGCATGCCGATGGCCGCCTGGTCGCCCTCACCCAGGGAAGCCATGGTCACCACGATACCCAGTACCGCCGCGACAATACCGAACCCGGGCATGCCGTCGGCGATGCCGGTCACGGCGTGGGAAGGATGCTCCAGTTCTTCCTTGAGGCTGAACAGCTCCATGTCGAACAGGCCTTCGAGCTCATGGGGCGCCATGTTGCCGGAGGACATGATGCGCAGGTAATCGCAGATATACGCGGTCATGCGCTCGTCCTTGAGCACGGCCGGGTATTTGGCGAAGATCGGGCTCGCGGCGGCGTCTTCGATATCCCCTTCAATCGCCATCATGCCTTCGCGGCGACTCTTGTTGAGGATCTCGTAGACCAGCCCCAGCACTTCCAGATAGAAGGTGTGGGAGAAGCGCGAGCCAAACATGGCCAGCGACTTCTTGACCACGTGCATGGTCATGTAGCCGGGGTTGGCCTGCAAGAAGGCGCCAAAGGCGGCGCCGCCAATAATCAACACTTCGAAAGGCTGAATCAGCGCGGCAATTTTACCGTGGGACAGGACGTACCCACCGAGCACACTAGCGATGACGACAATGATGCCGATAATTTTAGCCATAGGGGATCTGTACTTGCGCCGTCGGGTTCATGGACATAGTGGGTGCAACTGAAAAACTCTTGTTCTACTTATCGGCAAAACTGCGCCAGACTATAGCCCGTTAAGGCGAAAAGCCAATTCAGCCCGTTACGGGTGTGTTGAACACATATGATGATCGCGCCCCAACCATGGCTAATGAAACGACAGTCCCAATTGCAAAACCTGCCACCCTCGCCGCCTGGATCAAGCGCCTGGACGACGTGCTGCTGCCCGTTCCCCAGGCCAGCCACGAACGTGTGTGCAAAGCCATCCGCGACAGCCGCAGCTCATTAAGGGACATTGCCGAGCTGATGCAAGACAGTCCGGCCCTGGTGCTCAGCGTGATGCGCGAGGCCAACAGCCACACCCATGGCAGCCTGGCGGAACCGGCGGAAAACCTCGAAGTGGCGCTCAATCGCCTCGGCCTCAAACGCGCCGATGAACTGCTGGCACGCCTGCCGTCGGTGCCGGCCCGCGAGATTCCCGTCGCACTGCGTCAATTGCTGCTGGTCAGCCAGCACGCGTCCCAGCAAGCCAACGGCCTGTTCGGCAGCCGCCTGGCGCGCCTGTGGCAGGACATCCACTGGGGCAGCCTGCTGTTTTTGTCCCCACTGTGGCCGATGGCGGTGGCCTACCCCAAGCTGCTTGAGGAATGGGAACTGCGGGTAATCCACAAGGGCGAGTCGGCGCGCAAGGTCGAACAGCAATTGTTCGGCGTGCGCCTGCTCGACCTGTGCCTTGGTTTGACCGCGGCCTGGCACCTGCCGATCTGGGTGTCCCAGGGCTATAACCTGCTGTTGGGCGAGCAGCGTCTGTTGGTCAAGGCATTGCGCATCGCCCGCGAAGACGACCCGTTGCGCCACCAGCAGTTGCTCGACGCCGAACCCAACCTGCGTCGCTGGCTGAATCAGCCGGCCAACACGGTACTGTTGGCCAACGGCCTGGCGATGTCGGCGCAGGAATCCTGGACCTGCCCGCACACCGAGCGCTGGCAATACCTCACTGCGCTGTACCTGCAGGAGCCACTGAGCGATGTGCAGCAACAGGTCCACCAGCAAGCGGTCACCAGCGCCCGCAGCACCTTGATGCCTGACCTCTGGCACCCGGCCCTGTCGCTGATCTGGCCGTGGCACGTGCAAAAAGTCCATCGTGGCTTGTTGCCTGCGCCACCGCCGACAGCCGAAGCGCTGGAAGTATGGCGCAACCGTTGCACGGAGCTGCTGGTCGAACCGAGCCGCTTTGCCAATGCGATGCACCTGACCACGTGCGCCAGGGAGGCCCTGGTCGCCAGCGGCATGCAGCGCGTGCTGCTGTTCATGGCGGATCGCGCCTTGAGTACCTTGCGTGTGCATCAGGCCGATGGCTTGCCAAAGGACGCTGCCAACCTGAGCCTGGATGTGGTCAGCAGCACATTGCTGCAGCGGCTGCTGGAAAAGTCCGCCCAGGTGCGTCTCGGACCTGACAACCATGCACAGTTCTCCGCCCTGCTGCCGCCGATCCTGCGCCGCCTGTTTACCGGCGAGCACCTGCTGTTGCGCTCGCTGAGCTGCAATGGGCGCGTGGTGATGCTGATGGTGGCTGATCAGGGCGGCGGGCCGTTCTCGGAAACCACCGTGCAAGCCTTCGGCAAAACCGCGCAATGCGTCGAAAAAGCCCTGCACAGCTTTACCAACCGCAGCGCCTGATGCTTGCGCTACAATCGCCCTCCTTTATCGCCGACATTTGTGCCCAGGAGACCTCACATGCCTGACTTCTCTGGCTTGCCGCTGGTGATCGAACCCAGCGACCTGCAAGGTCGCCTTGATGCCGAACACCTGATTCTGGTGGACCTCACCAGTGCCGCCCGCTACGCCCAAGGGCACATCCCCGGCGCGCATTTCGTTGACCCCAAGCGCACCCAGTTGGGCCAACCGCCCGCGCCGGGCCTGCTGCCGCACAAGGCCGACCTGGAGACGCTGTTCGGCGAATTGGGCCACACACCCGATGCCACTTATGTGGTGTATGACGACGAAGGCGGCGGTTGGGCCGGGCGTTTTATCTGGATGCTCGACGTGATCGGCCATCAGAAATACCACTACCTCGACGGCGGCCTGTTGGCGTGGCTGGACGAGAAGCACCCCATATCTACCGAAGTACCCGCCCCCGCCGGCGGCCCGGTCAGCCTCACCTTGCACGACGGACCCACCGCCACCCGCGAATACCTGCAAAGCCGCCTCGGCGCGGCCGATCTGGGTATCTGGGACGCCCGCGGCCCGCTGGAGTACTCCGGCGAAAAAGTCCTCGCGGCCAAAGCCGGTCACATCCCCGGCGCGGTGAACTTCGAATGGACCGCCGGCATGGACAAGACGCGCAGCCTGCGCATCCGCCGCGACATGCCGCAAGTCCTCGAAGACCTCGGGCTGACCCGCGATAAAGAAATCATCACCCACTGCCAGACCCACCACCGCTCTGGCTTCACCTACCTGGTGGCCAAGGCGCTCGGTTATCCGCGAGTCAAAGGTTATGCCGGTTCCTGGGGCGAATGGGGCAACCACCCCGATACCCCTGTCGAGATTTAAAGGTTAAGGACACTTAATGAAAAAGCAGTTGTTTATCCTCAGTCAGTACCTGCTGCCGCACCACTTGCTGTCGCGCCTGGCCGGCTGCATTGCCGAGTGCCGCGTGCGCTGGTTCAAGAATGCCTTCACCCGTTGGTTCGCCAAGCGTTACCAGGTGGACATGTCCCAGGCACTGGTTGAAGACCTGACCGCCTACGAGCACTTCAATGCCTTCTTCACCCGCGCACTGAAAGACGGTGCGCGCCCACTGGATCAAACCCCGGGCGCCGTACTGAGCCCGGCCGACGGCGCTGTCAGCCAACTCGGCCCGATCGAGCATGGCCGTGTGTTCCAGGCCAAGGGCCACAGCTTCAGCGTGCTGGAATTGCTGGGCGGCGACGCTGCGCTGGCTGCGCCGTTCATGGGCGGCGACTTCGCCACCATCTACCTGTCGCCCAAGGACTACCACCGGGTGCATATGCCGCTGGCCGGCACGTTGCGCGAAATGGTCTATGTGCCGGGGCGGATTTTCTCGGTGAACCAGACCACCGCCGAAAACGTACCGGAACTGTTTGCGCGTAACGAGCGGGTTGTCTGCCTGTTCGACACCGAACGTGGCCCGATGGCCGTGGTATTGGTGGGCGCGATGATCGTGGCATCGATTGAAACCGTGTGGGCCGGGCTGGTAACGCCGCCGAAACGTGAGCTGAAAACCTTCCGCTACGACGAAGCGGCCCGTGCGCCGATTCATCTGGAAAAAGGTGCGGAGCTGGGTCGTTTCAAGCTGGGTTCGACCGCTATCGTGCTGTTCGGGCCGGATCAGGTGAAATGGACCGAAGCATTGTTGGCGGGTTCGCCGGTGCAGATGGGCCAGGGTATCGCAACACCCAAGGCCTGACGCAGAACTAAGTGTGGGAGGGGGCTTGCCCCCGATGGCGGTGGACCTGTCAATACATCTCTGACTGGACTACCGCAATCGGGGGCAAGCCCCCTCCCACATTTTTTAGCGCATTTCGTCAGTCAGAGCTGCCCGTCACGGTCGCGCAAGCCCAGCAGATACAGCACCCCATCCAACCCCAAGGTCGAAATCGCCTGCTTGGCCGACTGCTTGACCAACGGCTTGGCACGGAACGCCACGCCCAGCCCGGCAATCGCCAGCATCGGCAAGTCGTTCGCGCCGTCGCCGACCGCAATGGTCTGTTCCAGGCGCAAGCCTTCCTTGTGCGCCAGTTCCCTGAGCAGGTCCGCCTTGCGTTGCGCATCGACGATTGGCTCCACCGCCACGCCGGTTACTTTGCCATCCACCACTTCCAGCTCGTTGGCGAACACATAGTCAATGCCCAGCCTGGCCTGCAGTTGCTTGGCAAAGTAGGTGAAGCCGCCGGACAGGATCGCCGTCTTGTAGCCCAGGCGCTTGAGTTCAGCGAACAGAGTTTCGGCGCCTTCGGTCAGGCGCAGGGACGCGCCGATTGAATCAAGCACACTCACGTCGAGGCCCTTGAGCAGCGCCAGGCGTTCCTTGAAGCTGGCACGAAAATCCAGTTCGCCGGCCATTGCCCGCTCGGTAATCTCGCTGACTTGCTCGCCTACACCCGCCGCCTTGGCCAGCTCGTCGATGACTTCGGCCTCGATCAGGGTCGAGTCCATGTCGAACACCGCCAGACGACGATTGCGCCGGAACAGCGAATCCTCCTGGAAGGCGATGTCGACATTCAGTTCCTGGGCCACGCTCAGGAATTCGGCGCGCAGCGCTTGCGCATCGGCGGGCTCCCCACGCACCGAAAACTCGATGCAGCCCTTGCCTTTGTCCGCCGGCGTGTCCAGCGGCATACGCCCCGACAGACGGTCGATATGGTCGATGTTCAAACCGTAGTGCGCCGTGATCGAGCTGACGCGCTGCAATTGTTCGGCCGTTACCTTGCGGGTGAGCAGCGTCACGATATGACGTTTTTTGCCCTGGCCTTCGACCCAATGCTGGTAATCGGCTTCGGACACCGGGGTGAAGCGCACCTGCTGATCCAGCTTGTAGGCCGTAAACAGGATGTCCTTGAGGACCGAGGATGCCTGCTCGGTGCTGGGGATTTCCACCAGGATGCCGAACGACAGGGTGTCGTGGATCACCGCCTGGCCGATGTCGAGAATGTTCACACCACCCTGGGCCAGAACGCCGGTAATGGCAGCAGTGAGACCCGGTCGGTCAAGACCTGTGATGTTGATCAGGACAATTTCGCGCAAAGCGCACCCCCAGGCTGGAAAAAAACCGCATTCTACCCACTTTCAGTGACCATCGGGCACAGCCAGCGCTTTGCCGGTCATGGGCCTGTCGCTATACTGCGCGTCAACTTCACGGACCAAGAGCCGAGCGCAAGTGAACCGGCCCACGCCAGTAAAAACCGATAACTTCTTCCTGCTGATCTTCCGGGCACTGCGCCACCGCCGTGTTCCGATCGCATTACGCATTGCCAGCCATAACGTGATCCTGGTCGCTCTGGCCCTGGTGATCTACGCCTGCGTGATGGGTTTGCAGTTCAAACAGGCCATGCATGAGCAAGCCGACGCCTTGGGCGAAAGCCTGACCACCCAGACCGCCACCTCGGCGACTGAGCTGCTGGTGTCCAACGACATCCTCAGCCTCAACGTACTGCTCAACAACCTGACCAAGAACCCGCTGGTGGCCCACGCCGCTATCTACAGCGTGGACAACCGGATCATGGCCGAAGCCGGGCAGCGTCCGAAAAACGGCCTGCTGGGCGAAGCCGAAGGCCTGTACCAGAGCAATATCACGTTTCAGGATGTGAAAGCCGGCCAATTGCGCATCAGCCTGGACATGCAACAGTTCCAGCAGCCGATGACCATCAGCCTGCAGAGCATGGGCATCCTCAGCGCGATCCTGCTGGCCCTCGCCCTGGCCTTGAGTCTGCGCTTGGGGCGGCATATCTCCACGCCCTTGATGCAACTGCGCATCTGGCTGCGCGATATCGACGAACATACCCCGGCCACCGACCGCCAGGACGAAATCGGCGACCTCGCGCGCCAGCTGCATGCCAGCTTCGCCCCGGAGCCGACTGTGCCTGAGGTTGAGCCCGAGCCTGAGTACGACGACGCCGACTACAACGACGAGCCTGAGTTTGAAGTGCGCGACCTGCGTGACCCAGGCTTCGACGAAAGCGCTCCGGTGGCCGGTCTGAAGCCTGCGCCACGCCATGTGGTCAAGGCCGAAGAAGACGAGCTGGACGACGAAGACCCGTTCGCCGACCTGCGCGATACCGCAGATGCCGCTCCCGCCGCAGCGCCGAAAGCGCTTGCGACCAGGAGCAGCGAGCCCCAATACAGCGCCGTACTCGCCGTGCAGCTGGGTGCCCAGGACCAACTGCGCCGCCTGCCCCGCGCCCGCCTGACGGAATTGCTGGAACGCTACCGCGACTGTCTCGACCAGGCCGCCTCGCTCTACCAGAGCGAACTGCACACCCTGAACGACGGCAGCACATTGATGCTGTTCCACAGCGAAGACAGCGGCGAAGACTACCTGACCAACGCCATCTGCTGCGGCGAGTTGCTGCGCGCCCTGGGCCATGCCTTGCAGATCGAAGTGGCGGACAGCGGCATTACGTTGCAATTGCAGTTGGGCCTGACGGTGGGTGACGACCTGTTCGGCATCAGCCAGATCGACCTGTTGCTGACCGAAATCGCCCAGGATGCCCTGGCCTTGTCCCAGCACAGCCGCAACCTGCTGCTGGTGGAGCGCAAGATCAGTGAAGACACGCTGATCCGCCAACGCGCACGCATCCGCCCGATTGCCAGCCCTGAGGGCGCCAGCTGTGTGGAGCGCCTGATGGAGCCGTATCCGTCGATGCTGGAGCGGCAGTTGGCGCGGATGCACGAGACCCGTAAGCCCTGAGGCTAAGGCCTTTTGTAGGAGCGAGCTTGCTCGCGAAAAACTCACAGACGCCGCGTTTATTCAGAAAGCACGCGTTATCGTTGACGCTTTTCGCGAGCAAGCTCGCTCCTACAGAACAGCCCAACAAAAAGGCCCGCTTACTCAGCGGGCCTTTTGTTTGTCTGCCATTCAGATCAAAACCTGAACACTTCCAGATCCGTACGAATCGGTGTCGCCATCGGCATCTTCGGCTTTCCCGGTGTGGCGGGCTTGGCCTGCGCCGGCGCCTGCTTGCGCGGGGCCTCGGCAATCGGCGGCTGGTTGGCCAGCGGCTTGAGCGCCACCGACAATTGCTGCGCCAAGTGCTGCAACAATACGCCCTGGGCCTGGACCTGGGACGCCGTGGTGCCGGCATGCTCTTCCTGCAGGTGCACGATACGGTTGTCTCGAACTTGCCCGCGACGATCGATCAAACGCCACTGGGCATCCAGGATCGCCGGTTGCGACTTGCCGGAGTCAAGCCGCGTGATGGTCAGCAGCACCTGCACATCCGGAGAGAACCCGGACGGGCCTGGCGCCAGGACCACGCGCTGGCTGTCCAACTGGCCGGCCACCTGACGCAACATCAATTGATTGATATCGGAGGAAAGACTGCCCGCCCAACGACCATCCGTGGAACCTTGCAGGCTTCCGTCGTTCTGACGTTGGAGCAGGGTTTCGCGTTGCAGGTAATCAGCAACGATGACCGGACCCAGCAGGACAGCCATACCCGCGGTTTGTGCCGGCTGAGCCGGACTTCCGCTGTCCAGCTGGTACAGCGACACCGGCTGGTGCGTGCTGCAACCCGCCAGCCCCAACAGGCCGGCGAGCATCAAAAATAGAGGAAGGCGTGGAGCAGTCATCATCCCATCCAGGTGGCTGCCACACGGCGAACCACAATGTAATACTAAAAATAACCTAAATACGCTCGGCCACGCCGGCGCTGGAAAGGCCATATCATCCGTGAATATGCGCCATGACTCCAGCGCCAAAGCGTCGATCTACGCGTTAAATCGTAGATCGAGGCCTCTAGTACGCCTTAAGCAGGCGTTTCTACCAACAAAGCATCCACTCGCTGGAAGCCTCGAGGCAGTTTGTTGCCGCGTCGACCGCGTTCGCCCTTGTAGTGCTCAAGGTCGTCAGGGCGCAGCGACAGCGTACGCTTGCCGGCCTGAAGCACCAGCGTCGCGCCTTCCGGAATGACGGCGATGTCGGTCACGTACTCTTCGCGACTGGCCACCCGCTCTCCCGGGATACCAATGATCTTGTTGCCCTTGCCCTTGCCCAACTGCGGCAGGTCGCTGATCTTGAACACCAGCAGACGCCCTTCGGTGGTCACCGAGGCCAGCCAGTTGTGTTCACGATCCTCCACTGGCCGCGGCAGGATCACCTTGGCATTGTTCGGCAGGCTCAGCAGCGCCTTGCCCGCCTTGTTCTTGGCCTGCAGGTCTTCACCCTTGACCACGAATCCGTAACCGGCGTCGGAAGCGATGACATACAGCGAATCATCCTCCGGCAGCAGCACGCATTCGAAATTCGCTCCCGGTGGCGGTGTAAGACGCCCGGTCAGTGGCTCGCCCTGCCCTCGTGCGGAAGGCAGCGTGTGGGCCGGCACCGAATAACTGCGCCCGGTCGAGTCGATAAACACCGCAAACTGGTTGGAACGCCCGGCGGCAGCGGTCTTGAAGCCATCACCGGCCTTGTACGAAAGCCCGGTGGCGTCAATATCATGCCCTTTGGCGGAGCGAACCCAACCCTTTTCCGACAGAACGACGGTAATTTTCTCGTTAGGCAGCAGCTCGGTTTCTGTCAGCGCTTTCGCTTCGGCACGCTCGACAATCGGCGAGCGACGGTCATCGCCGTAGGTTTCGGCGTCCTTGATCAGTTCGCTGCGCACCAGCTTCTTGAGTTTGGCTTCGCTGCCCAGCAGCGCTTGCAGCTTGGCTTGTTCCTTGAGCAATGCGTCCTGCTCGTCGCGCAGCTTCATTTCTTCCAGTCGCGCCAACTGGCGCAAACGGGTATCGAGGATGTAGTCAGCCTGGATCTCGCTCAGCTCGAAACGCGCGATCAGCTCGGCCTTGGGGTGCTCGGCGGTGCGGATGATATGGATCACTTCATCCAGGTTGAGGTAGGCAATCAACAAGCCGTCCAACAGGTGCAGGCGGCGCTCGACCTTGTCCAGGCGGAATTGCAGGCGACGGCGCACGGTCTGTACGCGGAACTCCAGCCATTCCACCAGCAGATTGCGCAGGTTCTTGAGCTGCGGCTTGCCATCCAGACCGATGATGTTGACGTTGACCCGGTAGCTGGACTCAAGGTCAGTGCTGGCAAACAGATGTTGCATCAGCACTTCATGATCCACCCGGCTGTTGGTCGGGATAATCACGATGCGGCAGGGGTTCTCGTGGTCGGACTCATCGCGCAGGTCGGCGACTTGCGGCAGTTTCGACGGTTTGGCCTGCATCAACGCGGCGATCTGCTCCAGCACCTTGGCGCCGGACACCTGATGCGGCAGCGCGGTCACAATAATGTCGCCGTCTTCAATGTGATACACCGCGCGCATGCGCACTGAGCCCTTGCCGGTTTCGTACATCTTCAGCAGGTCGGCGCGCGGCGTGATGATTTCCGCTTCGGTCGGATAGTCCGGGCCCTGGATATGCTCGCAAAGCTGCTCGACCGTGGCCTTTGGCTCGTCCAGCAGACGCACGCAGGCGCTGGCGACTTCGCGCAGGTTGTGCGGCGGCACATCGGTGGCCATGCCGACCGCGATGCCGGTGGTGCCATTGAGCAGGATATTCGGCAAACGTGCCGGCAGTACCAGGGGTTCGTCGAGGGTGCCGTCAAAGTTGGGCCCCCAGTTCGCGGTACCCTGGCCCAGTTCGCTGAGCAATACTTCCGAATAACGCGACAGGCGCGCCTCGGTGTAACGCATGGCGGCGAAGGACTTGGGATCATCCGGCGCCCCCCAGTTTCCCTGGCCATCGACCAGGGTGTAGCGGTAGCTGAACGGCTGGGCCATCAGCACCATGGCTTCGTAGCACGCCGAATCGCCGTGGGGGTGGAACTTGCCGAGCACGTCACCGACGGTACGCGCCGACTTCTTGTGCTTGGAGTCGGCGTCCAGGCCCAGCTCACTCATGGCGTAGATAATGCGCCGCTGTACCGGCTTCAGGCCGTCGCCGATATGCGGCAGGGCACGGTCCATGATCACGTACATGGAGTAGTTGAGGTAGGCATTTTCGGTGAAGTCAGCCAGCGATCGGCGTTCTACGCCATCTAAGCTGTCTGCGAGGATGTCACTCATGCGGGCCTCATCGTTGGGTAAGGCGCAGCGGAACTGCCGCTGCGCTGAGTCAATTCAAAAAAGTCTCGGTTCATGGCTGGGCACTCCAGCCACCGGCCGGGGCGGCGAAACGATAGACCACCGGGCGCTTTTCACCATCGGCACGCGCGCCGAAATTATTGTCGATGCCAATCCAGGCGCCGTCGGCATCTACCACCAGTGCTTCGGCCAGGCCATAGGGTTGGGGATAACGCCGTTCGGGCGTCAGGGTTTCATCGGCAAACGACCAGCACAGCTCAACCTTGGCCGTGAGCGGGTCGCGCCGGCAGATCTGGAACGCATTGCGCTCCAGGGTAAACAGCTTGCCGTTGAACAGCGCCAGGTCGGCAAAATCCTTGGACACGGCCTTGGCGTTGGTGAACTGCGCCGGCTGCACTTCCAGCCCGGCCTCGCTCAACAACACGCAAGCACCGTCGCAATCCCACACGCTCTGACCGCGCTTGATCGACATCAGGCCACGGCGCTCACGCTCGGCGGCCAGCCAGATCTGATTGCCTTGCGGGCTCACTGCCAGGCCTTCGAACAGCGCATTGAAGTGCAGCAACATGCCGCTGGCCCGCGCTTCGCGGACCATGCCCGGGGCGATCTTCAACCACTCGGGCGCACCGGCTGCCGGCACCTGCAACACCGCTGCATGGGCTTCGCTGACAATGTAGCGGTTGCCTGCGGCATCACAACTGATGCCTTCGAAATCCAGGTCGCCACCGCGAATGAACGAAGCCGCCGTGGTGCGCGAGCGCAACCCCCACGGCAAGCCGGACTCGGGCACGGGTGGCACGTCGATCTTCAACACCTCGGCGTTCCAGGTCGGCTCGCGAGTGTCCAGACGATAAATCTGGTCATCATCACGGTCCGATACCGTCCACAACGCCTTGCCGCACAGCGCCAGGCCCGACAGGTTGCCACCGCGCACGCCGTCTACCGGATGTTCGGACACCAGTTTGAGCTCAACCACGGGCGAGGCAACCCCATCGGTGGCCGCCAACCCGCACCCCATCAGGATCGCCAGGGCGACGCCTGTGCGCATCAGCCCAATACCTCGGCCAGGTTACCTTTGGATTCGAGCCAGGCCTTGCGATCCGGCGCACGCTTTTTCGCCAGCAGCATGTCCATCATTTCCGAGGTGCCAGCGAAGTCTTCCAGGGTCAACTGCACCAGGCGCCGGGTGTTCGGGTCCATGGTGGTTTCGCGCAGTTGCGGCGGGTTCATTTCACCCAGGCCCTTGAATCGCGTGACCTGTGGCTTGCCGCGTTTCTTCTCGGCCACCAGGCGGTCGAGGATGCCATCGCGCTCGGCTTCGTCCAGGGCGTAGAAAATTTCCTTGCCCAGGTCAATACGGTACAGCGGCGGCATCGCAACGTAGACGTGACCGGCATCCACCAACGGGCGGAAGTGCTGCACGAACAGCGCGCACAGCAGCGTGGCGATGTGCAGGCCGTCGGAGTCGGCGTCGGCGAGGATGCAGATCTTGCCGTAGCGCAGCTGGCTCATGTCCGCCGCGCCGGGGTCGACGCCGATGGCCACGGCGATGTTGTGCACTTCCTGGCTGGCCAGGACTTCGCTGCCGTCGACTTCCCAGGTGTTGAGGATCTTGCCGCGCAACGGCAGGATCGCCTGGAATTCCTTGTCCCGCGCCTGCTTGGCGGAACCGCCGGCGGAATCACCTTCCACCAGGAACAGCTCGGAGCGCATCGGGTCCTGCCCGGCGCAATCGGCCAGCTTGCCGGGCAATGCCGGGCCCTGGGTGATGCGCTTGCGCTCGACTTTCTTGCTGGCCTTGAGGCGACGACCGGCGTTGTTGATCGCAAGCTCGGCCAGGGCCAGGCCCAGTTCAGGATGCTCGTTGAGCCACAGGCTGAAGGCGTCCTTGACCACACCGGAGACAAACGCCGCCGCCTCGCGGGACGACAGGCGCTCCTTGGTCTGGCCGGAGAACTGCGGCTCCTGCATTTTCATCGACAGCACGAACGCAATGCGCTCCCACACGTCTTCCGGCGCCAGCTTCACGCCGCGCGGCAGCAGGCTGCGGTATTCGCAGAATTCGCGCATGGCGTCCAGCAAGCCCTGGCGCAAGCCGTTGACGTGGGTGCCGCCCTGGGCGGTGGGGATCAGGTTGACGTAGCTTTCCTGCACGCTGTCGCCGCCTTCGGGCAACCACAACAGCGCCCAGTCGACGGCTTCCTTGTTACCGGCCAGGCTGCCGCAGAACGGCGCGTTGGGCAGGCGCTCGAAGTCGCTGACCGAATCTTCCAGGTAGGAGCGCAGGCCGTCTTCGTAGTGCCACTCGACCTTCTCGCCGGTACCTTTGTCTTCAAAGCTCACCAACAGGCCCGGGCACAGCACGGCCTTGGCCTTGAGCACATGCTTGAGGCGGCTGATGGAAAATTTCGGCGAATCGAAGTATTTCGGGTCCGGCGCGAAGTACACGCTGGTGCCGGTATTGCGCTTGCCAACAGTGCCGATCACTTCGAGGTCGGTGGCTTTGTAGCCATCGGCGAAGGTCATCTGGTATTCGTTGCCGTCGCGCTTGACCTTGACCCTGACCTGCGTGGACAAGGCGTTGACCACCGAAATACCCACGCCGTGCAAGCCGCCGGAGAACTGGTAGTTCTTGTTGGAGAACTTGCCGCCGGCGTGCAGCTTGGTCAGGATCAGCTCGACGCCCGACACACCCTCTTCAGGGTGAATGTCCACCGGCATGCCGCGGCCGTCGTCGGACACTTCAAGGGAGTGGTCGGCATGGAGAATGACCTGTACCGACTTGGCGTGCCCGGCCAGGGCTTCGTCGACACTGTTGTCGATGACTTCCTGGGCAAGGTGGTTCGGCCGACTGGTGTCGGTGTACATGCCGGGGCGTTTGCGCACCGGGTCGAGGCCCGAGAGGACTTCGATGGCGTCGGCGTTATAAGAGCTAGCGCTGGGAGTGGCCATGGGGTCTCGTCGTGAGTCGTTCGATTAAAAAATGACCTGCGATTTTCACAGTGACGAAAAATCGAAGGATTGATACTGATCAGCGCCAATGCCGGCAAAGCACAGCAGTGCCGGCAATTGCCGGGCGAACCCTTGGTAGCCATGGTCGCCACCGGCCTGAATGCGCAAGGCACAGGCCCGGTAATACTGCTGGGCGAGGCGATAATCCAGGGTTTCGTCCCCGGTCTGCAACCACACCTGGTAACGCGCAGCGTCTTGAGGGGCCGCTACTTCCAGCTCGGACAACGCCGTGACGTGGTCGAGGGTCAATTCCCAGCTTTCATCGGTATAGAGGTTCTTCTGGGTGCCCAGGTAGCCGTCAAACATCCGATGGGGGCTGACCGCCGGGTTGACCAGCAGCGCCTTGAGGCCATGGCGTTCGGCAAGATGGGTTGCATAGTAGCCGCCCAATGAACTGCCGACCAGCAGCGGCCTGCCCAGCTCTGCGATGGCCTCCTCCAATTGAGGAATCGCCTGACGGGGATGGTGATGCAGCGCCGGAACACGCAACTGCCCGGCCAGGCCAAGCTTGCCCATGACGGTGATCAACTGGCTGGCCTTGTTGGAGGCTGGCGCACTGTTGAAACCGTGAATATAGAGGATCGAAGCGGACATGCCGGGCTCTCCGTGACTCAGCCAAAGAGGCGCAGTTTACAGGGATAAGGGGCCGGTGTGAGAACCCATGTGGGAGGGGGCTTGCCCCCGATGGCTGAGTGTCAGTCAGCACATGTGGCAGCTGACACACCGCAATCGGGGGCAAGCCCCCTCCCACATTTTTTGCTCAGTGTTGACAGCTATTAATAGCCGTTGCTGCCGTAGTCGACGGTGAAAGCGAAATTCTTGACCCGCTCCACCCCGGTCTCCAACCGCCCGTCGGCACGCAACCGCAGCCAGCGATAGCCTGGGGCCTGGTCGCTGACCTGAAAGTCGTCACTGCCCGGCGCGAACTGGATGCAGGTGGACGGCGACGCCAGCAGGCGCACGCCATTGTGCTGGTCGTCGATTTCCTGGTGCACGTGCCCCCACAACACCGCCTTCACTTGGGGGAACCGGTCAAGCACCGCAAACAGCGCATCGGGATTGCGCAGGCCGATAGGCTCCATCCAGGCGCAGCCGATCGACACCGGGTGATGATGCAGGCACACCAGATGATGCCGGTTCGGCGCCTCACTCAAGGCCTGGACAAGCAGTTGCAGTTGCTGGTCCTGCAGGTAGCCGGGCACGGAACCGGGTACGGCGGAATCCAGCAGGGTGATGCGCCAGTTGCCGACATCGACCACCGGCTCCAGCAGGTCGCTGTGCACGGCGGCGTCGGCCATGATCTGCGGCTCATCGTGGTTGCCGGCCAGCCAGCGGGCGGGAGCGCCCATCGGCGCGGTCATGTCGCGAAATTGCTGGTATGACGCCAGTGTGCCGTCCTGGGACAGATCGCCCGTGGCCAGCACCAGATCGATGTGCGGCTGCTGTTCGCGCACCAGGTCGATCACCCGCTGCAGGCTTTCGCGGGTGTTCATGCCCAGCAGCGTGACGTCTGCATCGGCAAACAAATGGCTGTCGGACAGTTGCACCAACAGCACAGCGTCAGGGTTCATGGCGGATACGCTCGGCAAGGCGCTCTCCCTAGCGGTCACAGGAATAGACAGGTGAGGCAATTATGCTGGGGCAGGACACAAAGAGGAAACCCAGAGAAACAAACGCAGTTCACATCTACCGCACGACTTCGAACTCATGACCCAGGGCCAGGCAGTGGCTCAACCATTCGCCGAGGAACACATTGAGCTGGGCTTTCTCATCGGGCTGGTGCATGAACACATTCGGATAAGGATAGATGCTGCGAAAACGTCGCGCATGTTCGGCGCTGATCACTTCGGCCATGCGTGCATCGTGGTACACCTGCACTTCCAGCTGCGGCACCGGCAGCCAGGGCAGGCTGTGTTCCTGGCGCACGCGCAAGGTGGTGGTATACGGGCAATTGACGATGACTTCCAGGGTCAGCACGCCGAGCATCTGGTCGCCGTGGGTCACGGCAATGCGCCGCGCCTCGGGCGTGTGGCGCATGTCGGGGAGCAGGCGCATCAGCCGCGCATAGTTGGCCTCGCACGCGGCTTGCAGCCCGATCAGGTCAACCCGGTAACGTTCCCGTGCCTTTACTGCCATAGCCCCCTCACTTCCACGCGATTAAGCGCAAGCCATTGCAGGGCGATGATGCTGGCTGCATTGGAAATTCTGCCGTCGCGTACCGCCTTGAAAGCATCTTCGAATGCCCAGGTGGCCACGCGGATATCTTCGGCCTCTTCCTCCAATCCATGGATGCCACCGGCCTGTGAGCTGTCGCAACGGCCCAGGTACAGGTGGACAAACTCGGTACTGCCGCCGGGCGACGGGAAATACTGGGTGATCGGCCACAAAGCGGAAAAGGTCAACCCAGCTTCCTCCTCGGCTTCGCGGTGTGCAACCTCCTCGGGTTGCTCGTCCTTGTCAATCAGGCCGGCGACCATTTCCACCAGCCACGGGTTGTCGGTACGGCCCATGGCGCCGACGCGAAACTGTTCGATCAGCACCACTTCATCGCGCTGCGGATCGTAGGGCAGTACGCACACCGCATCATGGCGCACGAAGACTTCACGATTGATCACGCGGCTCATGCCGCCGTCGAACTTCTCGTGGCGCAGTTGCACGCGATCGAGCTGATAGAAGCCCTTGTAGGCAGAGTCGCGCTGGACAATTTCGATGTTCTTTGGCGTCGACTTCGTTAAGTCCGTCATATTCTTCCTCGTCATAAGCCGTGCAGTGGGCGCCATCCTAACGCGCCCAAGCGGGTCGGCGCAGCCCCTTTCCGGTTGCCGGGATAGACGGCGGGCGTCAAACTCACGTTAATCAGTCTAGTGGCGAACTGGCGGCCCTGTTGGCAGTCCAAGCGCTACTCTATTTCGCTTTCCATCGATTTACGAAGGACACACATGTCGCTTTTAAAAATCGCCTCCATGGCTTGTATTGCCTTGACCCTGGGTGCCTGCCAGAGCCTGTTCCAGCCCGGCCAGCTCAAACCGCTGGACGTCACCACCGACAAGTCGGAGCAGATCAAGCCCGGCTGCGGCAGCCCTGATTGCCCGCTGGTGAACATCGACACCGTGCATTTCCCCGCCGACCCGCAACTGGACAAACTGGTCGAGCAGCGCCTGTTGCAGATGACCCGCACCACGCCCGGCGCCAGCGTCCCTGCGACCCTGAATGCCTACCGGGACACATTCCTGCGCGAATCCCCCGACCGCCACAGTATGTATTTGCAGGCCAAGGTACGTGAGCAGCATGACGGACTGGTGATCGTTGAAGTGTCCAGCTACCTGGACACCGGCGTGGCCCACGGTGAGCCTGGCCGCGGTTTCATCAATTATTCACGCGTGCTGCATAAGGAACTGAGCCTGGCCGACATGCTGTTGCCCGGCCAGGAGCAGGCGTTCTGGAATACGGCAAAAGTTGCCCACAACAGCTGGTTGATCAACACCAAGATGGACCGCGATCCGGAGTTCGTGAAGAACTGGCCATTCCAGAAAACTCCGAACGTGGCCTTGACCAGTGGCGGCGTGGTACTCAAGTACAACGTCACCACCATCGCCCCCTACGCACAGGGGCTGATCGAAATCACCATCCCCTATGCGCGCCTGACCGGTGTGATCAAGCCTGAGCTGATGCCCGCGCGCCACTGACCGCACGCCCCAGGATGAACTGCAGCAGCCCGGCCAGCAGCAATGCCGGCAGGGTCGCGCCGATATCCGGATACAGGTGGGCCAATAGATGGTAAGTGCCGATGCCGCCCAGCCATGCCACCAGCGCAGGCCAATGCAGCAGGGTCACCGCGCCCTGGCGCCGACGGCGCAGGATGAAGTGATCCACCAGTACCACGCCGAACAGCGGCGCGAACACTGAACCGATCAGCAACAGGAAGTTCTGGTATTGCGCCAGGGGCGCCAGGCAAGCGATCACGGTGCAAATCACACCAATGGCCAACGCCAGGTGCTCGACTTTCAAACGCAACAGCATCCCGCTCGACACCGCCGCCGAGTGAATATCGGCAAAGGCGTTCTCCGACTCGTCCAGCAGGATCAGCAACAGCGGAATACCCAGGCCGGCTCCGGCAAGGGCCAGCAGCAGGGCATTCACCTCACCGCTGGGCGCAAACGCCAGGGTATAGGCCACACCCAGGCTCATCAGCCAGAAATTTCCGATAAAAAACCCCAGCGCAGTGCCGCCGAACACGCTTTTCGCGCGCTTGCCAAAGCGTGAGTAGTCGGCGATCAGCGGCAGCCACGACAGCGGCATGGCGATGGCAATGTCAAAGCCCACCGCAAACGGCATCGAACCGTCACCGGCCTGGGCCCACAGCGCGACGAGGTCGGCCTTGGCGAACAGGTTCCAGGTCAGCCACAGACAGGCCGCGAGCAGCAGCCAGATGCCCCATTTACGCAGGATCTGCCGCACGAAGGTCAACGGTCCGCTCACCGCCAGCAAGGTGGCAAGGCCACCGAAAAATACTGTCCACAACAAGGGGCTCGCCAACAGGCTGCCCTCACTGAATGCGCGCGCGCCCAACAAGCTGGCGGCATCGCGCATTACGATGATTTCGAACGAACCCCAGCCAACCAATTGCAGCAGGTTCAACAGCGCCGGCAGGCTCGCGCCCCGCGTACCGAGGCTGAGCTTGAGCGCGGCCATGGCCGACAGCCCGGTGTCGCTGCCGATCACGCCGACGGCGGCCAGCAACAGCACGCCCACCAAGGTGCCGAGGAAGATGGCCAGCAATGAGCCGGACAAGCCCAGGCCCGGCGCCAGCAAGGCGCCGGTTTGCAGGACCATCAGGCCGATGCCGAGGGAGAACCACAGGGAGAACAGGTCGCGGGCGCCGAAGACGCGCTTGTCAGGAAGCACCGCGATGTCGGGTGAGTAAGTGCTGGGTTGAATGCTCAAGGGTGAAGTCTCTGAGGGGCTTTGTTGTCAGGGAAATTGCCATCGGGGGCAAGCCCCCTCCCACACTGGATCTGCGGTGAACACAAACGCTGTGTCAACCTCAGTCAAAATGTGGGAGGGGGCTTGCCCCCGATGGCGGCGGTACAGTCACCGCCACCTTCGGATCAGACCTTCTTGTAGAGCTGACTGCCTTCCTGCCTGAACCGCTCGGCCTGCTCGGCCAGGCCCCTGGCCACGTCCACATCCACATCCACCGCGTCGATGCGCTGATTGGCCGCGTATTCACGCACTTCATGGGTGACTTTCATCGAGCAGAATTTCGGCCCGCACATCGAGCAGAAATGCGCGACCTTGGCGGACTCTTTCGGCAGGGTCTCGTCGTGAAACGCCCGTGCGGTGTCCGGGTCCAGGCCCAGGTTGAACTGGTCTTCCCAGCGAAATTCGAAGCGCGCCTTGCTCAAGGCGTTGTCGCGAATCTGCGCGCCCGGGTGGCCCTTGGCAAGGTCGGCCGCGTGGGCGGCGATCTTGTAGGTGATGATCCCGGTCTTCACGTCATCCTTGTTCGGCAAGCCCAGGTGTTCCTTGGGCGTGACGTAGCAGAGCATGGCGCAGCCGAACCAGCCGATCATCGCCGCACCAATGCCGGAGGTGATGTGGTCGTAGCCCGGCGCGATGTCGGTGGTCAGCGGGCCGAGGGTGTAGAACGGCGCCTCGTCGCAGCACTCGAGCTGCTTGTCCATGTTCTCCTTGATCAACTGCATCGGCACATGGCCGGGGCCTTCGATCATGGTTTGCACGTCGTGCTTCCAGGCGATCTTGGTCAGTTCGCCCAGAGTTTCCAGCTCACCGAATTGCGCGGCGTCGTTGGCGTCGGCCACCGAGCCCGGACGCAAGCCATCACCCAGCGAAAAGCTGACGTCATAGGCTTTCATGATTTCGCAGATTTCTTCGAAATGCGTGTAGGCGAAGTTTTCCTTATGATGCGCCAGGCACCATTTGGCCATGATCGCACCGCCACGGCTGACGATGCCGGTGACGCGATTGGCGGTCAGCGGCACATAGCGCAGCAATACACCGGCATGGATCGTGAAGTAGTCGACGCCCTGTTCGGCCTGCTCGATCAGGGTGTCGCGAAACAGCTCCCAGGTCAGGTCTTCTGCCACACCGTCGACTTTTTCCAGTGCCTGGTAGATGGGGACCGTACCGATCGGCACCGGCGAGTTACGGATGATCCATTCGCGGGTTTCGTGGATGTGCTTGCCGGTGGACAGGTCCATGATGTTATCGGAGCCCCAGCGAATGCCCCAGGTCATCTTCGCCACTTCTTCTTCGATAGACGAGCCCAGCGCACTGTTACCGATATTGCCGTTGATCTTCACCAGGAAGTTACGGCCGATGATCATCGGTTCCAGTTCGGTGTGATTGATGTTGGCCGGGATAATTGCGCGGCCGCGGGCGATTTCATCACGGACAAATTCGGGCGTGATGATGTTTGGAATGCTGGCGCCAAAGCTGTGTCCCGCATGCTGTTGCTTGAGCAGGCCGGCGGCGCGGGCTTCCTCAAGCTTCATGTTTTCGCGGATGGCCACATATTCCATTTCGGGCGTAATGATGCCTTTGCGCGCGTAGTGCATCTGGCTGACGTTGGCGCCGGCCTTGGCCCGTCGTGGGTTCTGCAGGTGGGCAAAGCGCAGGTAAGCCAGGTCCGGGTTATCCAGGCGTTCCTGGCCGTAGCGTGAGCTCAGGCAAGCCAGTCGCTCGGTATCGCCGCGCTCTTCGATCCAGGGCGAGCGCACGTCGGCCAGGCCTTTGCGCACGTCGATGATCACGTTGGGATCGGTATACGGACCCGATGTGTCGTAGACCACCACCGGTGCATTGATTTCACCGCCGAACTCGGTGGGCGTCACATCCAGGCTGATTTCGCGCATGGGCACGCGAATATCGGGACGGGAGCCCTGTACATAGATCTTCTGTGAGCGGGTAAACGGTTGCACGGAGCCGGAGTCGACCTTGGCCGATTCACTCAAGTGCACGGTGTTTTTTGATCTTTGGCTTTTTAATTCGGTACTCATCAGGGCTCTCCAACTTATCCAGGCGGTGGATTGTTGTCGGAGCGAACCTGTGACGGACGGACGCACTGAAACCAGTGCTGTGCTTGCGCACGAGGGCTGTTCGATTGTCGAACAACTTCCCGGACGAAGCACAAGAGGACTCGCCGGGTGACGAGAAATCTTGTTCCCTACGCAGGCGTTAACCTGATCAGGTTCAACGGGATCCGGTATTTACCGATCTCAGCCTTCCAACAAGGCACCCCGACAAGAACCTGGCCAGTCTAGACCATGGAGTGGGCAAATTGCCAATGACGCTGTAGTCAGGATGATAAATGGCGTAATTACAGGATTGTTGTGCCGCAGCCCGGCCACTACACTCCTGAGCTGCCTCAAGGCTTGACGCTCCCGTTTCGCCACCGTAGCCTTGGGCAATAAATTATCATCGTAATATTTATTCAGGGATCGCCTCATGCTGCGCAAACTTTCACTGGCAGTTGCCGTGTCTTGTGCGACCAATGGAATGGTCTGGGCAGCTGAAGCGCCCTTGTCCGCCAGAACCGACCTGGTCAGCGTCTATCAGGAAGCGGCGAGCAACAACGCCGACCTGGCCGCTGCCCGCGCTCAATATGGCGCGCAGAAAGAAGTGGTGCCCCAGGCGCGCGCAGGCTTGCTGCCGAACCTGTCGGCCGGTGCCGACAGTAACAACGTGCGCACCCAGATCGACCAGCCCGCCGCCACGGCCAACCGCGACGCGCACTCCTGGCGCGCCACCCTGAGCCAGCCGCTGTTTCGCGCCGATCGCTGGTTCCAGCTGCAGGCCGCCGAAGCCGTCAACGAGCAAGCCTCGCTGCAACTGTCGGCCAGTGAACAGAACCTGATTTTGCAAAGTGCCGAGAGCTACTTCGCCGTGCTGCGCGCCCAGGACAACCTGGCTTCGACCAAAGCCGAAGAAAATGCCTTCAAACGTCAGCTCGACCAGTCCAGTGAGCGCTTCGACGTGGGCCTGTCGGACAAGACCGATGTGCTGCAATCCCAGGCCAGCTACGACACCGCGCGGGCCAACCGCATCGTGGCCCAGCGCCAGGTGGATGATGCCTTCGAGGCGCTGATCACCCTGACCAACCGCCAATACAACTCGGTCCAGGGCATCGTCCATACGCTGCCGGTGCTGCCGCCGGCGCCGAATGACGCCAAGGCCTGGGTCGAAACCGCCGGGCGTCAGAATCTCAACCTGCTGGCCAGCAATTACGCAGTGACCGCCGCCGAGGAAACCCTCAGGCAGCGCAAGGCCGGCCATTTGCCGACGCTTGATGCGGTGGCGCAATACGAAAAAGGCGACAACGACGCCCTGGGGTTCAGCAACCCGAATCAGTTGCCTATCCCGTACGGCGGCGATGTGTCGCAACGCACCATCGGCTTGCGGTTGAACATCCCGATCTACAGCGGCGGCCTCACCAGTTCGCAAGTACGCGAATCCTATTCGCGCCTCGACCAGACCGAGCAGCAACGCGAAGGCCTGCGCCGCCAGGTGGTGGAAAATACCCGCAACCTGCACCGCGCCGTGAACACCGATGTGGAACAGGTGCAAGCACGCCGCCAGTCGATCATCTCCAACCAGAGCGCGGTGGAAGCCACGGAAATCGGCTATCAGGTGGGCACGCGCAATATCGTCGACGTGCTGGACGCACAACGTCAGCTCTACTCGTCGGTGCGCAACTACAACAACAGCCGCTACGACTACATCCTCGACAACCTGCGCTTGAAGCAGGCCGCGGGCACCTTGAACCCGGGGGATCTGCAGGACCTGACGCGCTATTTGAAAGCCGACTACAACCCGGACAAAGACTTCCTGCCACCGGACCTGGCCAAAGCCGCCGCCGAGCAGCTCAAGGCCCGCCCGGGTTCCTGAAAACACCATAAACCAATGTGGGAGGGGGCTTGCCCCCGATGGCAGTGGGTCAGCCAGCCTATTGGGTGACTGACACACCGCTATCGGGGGCAAGCCCCCTCCCACATTTGATGGGTCAGTGAGCGATCAATCGTTCCAAACCCGCCAACAAACGCTCAAGCGCGCCCTGATTAGCCTGCATCACTTTCAGTCCCGCCTCGGCCATCCTGCGCGCATCCCGTGGCAGTTCGAACAACTGCCTGACCGCTTCGGCTAAACCTTCTGCGTCATCCACCTCGCGCAACGCCCCGGCCTCGCGCATCATCGCGCTGATCTCCAGGAAGTTGAACAGGTGCGGCCCCATGATCACCGGCTTGCCCAGCGCCGCCGGTTCCAGCGGATTATGCCCGCCGGTCGGTACCAGGCTGCCGCCGACAAAGGCGCTGTCGGCCAGAGCATAGAGAAACAGCAATTCTCCCATGGTGTCACCAAGCAGCACTGAGGTATCGGCATTGACCGCTTCGCCACTGGAGCGCCGCACCGTGACAAAGCCTTGCTGCACGCACCGCTCGAACGTCGGCCCGAAGCGTTCCTGATGCCGGGGCACCAGAATCAGCAGTGCATTGGGATAGCTGGCCAGCAATTGACGATGGGCGGCGAGCACGACTTCGTCTTCGCCTTCATGGGTGCTGGCGGCGATCCACACCGGGCGCTCGCCGGCACCCCACTGTTCGCGCAAGGCGGCGGCGCGCTCCGGCAGTTGGGGGTCGATGGTCAGGTCAAACTTGATCGAGCCGGTGACTTCAACGGTTTCAGGGCGTGCACCCAGGCTGCGAAAACGCTCGGCCTCGGTTTCGGTCTGCACGGCGAACCAGCTCATTTGCGCCAGCATCGGCGCGGTCAGTTTAGCGAACCGCGCATAACCCTTGGCCGAGCGCGCCGACAATCGCGCGTTGGCCAGGGCCACCGGAATTGCGCGTTGGGCACAAGCGTGGATATGGTTGGGCCACAGCTCGGTTTCCATGATGACCGCCAGCTTGGGTTGCACGCGATCGAGGAAACGCTTGGCGGCGCAGGGCAAGTCGTACGGCAGATAACAATGCTGGACGCGCGGCTCATCAGCAAACAGCGCCTGGATTCGCTCGGAACCAGTGGGCGTCATGCAGGTGACGGTCATCGGTAACTGCGGATAGCGTTTCAGAAGGGCTCGGATCATCGGCGCGGCGGCAATGCTTTCGCCCACCGATACCGCATGCACCCAGATCCCGCCGGGCTGCATCACGGGCAAGGCGCAGGAAAACCGCTCGCCCACGCGCCTGGCGTAAGCCGGCGCCTTGCGCGCGCGCAACCACAGTCGTAAAGCCACCAACGGCAGCGCCAGGTAAAACAGACAGGTGTAGAGAGTTCTATTCATGGCGGCGGAGTTTATCGGCTTTTTCAGTCGATCGCCTGCAAGCACTCGGTAAAACGTTCAGCCAGAAAGCGCGCGGCAGGCCCAACCCAGGCCGCTCATCAGCCATTCGGACAGGTAATGACTTTACCCCATCTGTTGAACCTCTAGAATGCCGACCTTATCAAACCTGCTTCACCCTGAGGATTGCACCATGAACGCCGCCTACTGTTACCTGGCCATCGCCATCTGCTCGGAAGTGATCGCGACCGTGTCCATGAAAGCCATCAAGGGTTGGAGCACACCTATCCCGCTGCTGCTGGTGATCGTCGGTTATGGCATCGCGTTCTGGATGCTGACCCTGGTCGTGCGCACCGTGCCGGTTGGCGTGGCTTATGCGGTATGGGCCGGGATGGGCATCGTGATGGTCAGCATTGCCGCGCTGTTCATCTACGGGCAGAAGCTGGATGTCCCGGCCATGCTGGGGATGGGGCTTATTGTGCTGGGCGTGGTGGTGATTCAGCTGTTCTCGAAAACCGCGGGTCACTGACCGCCCCTCAACAGCCTGTATACTGCGCCCCTTGTCTTGAACATTGAGGTCGCCGATGCCATCCGTTATTTCCACCGACGTTCTGATTGTCGGCGCCGGGGTTGCCGGCCTCTGGCTCAATGCGCGCCTGCGCCGCCAGGGGTTTTCCACGGTATTGGTGGAAAGCGCGACCCTGGGTGGCGGGCAGAGCGTGAAGTCCCAGGGAATCATCCACGGCGGTGCGAAATACGCCCTGCACGGTGCCCTCACCGGCGCCTCCGAAGCGATTGCCGACATGCCGCGCCGCTGGCGTGAAGCCCTGGCCGGCAATGGCGAACTGGACCTGTCCGGCGTGCGCCTGCTCTCTGAAGCTCATTACCTTTGGTCCCCCGGCACCCTCGCCGGCAATCTCACCAGCTTTTTCGCCAGCAAGGCCGTGCGCGGCCGTGTCGATCAGGTCAAGGGCGACGAACTGCCGGTTGCGCTGCAGGACCGTCGCTTCAAGGGCAAGGTCTACCGCCTGGCAGAATTGGTTGTGGATGTGCCGAGCCTGGTCGAACGCCTGGCGGAGCTGGCCGGTGACGGTTTGCTCGCAGGCCAGTACATCGAACCGCTGCGTGACGGCGACACGCTGGTGGGCCTGAAGGTCGACGGCCGCGAAATCCGCGCCCAGCGCATCGTCTTGAGTGCCGGCGCAGGCACCGCCGATCTGCTTGCGGCCCTGGGCTTGAGCCAGCCGGCGATGCAAACCCGCCCACTGCACATGATCCTCGCCAAAGGCCCGGGCCTGAAGCCGCTGTATGCCCATTGCCTGGGCGGCGGCACCAAGCCGCGCCTGACCATCACCACCCACCCTGCCGCGGACGGCAACTGGGTGTGGTACATCGGCGGCGATATCGCCGAGGCCGATGGCGTGGCGCGCACGCCGCAAGAACAGATCGCTACCGCGCAGAAAGAACTCGCTCAGTTGTTGCCATGGATCGACATGAGCCAGACCCAGTGGGCCACCCTGCGCGTCAATCGCGCCGAGCCACTGCAATCGGGCCTGAGCCGCCCCGACAACGCCTTCCTGGCCGAACAGGGCCGCCTGCTCGTGGGCTGGCCAACCAAGCTGGCCCTGGCGCCTGACTTCGCCGACCGGGTCATCAACAGCCTCGAACGCGATGGCATCCGCCCAGGCGCCAGCGAACCCCTGCCCGACCTGCCCAAGCCTGCGATCGGCCAACCCGCCTGGGAGCACCTGTTGCCATGAGCCTGCCAACCCTGCACGAACTGTATCGCCCCCTGGGCAGCACCGGCTTGCTGGTGTCGCCTCTGGGCCTGGGCACCGTCAAGCTGGGTCGCGACCAAGGGGTCAAATACCCCAGCGGCTTCCAGATTCCAAATGACGACGAGGCGCGAATGTTGCTGCGCCAGGCGCGTCAGCTGGGCATCAACCTGATCGACACCGCACCCGCCTACGGGCGTAGCGAAGAACGCCTGGGGCCGCTGCTGCGTGATCAGCGCAAGGACTGGGTGATCGTCAGCAAGGTCGGCGAAGAATTCGAGGACGGCATGTCCCGCCACGATTTCAGCGCCGCCCATACGCGGATGTCGATCGAGCGCAGCCTGAAACGACTTGAAACGGATTTTATCGACTTGGTGCTGGTGCACTCCGATGGCAACGACCTGCACATCCTCAACGACTGCGAGGTTTACCAGACCCTGGCGGAGTTGAAAAAAGAGGGCAAGATCCGCGGTTTCGGCTTCTCCGGCAAAACCGTTGAAGGCGGCGTGAAGGCGCTGGAGCAAGGTGATTGCGCCATGGTTACTTACAATCTGAACGAACAGGCCGAAAAAGCCGTCATTGATTACGCGGCGGCCCATGGCAAGGGCATCCTGGTGAAAAAAGCCCTGGCCAGCGGCCACGTGTGCCTGGCGCCTGGAATGGATCCAATTCAGGCCAGTTTCACGTTGTTGTTTGCGCAAACGGGCGTCGCCAGTGCTATTGTCGGGACCATCAATCCGCTGCACCTGGCCCATAACGTGGCAACCGCTGCCCGGGTCATTCGTCAACTCTGATGCCGCCCACGCGGCCGACCCCGTCGCACAAAGGAGCCGACATGCCGCGTACGCTCATAAGAAAGAACCCCAGCAACTTCAAGACACTGCCGCTGCACGTAGAAGCCACTCCCGAAGGCCTGAGCTACCAGAGCGTCGGCATGCCGCTCAACTTCGCCCAGACCCTGCAACGGCGCAAGCCGGTGGAGGTGCCGGACGCCGAGCGCTTCGCCCTGGAACTGGCCAACCTCGGCGTCTCGGTGCGCCTGACGCTGCACTGGCAAAACAAGGATTACTGGGTGCTGGTGCGCCAGCGTCGCCAGGATCGCGGCGATGTGGTGCTCAAGCTGATCTCCGGCTACGTCCCGGCCCATGAACTGAACCTGCCGCTGCATACGGCCATCCAGGAAATTGCCGAAGAATGCCTGCTGGAAACCCCTGAGGGCTGGCTCGGCGGGCGCTTCAACGATACCTGGCTGCCGGCGCCCTACTCCGCCGCGCTGCATTACCGTGAAGCCCTGCCGTTTCGCCTGAGCCCGCTGTCCGGCGCCGCGCGTCCGGTGCGCTGCGCCACCACCCAGTTGATCGAGCGGCCACGTGCGTATGTGCACCTGCCGACGGCGTCACTGCAGCTGATTTACGACTTGCGCCTGGAAGTGCCGAAGGAAGCCAAGTCCCTGAGCCTGTTCCATGTGGATGAGCGCCTGGAAGGAGACCAATTGGTCGCGCGCCTGGATCGCAAACGTCCGGACCTGTACCTGATGCCGCTCAAGGACGGCGAGCCGCTCGCCGAGCTGTACACCGTCAGGAAGGACCAGTTGTATCCGGCGAGTACACGGGGGTTGTACCTGGCCGAAAGCTTCGCCCGGCAGGACGGCTGGCTGGTGCGCGATGAGCGGATTCGCTGGAAGGACTGGCTCAGGCAGCAAGGCCTGGCAGAGCCGGAAAAAGAGTCGAAGCTCAAGCGCTTGACCGGCAAGGCGCAGCAGATGCTGCGCAAGATCGTGCCGAAGAAAAAAGCCAGGGGCTGACGCCCCAGGGTGCAACTCAACCCTTCAGCAAGCGCTCCAGACCGACTTTCAACGGCGTAGGTTCAGGCAGGGTGAAGCTTGCCAGCAGGCGCCGATTGTCGGCCCGCGAATGACGGATGTCTCCCAGGCGCGCCGGCCCGTAACTGATGACCGGCAACGTGCCCACCACTTGCTCCAGAGCCTGCAGCACCTGCCTGAGCGTGGTGGCGTGGTTCCAACCCACGTTGATTGCCCCGGCCGGAACGGTCGGCAGTTCGATGGCCTGCACCAGCACATCCACAAGGTCCTCCACATACATGAAGTCACGGGTTTGCTCGCCATCGCCAAACACGGCAATGGGCAAGCCCTGCTGTACCCGCTCGCTGAAAATGCTGATCACACCGGAATACGGCGATGACGGATCCTGGCGCGGACCGAAGATATTGAAGAAGCGGAAAATGACCGGCTCCAGGCCATGCTGGCGACGGTAGAAGTCAAAGTAGTGTTCACTGGCCAGTTTGTCCGAGGCATAAGGTGTCAGCGGTGCCTTGGTCGTCTCTTCGTCAATGGAAGCACCCTCGCCGTTGTTGCCATAGACCGCGGCACTGGAGGCGTATACCACACGCTTCACACCGGCCTTGCGCATGGCTTCGCAGATATTCAAGGTACCGATGAAATTGCTCTGGTGTGTACTGACCGGATCGTCCACGGATGCCTGGACCGATGCCACGGCTGCCAGGTGAACCACCGCCGACGCGCCAATGACCACTTGCGCCATAAGCTCGGCATCGGCCACGTCACCTTGCACCAGTTGCACGCGCGGGTTATCCAGGGGCAGGTTGCTGCGCTTGCCGGTAGACAGGTTATCCAGCACCCGCACCGAATAGCCCTTGGCGAGCAACGCGTCAACCAAATGCGAACCGATGAAGCCTGCGCCTCCGGTGATCAACACCCATTTATCAGCGTTATTCATTGTTACGTATTTTCTCGACGATGGCCGTGGTCGAACTGTTTTCCACCAACCCCAGCACTTTGACGGTGCCGCCATAGGCGCTGACGATGTCCGCACCAACCACCTGGTCGACCGAATAATCACCGCCCTTGACCAGCACGTCCGGCTTGACCTGGGCCAACAGGTTTTCCGGAGTGCCTTCAGAGAAGCTGATCACCCAGTCCACCGCGCCCAATCCAGCCAGGACCGCCATGCGCCGGTCGACGCTGTTGATCGGTCGGCCTGGGCCTTTCAGGCGGCTGACGGAGGCATCATCGTTGACCGCGACGATCAGGCGGTCGCCCTGGGCGCTCGCTTGCTCAAGGTAGGTCACGTGGCCGGCGTGCAGGATGTCGAAGCAACCGTTGGTGAACACAATGCTTTCGTTGTGGGCGCGAGCGTCGTCAATTGCCAGCAGCAATTGCTCGAGCCCCAGCACGCCGCGCTCCGAGCCTTCGGAGCGCTGGATGGCGCGGCGCAGCTCGGGGGCGCTGATGGCCGCGGTCCCCAACTTGCCGACCACAATGCCCGCTGCCAGGTTGGCCAGGGCCACGGCATGGGGCAGTTCCTCGCCGGCGGCGATGGACGCGGCCAGGGTGGAAATCACCGTATCACCGGCGCCGGTGACATCGAACACTTCCCGCGCACGCGCCGGCAGGTGCATTGCCGGGTGGCCGGGACGCAGCAGGGTCATGCCATGTTCGCCACGGGTCACCAGCAGGGCGCCGAGCTCAAGGTCGGCCATCAGTGCTGCGCCCTTGCTCACCAGTTCGTGCTCATCGGCGCAACCACCGACGACCGCTTCGAACTCGCTGAGGTTTGGCGTGATCAGGCTGGCGCCTCGATAAATCGAGAAGTCCTTGCCCTTGGGATCGGCCAGCACCGGAATATTCCGGGCCTTGGCGGCCTGGATCAGCACCTGGTGATTCTTCAGGGCGCCTTTGCCGTAGTCGGACAACACCAGCACCTTGATACCTTCGAGCAACGCGTTGACCTGGTCACCCAGGGCCAGGGCGTCGGTGGCGAAGGGTTCTTCGAAATCGATACGCAGCAATTGCTGGTGACGGCTCATGACCCGCAGCTTGACGATGGTCGGCTGATGAGCGATGCGCTGGAACAAGGCACGCACGCCGGCACCGCGCAGGCTGTTGGCCAGGCTGTCGGCGGCTTCGTCGTCACCGGTCACACCCACCAGGGAGGCCGGGGCGCCGAGCGCGGCAATATTGAGTGCGACGTTGGCAGCGCCACCTGGACGGTCTTCGATTTGCTCGACCTTGACCACCGGTACCGGCGCCTCAGGGGAAATCCGTGAGGTACCACCATGCCAGTAACGGTCGAGCATGACATCGCCGACCACCAAGACAGGGGCTTGATTGAATCGCGGCATGGACAACTTCATGGAGCAACCCACATACAAAATGAACAGGGGCGCGATATTAGCACAGGGTTTGCGATGGCTTGCGCCCACCGCAGGGCAAATGTGGGAGGGGGCTTGCTCCCGATAGCGGCGGGCCAGCCAGCACTTGTGCAAGCTGACACTGAGCTATCGGGGGCAAGCCCCCTCCCACAGGGGATCTGCGCTAACGGATCAGCATCAGGGCAAGCCCCCCTCCCACATTCGAGCCGTAGCGCCTGTTGGATCAGGTGATGTCGGCCGCTACCGGTGCATCCAGGCCCATGGCATGCAGGCGTGCGTAATAGCCGTTCTGCGCCAGCAGTTCGCCGTGGGTACCGCGTTCGACGATACGCCCGTCGTCCATCACCAGGATCAGGTCGGCCTTCTCGATGGTAGACAGGCGGTGCGCGATCACCAGAGTGGTGCGGCCCTGCATGACCTTGTCCAGCGCGGCCTGGATATGCCGCTCGGACTCGGTGTCGAGGGCCGAGGTGGCCTCGTCGAGAATCAGTACCGGTGCATTCTTGAGCAGGGCACGGGCAATCGCCAGGCGCTGGCGTTGGCCACCGGACAGCAGCACGCCGTTCTCGCCGACCTGGGTATCGAAGCCCTTGGGCAACTGGTCGATGAAGTCCTTGGCGTTGGCATCCGCCGCCGCCGCTTCAACGTCCTCGCGTGGCGCGCCGGCCAGGTCGCCATAGGCGATATTGTTGGTCACGGTATCGCTGAACAGGGTCACGTGCTGGGTGACCTGGGCAATGTGCTTGCGCAGGTTGAGCAGCTTGTAGTCCTCGATCTCGATGCCATCAAGCAGGATTTCACCGCTCTCATGGTGATAGAACCGCGGGATCAGGCTGGCCAGGGTCGACTTGCCACTGCCCGAGCGCCCCACCAGGGCGATCATCTGCCCAGGCTCGGCGGTAAAGCTGATGTCCTTGAGCACATGGCGCTCGGTGCCGGGGTAGGTGAAGTTCAGGTTGCGCACTTCCAGGCGACCGCTGACCTTGTCGCGTTCGAGGGTGCCGTGGTCGACCTCAACCTCTTCGTCCAGCTGTTCGAAAATGCTTTCGGCACCGGCCACGCCTTTCTGGATGGTCGAACTGACTTCCGACAGTTGGCGGATCGGCTTGGGCAACAGACCGGCCAGGGTAATGTAGGCCACCATGTCACCAGCCGACGCATCGCCGCGCAGGTACAAGACCAGGAACATCAGCACCGCCATCGCGGAGTAGATCACCAGTTGCAGCGCCGGGGTGTAGATCGCCCCGGTACGGGTCATGCGCAGTTGCTTGTTGGTGTTGCTCTGGCTGGCCTTGAGGAAACGCTTCTCTTCATAGACTTCGCCACCGAAACTGCGCACCACGCGGTAGCCCTGGATGGTTTCCGAGGCAACGTGGGTCACATCACCCATGGCCACCTGGATCTTCTTGCTCTGCTTGCGGAATTTCTTGCTGGCCGTGCTGACCATGATGGCAATCAACGGCAGGATGGCGATCATGACCAGCGTCAGGCGCCAGTTCATGAACAGCAGCGAGGCGAACAGGAAGATCACCGTCATGCCTTCGCGGATCACCACCTTGATCGCATCGGTCGCCGCCCCCGTGACCATGGTCACGTTGAAGGTGATGCGGGAAATCAGGTGCCCGGAATTGTGGTTGTCGAAGTAGCGGTTAGGCAGCGTCAGCAGGTTGTTGAACAACTGCACCCGCAAATCGTGGACCAGACCCAGAGAAACCTTGGCCAACAAGTAATTGCCCAGGAATGAGCCCAGGCCCTGCCAGGCCGCGATCAGGATGATCAGCAGCGGCACCGCCTGCAGCAATTGCAGGTCGCGCAGGAACGGCACGGTCGGAAACAGCACGGCTTCGGGGTTGGAAAGGCCGTCGACAAAGTATTTGAGGATGTAACCCAGCATCGGTTGGGTCGACGCGAAAATCAGAAATCCAAGGATACTCAGCGCGAACAAGCCCATGTAGGGCTTAACGTAACTGAGCAGGCGGAAGTATATTTTCAAGCTCGAAGGGCTTGCGCTCGGACTGGAGTCGGTCATATCACGCGGCGTTTTGAAAAAGGAGGCTGACTTTAGCACAGCTTCTCTGTTGTACTTGCACCCGGCGTACGCCGCGGCCCGGTAGGATCACGCGGGCGACATAACATAGCCACTACCTTAGGATGGTCGGCTTTCTCTTTCTGGAATGGCTCTATCGTATGCACTCCAAGCGCCTTATCTATGGCTCGAATCGCGTTTTTGACTTCCTGGTCCTGTGGATTTTGCCTGTTGGCTTGCTGCTGCTCTTGAGTGCACTGTTCTTCGTCGGCAACCGCAATGTACTGCACCGGATTGTCTACCTCCTGTTCAGCGTGCCGACCTTGTTCCTGTTGTGCATGCGCCCCAGGGAACTCAGGGACCTGTTGCGCGAACCTATCGCGCTGGCATTCCTGGCCTTCTGCGCCTGGGCGCTGACCAGTCTGCTCTGGAGTCCTGAGCCCAGCGCCGACACCGATCTGTTCAAGCGTCCGCTGAACACCTTCATGCTGTTTGGCGGCTGTGGGCTGCTGTTGCACTACCGCAACGAGTTGCTCAAGCCGATCTTCTTCGGTGCCGCAGTGATTGCGCTGGTGGTGTGCCTGGGCAACCTGGTGGCGTTCGCGAAGGCGTACGAACCTGGCATGCGCATGATCGGCGGCCTTGGCGCCCTCGACAATCCGTTGCTCAGCTCCCATCTGTTCGGTTTTTTCACCGTGTACTGGCTGTTTGTATGCCTGACCACCCAACGCCTGAAAGTGCTGTGGTTCAGCATACCGGCACTGGCGATCATGGGCATCACGGTGCTGGCGACCGGCTCTCGCACGCCGTTGGTGGCGTTGATGATGGTCGTGGTGTGGATGGCCCTGGTCAGTCGCAACCGCCGCTCGGCGCTGCTGCTCGGTGCGATGGTATTGGCCAGTGCCGCACTGCTGCTTTTTTATCCGGAGCTGATCACGGACCGTGGCAACTCGTTGCGTGTCGAGCTGTGGAAAATGTCGTTGAAACTTATCGCCGACCACCCCTGGATCGGCCATAGCTACGACTCCGAACTGTACCTGACCTTCGACAACGGCTACGAGCTGCGCGAAACCCATAGCTTTGCCCTTGGCGTGCTCTATTACGTCGGCATCATCGGTTTCATCCCCTGGATCTTCATGCTCGGTTTTGCCCTGTACAAGGGCATGCAGCGACGCGCACAACCGCTGTTCATCCTGGCATCGTCCCTGCTGGTGTACGGCATCGGCGCCGGCCTTACCGAAGGCGGCGGCATCCTGTCGCGACCCAAGGAGCATTGGTTCCTGCTGTGGATCCCGCTGGCGATCATTACCGGTCTGAGTATCGCCCAGCGCCACCGCAGCCTGCTGCGCATGCCGGTGCAATCGATCACACGCCCAGTGCTCGACCGGCTGAGCAGCAATGCCCAGGTGATCGAAGCCGATGGCCTGGGGCCAAAGGTCCTGCGCCTGGAGGACGGCAGCTTCCTCAAGCTGTTCCGCCCGCGCCGTTGGTACACCTCCGGCAGCTTCAACCCGTATTCCGAGCGCTTTGCCAGCAACAGCGAACAGTTGCGCAGCCTGGGCATTCCCACCCCGCACATCCTTGGCCTCTACCACCTGCCAGACGCCAGCGGTGCCGTGGCCTATACCCCGCTGCCCGGCCTGACCCTGCGCCAGGCCCTGCAAAGCCTGGACAGCAGCCTGCGCGAATCGCTGATCGAGCGCTTCGGCCGGTTCATGGCGCAATTGCATGAGCGTGGCGTGTATTTCCGCTCGCTGCACCTGGGCAACGTGTTGCTGATGGACGACGGTGAGTTCGGTCTGATTGACGTCGCCGACCTGCGCATCTACCCGTCGTCCCTGCGCTACGCCTTGCGCCAGCGTAATTTGCGCCACATGCAGCGCTATCCGCAGGACCGCAACTGGCTGTTCGAAACGCACTTCGAACACTTGGTAAAGGGCTATGCGACGGTTGCCAGCCCAACGGCTACCGCAAAACTGCGCGAACAGGTACACAGCCTGGCTCGTCCGGCCAGCTAATAAAAAGGCGATTATCACGGCCGTGATAATCGCCTTTTTTACACCCTTGGCCTTCAGCCCTTGAGCGGCGTCAGATACAGCCGCACCAACCCACGCAAGGTCTTGCGCCCCCAGAATTTCAGCGGAATCTGCTTGAGAATCTCGCGCGCCAGTGGCCGGTCACGGTCGGCGGTCTTGAGGAACATCGAGTTCAAAAAGTTGTAGCGCACCGCATCATAGGCCGGGTGGTCGCTGAACTTGGCGTAGGTCTTGAGGATGTTCTGGATCATGTAGCGGTGGTTCTTGTAGGTATTGCTGGCGTGCTGCCGGTACTGCGCCATCACCACGTCCAGCGCATCAATGGTGTAGCCCGCCGCTGTGATCTTCAATTGAATCAGCAGGTCTTCCAGGGGAATCAGCGGATCGAAACCACCGACCTCCTCCAGCGCCTCGCGGCGTATCAACATGGTGGGGGCGGGTGGAAACGGCTTGCGGTCCATGAAAATGTCGTCGAAGTCGAGACTGCGAAACGGCACATCGCGACGTTGTTTTTTCTCCGGATGCAGGTTGCCGTCACCGTCGATCAGCTCGATGTTGCCGGCGCAGATCCCCACCCTGGGCTTGCCTTCCATATAGGCCACCTGGGTCGCGATACGGTCGGGCAGCATGATGTCGTCTGACCCGAATGGAGCGATCAAACTGCCCTTGGCGCGGGCAAGCGCGTTGTTCAGTGTGGCGGTCAGCCCCTGGTTCTGTTGCACCTGGAAATCAAACCCGTGCTCAGCCTGCAGCCGCCGGATGCATTCGACGCTGTCATCCTTGGAGCCATCGTCGATCACCAGCAATTCGATATTCGGATACGTCTGGCCGAGCACACTGAGGATGCTCTGCTCGATGTACCGAGCGTGGTTGTAGGACGCGATAATCACCGAGACCAACGGTTGTTGCGCTGTCATGCTCTACCTGCTTCTTTCAAACCGGTTTCGATCAAATCCAGGTACTTGCCCTGGAACTCAGCCAAGGCATGGTTTGCCTCCAGGTAACGGAAGACCTGCTCACCCTTGGCACGTAACTGTTCATCACTCATCGCAAGGTAAGTGTCGAGCGCCGCAGCCAACTGGTCCACATTGCCGGGCTCATGGGACAAGCCGCCCGCCCCTTCAACCAGCGGCAACATGGCCGGCCCGTTGGAGGCGATCACCGGCAGGCGCCCGCTCATGCCTTCCAGCAGCGCCAGGCCCAGGCCTTCAAGCAGGGACGGCATGGTCCAGATATCGAAAGCGCGTACGTACTGCAGACCGTCTTCGCGAAAGCCCAGCAAGTGCGCACGGCCAGTGAGGCCAAGACGCTCGATGTCCGCGCGCAAGTCAGCTTCGGCACGGCCGGAACCGATGATACCCACCTGAGCCTCCGGGTATTTGTCCTTGAGCCGTGCAAACGCCTGCAACAGGTGCGTGTGCCCCTTGATCGGGACCAGACGGCCCAGGGCACCAATCATCCGTGCCTCCAGAGGCAGGCCAAGGGCCTGCCGCGCCTGCTCGCGCGGCAACTGCAAGGCCTCGGCCTGGGGGATGTCGATAGCGTTGGTGACAAACGTGGTGTTCTCGTGGGTAAAGCCACAGTTCAAGCCCACCAGGTAATCCCTCACCGCCGCCGAAACCCCGACAAACCGCCAGGCCGGACTGACCATGCGGCGCATCTGGCGCCGACGATAGGCCCGCTCATACTCGCCGAAACCGTGGGAGATGCCGATGCACAGAGGGATCTTCAACCAGCGGTTGAGCGCCAGCATCATGTTCACCGACTTGAAGCGGTTACAGATGACCACGTCGAACTTCTGCTCGCGGCAGTATTTGTAAATTTCCCACATTGCCCGCAGACGAATGCCCTTCAAGGCCTTCTCGGGAAATTCGAAGTATTTGGAATGGTCGGCCACACTCAGCGGTTGGCCCGGTTGCGGGCGACCACTGAGGAAGGCCGATGTGACCTCGAACCGTTCAACCGGCAACGACTTGACGATCTGCTCACCGAGGTCAGCGAAATCATGGAGTTTGACGTTGTAATCGGGCTGTAACTGCAAAACCTTGAAACGAGGCTTCATACTGCTCCATGAGGCAATCAGGCTGCCGCGCAGCCCGACGTAATAGTCAACTTCAGTCCTGCTTGAGCACCCAAAGCAGTTCGTGACGGCGCACGGCCTTGCGAAAAAACTCATTCTCGCCATAAGGCGATGGACCGCGGCCGGCCAGCAATTGTTGCAACAGCCGGCGCATTCGACGCTTGAAGGGCGGCCTGGGCTGCAGATCATGCATCATGCCCAGCGCCATGGCCTTGTCCTGCTGCTGGCTCACGCTCAGCACGCGGCAATACGGTTCAAACAGCTGGCCTGCATCGAAATGCGGCGGCAACGCAACGCCAGCGCCCGAATTACCCATGGGCCAGCGGTCGTTATCATGCAGGTGATTGGCGTACCCGAGCAATGTGCCGGGTTGCCACTCCAGCCCTTGCAACGCTTCAACAACGGCGTTGTAGGCGCAGATATGATCCGGGTGAGGGTCAAGGAGCGGTGTCGGCAACACGATCACCTCGGGCCGCGCCTTGAGCAGCACCGCACGTAGATCGGCAATCAGATTGACCCACGTCGGTGCGCCGTCCCGATCACCGGGCAGCGTCAGGCTGTTGAACCGGCGAAACAGCCGCGTATCGTCCAACTGCGCTTCGCGGGACGCCTGGGGCTGGTCCGGCGCGGCCTGCATGGCCGGCAGTTGCAGGCAGAAGTAGCCCAGTTGCAGGCACTGCGCCTCGGGAACACCGGCCCAGCGCGGGACGCACAGGCTGTCCCAGGCACGCAGGCGCCCTTTGAGTCGAGCGGCATCGGCTTTCGCCAAGCCCATCTGCTGATAGTGCTCGGCCTCGATTTCACCGGCGGTCAGGGTCACGATCCAGCTCTCATCCGCCTGGGCGTACAGGCCAAAGGCGGCCAGTTCGGCGTCGTCGGCGTGAGGGGCGATCACCATCACCCGCTGGCGGGCGTGATCCGGCTGACGGAATACCCACAGGTTCGGCCGGCCAACCACGCGGCAGAATCGTTCGCGCATCGTCAGCTCACCGGCAGCCAGCGTTGCGGCAGAACCGGTCAGATTGAGGTATCGCTTACCCGCCACGCCGCGCTCGAACGCCTGACAATCCTCCGCCAGTTCGACCGCCGGATCCAGGAAACGCCCGAGCCAACCGCTCTTGAGCTGCACTTCAAGAATAAGCGTCTCGTCACCCGCCAGTTCCAGCGGCGTATCCGGCACCCATCGCCCGTTATCCAGGCGCAGGCCAACGCACTGACTGCCCGGAGCGAAGCGGTACTGGTAGTCGTCCTTGGGCGAATAAAACAGATGATCGGCAAACCAGGCTTCGTGCGCCATCCACAGCAGCACCGCCAGGATCAGCGGCAGCCACCAGGCCACCAGCGCGCCCGTCACGATCAGTGCCAGCAAGCCGATCAACAACGCCACGCGTTTGTTGCGCCGATGACGCTTGAGCAATTGCTGTTTGCGGCTCATACGCTGAACACCGGCACCGGATTGCACCAGCGCTCTTTATATTCACGGTCGGCGCGCCCGAAAGAGAAGCGCAGCGGCAAATCCAGCGCGCGCGCATGCTCCCAGGCACTTTGTGTATTGAGGAAACTCAGCACGCTACCCGGGCTGAACGCCCGGGTCTCGGGGTCGACGCCACCGTTGACGTACTCAACGCTGATCCATTCGGGCGCTTGAACGCGGTACACCACCTGCACGGCAATCGGCGCGTCATTGAGAAACAGCACCGAACCGATCAGGAACGCCTTGAGCAATTCCAGCACCTCGGCCAGGCGCTCGGCACCGGTGGCGGGAAAGCCCCAGCGACGCTGGAACAGATCGCAATAAATCACCGCCAGCTCTGCGCCGGAAAACTCGCTGACCTGCCGCACCACGCCACCCGCCTCTTCCAGCAAGCGCAATTCACGCCGCTGGTTGTAGCGAAACTTTTTCGACAGGTCTTCGGGAGTGCGAGCCATGGCCAATTGCTCGGCCTGGGGCTTGAGGGTGCTGACACGCCCTTCGTTCAACGCCGACAAGTAACGCGCACGGTGGCGCAGCGGCACCTGCGCATCGGCGGCGATCGGCAGGATGATTTCGGCATTGCCCAGGTCAAACAGGCCCTTCTTGCCGGTGCGTTTGAGCACATCCTTGGATAAGGCCAGGTCGCGCCCCCAGGTGGCTATCGCCCCCTTGAGTTCGCCCCCTTGCTCCCAGCCAAGATAGCGCACCGGAATCTGCGCCAACCCCGCCAGGCGCTCAATCACCTGGGGATGGGTCGCCACGCTGCCGCCGTAACGCTGCCAGGCCTGGGCGTAAACGTCGGCATCGACAGGCGTCCAGCCACGTTCACGCCAACCCTGGAAGCGGTTCAGCATTTAAACCACAGCGTCATAAGGGTCCACGCCGTCCTTGACCACCAGGATGTCTTCCATGATCAGGTACTGCAGGTCGGAGCCGAAGAACATGTTCAGCGCGTCGGTCGGCGAGCAGATCATCGCTTCGCCACGACGGTTGAGCGAGGTGTTCAGGGACACGCCGTTGCCGGTCAGTACTTCCAGCTCTTTCATCATGTCGTAGTAGCGCGGGTTGTACTCGCGCTTGAGCACCTGGGCGCGGGAGGTGCCGTCTTCATGCACCACTTCCGGCACGCGGGTCTTCCATTCTTCCGACACTTCAAAGGTGAAGGTCATGAACGGCGCCGGATGGTCGACCTTGATCATTTGCGGGGCCACGGTGTCGAGCATCGACGGGCAGAAAGGCCTCCAGCGCTCGCGGAACTTGATCTGGTGGTTGATACGGTCGGCCACGCCGGTGGCGCTCGGGCAACCGATGATCGAGCGACCGCCCAGGGCACGCGGGCCAAACTCCATGCGGCCCTGGAACCAGGCCACCGGGTTGCCGTCGACCATGATCCTGGCGATGCGCTTGGGCATGTTTTCGATCTTGCGCCAGTTCGGCTTGCTTTCATGTCTGGCGCAGGCGGCGATCACGTCTTCGTTGCTGTAGGACGGGCCGAGGTAGACGTGCTCCATCTTCTCGACCGGTACACCACGGGCATGGGAAACGTAGGCCGCCGCACCGACGGCGGTGCCGGCGTCACCGGACGCCGGCTGGACGAACAGCTCTTTTACGTCGTCACGGGCAATGATCTTCTGGTTCAGCTTGACGTTCAGCGCGCAGCCGCCGGCAAAGGCCAGCTTGCCGGTGTCCTTGAGGATATCGCCCAGGTAATGATCGATCATCTGCAAGGCCAGTTTCTCGAACAGCGCCTGCATGCTGGCCGCGTAGTGGATGTACGGCTCGTCGGCGATATCGCCTTCGCGCTTGGGCCCCAGCCACTCGATCAGTTTTGGCGAGAAGTAGAACCCCTTGCCCTTCTCCTTGTAGCGGCGCAGGCCGATGACGTTGGCGTAGTCGGTGTTGATCACCAGTTCGCCGTTTTCAAAAGAGGCCAGGCGCGAGAAATCGTATTTGCTGGCATCGCCGTAAGGCGCCATGCCCATGACCTTGAACTCACCGTCGAGCATCTCGAAACCGAGGAACTCGGTGATCGCACCGTACAGGCCGCCCAGGGAGTCCGGGTCGTAGAATTCCTTGATCTTGTGGATCTTGCCGTTCTCGCCGTAGCCGAAGAACGTGGTGGCGTACTCACCCTTGCCGTCGATGCCCAGGATCGCGGTTTTTTCCTGAAAGCCCGAGCAGTGGTAGGCGCTGGAAGCATGGGCCAAATGGTGTTCCACCGGTTCGATCTTGATTTTCTTCGGATCGAAGCCCAGTTGCTCCAGGCACCAGACAATCTTGTTGCGATAGCGCTTGTAGCGACGGTTGCCCATCAGGATCGCGTCGAGCGCGCGGTCCGGGGCGTACCAGTAGCGTTTGGCATAGTGCCAGCGTGCCTCGCCGAACAGGCTGATCGGGGCGAACGGAATCGCCACCACGTCAACGTCCGAAGGCTTGATGCCGGCCTGCTCCAGGCAGAACTTCGCCGACTCATAGGGCATGCGGTTCTTTGCATGTTTGTCGCGTACGAAGCGCTCTTCTTCGGCGGCCGCAATCAGCTTGCCGTCGATATACAGGGCCGCGGAAGGATCATGGCTAAGGGCGCCGGACAGGCCAAGAATCGTCAATGCCACTGGGGTCTAGCCTCTTTTAGTCTGCATGCAGGCGCATCGCGCCTGAAAAAAGTGTGCCTCCCGCCCGGGCGGGAAACAGCTAAAGGGCGGGATTATAACTTAAAAGCAGCAGAAAGCTGTTAGCGGCAAGGCGCTAGCGCAGGTCGATGCTGCCGTCGGCGCTTTGCCGGTAGACCGTGTAGGGCAGCAAGAGCGTGTCCAGGACACCGGAGAGCGGCACATCGATGAAGGTCAAGGGGACGCTGTTCACCGCCAGCCCGCCCCCGGTATTCGGCGGCGCGTGCAGGACACACAGGTTATACGTCACACCACTGTAGATACGCGGCACGGACTGGCAATAGGTTTTATCCGCCTTGAGTGCTCTCACAGTGACGGCATCTTCTCGCATCACCGTAGTGACGGTCCCGCAGCCAAGCATCAATGACGCCATCCACACCACCGTCAGCAACTTCATGTTCTTTATGCGCATGTCTGGTTCTTCTTTTATGAATAAGGCCGGAAATCTAGCACCGGCTATCCGACGGCTCAGGCGTCCGATGCCGTCTCGTCGCGTGGGAAACGTCCTGTTCCACCCAACAGCCATGGAGTTCGGCAAAACCGGGGAGAATCGTTAAACTTGCGACATTTGCGCCCACGCCACTCAACTGCGTTGCGCCACGGACTCGGCTCCTTCATGACTCTACCCGCCTCCACCCGCCTTACCCTGCTCCTGCTGGGGCTGTGCAGCAGCGTCCAGGCCGAAGAAACGCCTTTGATGCTTGACCCCAGCGTGGTCACCGGCTCGCGCAGCGCCAGCCCGACCTTTGACCTGCCGTACTCGGTGGACGCCATCAGCCGCGAACAGATCAGCGACGGTCAACTTGGCATCAACGCCTCCGAAGCCCTGTCCCGCGTGCCTGGCCTGGTGGTGCAGAACCGCCAGAACTATGCGCAGGACCTGCAGATTTCTTCCCGTGGCTTCGGTGCCCGCTCGGCGTTCGGGGTGCGCGGCATCAAGCTGGTTGCCGACGGCATCCCCGCCAGCACCCCGGATGGCCAGGGCCAGGCAGCAACGTTCAACCTCGACACCGCCGAGCGCATCGAAGTCCTGCGCGGCCCGGCAGCCACCCTGTACGGCAGCAACGCCGGCGGGGTGATCCAGATGTTCTCCCGCGACGGCGAAGGCCCGCCACGCATCGGCGCCGAAACCCTGGTGGGCAGCGACGGGCTGAGCAAAAACCACCTCACCGCCGAAGGCGCAACCGAGGGTGCAGGCTTTGTGCTGGACGCTTCGCGCATGGACACCAATGGCTACCGCGACCACAGCAGCGCACGCCGTGACCAGACGTTCGCCAAGCTCAACTTCCAGCCCGATGACGACAGCAAGCTGGCGTTGATCTACAGCAGCCTGGAACAGAACGGTACGCAGGACCCGCTGGGGCAGAACTGGGCGGCGTACAAGGCTGACCCGCGTTCGGTGAGCACCAATGCGCTGACCTACAACACGCGTAAAAGCATCGACCATCAGCAACTGGGCATGAACTACGAGCGCTACATCGGCGATGCGACGCTGCAGGTGAATGCGTATACGGGGCGGCGCAGTGTGATTCAGTACCTGTCGATCCCCAGGGGCACACCCGCCAACGAGCGCGGCGGTGGCGTCGTGCAATTCGAGCGCAAATTCTATGGCGGCAGCCTGCGCTGGATGCAGCCCATCGAGAGCGCTCCCGGGGAGTTGATGATCATCACGGGCCTGGACTTCGACCAGAGCGAAGACAGCCGCCATGGCTACCAGAACTACAGCGGCGCCGCCCTGGGCGTGAAAGGCCAGCTACGCCGCGATGAAATAGACACCGCGCGCAGCCTCGATCCTTACCTCCAGGCCAACTGGGCCCTGGACCGCTGGACCCTGCAAGCCGGCGTTCGCCACAGCACCATGGAGCTGGATGTGCACGATCAGTTCCTCAGCAACGGCGATGCCAGCGGCAACAAGACCTACCAGAAGAACACGCCATCGATGAGTGTGATGTACGCCTTCACGCCCGATCTGCACGGCTACGTCAGCGCAGGCAAAGGCTTCGAAACGCCGACCCAGGCCGAGCTGGCCTATGCGCCGGGTAACGTCGAGGGTTTCAACTTTGGCTTGAAGCCGTCTGAAAGCACTCAATATGAACTGGGTTTGAAGGCACAACTGAACAACACCCGCGTCAACGCTGCGCTTTTCCAGATCACCACCGAAGACGAACTGGTCGTGCAGCAATCCATCGGCGGACGCACCAGCTACCAGAACGCCGGTCGCACGCTGCGTCGTGGATTCGAACTTGGGGTCGAGAGCCAACTCAGCGAGCAGTGGAGCGCCAACCTCGCCTACACCCGCCTGCACGCCACCTACGACAGCGACTTTGCCAGCGGCGCGAACACCATCGACAAAGGCAACTACCTGCCCGGCGTGCCGCAAACCACACTGTTCACCGAGCTGAGCTGGAACCCACGGGACTGGGTGAGTACCGCTGTGGAAGGCATGTACCGCAGCAAAGTCTACGTCGAAGACACCAACCGCCAACACGCCGCACCGGGCTACAGCGTATTCAACTGGCGCGCACGGTTTGAGCAGAAGGTGGAGCATTGGACGTTCCACCAGACCTTGCGCCTGGATAACCTGCTGGATCGTCAGTACGTGGGGTCGGTGATCGTGGGAGACGGCAATGGACGCTACTACGAAGCGGCGCCGGGGCGGTCGTGGTATGCAGGCGCTGGGGCTGAATACCAATTCTAATGTGGGAGGGAGCTTGCTCCCGACAGCGGTGGGTCAGTTACACAGGCATTCACTGACACACCGCATCGGGGGCAAGCCCCCTCCCACATTTGACTGTATTTACACATCTGAAGGTGTGAACACAGGCAGTGTGGGAGGGGGCTTGCCCCCGATAGGGCCGAAGGCCCGCTTCAGCCGGCGACGCGGACCTCTTTGGGCAACCGCTGATCAATCACCTGATACAACGCGCTGTCCTGCGGCCAGTTACGCATGAACCGCGCGCGATCCCTGGCATACGCCGCAGCGAAGCTGGCGACAGAGGAGTGCTGACACATGGCATCCAGGTCGATCATCGCCCAGCGCCCTTCGCTCCAGAACAGGTTATGGCCCTTGAAATCACCATGACTGATGCGCGCCTCAATCAGCTCGGCGAACAACTGGTCCAGCGCCAGCAGTTCCTCTTGCGGCGCATCGCCGCGTTCCACATAGGGCGCAAAGCGCTCGATGATGTCCGGCCCCGGCAGGTATTCGGTGACCAGATAGGCACGGCTGCGCAACCAGAAAAAGCGCTTCTCCAGGACCGCCAGCGGCTTGGGCGTAGCAAAGCCGAGGAACGCCAGGCGATTGCCTTCGCGCCAGGAATGCCAGGCACGGCTCGGGCGCCAGAAGCGTTTGAGCCAGTGGGCTAAACCCTTGATGTTGTAGCGCTTGATCACCAGAGACCGGCCGGCCACTTCGACCCTGGCCACGCTCGCCGCGCCGCCGGTCTTGTACAGATGCCCCTGGTCAAGCAGCGCGTCGGCCTGCTCCAGCACCGGCAGCATGGCAGCCTCTTCGTCACGACGAATCGCGCGCAGGCCAAAGGCGCCACGCACCACGCTGAACAGCGTGCACTCGCGGCCGACCTTGTTCAGGTAGTCGCGCAAACGCCAGGCGCTGACCTTGCGCACCTGCTTTTCGAGGGCTTCCAGCGGCAAGGCATGTTCACCGTTGGCCAGCAGGTAGTACACCAGCAATTCTTCGGTAAACGGCGCGAGGGTTTTCGGCAATTGGGCAAAGAACACCCCGAGGTTTTCCAGCACGCGATTGCGCGACAGCGGCTTACCCGCCTCTTCGACACGAATCCCCGCGCCGTCAATCAGATACAGCTTGCCGCCCTGGCGCAGCAGGTTATCCAAGTGCAGGTCTTCCTGCCATAACCCCTTGCCGTGCATCTGTGCAATCGCGCCGAGCGCTTCGGCAAGCACGGCGGTTTGCTCGTCGGCCAAGGGCGGCAAGCCTTCGACAGCGAGCCAGGCGTCGGCCAGGCTTTGGGCCCCTTCGAGAAATTCGAACAGCAGCCAGCCCCCCTCGCCTTCCTGCAAGCCGTCGGCCAGCAACAACGGCGTGGTCAGGCCTTGTTCGGCCAACAAGCGCACACCGCTGCGCTCACGCTGGAAATGCCGCGCCGCCGAGCTGCCGACCAGCAGCTTGGCCAGCACCGGGCGACCGCGCCATATTGCGGCGCCGACGTAGCGCTGCCCCGGCAATACCCGCAGCAGGCTGAGCAGTTGCAATTGGCCCGGGCCTGCCGCATCGGCAAGGTCGAGGGTCAGCGGCAGGCTGGGGGTACGGCCGGCGTTTTTCAGCTCGGATAAACGCATCAGCGGTTCTCCTTGTGGCTGCGGCGCGCGGTAAGCCGTTGGTACCAGGTGGCGACCAGCGCACTGTCTTCAGGCTGTTCAAGATACGCCGCCAGGAGTTGTCGCACCTGCCCATCCGACCATTGCGGCGCGCGGCGCAACAGGGGTTCGAGGTCCTTGACCCGGTCACGCCAGCCGAACAGCAGCGGGCGGGTTTTCTCGAGGTCGATCAACTGCGCGGCGTAACCGTCAGCGGTGGCTCGCAGGAAAATATGCTTGGGGTAAAAACAGCCATGCACCTGCCCCACGCTGTGCAGATGACGCGCCAGCTTGCCGCAGGCCAACAGAATTGCGCACTGCTGGGCGTCGCTCAATTGCGGCCAGTGTTCCAGCAACGAGTCCAGGTCATTCCAACCGTCGAGGGCGCGGGTGAGCAACATGGCTCGCCGCTCGCCCTTGACCTTGCGCTCACCGAAAAACGCCGCCTGCAAGGCAGGAATTCCGAGCTTGCGGTACAGGCTGATATTGCGAAACTCGCGGGCAAAACTTGGCTCGCCGAACGGCCGGTGCAAGGTACGCGTCAGGTAGTTGCTCTGGCGCTTGAGGTAGTAACCCTGACCTTCAAGTTCCAGGCGATACACGCTGCTCCATCCGTCGCCACTGGTGTTCGGCTCATCCACCGCATCCAGTTGCTTGGCCCACAACGTGTCGAAGGTAGCCAGGCCGTTGCGCTCAAGCAAAGCGCGGTCTTCGGCCGCCAGGAAGTCACTCATTCACGCCCCTCGAAAAACTTCACCACATGGCGAATTCGTTGTTTGTCTGACGTCGTCAGGTGCGTACGTTGGCGATATTGCATATAGAAACGCAGGCGCTGGGTGGCCGACAGATGATACTTGGCGACCTTGTCCAGGCAGGCCAGGTCTTTGGTAATGCGGTATTTGAGCCAGAAGCCGCGCCAGAAATCGCCGTTGGGACAGTCGATCATGTACAGGGTGCGCTGATCGTCCACCAGCAGGTTGCGCCACTTCAAGTCGTTATGGGTGAAGCGATGGTCGTGCATGGTCCGCGTGTACTCGGCGAGCTGGCGGCTGATACCGTCAACCCAGCGAGGGTCTTTCAGGCGCGGGTCATTATGCTCGGCCAACAGCGACAAGTCCTCGGTCCTGGGCAGCTCCCGGGTGATCATTGCGCCCCGGTCATAGGCCAGGCCCTTGCGGTCCAGACCCCAGGCCACCACGTCGGCGGTGGGAATGCCCCATTTGGCGAAGCGCTTGAGGTTCTGCCATTCGGATTTCACCCGAGGCCTGCCCAGGTAGCGGCGCAGGCCTTTGCCGGCGCCGACGTAGCGCTTGACGTAATAATTGATCCCGCCCCGCTCCACCCGGATCACTTCCGACAACGGGTCGCGGGTCAGGCGCTCGCCTTGCAGGGCGAACACCGCTTCCAGGCTTCCAAAGTCGTCCGCGAGCGCAGCGTAGGAAGGTTCCAGATTCCAACCCGCCATCAGAGCGCATCCCCGTACCGCTGCTTGCGCGCATAGAGTTTGTCGGCTTTGCCTTGCAGCCACAGCAACAGGGCGCTTTCTTCGGCGAGGATCTGGCGCAACGGCTGCTGGAAATAGCCCTTGAGAAAGCGCAGCTTGTCGCGACGGGTCAGGCCAATGTCCAGCGCCGAGAAGTACAGCGCCGCCAGGTCCTTGTCGCGCCAGCGCCGGCTGATTTTGTCGCGCGTCTGGGCGCGGTGCAGGTCGATGATCGAGAGCTTGAAGTTATCGGCCGTCACCGGCGTATCGGTGTGCAGCAGGAAGTGGCAGATGTAGCAGTCACGGTGATTGACGCCGCCGCGGTGCATCATGCCGGTCATGCGCGCCACTTCGGCGATCAGCGCGCGCTTGAGACGCGGCTGCGGCGGCTGCTTGAGCCAGTCGATGCTGAAGTCTTCCAGGCTGACAGTCGGCGCCAGTTCTTCGGTAATGATGAAGGAGTGCTGATCGGCCGGGTTGCTGCCGCGCTCGCCATAGGCCACGGCGGTCATGGTCGGCACGCCCAGTGCCTGCAGGCGCTGGATCGCCAGCCATTCCTGACCGGCGCCCAGCACCGGCAGCTTGGCGGTCACCAGATTCTTGACGATTTCGCCCCAGCCAATCCCACGGTGGATCTTCACGAAATAGCCGCGGCCATCCACCTCGGTACGCAGTGTGCGACGCGCCTCAAGTTCACGGTACACCTCGCCTTCCAGGCGCTCGACAGCGGCGAACGCGTCGTGCCCGGCCCAGAGGGTTTTGAACGGTTCGGCAAGCATCAATTTCATGGTTTTGGCTCCGCCAGAATCACATCCGCAGCGTGCTGCGGCATGCTGTAGAGGTCGGCCGTCTCGGCGAAGGCCAACCCATTGCGGCCCCAGGCCGCGCGCTGTGCAGAATCGGACAACATCCGCGCCAGGTACTCGTTGAGCTGCGCCTGTTCGAACGGCTCATCCAGCACCAGCCCGCTGTCGGCTTCGCCGATGTAATGGGCATACCCACACACCGCCGAGACCAGCACGGGCAGCCCGGCCACCAGGGCCTCGAGCAACACAGTGCCGGTATTTTCGTTATACGCCGGGTGGATCAACAGGTCGGCGCCGAGCAGGAAACGCGGGATATCACTGCGCCCTTTAAGGAACTGCACGTTATCGCCCAGGCCCAAGGTGGCGCTCTGCAATTGGAATACTTTGGGGTCGTCCTGGCCAATTACAAACAGGCGAGTGCGTTTCTTCAATTCGGACGGTAACGCCGCCAGCGCCTTGAGGCTGCGGTCGACGCCCTTGGTCTTGAAGCCCGAACCAATCTGCACCAGCAGCAAGTCGTCCTCGCCCAGGCCGAATTCCTGGCGGAACCCTTCGCGTATCATGGCCGCATCCGGCGGCGCACGGCGATCCTGGGCAATGCCCGGCGGCAACAGGTGGAAGCGTTCCAGCGGTGTGGCGTAATGCTTGATGAACAGTGGCTGCTGCACCTCGGAAATCATCAGGATTTCGGTCTTGGCGTCCTTGGCAAACACGGCCCGCTCGTAGTCGGCAAAGTGCTTGTAACGACCAAAATAACGGTACAGCGAATGACGCAGGTTTTGCGCCTTGTCTTCAAAGCAGCCGTCGGCGGCGTAGTACACGTCAAGGTCGGGCATTTTGTTGAAGCCGATCAGGCGATCCACCGGGCGTTTGGCAAGGTCGGCTTTCATCCACGCGCTGAGTTTCTCGTTGCGCCGATGGTTGAAGAATGCCTTGACCGGCGCCACCAGCACTTCGAAGCCCGGCGGGATATCGCCCTCCCAGATCAAGGTGTACACGCGGATTTTATGCCCGCGTTGCTGACACTCCAGGGCGATGCGCATGAAGTCGCGCTGCAGGCCACCGAAGGGAAAATATTTGTACAGTACGAAAGCCAATTGCATCAGTGCAGCTCCTCAGCCAGTAACAACGTGCTCAGCCGGCTCGCTACACGCTCAGGATTGAGGCGCGTGAAGCACAGGGGCGACTCGCGCTTGATGTCGAACCGCCGCAGGTCATCGGCGGTGGGTTGATAAGTGCATTGCTTTTGCAGGCACGGCGCACACGGCCAGTCGCTGGCCAAGTGGATCTGGCCTTTGCCGTAGGCGCCGGTAAGGCCCGGATTGGTAGGCCCGAACAGCGAAATGGTCGGCACATCCAGCGCAGCCGCCAGATGGCCCAGACCGGTGTCCACCGCCACACAGGCACGGGCACCGGCCAACACACGGGCCACGCCCGCCAGGTTCAGTTTAGGCAGCACTTCGGCGTTGGCCAGGCCTTGAGCCAGGCGCTCGGCGCGGGCCTTTTCGTCGGCATTGCCCCACGGCAATTTTACGTCCACGCCCAGGCGCCCCATGCGTTCGGCCAGTTCGCGCCAGTAGGCCTCGGGCCAATGCTTGGTGTCCCAGGTCGTGCCGTGCAGCAGCAGCACGAAGGGTTTCTTCGGCGGCAGGCCCAGCAGTTTCTCGCCGCTCAGGCCATAGTCGCCCAGGCCCTTGGGCAGGTCGTACCCCAGCGCCACGGCAAACAGTTGGCGCAAACGCTCCACTGCATGTTGCCCGCGGGCCACGGCCAGGCGTCGGGAATAAAAGCGCGCCGCCAAGGGTTCGCGTGCCGAGCTTTTATCGAAGCCGGCCACCGGTGCCCGCACGTAGCGGGTCAGCCAGGCACTTTTCAACAGGCCCTGGGCGTCGATCACCAGGTCATATCGGGTCGACTGCACCGCCTGTTTGAACCGCCGCCATTCGCCGCTCTTGAGGGTCTGCCAGAGGTTCTTGCGCCAGCGACGGATCGCCACCGGGATCACCTTGTCCACCGCCGGGTGCCACGTGGGGATTTCGGCAAAGCCTTCTTCCACCACCCAGTCGAAACGGATACCGGGGATCGCCCGCGCCGCGTCGGTCAGTGCCGGCAAGGCGTGAATCACGTCGCCCAGGGATGAGGTCTTGATTACCAGTACCCGCAACTCAATGAACCTCGACCACGTCGCCGTGCAACCGCTGCAAGGCGTCGGTCACCGGCTGCGGCAGCAATTGGCGCAGGCAATTGTAGTGGCCGAAACGGCAGGTGCGCTCAAAACAGGGGCTGCAATCCAGGCCCAGGCGCACCACTTCGACCTTGTCCGCCAGCGGCGGGGTGAAGCCGGGTGACGTCGAGCCGTACACCGCCACCAAGGGACGATTCAGCGCGGCGGCGACGTGCATCAGGCCGGAGTCATTGGACACCACGGCATCGGCGCAGGACAGCAAGTCGATGGCCTCGGCCAGGGACGTCTCGCCGCTGAGGTTGACTGACTCTTCGCGCAGGCCCGGGATCAGGCGCTGGCGAATATCCTCACCCACCGAATGATCGTTCTTCGAGCCAAACAGCCACACCTGCCAGCCTTCGCGAATCCTGGTCTCGGCGACTTTGGCGTAATGCTCCGACGGCCAGCGCTTGGACTCGCCGAACTCGGCGCCCGGGCACAATGCCAATACCGGGCGATCCAGCGTCAGGCCGAACTTGGCCAGCGCCGCAGCGCGGGTCACCGGGTCGATCTGCAGGCTGGGGCGCGGGTACGGCGTGGGCAATTGCGCGCCCGGCTCGTAGGCCAGGGCCATGAAACGCTCGATCATCAGCGGGTAGCGGGCTTTATCCAGGGTGCGTACGTCATTGAGCAGCACATAGCGAAACTCACCGCGCCAGCCGGTACGCTTGGGGATGCCGGCAAAAAACGGCACCAGCGCCGACTTCAACGAGTTGGGCAACAGGATGGCCTGGTCGTACTGGCCGGCCATGGATTTGCCGATGCGACGGCGGGTCGCCAATTCCAGCGCGCCATGGCCGAGCGGAAAGCTCAAGGCCTTGCGCACTTGCGGCATGCGCTCAAGGATCGGCCGGCTCCACTCAGGGGCGAGCACGTCGATCTGGCAGTCCGGATAGCGCAGGCGCAGGCACTGGAACAGTGTCTGCGCCATCACCATGTCTCCGACCCAGCTGGGCCCAACGATCAGAATATTCATGTCATTTCCACAAACGATGCGGGGAGGCTTATGCCTCCCCGCCCTAATAGTGTGTCAGCTCAAGCCCAGCGCTTGCCAGATTCGCATCACCTGGCGCCGTTCATCGGCGAACTGGTCGCCGGGCACCGTGCCGGCCTCGTTCTGCAAGGCTTGGCGGTGCGCAGCGGAGCGGTAGGCCTTATACACTTCACGCAACAAGTGGGCATCGGCGGCGGGCATCAGCCCGACCTGCTCCAGACCTTCAAGAATGCGGATATTGTCGGTGTAGCGCAGCAACGAGGGATGTTGCGCAGACCACGCCAAAGCCGCGTATTGCACCATAAATTCAATATCGACGATACCTCCGGCGTCCTGCTTGAGGTCGAACAGCGCCGTGGCTTCGAAGGCATTGGCGCCTCTGCCGGCCGTCGTGCTGCGGGTTCCAAGGTTGTCGCGCATCTTGGCGCGCATCTCGCTGACCTCCTGGCGCAGCTTGGCCAGATCCCGTTCGCGCCCCAAGACTTTAGCGCGTACCTGCTCGAATGCATGACCCACATCCTGGCTGCCCACCAGCACGCGTGCGCGAATCAGCGCCTGATGCTCCCAGGTCCAGGCTTCATTTTGCTGATAGCGGTCGAATGCGCCCAGTGAACTGACCAACAAGCCGGACGCCCCGGAAGGGCGCAGACGCATGTCCACCTCATACAGCTGGCCGGAGTTGGTCTGGGTGGTCAGCAGGTGAATGATGCGCTGGCCCAGGCGCGTGAAGAACTGCGCGCCGTCGATCGGCTTGGCGCCGTCGGTCTCGGCCTGCGGGTCGCCATCATGGATGAACACCAGGTCCAGGTCCGAACCATGCCCCAGTTCGATACCGCCGACTTTCCCATAACCAACAATGATGAACCCGGGATCGCACAGACTGCCGTCCAGCCGTTGCGGTGAACCATGGCGGGCCACGGTCTGGCGCCAGGCCAGCGCCAGCACTTGTTCGAGAATGGCCTCGGCCAGCCAGGTGAGGTAGTCGCTGACTTTCATCAACGGCAGGCTGCCGGCGATTTCCGACGCGGCCACGCGCAGACGGTGCGCAAGCTTGAAATGGCGCAGGGCTTCCATCTGTTGCTCGAGGTCGTCCTCGGGGATACGCGTGAGGCGCTCGCGCAACTCGGCGGCCAGCTCCGGTGCCAGCGGCGGCTTGAACAAGCGCCCTTCGTTGAGCAATTCATCCAGCAACAGCGGAAAGCGCGTGATCTGCTCGGCGATCCACGGGCTCGCGGCGCACAGGGTCAGCAGACGGCGCAGGGCGTCCGGGTTTTCGGTGAGCAGCACCAGGTACGCGGAACGCCGGGCGACGGCCTCCACCAGCGGCAATACGCGCTCCAATACCAGGTCCGGGTTGGCGTGCTCGACCGCCTGGGCCAGCAGGCGCGGGATAAACGCGTCCAGCCGCTCGCGACCGAGGCGCTGCATGGCGCGCAATTGCGGGCTACCGCGCAGGCCTGCCAGGGCTTTGAGTGCCTTGGGCGCATCGGTAAAGCCGCCTTCGCTCAATTGGCGGCAGGCGGCGTCGTCATCTTGGGATTCTTCCCACAATGGCAACCATTCCCCGCCGACCACCAGTTCGCTTTCTTCGCCCTCTTCTTCATCAGGATCGGCAATCACCTGGCGGAAATGCCAATCCACACGCCCACGCCAATACATCAGGCGCTCGTGGAACGCGGCCCAATCGGCAAAGCCCAGCATGAAGGCAATACGCGCCTGGTCTTCGGGGCTGTCCGGGAGCATCTGGGTCTGGCGATCGGCAATCGCCTGGATCGCGTGTTCGGTGTAACGCAGGAACTCGTAGCCATTGCGCAGCTCACTGATCACCGCAGCCGGCAAATAACCCTGGCCTTCCAGAGTCCCGAGCACATTTAACAGCGGGCGTTGCTGCAGACTGAGATCGCGCCCCCCATGGATCAGTTGAAACGCCTGGGCAATGAATTCCACCTCGCGAATACCGCCCGAACCCAGCTTGATATTGTCGGCCATGCCCTTGCGCCGTACTTCCTGCTGGATCAGCTGCTTCATGGTGCGCAGCGCTTCGATGGCCGAGAAGTCCAGGTAACGGCGATAGACGAACGGACGCAGCATGTCGAGCAACTGCGCTCCGGCCACCTGGTCACCGGCGACCACGCGAGCCTTGATCATGGCGTAGCGTTCCCAGTCGCGGCCCTGGTCCTGGTAATACTGCTCCAGCGCATTGAAGCTGAGCACCAGCGCGCCGGCCGAACCGTAGGGACGCAGGCGCATGTCGACGCGAAACACGAAACCGTCGACCGTCATCGGGTCGAGCGCCTTGATCAGTTTTTGCCCAACACGAATGAAAAATTCCTGGTTATCCAGGGCGCGCTTGACCCCCACGGTCTCGCCGCCTTCGGGGTAGGCGAAGATCAGGTCGATATCCGACGACAGGTTCAGCTCCACCGCCCCGAGCTTGCCCATGCCGAGGATGACCATGTGCTGCGCCTCACCGCTGCGCCGTCCGGTGGGCGTGCCGAACTGCACACAGTGGCGCTGGTACAGCCATTGATAGGCCTGGTCGATGCACGCGTCGGCCATGTCGGACAGGTCGCGGCAGGTTTGTACCAGATCGGCCTGGCGGGTCAGGTCGCGCCAGATGATGCGCACCTGCTGGCGCGTGCGCTGACGGCGCAGCATACGGCCCAGCTCATCTTCCGTTTCAGCCTGTTGCACGGCGCCGGCGATCTGGCCGCATAGCTCACCTGGCGCAAAACCTCGGTCCAGCTCGCCCCAGGCCGCCAGCTCGAGCAACATCAAAGGGTCACGAACACTCTGTTCAATCACGAAATCACTGGCCGCGCACACCCGCACGAAGTCGGCCCAACGTTGCGGCGTCCAGCCAGAAAGGCCATGATCGTCATCCAGCGCGGCCACGGCGTCACGAAATGACTGCTCGGCCCGGCTGGCGTAAGGCAACAGAATGGCCGGCAGTTCGGCCAGCGTTGGAAGGCTCATGGTCTATCCTTGATCGGCGGGTAAATGGCGTGTAGTTGTGAACGCAGGAGCCCTGCTCGATGAAGGACTGTCGAACAAAAGTTAGAAATAGCTGAAATTAAATCAATCTTGGCAGGCAACATCAAACTTTCACCTTTTCTTGTTCGCAATAGACCAACAATAACGATTATGCTCACCAGCCAGACCGAGCCATACGCTCAGTCTTGTGTAGTTTTACTACTCGTATATACATTCGAAAGGCTGAAATGGCCGACGATTTGTAGTAAAACTACAGGACGCCGAAGCAACCTTCGGCCATCCAAGAATTTATGTCGTCTGCCCACAAGGCCAGTCGCAAACTTCAGGCAACCGATTCTGGTAGCCTTTCCGCCCTGGAGCAAGCCATGCAAGACCTCGATCCCGTCGAAACCCAGGAATGGCTGGACGCCCTGGAATCGGTTCTCGACAAAGAAGGCGAAGACCGTGCTCATTACCTGATGACCCGTATGGGCGAACTCGCGACCCGCAGCGGCTCGCAGTTGCCTTACGCCATCACTACGCCATACCGCAACACCATCCCCGTTACCCACGAAGCACGCATGCCTGGCGACCTGTTCATGGAACGCCGCATTCGCTCGCTGGTACGCTGGAACGCCATGGCGATGGTAATGCGCACGAACTTGAAAGATTCGGACCTGGGCGGTCACATCTCCAGCTTCGCTTCCAGCGCAACCCTGTATGACATCGGCTTCAACTACTTCTTCCAGGCCCCCACCGACGAACACGGCGGCGACCTGATCTACTTCCAGGGTCACACCTCGCCAGGCGTCTACGCCCGTGCGTTCATGGAAGGCCGCATCAGCGAAGAACAAATGAACAACTTCCGCCAGGAAGTCGACGGTCAGGGCCTGTCGTCCTATCCGCACCCTTGGCTGATGCCTGATTTCTGGCAGTTCCCGACCGTTTCCATGGGCCTGGGCCCGATCCAGGCGATCTACCAGGCACGCTTCATGAAGTACCTGGAAGCCCGTGGCTTCATCCCCGAAGGCAAGCAGAAAGTCTGGTGCTTCCTGGGCGACGGCGAATGCGACGAGCCGGAATCCCTGGGCGCCATCTCCCTGGCCGGCCGCGAAAAGCTGGACAACCTGATCTTCGTCATCAACTGCAACCTGCAGCGCCTCGACGGCCCGGTTCGCGGCAACGGCAAGATCATCCAGGAACTCGAAGGCGTGTTCCGCGGCGCTCACTGGAACGTGACCAAAGTCATCTGGGGCCGTTTCTGGGACCCACTGCTGGCCAAGGACGTCGACGGTATCCTGCAACGCCGCATGGACGAAGTCATCGACGGCGAGTACCAGAACTACAAGGCCAAAGACGGCGCGTTCGTGCGCGAGCATTTCTTCAACACGCCTGAACTCAAGGCGATGGTTGCCGACCTGTCCGACGATGAGATCTGGAAACTCAACCGTGGCGGCCACGACCCGTACAAGGTCTACGCGGCGTACCACGAAGCGGTCAACCACAAGGAACAACCGACCGTCATCCTGGCCAAGACCATCAAGGGTTATGGCACCGGCGCCGGCGAAGCGAAGAACACCGCGCACAACACCAAGAAAGTCGATGTCGACAGCCTGAAGTTGTTCCGCGACCGCTTCGACATCCCGGTCAAGGACGAAGAGCTGGAGAACCTGCCGTTCTTCAAGCCAGAGCCAAACAGCGCCGAAGCCCGCTACCTGAGCGAGCGCCGCACTGCACTGGGCGGTTTCGTGCCACAGCGCCGCGCCAACAGCTTCAGCGTACCGACGCCAGACCTGAGCACCCTCAAGGCAATCCTTGACGGCTCGGGCGACCGTGAAATCTCCACCACCATGGCCTTCGTACGGATCCTCGCACAACTGGTCAAGGACAAGGAAATCGGTTCGCGCATCGTCCCGATCATCCCGGACGAAGCACGTACCTTCGGTATGGAAGGCATGTTCCGTCAGTTGGGCATCTACTCCTCCGTCGGCCAGCTCTACGAGCCAGTCGATAAAGACCAGGTGATGTTCTACAAGGAAGACAAGAAGGGCCAGATCCTCGAAGAAGGCATCAACGAAGCGGGCGCCATGAGCTCCTTCATCGCTGCCGGTACGTCGTACTCCAGCCACAACCAGCCGATGCTGCCGTTCTACATCTTCTACTCGATGTTCGGCTTCCAGCGCATTGGCGACCTGGCGTGGGCAGCGGGCGACAGCCGTACCCGTGGCTTCCTGATCGGCGGTACCGCCGGCCGGACCACGCTGAACGGCGAAGGCCTGCAACACGAAGACGGGCACAGCCACATTCTGGCTGCCACCATCCCGAACTGCCGCACCTTTGATCCAACCTACGGCTACGAGCTGGCGGTGATCATCCAGGACGGCATGAAGAAGATGACCGAAGAGCAGCAGGACGTTTTCTACTACATCACCGTGATGAACGAGTCCTACCAGCAGCCAGCCATGCCGGCCGGCGTGGAAGAAGGCATCATCAAGGGCATGTACCTGCTCGAAGAAGACACCAAGGAAGCGGCGCACCACGTACAGCTGATGGGCTCCGGCACCATCCTGCGCGAAGTGCGTGAAGCGGCGAAGATCCTGCGTGACGAATTCAACGTCGGCGCTGATGTGTGGAGCGTGACCAGCTTCAACGAACTGCGTCGCGACGGCCTGGCCGTTGAGCGCAGCAACCGCCTGCACCCTGGCCAGAAGCCAGCCAGGAGCTATGTCGAAGAATGCCTGGCCGGCCGTAAAGGTCCGGTCATCGCCTCGACCGACTACATGAAACTGTTTGCTGAACAGATTCGCCAGTGGGTCCCGTCCAAGGAATTCAAAGTCCTGGGCACCGACGGTTTCGGCCGCAGTGACAGCCGCAAGAAGCTGCGTCACTTCTTCGAAGTCGACCGTCACTTCGTGGTGTTGGCAGCCCTGGAAGCTTTGGCTGACCGTGGTGAGATCGAACCCAAGGTGGTGGCTGACGCCATCGTCAAGTTCGGGATCAACCCGGAAAAACGCAACCCACTGGACTGCTGAGGAGATTTTTTGTGAGCGAACTCATTCGCGTACCTGACATCGGCAGCGGTGAAGGTGAAGTAATCGAGCTGTTTGTGAAGGTCGGTGACACCGTCGAAGCCGACCAGAGCATCCTGACCCTGGAGTCGGACAAGGCGAGCATGGAAATCCCTGCTCCCAAGGCCGGCGTGGTCAAGAGCCTGAAAGTGAAGCTGGGCGACCGCCTGAAAGAAGGCGACGAACTGCTGGAGCTGGAAATTGAGGGTGCTGCCGATGCAGCCCCTGCAGCTGCCGCTCCGGCCGCCGCTGCACCTGCACCTGCACCTGAAAAGCCTGCCGCCGCCGAGGCCCCAGCGGCCCCGGCTGCCGCACCTGCCGCCGCCACCGTCCAGGACATTCACGTCCCGGACATCGGCTCGTCGGGCAAGGCCAAGATCATCGAGCTGCTGGTCAAGGTCGGCGACACCGTCGAAGCCGACCAGTCGCTGATCACCCTGGAGTCCGACAAGGCCTCCATGGAGATTCCATCGCCGGCTGCCGGTGTGGTGGAAAGCATTGCGGTCAAGCTGGAAGACGAAGTCGGCACTGGTGACTTCATCCTCAAGCTGAAAGTACAAGGCGCTGCGCCTGCAGCCGCTCCAGCACCGGCCGCCGCTCCGGCTGCCAAGGCAGAAGCTGCTCCGGCTGCTGCTGCCCCTGCGCCTGCTGCAAAAGCTGAGGCCGCTCCGGCCCCTGCTGCTGCACCTGCGCCAAGCGGTGCCAAGGTTCACGCCGGCCCTGCCGTGCGTCAATTGGCCCGTGAATTCGGCGTCGAGCTGAGTGCTGTGTCGGCAACCGGCCCTCACGGCCGCGTGCTGAAGGAAGACGTGCAGGCTTACGTCAAGGCCATGATGCAGAAAGCCAAGGAAGCGCCGGCTGCCGGCGGCGCTACCGGCGGCTCGGGCATTCCGCCGATCCGTACCGTCGATTTCAGCCGCTTCGGCGAAATCGAAGAAGTGCCGATGACCCGCCTGATGCAAATCGGCGCGGCCGGCCTGCACGCGAGCTGGCTGAATATCCCGCACGTGACTCAGTTCGACCAGGCCGATATCACCGACCTGGAAGCCTTCCGCGTTGCGCAGAAAGCCGTGGCCGAAAAAGCCGGCGTGAAGCTGACCGTGCTGCCCCTGCTGCTCAAGGCCTGTGCGCACCTGCTCAAGGAACTGCCGGACTTCAACAGCTCGCTGGCGCCAAGCGGCAAAGCGATCATCCGCAAGAAGTACGTGCACATCGGTTTTGCGGTCGACACCCCTGACGGCCTGCTGGTACCGGTCATCAAGAACGTCGACCAGAAGAGCCTGTTGCAACTGGCTGGCGAAGCGGCTGCACTGGCGGCCAAGGCCCGCGACAAGAAGCTTACTCCGGACGACATGCAGGGCGCGTGCTTCACCATCTCCAGCCTCGGGCACATTGGCGGCACTGGCTTCACGCCAATCGTCAACGCGCCGGAAGTGGCGATCCTGGGTGTGTCCAAGGCCACCATCCAGCCGGTGTGGGACGGTAAAGCGTTCCAGCCCAAGCTGATGCTGCCACTGTCGCTGTCCTACGATCACCGCGTGATCAACGGCGCCGCAGCGGCACGCTTCACCCAGCGCCTGAGCCAGTTGCTGAACGACATCCGCACCATCCTGCTGTAAGCCGCAATGGCCTCCCCTGGCGGGAGGCCGTTGCCGCATCGATTTCCGAGCGCCACGCTCGTACCTCAACCCCGCCACTTGGCGGGGCTTTTTTTGGGGTTTGCTGTACACACAGGACAGGCTTGTACACCTTCTGTCACTCCGATTGCAGAAATCCCCCCCATGGCCGATAACAGGCTTATAGCACTTAGCCTTCATCCTCTCTTGTCAGTGCGTGCCGCATGATGCAACCTTGCCGCAAGCAACAGTAAAGAGGGGCGTGAGCCCGGCGCCGTGCGCATTTTCCCAAGCGAGTTTCCCCCATGAAAAGCCAACCCGATGTCGCCCGCATGGCGACCGAGGTAGTGACGCAATTACCGGTGCCTTCGCGCCTCGGTATGCTGCGTTTCGAGCGGCTTAATGAGGCAAGCTGGGCGCTGCTCTATCTCGACCCGAACTGCGAGCGCCAATTCGGCCTGCCGGCGGTCGAACTCTGCGCCCTGCTCGGCACGCCATACGCCAGCCTGATGGAGCCCCAGGCGCGCTATCAACTGCATGACGCGATCCAGCAGCAACTGAGCCAAAGCGCGCACTACCTGGTGCGCTATACCCTGCACACCAACGACGGCCCGCTGAGCCTGCTCGAAATGGGCGAGGCCTACAAACAGCACAACCGTCACCTGCTGCGCGGCTACCTGATGGTGGTGGATGGCCTGTTCAGCGAACTTCCCGTCACGGTGCCGACCGCCGACCTGGAAAACCAGAACAGCCGCCTGCAAATCGCCCTGGAACTCAACCAGCGCGCGCAACAGGAACAACTGCAGCACCTGGAGCGGGTACGCGCCCAGCAGGAGTTGATCCTGCTGCTGGCCCGCCAGCGCTACACCACACCCAATTCGCTGCAGGAAGCCGCTGAATTGATCACCCGCAGCGCCTGCGATATTTATCAGATCGATTGCGCCAGCATCTGGAACCTGGAAGGCCAGCGCCTGGTGCCGATTTCGGCCTATCACCGTGCCGATCAACAACACCATTTGCCCGAAGCGATCGACGCCAGTTGCTTCCCCGACTACCTCGAAGCCCTGCACAGCAGCCGCGCCATCGATGCCACCCATGCCATGCGCGACCCGCGCACCCGGGAAATGGCCGAAAGCCTGATCGCCAAGGATGTTCACGCCATGCTCGACGCGAGCATCCGGGTGGATGGCCAAGTCGTCGGCGTACTGTGCCTGGAGCAAAGCGGCAGCCCGCGCGCATGGCAGTCCGATGAGATCGCCTTTGCCGGCGAGCTGGCGGACCAGTTCGCCCAAGTGATCAACAACCACAACCGACGCACCGCCACCAGCGCCCTGCATCTGTTCCAGCGCGCGGTGGAACAAAGCGCCAATGCCTTTTTGCTGGTCAATTGCGATGGCGTGGTGGAGTACGTCAACCCAAGCTTTACCGCCATTACCCAATACAGCGCCGAAGAGGTGCACGGCCATCGCCTGGCGCAGTTGCCAGCCCTGGAGAACCTCAGCGAGTTGCTGTTCGACGCGCCGTCGGCCCTGGCCAAGAGCAACAGCTGGCAAGGTGAATTCAAAAGCCGGCGCAAAAACCTGGAACCCTACTGGGGCCAGCTGTCGATTTCCAAGGTATATGGCGACAACCGCGAGTTGACCCATTACATCGGCATCTACGAAGACATCACCCAGACCAAGCTGGCGCAGCAGCGCATCGAACGCCTGGCCTACACCGATAATCTGACCAACCTGGGCAACCGCCCGGCGTTCATCCGCAACCTCGACGAACGCTTTGCCCGCGACAGCGACAGCCCGATCAGCCTGCTGCTGGTGGACATCGACAACTTCAAGCGGATCAACGACAGCCTCGGCCACCAGACCGGTGACAAACTGCTGATCAGCCTGGCCCGACGCCTGCGCAACAGCTTGAGCAGCGGCGGCAGCCTGGCGCGCTTTGCCAGTAACGAGTTTGCGGTGCTGCTCGACGATGCCGACATGGAGACGGGCCAGCAGGTCGCCAGCCAGCTGCTGGCCACCCTCGACAAGCCGATGTTCGTCGACAACCAATTGATCAGCGTGACCGGCTCCGTGGGCCTGGCTTGCGCCCCGCTGCACGGGCGCGACCCGCAGACCCTGATGCGCAACGCCGGCCTGGCCCTGCACAAGGCCAAGGCCAACGGCAAACACCAGGTGCAAGTGTTCACCGAAGCCCTGAATGCCGAGGCCAGCTACAAGTTGTTTGTGGAAAACAACCTGCGCCGCGCCCTGACCCAGAACGAGCTGGACGTGTTCTACCAGCCCAAGCTGTGCCTGCGCAGTGGTCGCCTGCTGGGCATGGAAGCGCTGTTGCGCTGGAACCACCCGGAAAAGGGCATGATCCGCCCCGACCAGTTCATCAGCGTGGCCGAAGAGACCGGCTTGATCATCCCCATCGGCAAATGGGTCGCCCGTCAGGCGTGCCGGATGAGCCGGCAATTGACGGCGGCGGGCCTGGGTAATTTGCAGGTGGCAATCAATCTGTCGCCCAAGCAGTTTTCCGACCCGGACCTGGTGGCCTCGATTGCCACGATCCTCAAGGAAGAACAGTTGCCCGCCAATCTGCTGGAGCTTGAGCTGACCGAAGGCCTGCTGCTGGAAGCCACCGAAGACACGCGCCAGCAGCTGGACCAACTGAAGAGTTTTGGCCTGACCCTGGCCATGGACGACTTCGGCACCGGTTACTCGTCGCTGAGCTACTTGAAAAAATTCCCCATCGACATCATTAAGATCGACCGGAGCTTTATCCACGAAATCCCGGATAACCAGGACGACATGGAGATCACCTCGGCGGTTATCGCCATGGCCCACAACCTCAAGCTCAAGGTGGTGGCCGAAGGCATCGAGACCGCCGAGCAACTGGCGTTCCTGCGCCGGCATCGTTGCGACGTGGGCCAAGGCTATCTGTTCGACCGGCCAATCCCCGGCGCCGAGTTGCTGGAGAAGCTTAAACGCTATCCACGCGGGCCAATCGCCTGACAGCGCGGTAACTCTCGGGCACACTGGCTGTCTGACAATTTACTGTTACTCAACCTGACGAGAGGACTGATCATGGTCTTGCGCTCGGAAATTCTGGTGAACAAAAACGTGCTGCCTACTCAAGAACAAGCCTTGCCCGGCCGTGAAACTCCGATGGCATTGCCGGAAACCCATTACGTCAACGGTAACCCGCTGTTGGGCCCTTTCACCGACGACGTTGGCTTCGCGATATTCGGCCTGGGATGTTTCTGGGGCGCTGAACGTAAGTTCTGGGAACGCGACGGCGTGGTCAGCACCGTGGTCGGCTACGCCGGTGGCTTCACGCCGAACCCGACCTACGAAGAAGTCTGCTCTGGCCTGACCGGCCACAGCGAAGTGGTGCTGGTGGTGTATGACCAGGCCAAAGTGAAATACGAAGACCTGCTGAAGATGTTCTGGGAACTGCACAACCCGACCCAGGGCATGCGCCAGGGCAACGATATCGGCAGCCAGTACCGTTCGGTGATCTATGCCACCACGCCAGAGCAATTGGCGGCGGCCAAGGCCAGCGCCGAGGCGTATCAGCAAGAGCTGACCAAGGCCGGCCTGGGTGAGATCACCACCGAAATCGACGAAGCGCCGACGGTGTACTTCGCCGAGGCCTATCACCAGCAGTACCTGGCGAAGAACCCGCAAGGCTATTGCGGGATCGGCGGCACCGGCGTGACCTGCCCGATCTAAAGAGCAACACAGACTAAAAAATGTGGGAGGGGGCTTGCCCCCGATAGCGGAGTGTCAGTTACAGACGTAATGACTGACACCCAGCAATCGGGGGCAAGCCCCCTCCCACATTGGGTCCGTGCCTGGTTTTAGAACCGGTTACTCAGCAAGAAGCCAATCCATGGATCGGCCGCACTGGCCTGACATCCCCGATCTAAAGCACAACACAGCTCAAAAATGTGGGAGAGGGCTTGCCCCCGATAGCGGAGTGTCAGTTACAGATGTAATGACTGACACCCAGCAATCGGGGGCAAGCCCCCTCCCACATTGGATCCGTGCCTGGTTTTTGAACCGGTTACTCAGCGATAAGCCAATCCATGGATCGGCGGCGCCGGCGTGACCTCCCCGATCTAAAGCACAACACAGCTCAAAAATGTGGGAGAGGGTTTGCCCCCGATAGCGGAGTGTCAGTTACAGATGTAATGACTGACACCCAGCAATCGGGGGCAAGCCCCCTCCCACATTGGGTTTTGTGTTTGCTTGAAAACCGGTTACTCCGCGATAAGCCAATCCATGGATCGGCCGCACTGGCCTGACCTCCCCGATCTAAAGCACAACACAGATCAAAAATGTGGGAGGGGGCTTGCCCCCCATAGCGGAGTGTCAGTTACAGATGTAATGACTGGCACCCAGCAATCGGGGGCAAGCCCCCCTCCCACACTGGTTTTGTGTTTGGCTTGAAATAGGCTATTCAGCGATAAGCCAATCCATCTGCCAGCCACCCTGGGTCTGGCCAAGCTGTTTGGACAGCCACGGCAGCAGTTCGCGCAATTCCTCTTCCAGGCCCCACGGCGGGTTGGCAATCGCCAGGCCTGAGCCGGTCAAGGTGTTGGGCGTGTCCAGAGGATGCACCAGCAGCTCGACACGCAGTAGCTTCGGTGCACCGGTGCCGGCCAGGTCCTGGTAAAAGCGGCGCAACATGCGCTGGTCTTTCACCGGGTACCAGATCGCCGCGACGGTCTGGCGCATGCGGCTGACGGCTTCCTTGAGGGACGCCGCGCAACGCTGCATTTCATCGAGTTTTTCGAACGGCGGATCGATCAGCATCAGCGCACGTTTTTCCGGCACCGGCAACAAGGCGCGCGGCACATGCCAGCCTTCGCCCAAGTGCACCTTGACCCGGCGATCCCCCTTCATGTTGTCCTTGAGCAGTACGCCGTCTTCCGGGTGCTTTTCGTTGAGCAGCACACGGTCCTGGGGGCGCGTCAGGCGCCGCGCCAGCTCCGGCGAGCCCGGGTAGTAGCGCAACTGGCCATCCGGGTTCATCTCGTGCAGCACGCGCATGTAATCGGCGGTGAGCGGCGGCAGGTCGTTTGCGCCCCACAGGCGGGCGATGCCTTCCAGGTATTCACCGGTGCGGTTGGCCTGGTCGCCCTGCAGGTCATACAGGCCAATGCCGGCGTGGGTATCGAGGTAGGCGAACGGCTGTTCCTTGCGCGACATCAGGGCGATGAGGCGAGTCAAGGTCAGGTGTTTGAAGACATCGGCGTGGTTGCCGGCGTGAAAGGCGTGACGATAATTCATGGTTGCTCCTGCGCAGGGGGCGAAGTTTACCTTCTACCGGCGCAAAGGTGCAGGGCCGCATGGCGGCTGGCGTCTTTGTCTAACTCAACTGCGACGCGAGGTAATCGGCCAGCGCTGCCGGGCTGGCCCCCGGCCTGCGCACGAACCAGCCGAGCTTGTGCTGCAAGGTGGCCGGCGTGAAGGCCGCATACAGATCAGGACGCTGCTCTTGCAGCCATTGCAGCAGGTTGTCGATCAGCACGCGCGGCGACTGTTCCTCCAGGTGCCTGAGCAACGGCGCAGGCACTCGCCACCACGGGCATACTTGAGCTGGCGTGACCGGGCCAGTCGTCACGGTCAGCGGCTGGCCATTGATCAGGTAACGCTCAAACACCGGCAAGACCTCGCCTGCCTGGTCACCCAATTGCTGCCACATCGGCTGAAACTGAGCGCCATCCCAAAAGCGCAAAAACACCGCCTGATCATTGGGCATCAGTACCTTGGTCAAGCTTTGCAGGTGGGCCACCACACTGTCCAACGTGCCGGAAGATACCGCCAACCACCCCCAGTCCGTGGCGTGCGCGGCGGCTATCCAATCGAGAAACGCACTGCCCGGCTCGACGATACCCACATAAGGCATCACTGCCTGCCAATTGGCGTAGGCGGTGCCTGCCCAGATCGCTTGCGGCAGCGGCCCCGCCATCATGGCTTGCCAGGCGGCGAGCGGCTTGGCGTCACTGGCATTGCCCAGTACGACAAAAAGCCGTTCATCAGCCAGCAGGGGAAACTGTGCCAGCCAAGTGTGGGGGTCCAAGGGTGCGTGCATCAGGGAATACTCCGTGTGTGCTCGGCGATATCGCACTGCCCTGCGCGGCAACGCTCGCACTCTTCACAAAAAGGCGCGCTGCGCTTCAGGTTGGCCGCTTGCGCAGGGCTCAGGGGGAGCGGGGTAACCGCCTGCACCGTCTCCTTCAAACCAGGCGTCAACGGCGCCGCCGTAGCTGCCGGAGCCCCGCCAGGCTGGATCGGCACACTGCTGAAAATGCCGGCCGCCGACAGCGTGATCGACTGCCCTCCCGCCTGAATCGTAACGCTGGCCCCGGCATCGATGACGATGCTTTGCCCTGCCCCAAGTTGAAGGGTGCGAGCGGCACGCACGTGCTGCGAACCGCCCACCACCAGGTGATCATCCTGCTTGAGTTCAGTCAGGCGATTGCCATGGGTGATGCGTTGCTCTTGGCCCTGCAATTCATGGTGCGACTCGCCGCCTACCGTGATCCGGCGCTGGTTATCGACCTGCACCTGCTGGTCATGCACTACGTGCTGGGTCCAGTCGCGCTGAGCGCGCAGGTAGATTTGCTCGGCGCCCTTGCGGTCTTCGATGCGCAGCTCATTGTAGCCACCGCCACCGGGGCTGCTCTGGCTGCGAAAGAGACTCTGGGTTTTGTCCGCCGGCAGGTCGAGGGGCAAACGATTCGCCGCGTTGGGCAGGCAACCCATCACCAGCGGCATATCCACGTCACCATCGACAAAGCCCACCAGTACTTCCATACCTACCCGTGGGATCAACACCGCCCCATAGCGGTCATGGGCCCAGCCGCTCGCCACGCGCAGCCAGCAACTGGAATGCTCGTTGCGTTCCCCGTCGCGATCCCAGGCCATCTGCACTTTGACCCGACCGTATTCGTCGCAATGAATCTCACTGTCGGCAGGCCCGGTAACCACCGCGTTCTGATAGCCCGACAGCTGCGGACGAGACATGATCAAAGGCGTTCGAAACGGCACATCCCAAGGCGTCACGACAAATTCGTTGCTGTAGCCTGCAGGCACGTCTTCCCCGCAGGTCTCTGGCGCAGACTCCTCCAGCACTTGCGGCTGCTGCCCTGTATGGTGCAACTGGGTCACCAGCCACAGATCATTCCATTCCTGACGCGGGTGGCCGGCCATCTTCAGAAACCGCCCGGTGACCAGGGCCGGCTGGTCGCTGGTACCGCTGGCCTGGCGAAAGTCGCTGCGGTGACGCTCCAACACACGTTGCGCCAGGTACTTGCCGTGCGCTCGATCCGTGAAGTGACCCGGGTAGCGGTGCTCGTCGAGGGACGGCAGCTGCCCGCTGGATGCCGTGCTTTCCAATACCAGGCTGGGCTTCTTGAAGTCGTAGGCCCGCAGGTTCACGCCGGCGGTACGGGTTTCGAGCCGCAGGATAAAGCGCTTGATCGCAGGGGCCTCGGCCACCATCCCGGAACCGGCCAGGTAGGGCGTGTCCTGGTCCGGTCGGCTGAACACACTCTGGTCATCGCCAAACACCAGCAGGTGACGCTCGGGACTGTGCTGAAAGTGATAGTGAATACCTGACTCTACGCACAGGCGCTGGATGAACTGCAAATCGGTTTCGTCGAACTGAACACAGTACTCACGCTCGGGATACTGACCGCTCAGGCGAAACTCGAAGGTATCCCCCCGAATATCCTGGGCCTCCAGCACCAGCGCGATGATCTGCGGCACGGTTTTTTGCTGAAAGATCCGCTGGTGACTGCTGTGTTCCAGATACGCCAACTGCGGCACCAGGGTGATCTGGTAACGGGTCAGGCGCTTGCCCGAATCGCCTTGCGCGACGCGGTAAACCTGGCCATGAATACCGTGACCCTGGGCGTCGAACCCCAGGAATGCCTGACGGTGCAGAAGGCTGTCGAGGTCAAGGTCGGGTTGCTCGCTGACCAACTCAAGGTCAAAGCGAAAGGGCAGGCTGATAAATTCATCGCCCATGAATCCTTGAACCCTGAGATCACAAGGCTCCCCATCCAGGGTCAGGTTAAAGGCACTTTGATTGGCAGGAGCGAACATCCGGTGTTTCTCTGCGAAGGGTGAGCGAGCGATTCTGCAACAGCCATTTGCCGAGTCGGGCACTGCTGCGGAAAATAAGTAAGGTCCTACATCGGCGATGCCGGAATCCTCAAGGCCTGATCGCTCAGGCAAAAAAAAGGCCCGCATCCATCGGACGCAGGCCTTCTTTTCGATGACTGGGCGATCAACGCCCAGCGTTATTACTTGTTGAGGTTGTAGTCTTTTTCCGCCGCATCAAAGCGCTCGACCATACCGGCAGTCGGTGCGCCCATCTTGCTGACAAAGTAGATCGCCAGGCTGGCGAAGATGAAGCCTGGGATGATTTCGTACAGGCCAAGCAACTCGAAGTGTTTCCACACGATCACGGTGATCGCACCCACCAGGATGCCGGCCAGTGCGCCGTTGCGGGTCATGTGTTTCCAGATCACCGAGATCAGCACCACAGGGCCGAAGGCGGCACCGAATCCGGCCCAGGCGTAGCTGACCAGGCCCAGTACGCGGTTTTCCGGATTGGCGGCCATGGCGATGGCGATCAAGGCCACCACCAGCACCATGATCCGACCGACCCACACCAGCTCAAGCTGGGAGGCGCCCTTGCGCAGGAATGCCTTGTAGAAGTCTTCGGTCAGGGCACTGGAACACACCAGCAATTGGCAGCTCAGGGTGCTCATCACGGCCGCCAGGATCGCCGACAGCAACACACCGGCAACCCATGGATTGAACAGGATCTTGGCCAGCTCGATAAACACGCGCTCAGGGTTTTCGGTCACGGGACCGGCCACCTCAGGATGCGCCGAGAAGTAAGCGATGCCGAAGAAGCCGACCGCCACGGTGCCACCCAGGCACAGGATCATCCAGGTCATGGAGATGCGACGCGCCTTGGCGATCGACTTCACCGAGTCCGCCGCCATGAAGCGCGCGAGGATGTGCGGCTGGCCGAAGTAACCCAGGCCCCAGCCCATCAGCGAGATGATGCCGATGAAGGTGGTGTTTTTCAGCATGTCGAAGTTGGTCGGGTCCTTGGCTTCGATGGCCAGGAAGGTGGTATCCACGCCGCCGGTGGCCAGCAGCACGATGATCGGGGTCAGGATCAACGCGAAGATCATCAGCGTGGCTTGCACGGTGTCAGTCCAGCTGACCGCCAGGAAACCGCCGATAAAGGTGTAGGCGATGGTCGCCGCAGCACCGGCCCACAGCGCCGTCTCGTAGGACATGCCGAAGGTGCTTTCGAACAGGCGCGCACCGGCCACAATGCCGGAGGCGCAGTAAATGGTGAAGAACACCAGGATCACCACGGCGGAAATGATCCGCAGCAGGCCGCTTTTATCTTCGAAGCGGCTGGAGAAGTAATCCGGCAGGGTCAGGGCGTCGCCGTTGTGTTCGGTCTGCACCCGCAGGCGACCGGCTACGAACAGCCAATTGAGGTAGGCACCGACGATCAGGCCGATGGCGATCCAGCTTTCCGACAAGCCAGACATGTAGATCGCGCCGGGCAGGCCCATCAACAACCAGCCGCTCATATCGGAAGCACCGGCGGACAAGGCTGTCACCACGCTACCGAGGCTGCGACCGCCAAGGATGTAATCGGAAAGGTTGTTGGTGGAGCGATAGGCCATCAGACCGATCAGCACCATTGCTGCGATATAGATCACGAACGTGATCAGGGTTGGATTACTAACGCTCATATGAGTGACGCCCTGGCTTTGTTTTTATGTAGCGACGGTCTGTCAGCCCGCTACCGGTAGTAACCGATAAACGAGACTGAATGCCGCGCATTTATGACTGGCGTTTCCCCAGGAAAGCCGCCAGCCGATGAACCAAACCGTAGAAGTGGTTGCACCTTGGTGCGCGAATGCTATTCAACAATGTAAATAAGGTGCAACCAGTTTCTTGCGAATAAGTTGCACCCGTGCGCATTTCAGGACAAACACCGTGTTTTTGCTCCTTTTCGGAGCAAGCACACTCAATCTCAGAAGCAAATGCACCGACAAGGGGCCGATTCGGTAGAAGGCCGAATTTTTTCCGATCAAGCGTCAAAAATTTCATGAACAAAAAGGGTTGCACCCGGTTGCACCTCTCCATGGGCAAAGTTAATCTTGCCGCCAGCAGATGCCACTCGGTAGTGGCACCCATGAGGATAAGAATATGGCTACGACCACCCTTGGGGTCAAACTCGACGACCCGACCCGCGAACGCCTCAAGGCCGCCGCGTCCTCCATTGATCGCACGCCGCACTGGCTGATCAAGCAGGCGATTTTCAATTACCTGGAGAAACTCGAGGGTGGTGCAACCCTGTCCGAGCTCAATGGCTTGAGCAGCAAGGAAGCCGACGACGCGGGCGAGGTCCAGGCCGACCACGCGCACCAGTGCTTCCTTGAGTTCGCCGAGAGCATCCTGCCGCAGTCCGTATTGCGCGCCTCGATCACCGCCGCTTACCGTCGCCCCGAGCCGGAAGTGGTGCCGATGCTGATCGAGCAGGCTCGTCTGCCGGCAGACATGGCCGAAGCCACCAACAAGCTGGCCGCCACGATTGCCGAAAAACTGCGCAACCAGAAGAGCGCCGGCGGGCGTGCCGGTATTGTTCAGGGCCTGCTGCAGGAATTTTCCCTGTCGTCCCAGGAAGGCGTGGCGCTGATGTGCCTGGCCGAAGCGCTGCTGCGCATCCCGGACAAAGGCACTCGCGATGCGCTGATCCGCGACAAGATCAGCACCGGCAACTGGCACCCGCACCTGGGTAACAGCCCGTCGCTGTTCGTCAACGCCGCCACTTGGGGTCTGCTGTTGACCGGCAAACTGGTCGCCACCCATAACGAAGCCGGTTTGACCTCGTCCCTGAGCCGCATCATCGGCAAAAGCGGCGAGCCGATGATCCGCAAGGGCGTCGACATGGCCATGCGCCTGATGGGCGAACAGTTCGTCACCGGCGAAACCATCGCCGAAGCCCTGGCCAACGCGAGCAAGTTCGAAGCCAAGGGTTTCCGCTATTCCTACGACATGCTCGGGGAAGCCGCGCTTACCGAACACGATGCGCAGAAGTACCTGGCCTCGTACGAACAAGCCATTCATTCCATCGGCAAGGCGTCCCACGGCCGTGGGATCTATGAAGGCCCGGGCATCTCCATCAAGCTCTCCGCCCTGCACCCGCGCTACAGCCGTGCGCAGTACGAGCGGGTAATGGACGAGTTGTACCCGCGCCTGCTGTCACTGACCTTGCTGGCCAAGCAATACGACATCGGCCTGAACATCGACGCCGAAGAAGCCGACCGCCTGGAATTGTCGCTGGACCTGCTGGAACGTCTGTGTTTCGAACCGCAACTGACCGGCTGGAACGGTATCGGTTTCGTGATCCAGGCCTATCAGAAGCGTTGCCCGTATGTGATCGACTACGTCATCGACCTGGCCCGCCGCAGCCGCCACCGCCTGATGATCCGCCTGGTAAAAGGCGCGTACTGGGACAGCGAAATCAAGCGCGCCCAGGTCGAAGGCCTGGAAGGCTATCCGGTGTACACCCGCAAGGTGTACACCGATGTTTCCTACATTGCCTGCGCACGCAAACTGCTGTCGGTGCCGGAAGTCATCTACCCGCAGTTCGCCACGCACAACGCCCACACGTTGGCAGCCATCTATCATATTGCCGGTCAGAACTATTACCCCGGCCAGTACGAATTCCAGTGCCTGCACGGCATGGGTGAACCGCTGTATGAACAGGTTGTAGGCAAGGTTTCCGAAGGCAAGCTGAACCGTCCGTGCCGCGTGTACGCGCCGGTCGGCACTCACGAAACACTGCTGGCGTACCTGGTGCGCCGCCTGCTGGAAAACGGCGCGAACACCTCGTTCGTCAACCGCATCGCCGACCAATCCATCTCGATCCAGGAGCTGGTGGCCGATCCAGTGGCGAGCATCGAGCAGATGGCGACCGTGGAAGGCGGCTTCGGCCTGCCGCACCCACGCATCCCGCTGCCGCGAGACCTGTATGGCCGCGACCGCGCCAACTCGGCCGGTATCGACCTGGCCAACGAGCATCGCCTGGCATCGCTGTCCTGCGCCCTGCTGGCCACCGCCCACAACAACTGGAAAGCCGCGCCGATGCTGGGTTGCGCCTCCAGCGAACAACCGGCCGCGCCGGTGCTGAACCCGTCGGACCTGCGCGATGTGGTCGGTCATGTTCAGGAAGCCACGGTCGAAGACGTCGACAATGCGATCCAGTGCGCCATCAGTGCCGCGCCGATCTGGCAGGCCACCCCGCCTGCCGAACGCGCCGCGATCCTGGAACGCGCCGCCGACCTGATGGAAGGCGAAATCCAGCCGCTGATGGGCCTGCTGGCCCGCGAGGCCGGCAAGACCTTCGCCAATGCCATCGCCGAAGTGCGCGAAGCCGTGGACTTCCTGCGCTACTACGCAGTGCAGGCACGCAACGATTTCACCAACGACGCCCACCGCCCGTTGGGCCCGGTGGTATGCATCAGTCCATGGAACTTCCCGCTGGCGATCTTCAGCGGCCAGGTCGCTGCTGCATTGGCCGCCGGTAACCCGGTACTGGCCAAGCCTGCCGAACAAACGCCGCTGGTCGCCGCCCAAGCCGTGCGCATCCTGCTCGAAGCCGGTATTCCGCAAGGCGTGCTGCAATTGCTGCCGGGCCAGGGCGAAAGCGTCGGTGCGCGTCTGGTCGGTGACGAGCGCGTCAAAGGCGTAATGTTCACCGGTTCCACCGAGGTTGCACGCTTGCTGCAGCGCAATGTCGCCGGTCGCCTGGACGCCCAGGGGCGTCCGATTCCGCTGATCGCCGAAACCGGTGGTCAGAACGCGATGATCGTCGATTCGTCGGCGCTCACCGAACAAGTGGTCATCGACGTGGTGTCGTCGGCCTTCGACAGCGCCGGCCAACGCTGCTCGGCCCTGCGCGTCCTGTGCCTGCAGGAAGATTCGGCAGACCGCGTCATCGAAATGCTCAAGGGCGCCATGGCCGAATGCCGCCTGGGCAACCCGGAGCGCCTGTCGGTGGATATCGGCCCGGTGATCGACGCCGAAGCCAAGGCCGGCATCGAGAAACACATCCAGGCCATGCGCGACAAAGGCCGCAATGTGTATCAGGTGGCGATTGCCGATGGCGACGAGATCAAGCGCGGCACCTTCGTGATGCCCACCCTGATCGAGCTGGAAAGCTTCGACGAGCTGCAACGGGAAATTTTCGGTCCGGTGCTGCACGTGGTGCGCTACAAGCGCAAAGAGATCGACCAACTCATCGGCCAGATCAACGCATCCGGCTACGGCCTGACCCTGGGCGTGCACACTCGCATCGACGAGACCATCGCCAAGGTGATCGACAACGTCAACGCCGGTAACGTCTACGTCAACCGCAACATCGTCGGCGCCGTGGTCGGCGTGCAACCGTTCGGCGGTGAAGGCCTGTCGGGTACCGGCCCGAAAGCCGGTGGCCCGCTGTACCTGTACCGCCTGCTGTCGACCCGTCCTACCGATGCGATCGAGCAATCGTTCGTACGGGGCGACAAGTTGGCGGCGCCGGATGTGCGTCTGCGCGACGCCATGAGCCAATCGCTGACCGCCCTGAAAACCTGGGCCGACAGCAATAAGTTCAGCGAGCTGAGCGCACTGTGCACACAGTTCGCCGCACAGTCGCAAAGCGGCATCACCCGCCAACTCGCCGGGCCGACCGGCGAGCGCAACAGCTATGCGATCCTGCCGCGCGAACACGTGCTGTGCCTGGCGGAGGTGGAAGGTGACCTGCTGACCCAACTGGCCGCAGTGTTGGCGGTAGGCGGTTCGGCGGTATGGCCGGAAACCGAGCTGACCAAGGCCTTGTTCCCACGCCTGCCCAAAGATATCCAGGCGAAGATCAAGCGCGTGGCCGACTGGACCAAGGACGACGTGGTGTTCGACGCGGTCCTGCATCACGGTGATTCCGACCAACTGCGCGCGGTGTGCCAGCAAGTGGCGCAGCGTGGCGGGGCGATTGTTGGCGTGCATGGTCTGTCCCAGGGCGAAACTGCCATTGCCCTGGAGCGCCTGGTCATCGAGCGCGCATTGAGCGTTAACACCGCTGCGGCGGGCGGCAACGCGAGCCTGATGACCATCGGTTAAACGCGGTAAAAATGTGGGAGGGAGCTTGACCCCGATTGCAGTGGATCAGTCAGCTTATGTTTGGCTGACACACTGCTATCGGGGGCAGGCCCCCTCCCACATTTGGCCTCATTGCAAATCGCAGCCTGCGTTTTGCCCCTCCATCACCCAGATCAATCTTGCTATCCAGCCTCTATTCGCGCACTTAGACTCAGGGCAATTCCTTAAAGGTATGCCGCCATGTCCGAGACGCTGCTCAGTTCCCGCAATCTGGCTTTCGAGCTGTACGAAGTCCTCGATGCCGAGGGCCTGACCCAGCGCGAGCGGTTTGCCGAGCACACTCGCGAAACCTTCGACGCCGCCATCGGCACGGCGCGCACCATCGCCGAAAAGTACTTCGCGCCCCACAACCGCAAGAACGACGAAAACGAACCGCGCTACGAAGACGGCAAGGCGATCCTGATTCCGGAAGTAAAGCCGGCTGTGGACGCGTTTCTCGAAGCGGGTTTCCTCAATGCCGCGCGCAGTTTCGAAGCTGGCGGCATGCAGTTGCCGACCTTGCTGTCCCAAGCCTGCTTCGCGCACTTCCAGTCCGCCAACGCCGCATCCACGTCCTATCCGTTCCTGACCATGGGCGCCGCCAACCTGATTGAAAGCTTCGGCACCGAAGAGCAAAAACAGCGTTTCCTGCAACCGATGATCGACGGACGTTTCTTCGGCACCATGGCCTTGACCGAGCCACACGCCGGCTCATCCCTGTCGGATATTCGTACCCGTGCAGAGCCTGCGGCTGACGGCACCTATCGCCTGAAGGGCAACAAGATCTTTATCTCCGGCGGCGACCACCCGCTGTCGGAAAACATCGTGCACATGGTGCTGGCCAAGCTGCCCGACGCACCGGCCGGGGTGAAGGGTATTTCGCTGTTTATCGTACCCAAGTTCCTGGTCAACGATGACGGCAGCCTGGGTGAGCGCAACGATGTATTGCTGGCCGGGCTGTTTCACAAGATGGGCTGGCGCGGCACCACGTCCACCGCACTTAACTTCGGCGACAACGGTAACTGTGTCGGCTACCTGGTGGGCAAACCGCACCAGGGGCTGAGCTGCATGTTCCAGATGATGAACGAAGCCCGCATCGGTGTGGGCATGGGCGCGGTGATGCTCGGTTACGCGGGCTACCTCTATTCGCTGGAGTACGCCCGCGAACGTCCGCAAGGCCGCCTGCCGGACAGTAAAGACCCTAGCACCGCGCCGGTGTCGATCATCCAGCACGCCGACATCAAGCGCATGCTGCTGACGCAAAAAGCCTACGTGGAAGGTGCCTTCGACCTGGGCCTGTACGCCGCCCACCTGTTCGACGACACCACCACCCTGGCAACCGAGGACGAACGCAAACAGGCCCACGAGCTGCTGGACCTGCTGACCCCCATCGTCAAATCCTGGCCGTCGGAGTTCTGCCTCAAGGCCAACGAACTGGCGATCCAGATCCTGGGTGGCCATGGCTATACCCGTGAATACCCGGTGGAACAGTACTACCGCGATAACCGTTTGAACCCGATCCACGAAGGCACCCATGGCATCCAGTCCCTGGACCTGCTCGGGCGCAAACTGGCGCAGAACGGTGGTGCCGGTTTGAAGCAGTTGATTCGCTTGATCGCCGAGACCGGGGGCCGTGCGCAAAAGTACCCCTCACTCACAGCGCTGCGAGAACCCTTGGAGCAACTGGTCAATCGCCTGCAAAGCGTCACCCTCGGCCTGCTGACCGATCTTGCCCAAGGCAAGGTCAACAGCAGCCTGGCGAACTCGGCGCTGTACCTGAAGGTGTTCGGGCATACGGTGATTGGCTGGCGCTGGCTGGAACAGGCGATTCGCGCCGAAGAAGGGCTGGCCGGGGGCAATGCCGCCGATGTGGCCTTCTATAAAGGCAAGCTCCAGGCCGCCCGGTACTTCCTGACCTGGGAAGTACCAGGCTGCCATCATGAACTGGCGATTCTGGAGGCACGTGACGATACGTGCCTGGGGATGCAGGATGCGTGGTTTTAAGGCTGGATCGCCTTGGAAATCACTTCGACCGTGGCGCTGACTTGCTCTTGGTAACGGTCGAGTTCCTGTTGGTGAGCCTGCTGCATTTCGATCTGCTCGGCGCACAGGTTCAGCGCGGCCAGTACCAATAATTTGTCGCCGATCAGGGTCGGGTACTTTTTCTTGGTGGTGGCCAGGGAGGCCTTGAGCATGGTCACGGCGTGCATCAGGGTCTGGTCTTCCCCGGCCGGCGCCTTGATCGAGTAATCCTCTCCGAGAATCGAAACGACCTTTATCCCTTCGTTCATGCGCTGACAGGCCCTGCGCTCACACGCTCAACCAGTGCCTGGATGCGCGCGGCGGTGGCGCCGTGTTTTTCTTCCTGCTCCATCAGGTTCAGTTGCAGGCTGTCGTTTTCGTCCCTGGCACGGGCAAGCTCCGCCTTGAGGGATTCGTTGCTGCCCAGCAGGTCCTGATTCTGCTGTACCAGATCGCTGACCAGTTGTTCCAGTTGGCTGAGGGATGCTTCTAACATTTTGATTTCTCGAGCTTTTAAAAGGGCGGTGACGATAAAGAAAATTCACCTCGGATGCCAGGGTTATCCCCGGCGCGCAGCCCGATTCCTAAGGGTCGGGCCGCACTTTCGAGCCTTAGTGACTGCAATTACCCGATCTGGTTCCTGAATCGCTGCAACCCCTGGTCAGATGCGACAAAAACGCGCAGCCCCTTAAGACTTTAGTCGAATGGCCGATACGCGATGCACACCCCGTCTCATGGCCGCACGGATCGCGCTCCCCCCAGGATTCCAGCATGTCTCTTCGTAATATGAATATCGCACCGAGGGCCTTCCTCGGCTTCGCGTTTATCGGCGCCTTGATGTTGTTGCTCGGCGTGTTCGCGCTGAACCAGATGAGCAAGATCCGAGCGGCCACCGAAGACATCACCCTGGCCAGCGTACCCAGCATCCGCGCCCTCGACGAGTTCACCCAGCTCACATTGCGCCTGCGTGTGTTGTCGTACCGCTTGCTCACCAACCGCGAGCCGGACGTGCAGCAAAAGACCCTGGAAGCGTTCGATGTGCGCAACCAGCAGATCCGCACCGCCCAGGGCGTGTATGAAAAGCTGATCGAGAGCAGCGAAGAGCGCTCGACCTACAATGAATACGTGCGCTTGCTGGCTCAGTATCATCAGATCGAAGAGCGCATGAAGAGCCTGTCCCGGGCCAATCAGGTCGAAGAGCTGCGTGCCCTGCTCAACACCGAACTGCTGACCAACTCCGAGCAGGTCAACGCGGTACTCAACCGCCTGCTGGAAATCAATAACGCCATGGCCCTGGACACCAATCAGCAGGCCGAAGACCAGTACCACCTGGCCTTCAACATGGTGATAGGCCTGCTGGTGATCGCCACCGCGCTGACCCTGTTGTTCGCCTGGCTGCTGACCCGCAGCATCACCGTGCCGATCTCCCAGGCCCTGGAAGCGGCGGAAGAAGTGGCCGAAGGCAACCTCACGCGTCCGATCAAGGTCGACGGCAACGATGAAGCCGGGCGCCTGCTGGCCGCCATGGCCAAGATGCAGGACAAGCTGCGCGACACCCTGCAACGCATCGCCGGCTCGGCCACGCAACTGGCGTCCGCCGCCGAAGAGCTCAACGCCGTCACCGACGAAAGCGCGCGCGGCCTGACCCAGCAGAACAACGAAATCGAACAAGCCGCCACCGCCGTCAACGAGATGACCAGCGCGGTCGAGGAAGTCGCACGCAATGCCGTGAGCACCTCCGAAGCCTCGCGCAACGCCACCACCTCTGCAGGTGACGGGCGTGACCTGGTGCAGGAAACCGTCAGCGCCATCGAACGCATGAGCGGCGATGTGCAAGCCACCGCGACCTTGATCGGTGAGCTGGCCAATGAATCGCGCGATATCGGCAAGGTGCTGGACGTGATCCGTGGCCTGGCCGACCAGACCAACCTGCTGGCCCTCAACGCGGCGATCGAAGCGGCGCGGGCCGGTGAGGCCGGGCGTGGTTTTGCCGTGGTGGCGGATGAAGTTCGTGCGTTGGCCCATCGCACCCAGCAGTCCACCAGCGAAATTGAACGCATGATCGGCAGCATCCAGACCGGCACCGAGCATGCGGTGGATTCGATGCGCAACAGCACCGAGCGCGCCGAATCGACGCTGAACATCGCCAAGGGCGCGGGGCTGTCGCTGGACACCATCAATACCGCGATTGTCGAGATCAACGAGCGCAACCTGGTGATCGCCAGCGCAGCGGAAGAACAGGCCCAGGTCGCACGGGAAGTCGACCGCAACCTGGTGAATATCCGTGACCTGTCGGTGCAATCGGCGACCGGCGCCAGCCAGACCAGCGCGGCGAGCAGCGAGCTGTCGCGCCTGGCGGTGGACTTGAACGGGATGGTAGGCCGCTTCCGCCTCTGACTGACCACACACTGGCTTGAAAATGTGGGAGGGAGCTTGCCCTGATGCCAGTCTGTAGGAGCGAGCTTGCTCGCGAAAAACGTCAACGATAACGCGTGCTTCCTGACTGACCGCGGCGCCTGTGAGTTTTTCGCGAGCAAGCTCGCTCCTACACTGGCATCAGGGCCTGCCCCCCTCCCACATTTGGAATGGGGTGGAAATCTTTATTATGGGATTCCCCCCACAAAAGCTTTTTGACAGCACAGCAATTCAACAGGTTAGAATCCCTGGCACGCAGACTGCATGGTCAGTTTGCGTCCTGTCTTTCATGCTCTGGAGTACTGCCTTTGAATGCGACGACCATCAACAGCCTGTTCTTGATCGGCGCGTTGCTGGTGAGTGCGAGCATTCTGGTGAGTTCTCTTTCGTCGCGCCTGGGGATTCCGATCCTGGTGATCATCCTGGCCGTGGGCATGCTCGCTGGCGTCGATGGCGGCGGCATCATCTTCGATAACTACCCGACCGCCTACCTGGTGGGCAATCTGGCGCTGGCCGTGATCCTGCTTGATGGCGGTTTGCGCACGCGGGTGGCGAGTTTCCGTGTGGCACTGTGGCCGGCCTTGTCCCTGGCCACGGTGGGCGTGTTGATCACCACCGGCTTCACGGGCATGGCGGCGGCCTGGCTGTTCAACCTCAATATCATCCAGGGCTTGCTGATCGGCGCCATCGTCGGCTCCACGGACGCGGCAGCGGTGTTCTCGCTGCTGGGCGGCAAGGGCCTGAACGAGCGGGTCAGCGCCAGCCTGGAAATCGAATCGGGCAGCAACGACCCGATGGCGGTGTTCCTCACAGTCACCCTGATCGACATGCTCGCCAGCGGCCAGACCGGCCTGCACTGGAGCCTGCTGACCCACCTGATCCGCGAATTCGGCATCGGCGGCCTGGTTGGCCTCGGCGGCGGTTGGCTGATGCTGCAGATGGTCAACCGCATCAACCTGGCCAACGGGCTTTACCCGATCCTGGTGATCGCCGGCGGCCTGTTTGTGTTTGCCCTGACCAACGCCTTGCACGGCAGCGGCTTTCTCGCCGTGTACCTGTGCGGCCTGGTAATCGGCAACCGCCCGGTGCGCAGCCGCCACGGCATCCTGCATATGCTCGACGGCATGGCCTGGCTGGCACAGATCGGCATGTTCCTGGTGCTGGGCCTGCTGGTCACGCCCCATGACTTGCTGCCCATCGCCCTGCCCGCCCTGGGCCTGGCGCTGTGGATGATCCTGTTCGCACGGCCGCTGTCGGTGATGGTCGGCCTGCTGCCGTTCAAGGCCTTCCACGGTCGCGAAAAAGCCTTTATTGCCTGGGTCGGCCTGCGCGGTGCGGTGCCGATCATCCTCGCGGTGTTCCCGCTGATGGCCGGCCTGCCCCATGCGCAGCTGTACTTCAACCTGGCGTTCTTTATCGTGCTGGTCTCGCTGCTGGTGCAGGGCACCAGCCTGCCGTGGGTGGCCAAGTTGCTCAAAGTCACCGTACCGCCGGACCCGGCGCCGATTTCCCGCGCCGCCCTGGAAGTGCACGTCACCAGTGAGTGGGAGCTGTTCGTCTACCGCCTGGGCGCGGAAAAATGGTGCATCGGCGCCGCCCTGCGCGAGCTGAAAATGCCCGAGGGCACGCGGATCGCCGCACTGTTCCGAGGCCAGCAACTGCTCCATCCGTCGGGTAGTACGGTGCTGGAAGTCGATGATCTGCTCTGCGTCATCGGCCATGAACACAACCTGCCGGCCCTCGGCAAACTGTTCAGCCAGGCCCCGCAACGCGGCCTCGACCTGCGCTTCTTCGGCGACTTCGTACTGGAAGGCGACGCCCAGCTGGGCGCGGTGTCGGCGCTGTACGGGCTCAAGCTGGAGGGTATCGACCCGGACATGCCATTGAGCCGCTTCATCACCCAGAAAGTTGGCGGCGCGCCAGTGGTGGGCGACCAGGTGGAATGGAACAACACCATCTGGACCGTCGCAGTCATGGACGGGAACAAGATCGGCAAAGTCGGCGTCAGATTCCCCGAAGGAAGTCGCCCGGGCCCCGGGCTCTTCCTCTAAACTGCGGGGCGACAACGCCCCGATTCTTCACCTTGCTCGACCGGTCTCTATGCCAATCCTGCGCACTTTTCTCGCTACTGCCCTGCTGGGCCTGACCCTTTGTGTCGGCACCGTCCACGCCGCCGACCCGCCCAGCGCCGACGCTGTCCAGCAATCCCTGGACAAACTGCCCGACCGCAAGCTGCCCGACGCCGACATGAAAGCGTTGCAGGGCGTCCTGCAACAGACCCTGACGTTCCTGGCCAGCAAGCAGGATTACGAGCAGCGCCTGGCCGACCTCAAACGCCAGCTTGAGGACGCGCCGCGCCAGACCGTCGAAAACCAGCGCGAGTTGACCCGGCTCAAGGCCACCAAAATCGTCCCGGTGGCCCAACGCTACGCCAGCCTGCCCGTGCCGCAGCTTGAGCAATTGCTGGTGCAGCGCAGCACCCAGCAAGGCGACCTGCAAAAAGAGCTGGCCGATGCCAACAGCCTGACCATCGCCGCCCAGACCCGGCCCGAGCGCGCCCAGACCGAAATCAGCAGCAGCCAGACGCGCATCCAGCAGATCAATGCGACCCTCAAGACTGGCAAAGACAACGGCAAAGCCATCAGCGGCGACCAGCGTAACCAGCTCAACGCCGAACTCGCCGCCCTGAATGCGCTGATCCCCCTGCGCCGCCAGGAACTGGCCGGCAACAGCCAGCTGCAAGATCTGGGCAACAGCCAGCACGACCTGATCCAGGAAAAAACCGCGCGCCTGGAACAGGAAATCCAGGACCTGCAAACCCTGATCAACCAGAAACGCCTGGCCCAGTCCCAGCAGACGGTGACCCAACAGTCCATCGAAGCGCAGAAAGCCGGCGGCAGCAGCCTGCTGGCCACGGAAAGCGCGGCCAACCTGAAGCTCTCCGACTACCTGCTCAAAAGCACCGACCGCCTCAACGACCTGACCCAGAAAAACCTGCAGACCAAGCAGCAACTGGACACCGTCACCCAAAGTGATTCGGCGCTGGACGAGCAGATCAACGTGCTCAAGGGCAGCCTGCTGCTGTCCAAGATCCTCTACAAACAGAAACAGGCGCTGCCGCGTTTGACCGTCGACCGAGATCTCGCCGACGACATCGCCAACATTCGCCTGTACCAGTTCGAGGTCAACCAGCAGCGCGAGCTGATCAGCTCTCCCAGCGCCTATGTGGATAACCTGCTGGCCAACCAGCCGCCGGACGACGTCACCCCGCAATTGCGCCGCACCCTGCTGGAACTGGCGATCACCCGCAGCGACCTGCTGGAGCGCCTGAGCCGTGAATTGAGCGCGCTGCTCAACGAATCCATTACCCTGCAACTGAACCAGAAACAACTGCTCAGCACCGCCACCACGCTGCGCGCCACGCTCGATGAGCAGATGTTCTGGATTCCGAGCAACAAACCGCTGGACACCGAGTGGCTGGAAACCGTACCGGCGCACCTGAGCAAGCAAATCACCACCCTGCCCTGGGCCTCCAGCGTCAGCGAGCTGTATGACGGCCTGACCCAGCGCCCGCTGCTGTTCCTGCCGCTGCTGCTGTTGATTGGCGCGCTGCTGTGGCGGCGCAAGGCGCTGTATCAGCGCCTCAATAAAGTCCATCTGGACATCGGTCACTTCAAGCGCGACAGCCAGTGGCACACGCCGCAGGCGATCCTGATCAATATCCTGCTGGCGATGCCGGTGTCCCTGGGCCTGGCGCTGTGCGGCTATGCACTGCAGATCGACGCCCGTGGGCAAAACGCCAACCTGGGTTCGGCCCTGCTGCAGATCGCCCAGGCCTGGCTGGTGTTCTACACCGCCTACCGCATCCTGGCGCCCGGCGGCGTGGCCGAGTTGCACTTTCGCTGGGAAAAACCCCAGGTGGAATTCCTGCAGGGCTGGGTGCGCAAGCTCGGGCTGGTGGTACTGGCCCTGGTGGCCGTGGTTGCCATCGCCGAACACCAACCGGCGGCACTGGCCGAAGACGTGCTGGGCATCGCCGTGGTGCTCACCTGCTACGCCTTGATGGCGTGGTTGCTCAGTCGCCTGCTGCTGAACAGTCCCACCCATGAAAAAGCCTCGCTGTTTCGCAAGACGATCGGGCTGGTCTTCACCGCCCTGCCCGTCGCATTGTTTATTGCCGTGTGCTTCGGCTACTACTACACCGCCCTGAAACTCAGTGACCGCTTGATCAACACCCTGTACCTGCTGATGTTCTGGCTGGTCATCGAGGCCACCTTCGTGCGCTGGCTGAGCGTGGCCGCCCGGCGCCTGGCCTATGCTCGCGCCCTGGCCAAACGCCAGGCGGCCAAGGACGCCGGTGAAGGCGAAGCCGTGGTGGAAGAGCCGACGCTGGACATCGAAAAGGTCAATGAACAATCCCTGCGCCTGATCCGCCTGGCCCTGCTCGGCGGGTTTATTGCGGCCCTGTACTGGGTATGGTCGGACCTGATCTCGGTATTTTCCTACCTGGATAACGTCACGCTGTACGAATACACCAGCGGCACGGGTGCCAATATCAGCATGGTGCCTATCAGCATCGGCGACCTGCTCGGTGCATCGATCATCATTGGCATCACCTTCGCCCTGGCGCGCAACCTGCCCGGCCTGCTGGAAGTCCTGGTGCTGTCCAAGCTGGACCTGGCCCAAGGCAGTGCCTACGCCACCACCACCTTGCTGTCCTACATCATTGCCGGCGTCGGGTTTGTTACCACGTTGTCCACCCTGGGTGTGAGCTGGGACAAGCTGCAATGGCTGGTCGCGGCGCTGTCGGTAGGCCTGGGCTTCGGCATGCAGGAGATCTTTGCCAACTTCATCTCCGGCATCATGATCCTGTTCGAGCGCCCGGTGCGCATCGGCGACACCATCACGATCGGCAACCTGTCCGGCACGGTGAGCAAGATCCGCATTCGCGCCACCACCATCACCGACTTTGACAACAAAGACATCATCGTCCCGAACAAGACCTTCATCACCGGACAGCTGATCAACTGGTCGCTGACCGACACCATCACTCGCGTCACTCTGAAGCTGGGCGTGGACTACGGCTCCGACCTGGACCTGGTGAAGGAATTGTTACTGAAGGCTGCGCGGGAAAACCCACGGGTACTGAAAGAACCGGAACCTCATGTGTACTTCCTCAACTTCGGTGAAAGCACCCTGGACCACGAACTGCGCATGCATGTGCGCGACCTGGGCGACCGCAACCCGGTGCTGGACGAGGTCAACCGTTTTATCAACCGTGAGTTCAAGAAGCAGCACATCAACATCTCGTTCAGGCAGATGGAGATCTACCTGAAAAACCTCCACGGCCAGGAATACAAATTGGTGCCGGCCGAAGACGAGCGCAAAACCATCGTCGCGCCCGAGCAGGATGCCCCTGAGCCGCCCGCCGGAAAGGTCGAGGATGCGCCTGAACCACCGCCGAGCAAACTCGACTAACGAACTGAGCCCCAGCCAAATGCTGGGGCATCCTGCTGGAGATGCCCGGTGAAAGCTCTCGACGAACTGACCTTCGACAACCGCTTCGCACATCTGGGCGATGCGTTCTCAACCCACGTGTTGCCCGAGCCCCTCGACGAGCCGCGCCTGGTGGTGGCGAGCGCCGCCGCCATGGCCCTGCTCGACCTCGACCCGGCCGTGGCAGAAACACCCGTGTTTGCAGAACTGTTCGGCGGCCATAAGCTGTGGGCCGAAGCGCAGCCGCGGGCGATGGTCTATTCCGGGCACCAGTTCGGCGGCTACACCCCGCAACTGGGCGATGGCCGTGGGTTATTGCTGGGCGAGGTGTATAACCAGGCCGGCGAGCATTGGGACCTGCACCTCAAGGGCGCTGGCATGACGCCCTACTCACGCATGGGCGACGGGCGCGCAGTATTGCGCTCCTCGATCCGTGAATTCCTCGCCTCCGAAACGCTCCATGCACTGGGCATTCCCACCAGCCGCGCCTTGTGCGTGATCGGCTCCAGCACGCCGGTGTGGCGTGAGAAGCAGGAGCGCGGGGCCATGGTGTTGCGCCTGGCGCCCAGCCATATCCGCTTCGGGCATTTCGAGTACTTCTATTACACCCAGAAGCTCGATCAACTGGCCGAGCTGGCCGAACACGTATTGAACCTGCATTACCCCGAGTGCCGCGAACAGCCTGAGCCGTATCTGGCGATGTTCCGGGAAATCGTCGAGCGCAATGCCGAGATGATCGCCAAATGGCAGGCGTATGGTTTCTGCCACGGCGTGATGAACACCGACAACATGTCGATCCTGGGCATCACCTTCGACTTCGGGCCGTTTGCGTTTCTGGACGATTTCGACGCGCACTTCATCTGCAACCATTCCGATCACGAAGGGCGTTACTCCTTCAGCAATCAGGTACCGATCGGGCAGTGGAACCTCAGCGCGCTGGCCCAGGCGCTGACGCCGTTTATCAGCGTTGACGCACTCAAGGAAGCCCTCGGCCTGTACCTGCCCCTGTACCAGGCGCATTACCTGGACCTGATGCGTCGCCGGTTGGGCCTGACCACCGCCGAAGAGGATGATCAGAAGCTGGTGGAGCGCCTGCTCAAACTGATGCAGAACAGCGGCGTGGATTACACGCTGTTCTTCCGGCGCCTGGGCGATGAATCGGCGGCGCTGGCCGTGGCGCGTTTGCGCGACGACTTTGTCGATCTCGCCGGTTTCGATGCCTGGGCCGAGCTGTACAAGGCCCGTGTCGCAAGGGACGGGGACTGCAGCGAAGCGCAGCGCCGTGAGCGGATGCATGCCGTGAATCCGCTGTATATCCTGCGCAATTACCTCGCCCAAAACGCAATCGCCGCCGCCGAGTCCGGGGACTACAGCGAAGTGCGGCGGCTGCATGAAGTGCTGACCAGGCCGTTCGAGGAACAAGCGGGGATGGAGCAGTACGCACAGCGGCCGCCGGATTGGGGCAAGCATCTGGAGATCAGTTGTTCGTCGTAAGTCTTTTATGACAATTAAATTGTTCTGTGATGAGCAGGGTCACCACAAAAGCAAGTTTTGCATGAAGCCAATAGCCGCCCCGAGGAGCCCCTGATGTCCGAATCTCTTGTAATCCCCTGCCCTCATTGCAACGGTCTCAACCGCATCCCCGGCGCACGCCTGGGTGATGCACCCAAATGCGGGCGCTGCAAGCAGCCGGTGCTGTTGAACAAGCCCTTTGAATTGAAACAGGGCGACTACGCCAGCCAGATCAAGGGCGACCTGCCGTTGCTGGTGGATGTGTGGGCCGACTGGTGCGGGCCGTGCAAGTCGTTTGCGCCGGTATTCGAGCAGGCCGCCGGGCAGCTTGAAGGCAAATGCCGGTTGGCCAAGCTGGACAGTGAGGCTAACCAGCAGTTGTCGGCGCAGTTGGGGATTCGCTCGATTCCGAGTTTGATTCTGTTCAAGAACGGCCGGGAAGTGGCGCGCCAGAGTGGGGCCTTTCCGTTGCCGCAGTTGATGAGTTGGTTGCGTAGTCAGGGGGTGTAACCCGATCAGGAAAGCACCACAGGACAGTGTGGGAGGGGGCTTGCCCCCGATAGCAGTGGGTCAGTTGCCAAGTGCATGACTGACACACCGCCATCGGGGGCAAGCCCCCTCCCACATTTTGACCGTGTTTCAGCCTTGGGCCAGCGGGGCTTGGCGGTCCATCATCTGGCTGACCAGCATGACGCCAAGCTCGCTCAGTTGATGGATAGCCAGAGCCACATCGCGGTGTTCACCGGTGAGGTCGTTGGATAGATTGAGCAATAAGGTGCGGACCGAAGAGAAGGTTTCGTAGCTGTTGATGACCAGCGCTTCGGTGGGGAGGTTGGGTGTGACGGTATAGAGGTTAACCATGGATCGTCTCCGGGTAGATGAGCCGCAACCAACGCGCTACTAAACGGAGGGTGGCAGCTGTACGCAGGTTAGTAGACCGGGGAGACGCAACCGGCGCGCTCGAAAGCGCCCTCCGTACAGCCACCATCAATTACTGATAATTTGCCGTACGTCTCACCACGGGCTACTAAACCCGATCACTGAACATTCAGCGACCGGCAAACCTTAGAGACGCCCATCCAGACGCACAAGCCGGCGGATTCTGGCGTAGCTGTAGGCAAGGTTACAAGGCCAATCCCCTGCTGCCAGACGCTTCCTACAGACCCTGTGGGAAAAATCCAAATCCCTCTGCCGGAACGCTATCCAAATGTGGGAGGGGGCTTGCCCCCGATAGCGGTGGGTCAGCTACAAATAAGCTGGCTGACATACCGCCATCGGGGGCAAGCCCCCTCCCACATTTTGTCCGCGTTTCAGCCTTGGGGCAGCGGGGCTTGGCGGTCCATCATCTGGCTGACCAGCATGACGCCAAGCTCGCTCAGTTGATGGATAGCCAGAGCCACATCGCGGTGTTCACCGGTGAGGTCGTTGGATAGATTGAGCAATAAGGTGCGGACCGAGGAGAAGGTTTCGTAGCTGTTGATGACCAGCGCTTCGGTGGGGAGGTTGGGTGTAACGGTGAATAAATTCATATTTTCGTTCTCTGCCAGGGCCATCGCCTGCTTGCTACTAAACAAGGGGCGGCAGCTGTACGCAGGTTAGTAGACCGGTAGAACGAAAGCAAAACCCGGCGCACCCGAAGGTGCCCTGCGCACAGCTACCATCGACAGGCAAAAACGCCATGCTTTTGGAACGGTGCACATGCTTTCGTCTGAGCGGGCTACTAAACCCGATCACTGAACATTCAGCGACCGGCAAACCTTAGAGACGCCCATCCAGACGCACAAGCCGGCGGATTCTGGCGTAGCTGTAGGCAAGGTTACAAGGCCAATCCCCTGCTGCCAGACACTTCCTACAGACCCTGTGGGAAAAATCCAAATCCCTCTGCCGGAACGCTAGCCAAATGTGGGAGAGGGCTTGCCCCCGATAGCGGTGGGTCAGCTACAAATAAGCTGGCTGACATACCGCCATCGGGGGCAAGCCCCCTCCCACATTGAAACTGTGTACCGCTTGAGGTCAGGCATTTTCCAGCAGGTTATGCAGTTCCACAAACTGCTGGGTCAGCTTGTGCCGTGGGTCCAGATGAATCAGCGGCTTGCTCTCCTGATGCGACTCGCGCATGCGCACGGAGCTGGCCAGGTACACCGGCAGCACCGGCAGCCCTTCGGCAATCATTTCATCGAGTATCTGCTGCGGCAGGCTCGCCCGGGCCTGGAACTGGTTGACCACGATGCCTTCGACTTCCAGGCCTTCGTTATGGTCATCCTTCAATTCTTCGATTTCAGCCAACAGCACATACAGGGCCTGGCGCGAGAAGCTGTCGCAATCGAACGGAATCAGCACGCGATCAGCGGCTATCAGCGCCGAAACCGCATAAAAATTCAGAGCCGGCGGTGTGTCCAGGTAGATACGGTCGTAATCCTCGCTCAACTCATCCAGCAGCTTTCGCAGCTTGTTGATCTTGTGCTTGGCCTCGAGCTTGGGCTGCAGATCCGCCAGTTCCGGGGTGGCGGTGATGACGTGCAGGTTGTCGAAGGGCGTCTCGTAGATATCCACCTTGTTCTTCTTGGAAAACGGCCCGGAAGACAGGGTCTGCTTGAAAAAGTCGGCGATCCCCATGGGAATGTCGTCACCGGTAAGCCCGGTGAGGTACTGGGTGGAGTTGCCCTGTGCATCGAGGTCCACCAACAGGGTTCGATAACCTTCGCTGGCGCTGACCGCCGCCAGGTTGCAGGCGATGCTGGACTTGCCCACGCCGCCTTTCTGATTGAACACCACGCGCCGCATGGAAAAGCCTCCGTGTCTCAATGAATAACCCGAGTGTAGAGCGCAAAAGCGCCGGTTAGCTACCTCGTTCATCCATCCCCTGTGTCTGGCTCACAAATGAATGGGAACGCTCCCACAATCCGGTTCGACCCTCAGTCGCACACAGCGCGTAAATTTCAACGACTTATTTGTAATCAATAGCGAACAAATTTTAACCAATATTTGCTAGAACCCCACGGCACCGGGATAATGCGCGCCATTCGGCCTTTGTCCTCTGTCCCGGAATCCGGGGCCATTGGCCGCACATGGAAGCCCGCAGGGGCGGGATAACTTCTCAGTGATCAACTTCAACATCGCCCAATGGCGCGCCTGGGCTCCTGGCCTTGAGAGTGCGCACGACTGGCACGCCTGGTGCCGGGACCCGGTGTTGCTGCCTGTCAGCGACGCGTCTCCCGATGTGTCATTTTTGCCAGCTATGCAGCGCCGGCGCCTGAGCCGTCTGGCGCGTATGGCGTTCAGCGTCGGCTGGCCGCTGGCCGAAGACCTTGAAGAGTTGCCGCTGGTGTTCATTTCCCGCCACGGCGAAACCCCGCGCACCCTCGACATCCTCAGTGACCTGGCCAACGAGCAGCCACTGTCGCCGACCCAGTTCAGCCTGTCGGTGCATAACGCAGTGATTGGCCTGTGGTCGATCCTGCGCAATGAAACCAGCGAAATGACCGCCCTCGCCGCCGCCGGTGATGGCCTCGAACACGGCCTGCTCGAAGCCGCCGCATTGCTCAACGAAGGCGCCCCGACCGTATTGCTGGTGATTACCGAAGAACAACCGCCCGATGCGTATGCCAGTTGGATCACCGACGTGCCCTTCCCCTATGCCCTGGGCCTGTTGCTGACGCCGGGCGACGAGTGGCAACTGGAACTAAACAGCAGCGCTGTCCAACTCACTCACACCCAGTGGCCCCACGCCCTGAACCTGCTGCGCACCCTGCTGACCGAACAGGGCGCCTGCCAACATGCCTGGAAGAACCGAGTATGGAACTGGCGACGCAAGTCCTGAACGACAAACCACGGCAGGCCTATTACTGGCGCCTGTTCGCCACGGCCGCCAGCTTCTTTGTGTTCGGCGTCGGCGGGCTGTGCCTGCGCCTGCTGGTGTTCCCGCTGCTCAGTTGCCTGCCGGGCGACGCCGGGCAGCATCAACGACGTGCGCGCCACACCATCAGTTGTCTGTTCTGGTTCTTCATTCGCCTGATGAAAGGCCTGGGCATCCTCACGTACAGCGTCGAGGGCGCGGAAAAACTCGGTCGCCCTGGCCAGATGATCGTCGCCAACCATCCGTCACTGATCGACGTGGTGTTCCTGATCGGTCTGATGCGCCAGACCAACTGCGTGGTCAAGCAGAGCCTGTTCCAGAACCCGTTCACCCGCGGCCCGGTGCGCGACGCCGGCTACATCAGCAACGATGGCAGCGCCGACATGCTCGATGCCGCCGCCGATGCCCTGCGCGCGGGGCAGACCCTGATCATCTTTCCCGAAGGCACCCGCACCACACCCGGCGCGGCACCGGCCTTTCATCGCGGCGGCGCAGCCATTGCGCTGCGCGGTGCGACCCTCATTACCCCGGTGGTGATCAAGGTCAGCCCCACCACTTTGACCAAGGCCGAGCCCTGGTATCGCATTCCCAAATGCCGATTCCACTTCAGTTTGCGCGTGGGGGCCGATATAGAACCACACGCGTTTGCCGCATTGGGCCCCGCGCCCCAGGCGTCACGCAAGCTCAACGATTACCTGCATCACTATTTCATTAAGGAGCTCGCCGAAGATGAGCGACCAACACCGCCTTGAGCACGACATAAAGCTGCTGATCATCGAGGCCCTGGGCCTTGAAGACATCAGCGCCGATGACATCGGCAGCGACCTGACCCTGTTCGGCGAAGGCCTGGGCCTGGACTCGGTCGACGCCCTGGAACTGGGTCTGGCCATCCAGAAAACGTACGGCATCAAGATCGATGCCGACGCCAAGGACACGCGCAATCACTTCACCAACGTGGCCAGCCTTGCGGCATTCGTCACAGCCAGACAGGCAGCTTGAGACCGGACCATGCAAACTCGTGACGATATTTTCAACACCCTGCGCGACGCTCTGGTGGAACTGTTTGAACTGGAACCCGAGCGCGTCACCCTGGACGCCAACCTGTACCAGGACCTGGAAATCGACAGCATCGATGCCGTGGACCTGATCGACCATATCAAGCGCCAGACCGGCAAGAAAATCGCCGCCGAGGAATTCAAGGCGGTGCGTACCGTCAATGACGTGGTTGAGGCGGTGTACCGTCTGGTCCAGCCCGCCGCATGAGCCGGCTGATCGGCCTTGGCCTGTTGCTGGCGGGGCTGCTGTACCCCTTTGCGGTGTATTACGGCACCGAGCATTTTGCCCCATGGCAATTTGGCCTGCTGCTGGGCAGCCTCTGGCTGCTGCGCGCCTTCACCGCCGCACGACGCCCCGGCAGTCGCTGGATGGCGCTGGTGGTGATTGTGTTTTGCCTGGCCCTGGCCTGGTTCGATAACCCGCAATGGCTGCGCTGGTACCCCAGCCTGGTCAGCGGGTTCATGCTGGCGCTGTTCGGCCTGAGCCTGAAATACGGGCCACCGATGGTCGAGCGCCTGGCACGCATGACTGAGCCGGACCTGCCGTCGAATGCGGTGCTGTATACACGTCAGGTCACCGTGGTATGGAGTGTGTTTTTTCTGTGTAATGGCCTGCTCGCCGGCGCCCTCACCCTGTGGGCGCCGCTGAGCTGGTGGACGTTGTACAACGGCTTGATCGCCTACGGGCTGATGGGGCTGTTGTTTGCCGTGGAATGGCTGGTACGACAAAGGGTTCGAGGCCGCGTATGAAAGGTTTGAAACTTGAGCATCTGCTGCTCGAGCCGCTGGAACAGCGCCGGGTCACCACCGATCCCGCGCTCGATCATGCTCAATTGGTGGAGCAGTCGCTGCGCCTGGCGGCAGGCCTGCAAGCGCGCGGCATCCAGCGCCTGGCGGTGCACCTGGAAGACGCCGGGGTGCTGGCGATTGCCTTGCTCGGCGCCTGGCGTGCCGGGGTCAGCGTATTGCTCCCCGCCGACCTGCAGCCGCAAACCCGTCAGCGCTGGGACGCCGTCGTCGATGCCTGGCTGACGCAAACTGCGGACCTGGAAGCGCTGTACCAGGCACCACTGAGCCCTGCCGCCCTCGACCTCGATAGCTGCCAACTGAGCCTGTGCACCTCCGGCTCCAGCGGGGAACCCAAGCGTATCGACAAGTCCCTGCGCCAGCTGGCCAATGAGGTCCAGGCGCTGGAGGCATTGTGGGGCGCGGACCTGAAAGACGCCTGCATCATCGGCAGTGTCGCCACCCAACATATCTACGGGTTGCTGTTCCGCGTGCTGTGGCCGCTGTGCGCCGGTCGCACTTTCTTGCGCAGGCAACTGGCATTCCCCGAGGACATGCAGCGCGCCAGCCGCGAACACGCGCAATTCGCCTGGGTCGCCAGTCCGGCGCTGCTCAAGCGCATGGGCGACAACCTCGACTGGCCGGCGCTGAGCCAGGTCTCTCGGGTGTTTTCTTCGGGCGGCGCCTTACCTGTCGAAGCCGCCGGCAGCCTCTATGACCGCTTGCAGCAATGGCCGACGGAAATCCTCGGCAGCTCGGAAACCGGCGGCATCGCCTGGCGCCAGGGCGCACAACCGTGGCAGCCGTTTGCCGACGTGCAACTGAGCCAGGATGCCGACGGTGCCCTGCGCATTGCCTCGCCCTACCTGCCCGCCGGGCATATCGAACAGACGGCCGACGCCGCACGCATCCATGCCGATGGCCGTTTTGAGTTGCTGGGCCGCCTGGACCGTATCGTCAAGCTGGAAGAAAAACGCATCGCCCTGCCGATGCTTGAACAGGCGTTGATGAACCATCCATGGGTCGCTGAAACCCGCCTGGGCGTGGTGCAGGAAAACCGCGCTTCACTGGGCGCTCTGGTGGTACTGAGCGCCGAGGGTCTGCAGGCGCTGCGCAATCAGGGCCGGCGTACGGTCACCCAAACCCTGCGCCAGCACCTGAGCCAACATTGCGAAGCCCTGGCGTTGCCCCGCCGCTGGCGTTTACTACGTCAACTGCCGCTCAACAGCCAGGGCAAGCTGCCCCAGGCCGATATCGAAGCCTTGTTGCTCGCGCCCCGCCCCAAGTCGCCGGAGGTGCTGGAGCAGGTCGAAGCCGACGGCGAATGGACTTTGCAACTGAGCGTCCCACCGGACCTGGCCTATTTCAGCGGGCACTTCCCGGTCACACCGGTATTGCCCGGCGTAGTGCAAGTGGAATGGGCGTTCAACCTGGGCCGGCACCTGCTCGACTTGCCGAGTGCCTTTGCCGGTATGGAAGTGCTCAAGTTCCAGCAACTGGTACGCCCCGGTGATCACATCCAACTGCACCTGCGCTTTGATCGGGAGCGTGGCAAGTTGTACTTCGCCTATCGCAATGGGGATGCGGCATGCTCAAGTGGCCGGATAGTACTGGAGGCCGCGCATGCATAATCCCTGCGCCCTGATCCCGGTCTACAACCACGAAGCCGCCGTGCCCGCCGTGGTGCGCAGCCTGCTGGACAGTGGCCTGCCCTGCCTGCTGGTGGACGACGGCAGCAGCCCGGCCTGCGTGGCGGTATTGGCGCAGCTTGCCACCCTCGATAACGTCACCCTGCTGACGCTGCCCCGCAACCAGGGCAAGGGCGCCGCTGTCATGGCGGGCTTTCGCGAAGCCGCGCGCCTGGGCTACAGCCACGCCCTGCAAGTGGACGCCGACGGCCAGCATGACCTGCGCGAAGTCGAGACCTTTATCGACACGTCCCGCAGGCACCCCGACGCAGTGATCTGCGGCTATCCCGAATACGACGAAAGCGTGCCCAAGGGCCGTCTCTACGCACGCTACCTGACCCATGTGTGGGTGTGGATCAACACCCTGTCGTTGCAGATTCGCGACTCGATGTGCGGCTTTCGCGTGTACCCGCTGGCCCCCACGCTGGCGCTGATGAACTCGGCCTACATCGGCACGCGCATGGATTTCGACTCGGACATCCTCGTGCGCCTGGCCTGGCGCAACCAGCCGATGCGCTGGCTGCCGACCCAGGTGCATTACCCCGCCGACGGCCTGTCGCACTTTCGCCTGTTGCGCGACAACGTGCGCATCAGCGCCATGCATACGCGGCTGTTCTTTGGCATGCTGGTGCGCGCGCCCGCCATCCTGTGGCGCCGGTGGCAGGCATGAGCGAGCGCAGCAAACACTGGGCCGACCGCGAGGAGCGCGGCAGCTTCTGGCTGATGAAACTCACGGCGTTCGCGGCAAAGGTCCTTGGCCGGCGCCTGTTGAGCCCGCTGCTCTACAGCATCGTGTTTTACTTCTTCGTGTTCGGCCGCACCGCGCGCCACAGCGCCTGGCAATACCAGCAGCGCCTGGCGCAGTGGAGCGGGCGTGAAGAGCTGCTGCCGACCCACGCCAGGGTCTTCGGCCAGTTCATGGCCTTCGCCGACTCCCTGCTCGACAAGCTCGACGTGTGGAACGGCAAGCTGCGCCTGGAGCAGATCGAAATCAACGACCCTGCGCAATTGCGCGGCCAGTTGCGTGGCGAGCGCGGGCAGATGCTGGTGGGCGCGCACCTGGGCAACCTGGAAGTGTGCCGCGCGCTGGCGGAGATCGGTGAGCAGGTCACCATGAACGTGCTGGTGCACACCAAGCATGCCGAGCGTTTCAACCGCCTGCTGGGCGAAGCCGGCGCGACCCATTTGCGCCTGATCCAGGTCAGCGAGCTGGACCCGGCCACCATGCTGCTGCTCAGCCAGCGCCTGGACGACGGCGAATGGCTGGCGATTGCCGGCGACCGCATTCCGCTGCACGGCGGGCGCACAGTGCGCGTGGATTTCCTCGGGCATCAGGCCGCGTTCCCCCAGGGCCCGTGGCTGCTGGCCGGCCTGCTCAAATGCCCGGTCAACCTGCTGATGTGCCTCAAGCACCAGGGCCGCTATCGCCTGACCATCGAGCCCTTCGCGCCGTTGGTCGAATGGAAGCGCAGCACCCGCGAGCAGGTCATCGCCCTGTGGGCCGCCCGCTACGCCGCCCGCCTGGGCCAGTTCTGCCTGCAAGCGCCGCAACAATGGTTCAACTTTTACCCTTTCTGGAAGACCGATGACCACGTCTCTTGAGCCGATCACCTTTGGCGAACGCCCCCTGCGCATCGAAGACGTCCTGGCCCTGGCCAATCGTCAGGCGCCCACTCGCTTGCAGGACGATGCCGCGTATTGCCGGCGCATCGCCAAGGGCGCGCAGTTTCTTGACTCGCTGCTGGACAAGGAAGGCGTGATCTACGGCGTGACCACCGGTTACGGCGACTCGTGCGTGGTGGCGGTGCCGCTCGAACACGTCGAGGCGTTGCCGCGTCATCTGTACACCTTCCATGGTTGCGGCCTGGGCAAGTTGCTCGACGCCCAAGCCACCCGCGCCGTGCTGGCGGCGCGCTTGCAGTCGCTGTGCCACGGCGTGTCCGGGGTGCGCGTGGAACTGCTGGAGCGTCTGCACGGGTTCCTCGAACATGACGTGCTGCCGCTGATTCCGGAGGAAGGCTCGGTGGGCGCCAGCGGTGATCTGACGCCGCTGTCGTATGTGGCGGCCACCTTGTCCGGCGAGCGTGAAGTGCTGTTTCGTGGCGAACGCCGCCAGGCCGCCGACGTGCACCGCCATCTGGGCTGGGAACCGCTGGTGCTGCGCCCCAAGGAAGCCCTGGCATTGATGAACGGCACGGCGGTAATGACCGGCATTGCCTGCCTGGCCTTCGCCCGCGCCGACTACCTGCTGCAACTGGCCACGCGCATCACCGCGCTGAATGTGGTGGCGTTGCAAGGCAACCCTGAACACTTCGACGAACGCCTGTTCGCCGCCAAGCCCCATCCCGGGCAGATGCAAGTCGCCGCCTGGCTGCGCCAGGACCTGGCCATCGACACACCGACGGCCCCGCTGCACCGCCTGCAGGATCGCTATTCGCTGCGTTGCGCGCCCCACGTGCTCGGCGTGCTGGCCGACAGCCTGAACTGGCTGCGCGCGTTTATCGAGATCGAACTGAACAGCGCCAACGACAACCCGATCATCGACGCCGAAGAAGAACGCGTGCTGCACGGCGGGCACTTCTACGGCGGGCACATTGCCTTTGCCATGGACAGCCTCAAGACCCTGGTAGCCAACGTCGCCGACCTGCTCGACCGCCAGCTCGCGCTGCTGGTGGACGTGCGTTACAACCACGGCCTGCCGAGCAACCTGTCGGGCGCGCCGGCCGACCGCGCAATGCTCAACCATGGCTTCAAGGCCGTGCAGATCGGCACCAGCGCCTGGACCGCCGAAGCGCTGAAAAACACCATGCCGGCCAGCGTGTTCTCGCGCTCGACCGAATGCCATAACCAGGACAAGGTCAGCATGGGCACCATCGCCGCCCGCGATGCGATCCGCGTTCTGGAGCTGACCGAACAGGTCGCCGCCGCCACCCTGCTCGCCGCGAACCAGGGCGTGTGGCTGCGTGCCCAGGCTGACGATGCACGACCGTTGCCACCGGCACTGGCGGCGATGCACGAAGAGCTGGCCCGGGACTTCCCGCCGGTCATCGAAGACCGCGCCCTGGAAGGCGAACTGCGCCTGTGCCTGCAACGCATCGCCGAGCAACACTGGAGGCTGCATGCGTAGCCCCGGCGTGTTGCACTGCGACACTCACATCCTCGTGCCGTTTTTCGACATCGACACCATGCACGTCGTATGGCACGGGCATTACGTGAAGTACCTGGAAGTGGCGCGCTGCGCGTTGCTGGACAAGATCGGTCATAACTACACCGCGATGCTCGACGCCGGCTATGCCTGGCCGGTGATCGACATGCAACTGCGCTACGTGCGCGGCGCCACCTTCGGCCAAACGATCAACGTGCGCGCCAGCCTGGTGGAGTGGGAGAACCGTTTGAAGATCAATTACCTGATTACCGACCTGGCCAGCGGCGAACGCTTGACCCGCGCCAGCACCGTGCAAGTGGCGGTAGAAATCGCCAGCCGCGAAATGCAGCTGGCCTCCCCGACAATATTCACCAACACCGTCGAAAGGGCCCTGAAATGAGATCCCCTGTAGGAGCGAGCTTGCTCGCGAAGATCGCCAACGATAACGCGGGGCGCCTGACACCCCGTGGGGCCCTCAGGTTTTTCGCGAGCAAGCTCGCTCCTACAGTGGCAGCCACATTGCTGAGCTTCAGCGCCCACGCCTTCGACCTGCAACAACTCAGCGATCAACTGGCCAAACCCAGCGTGATCCACGGCAACTTTACCCAGGAAAAACACCTGCGCGCCCTGCCCCAGCCGCTGGTCAGCAAAGGCACCTTCGTGCTCGCCAAGGACCACGGCCTGTTGTGGCTGCTCAAAACCCCGCTGCAACAGGACTATCGCATCACCAGTCAGGGCATCGCCCGGCGTGACGCCAACGGCTGGCAACTGCTGCCGAACAAGAGCGCCGGCGCCGAGCAGAACCGTCTGTTCCTTGCCGTGCTCCAGGGCGACAGCAGCGGCTTGCAACGTGACTTCGATCTGCAGCTGCAAGGCCAGGCGCAAAACTGGACGCTCACGCTGATCCCGCGCTCACTGCTGCTCAAGCAAGTATTCACCCAAATCAATATCGACGGCGGCGCGTTGGTGAACACCATCGAGCTGCTGGAAACCCAGGGCGACAGCACCGTACTGCGCATGCAGGACAGCAGCGCCGACCAACCGTTAAGCGATGCGGAGCAACACGACTTTGCCCAGTGAGCGCCTGCTGCCGCGCCTGTTCCTGATCCTGCTGGTGGCGGTATTGGCCCTGGCCGGCTGGCAGTGGCGCGCGGGTGCGCCGCTGTCGGCCAACCTGATGGAGCTGGTGCCCGGCAGTACGCCGGACGCCCTGGAGCTGCAAGCCGAGCAGCGCATGCAGGAACCGCTGAACCGCGAGATGCTGGTACTGGTGGGGCACGCCGACCGCCAGCAAGCGCTGACCGTGGCGCAGCAACTGGCCGAGCACTGGCAGGCCAGCGGTCTGTTTGAAAAGGTGCAGTGGAACCTGCAGGCCGATTTGCCGGCGCTGCGCGAACAGCTGCTGCGCGGCCGACTGGCGATGCTCTCGCCCAGGGACCGCGAGCAACTGATCGAACACCCCGACGCGTTCATCCAGCAGCGTGTGCAGTCGTTGTTCGACCCCTTCACCGGCTTCAGCCTGGTGCCGAGCCAGGACGATTGGCTGGGCCTGACCGGGCGCATCCAGAACAGCCAGCCGCAACACGGCGCGGTACAGCTGGATATCGGCAGCGGCGCGTTGATCGCCGATGCCGACGGCAAAAGCTGGGTGCTCCTGCGGGCGCGCACCACCGGCAATGCATTCGATATGAAACTGCCGCTGCAAGTGGCGGATCTGCTCCAGGCCGGCCGCGCCGAGGCCGGCGCGCAGGGCGTGCAACTGCTCGCCGCCAGCGGCTTGCTCTACGCGGCCAGCGGGCAGCAGCAAGCCACGCGGGAGATCACCTGGGTCGGCGGCGGCGCAACCCTGGGCATCCTGCTGTTGCTGCTGCTGGCGTTCCGGCGCTGGCGGGTGCTGCTGGCGTTCGTGCCGGTTGTGGTCGGCATGCTGTTTGGCGCAGTGGCCTGTGTGGCGCTGTTCGGCCATATGCATGTAATGACCCTGGTGCTGGGCTCAAGCCTGATCGGCGTGGCGGTGGATTACCCGCTGCACTACCTGTCCAAAAGCTGGAGTCTGCAACCGTGGCGCAGTTGGCCGGCATTGCGCCTGACCCTGCCGGGTTTGAGCCTGAGCCTGGCCACCAGTTGCATCGGCTACCTGGCGCTGGCCTGGACGCCGTTCCCGGCGCTGACGCAAATCGCGGTGTTTTCCGCAGCCGGTCTGGTCGGTGCTTATCTATGCGCCGTGTGCCTGCTGCCGGCCCTGCTCAGCGGTGTCGAACTGCGCCCGGCGCAATGGCCGCTGCACATCGCCGAACGCTTGTGGCAGTGGCGGGCGGCATTGATCAAGCGCGTGCCCGGCGCGGTGTTGCTGGTGTGGGTGTTGTTGTTTTGCACAGGTGGCCTGTGGCAATTGAACAGTAAAAACGATATTCGCCAGTGGATCGGCGCACCGCCGCAATTACTGCAGGAAGCCCAGGCCGTGGCGCGCATTACCGGGTTCCAGCCCACCAGTCAGTTCTTCCTGGTGCGCGCCGACAATCAGCAGCAGTTGCTGGAGCGCCAGGCCGCCCTGGGCCAGCGCCTGGATCAACTGGTAAATATGGACAAGCTGCAGGGTTACCTGGCGCTCAATCAACTGGTCAACCTGCCTGCCGAGCAGCAGCAACTGCGCGATGCGCTCAATAACCTCGCGCAGCATTGGCAACCGTTGCTGGAGCTCGGCGTTCCCGCCGACGCGCTGCGAGCCGAAGTCGCACAGTTGCAGGCGCTGCCCACCGAAGACATCGACGCCGCGCTCAAAGGCCCTCTCGCGGAGCCATGGCGCACGCTGTGGCTGGGCCCGGTAGACGGCGGCGTGGCGGCGATGGTCAGCCTGCAAGGCCTGAACAACCCGGCGCTGCTGCGGGTGCAGGCAGTGGATTTGCCCGGCGTGCAACTGGTGGATCGCCTGGGTGATTTGAACCGTGTGTTTGCCGACACCCAGATCAGCGCGGCCGAATTGAAATTGCTGTCCTGTGGACTGATCGTGCTGCTGTTGATGCTGCCCTTCGGCTTCACCGGCGCCTTGCGCGTCGTCGCGCTGCCCTTGCTGGCGGCGCTGTGCAGCCTGGCCAGCCTCGGTTGGCTGGGCCAGCCGCTGACCCTGTTCAGCCTGTTCGGCCTGCTGCTGGTCACGGCCATCAGCGTCGACTACGCGATCCTGATGCGCGAGCAGATCGGCGGGGCCGCCGTCAGCCTGCTGGGAACCTTGCTGGCCGCGCTGACCACTTGGTTATCGTTCGGCCTGCTGGCTGTCTCCAGTACCCCGGCGGTGAGCAATTTCGGCCTGTCGGTCAGCCTTGGCCTGGCCTTCAGCTTTATGCTGGCGCCCTGGGCCGGACAACAAAAGCACGCCTTATGAATGTGAATATCGCCAAAGTGGCAAGGAGCCTTCGTGCCCACAGTTGAAATGGAACGTCGCCAGGTGGTGGTGATCGGTGCCGGGCCATCCGGAGCCATCGCGGCCGCGCTGCTCAAGCGCAAAGGCCATGATGTATTGATTATCGAGCGCCAGCATTTTCCGCGCTTCTCGATTGGCGAAAGCCTGCTGTCGCACTGCATCGACTTTATCGAAGAAGCCGGCATGCTCGACGCCGTGCTGGCTGCCGGCTTTCAACTGAAAACCGGTGCTGCGTTCGCCTGGGGCGAGCGCTACAGTGCGTTCGATTTCGGTGACACCTTCAGCAACGGCAAACCGACCACCTTCCAGGTGCAGCGTGCCGAGTTCGACAAGCTGCTGGCCGACCAGGCGGCGTTGCAGGGTGTGGAAATCCGCTACGGCGAAAGCATCGTCGGCGTGGACTTTGCCGGCGGGAATCGCTACCTGCACGTACGTCGCGAGAATGGCAGCGAGTACCACCTCAAGACCACCTTCGTGCTCGATGCCAGTGGCTATGGCCGCGTGCTGCCGCGCCTGCTGGACCTTGAATCGCCGTCCGGTTTCCCGCTGCGCCAGGCCGTGTTCACCCATGTGGAAGACCGCATCGAACACCCAGGCTTCGACCGCACCAAGATTCTGGTCACCACCCATCCCGAGAAGCGCGATATCTGGTTCTGGACCATCCCGTTCAGCAATGGCCGCTGCTCGGTCGGCGTGGTCGCGGCCAAGGAACATTTCGACGGCCGTGACCACGATCTGGATGCCTGCCTGCGCAGCTTTATCGAGCAAACCCCAAGCCTGTCCGGCGTACTGCAGAACGCCGTGTGGGACACCCCGGCGCGCAGCATCGGCGGCTATTCGGCCAACGTCAAAACCCTGCATGGCCCGGGCTTTGCGCTGCTGGGCAACGCGGCGGAATTTCTCGATCCGGTGTTCTCCTCCGGCGTCACCATCGCTATGCGCTCGGCAAGCATGGCCGCCGGCGTGCTGCACCGCCAACTGCAAGGCGAAGCGGTGGACTGGCAAACCGAGTTTGCCGAACCGTTGAAGCGCGGCGTCGACACCTTCCGCTGCTACGTCGAAGGCTGGTACGCCGGGACGTTCCAGGACGTGATTTTCCACGCCGGCAGTTCGCCGCAGATTCGCCGCATGATCAGTTCGATCCTCGCCGGCTACGCCTGGGATGAACGCAACCCGTTTGTCAGCGAGCCCAAGCGGCGCCTGCGGATGCTGTCGCAAATCTGTGCGAGTGAGCCGGTATGAGCAGCCCCGCCGCTGAAAAGAACTACCTGAGCAAAAACTACGTCGAAGAAACCCGCTTCGGCTTCTGGTTCCTGCGCAGCCATACCTGGCAGCATCATGTGCTGCGCGTGGCGATCAATGACCTGCGCAGCCTGTTCAGCGAACCGCTGCCGGTGGCGCCGGTCTTGCTCGACGCCGGCTGTGGCCAGGGTAAATCGTTCAAGTTGCTGCAGCAGGTGTTCGCGCCCTCGCGCCTGATCGGCGTGGATGCCGACCCCCACAGCCTGGCACTGAGCCGCGAGGAAGCCACGCGCCAAGGCCTGGCCGTGGAGTTGATCGGCAGCGACTGCGCCACCCTCGAGGTGCCCGACGCCAGCGTCGATATTGTGTTTTGCCACCAGACCTTCCACCACCTGGTCGAGCAGCATCGCGCCCTCAAGGAGTTCTATCGGGTCCTCAAGCCGGGCGGCTATTTGTTGTTTGCCGAATCCACCGAAGCCTATATCGACACCTGGGTGATTCGCTGGCTGTTCCGCCACCCGATGCATGTGCAAAAAAGCGCCGAGCAATACCTGGACATGCTGCGCGAGCAGGGCTTTGAATTCGGCGCGCAGAACGTCTCGTACCCCTATCTGTGGTGGAGCCGCTCCAGCGATTTCGGCCTGCTGGAACGCTGGGGCCTGCGCAGGGCGCCGCCGGTGGGCCAGCGCGAGGAAACCCTGGTCAACTGCGTGGCGCGCAAGCCTATGGAGATCGTGAGTTCATGATCCGCCTGCTGTTAATGGGTTGCCTGTTGCTGCTCGGCGCGTGCGCCAGCCAGGCGCCGTTGCCGCCCACACTTCCGGCCCTGAACTTGCCGATGCAATTGCATGTGCAACGCCTGGAGGGCGACCGCAGCCAGGATTGGTTGCTGGTGATCCAGCGTGAAGGCGTCGCGATTCGCTGGTCGATGATGGACCCGCTGGGCATTCCCCAGGCCCGGCAGAAGTTGATCGACGGCAAGTGGGAGGCCGATGGCTTGCTGCCGCCCAATCCCCAGGCCCGAACGTTGTTCGCCGCGCTATTGTTTGCCCTGGCCTCGGCGGATGACCTGCGTGCGCTGTATCCTGCGGCCCAGGCCAGGGACCTTACGCGAACGCTGCCGGGCCATTGGCAAATCGTCTATCAGTCTTCAGAGGTGTTCAGCGTGAACATGGCGGGCCAACCGTTGAGCTATCGCATTACCCCGCTGGGCGTCGGCCAATGAGCGCCTACCTCAACGCCCTGGGCGTGATCTGTGCCCTCGGCCGCAGCCAGGCCGAGGTCAGCCGCAGCCTGTTTGCCGGTGACTGTCGCGGCATGCGCGCCGAGAGCGGCTGGGTACCGGAGCGCGTGGTGCCGGTGGCGGCGGTGCGTGGCGAACTGGCGCCCCTTCCTGCACAGTTGGCCGGCCAAAGCAGCCGCAATAACCAGTTGCTGCTGGAAGCGGCGTTGCAGATCGAAGACCCGATCCGCCAGGTGATCCACACCTACGGCCCCTCACGGGTTGGCGTTGTGCTGGGCACCAGCACCTCTGGCATCGACGAAGCCAGTCGCGGCATTGCCCACTACCTGCGCGATAACACCTTTCCTGGCGACTACGACTACCAGCAGCAGGAACTCAGCGCCCCGGCGAATTTTCTCGCCGATTGGCTGCAATTGAGCGGCCCGGCCTATGTGATTTCCACCGCCTGCACCTCCAGCGCCCGTGCGCTGATGAGTGCCCGGCGCCTGCTCGACCTGGGCCTGTGCGATGCGGTGATCTGCGGGGGCGTCGACAGCTTGTGCAGGCTGACGCTGAACGGCTTTACCGCCCTGGAGGCGGTGTCTGCCGAGCGCTGCAATCCGTTCTCGGTGAACCGCAACGGCATCAATATCGGCGAAGCGGCGGTGGTGTTCGTGATGAGCCGTGAGCCGGCACCGGTCGCCCTGCTGGGCAGCGGCGCCAGCAGCGACGCGCACCATATCTCCGCACCCGAGCCCACCGGCAAGGGTGCGTTGCAGGCGATGCGCAAGGCCCTGGCCCAGGCGAAACTTGCGCCCGAGCAGATCGGCTACCTGAACCTGCACGGCACCGCCACCCAGCACAACGACGCCATGGAAAGCCTGGCGGTCGCCAGCCTGTTTCCGGGCGGCGTGGCCTGTTCGTCGACCAAACCCATGAGCGGCCACACCCTCGGCGCAGCGGGTGCACTGGAAGCGGCATTCTGCTGGTTGAGCCTGATGCACGGCCGTGTCCCTCCCCATGTGTGGGACGGTCACGTCGACCCGGCGCTGCCCGCCTTGCAGTGGGCACACAAGGACGACACCTTGAAAAAACCTTATTTGATGAGCAACTCGTTTGCCTTTGGCGGCAACAACGTCAGCCTGATTATTGGAGAGGCCTCATGATCGCTTGGCCACTCGCCGAACTGCTGCCCCATGCGGGCGACATGATCCTGATCGACCAGGTGCTGTCGTTCGATGAAGAGCAGGTGCACACACGTCTCACCGTCAAGCCCGGCGGCCTGTTCAGCCAGGCTGACGGCAGCCTGCCGGCCTGGGTCGGTATCGAGCTGATGGCGCAAAGCGTCGCCGCCTATGCCGGGTGCCGCGCGCGCCAGCAAGGCCAGGCGGTGGAACTGGGCTTCCTGCTGGGCACGCGTAAATTCGAGTGCAATGTGGCGCACTTTCCCGCCGGCGCCGAGCTGACTATCCACGGCCTGCGTTCCCTGGAGGACGACAATGGCATGGGGGTGTTCGAATGCCACCTCACCGGCGACGGTATCCAGGCCAGCGCACGCTTGAACGTATTTCGACCGCCCCAGGCGGCCCACTATTTAGATGAATCGAAGGACCAAACGCCATGACTGAATCCGTACTGGTCACCGGCTCCAGCCGTGGCATCGGCCGCGCCATTGCCCTGCGCCTGGCCCAGGCCGGGCATGACATCGTGCTGCATTGCCGCAGTGGCCGTGCCGAAGCCGACGCGGTACAGCTCGAGATCGAGGCCCTGGGCCGCCAGGCGCGTGTGCTGCAATTCGATGTAGCGGATCGCGTGCTGTGCAAGCAGATCCTGGAGACCGACGTCGAGCAACATGGCGCCTATTACGGCGTGGTGCTCAATGCCGGCCTGACCCGCGACGGCGCATTCCCGGCGCTCTCGGAAGACGACTGGGACGTGGTAATGCGCACCAACCTCGACGGGTTCTACAACGTGCTGCACCCGGTGATGATGCCGATGATCCGTCGTCGCGCCGCCGGGCGCATCGTGTGCATCACCTCGGTGTCCGGGCTGATCGGCAACCGTGGCCAGGTCAACTACAGCGCCTCCAAGGCCGGCCTGATCGGTGCCGCCAAGGCACTGGCCATCGAGCTGGGCAAGCGCAGGATCACGGTCAACTGTGTGGCACCGGGTTTGATCGACACCGCCATGCTGGACGAAAACGTGCCGGTCGACGAGCTGATGAAAATGATCCCGGCGCAACGCATGGGCACTCCCGAAGAAGTGGCCGGCGCGGTGAACTTCCTGATGTCGGCCGAAGCCGGCTATATCACGCGCCAGGTGTTGGCCGTGAACGGGGGCCTGTGCTGATGAAGCGCGTTGTCGTCACCGGCATGGCCGGCATGACCTCCCTGGGCAGCGACTGGGACACCATCGCGGCCAACTTTCGCGCCAACCGCAGCGGCATCCGCCGCATGGATGAGTGGGACCGCTTTACCGAATTGAACACGCGCCTGGCCGGGCCGATTGATGATTTCGTGGTGCCCGCGCACTGGACGCGCAAGCAGCTGCGCAGCATGGGCCGCGTCTCGCGCCTGGCGGTATGGGCGGCGGAGCAGGCGCTGCAGGATGCCGGCTTGCTCGGCGACGCGTCGATCAAGGACGGGCGCATGGGCGTGGCCTGTGGCTCGTCCACCGGCAGCACCGATGAGATCAAGGCGTTCGGCAATATGCTGCTGAACTCGGTGGCCGAGGGGCTGAATGCCAACTCCTATGTGCGCATGATGCCGCACACCACGGCGGCGAATATCAGCATCTTCTTTGGCCTGACCGGGCGCCTGATCCCCACCTCCAGCGCCTGCACCAGCGGCAGCCAGGGCATCGGCTATGCCTATGAGGCCATCAAGTTCGGCCGCCTGCCGTTGATGCTTGCCGGCGGCGCCGAAGAACTGTGCCCCACCGAGGCCATGGTGTTCGACGCGCTCTACGCCACCAGCCTGAAAAACGATGCTCCCCAAACCAGCCCCCGCCCCTACGACAGCGGCCGCGATGGCCTGGTGATCGGCGAAGGCGGCGGCATGCTGGTGCTCGAAGAGCTGGAACACGCATTGGCGCGGGGCGCGCATATTCACGCCGAACTGGTCGGCTTCGGCAGCAATGCCGACGGCCAGCACACCACCCGCCCGGAGCAGAAAACCATGCGCCGCGCCATGGAGCTGGCGCTGGAAGACGCCGGGCTTGAGCCGTCCGCCATCGGCTACGTGAACGGCCACGGCACCGCCACCGACCAGGGCGACATCGCCGAAACCCTGGCCACCAGCAGCCTGTTCGGCAGCCATATGCCCATCAGTTCGCAGAAGAGTTTCCTGGGCCACACCCTGGGCGCGTGCGGGGCGCTGGAATCGTGGTTCAGCATCGAGATGATGAACCGCGACCAGTACGTGCACACCTTCAACCTGGACTCGGTCGACCCGCACTGCGGTGAGCTGGACTACCTGCAAGGTGGCTTTCGCCAGATGCACAACGATTACGTGATGAACAACAACTTTGCCTTTGGCGGCGTCAACACTTCGCTGATCTTTCGCCGCTGGTCCTGACTTTTTAATCGATTGGAGAAAACGGAATGTCCTCCCTGCTACGCGCCACCCTGATCGCCCTGGCCCTGTTGACCACCGCCGGTTGCACCAGTAAACCGGTGCTCAACACCCAGCACGAGCTGCCGGCCACAACCCAGCGCAGCGAAGAAACAATGAAACAGGTAATCGTCAGCGCCCTGCAAAAACGCGAGTGGGCGGTACAACGCCTGAGCCCGCAGTTGGTGCAGGCTGACATCACCGTGCGCGGCCAGTTCTATGCGGCCATCGACATCCGCTACACCCGCAACAGCTACGCCATCACCTACCGCGACAGCCGTGAACTGGGCTACAAGGACGGCAAGATCCATCGCAACTACAACCGTTGGGTGAGCATGCTGGACCGGGATATTCTGGCGGGTTTGCGCTCGGCGGGGATGCAGTAGGCCAGAAACGACAAAGGGCGCCTTTCGGCGCCCTCTTCACAAACAGGTTGGCTTGTCATCGCCGCTTCCTGCCTGGCTCTGCAATGGCTGGTTACCCAGGATCCTCAGAGTCTCACAAGCCCCTTTCGGGAACTCGGTCAGTATGCCTGAAAACAGATTGCCTGCAATCAGTGGCAAAACGCCGGCCATTCAGAGCCTGCTTTATCGCAAGCCGAGCGCACTGCGCACCGCCGCTTTTATCGCCACATACTGGTCATGGGTAAGTTCTGCAATTTTGTAAGTTCGTTTGCCATGACGATCTTTACTTTTTATTCGGTCCAATCAGCCCAGACTCACTGTCGCGACAATGTCGCATTTAGCCCAGCACGTCGGACTCGCCCCTGCCAATCACTAAGCTGGTTGCGTTACCTGATATGTGAACATGCCTACGCCCCCGCCCTACGCGTCAACAATTCCACAAACGCCCTCGCCATCGGCGTCTGCGCGCCCTTGCGCTGCACCAGCCATACCGCGGTCACCGCTTCCGGATCCAGCAACGTGCGATACACCACACCATCGATCCGTATCCGTTGATACGACGCCGGCAGCACCGAGACGCCCAACCCCGCCGCCACCAGACCGATGATGGTCATCGCCTCCCCCGCCTCCTGGGCGACATGCGGGCTGAACCCGGCGTCACGGCACAGGCTGAGCAGTTGCGCATAGAGACCGCTGCCGTAGGTGCGCGGGAAAAACACGAACGCCTCTTGCGCCAATTGCGCCAGGTGCAAGCCGCGCTCGCTGTTCTGGGCCAAAGGGTGCCCGGCGTTCAATACCGCCACCAGGGGCTCGCGCATCAGCTCGACCACACACAGTGATTCGGGCAACGGCAAAGGCCGCATCAGCCCGACCTGGATCGATTCATCCAGCAGCGACTCGGCCACCTCGGTGCTGCTCATTTCCTGCAGGCTCAAGTGCACGGCTGGAAAGGCTTGGCGAAACGCAAAGATCGCCTGCGGAATGCTGGCATTGAAGGGCGCCGACGAGGTGAAGCCGATTTTCAGCTCTCCCAGCTCTCCCATCTGCGCCCGCCGTGCGACGTCCGCCGCTTTGTCCACTTGCGCCAGCACCAGGCGCGCCTCATGCAGAAACAGGCGGCCCGCTTCGCTCAGCTCGACCCGACGATTGGTACGCTCAAATAGCCGTGCGCCCACGTGATGTTCCAACGCCTGAATCTGCTGGCTCAACGGTGGTTGCGAAATGCCCAGCACTTGCGCGGCACGGCCAAAGTGCAGCTCCTCGGCGACGGCGATGAAGTACCGCAGATGACGTAATTCCATGCCAGCCTCATTAGGTCGTTAAAGCTATCAAACAGGTCGAACAATATATTGGAAAGAATCATTAGCCAGCTATATTCTTTTTTGCATTGTCGGTCCTGGCAGTCTTTGCTCCCCCGAGGTTCCCGTGAATCCTGCTGTTGCTCCACTTGCCCAACAAACCACGCCGACCGCCATCGATGAAGTGGTGGCGCAGCTCAATGACGCCTACATCGAAAAAGGCACGCCGATGTTCATGCGCACGGTGCTGGCGCTGTTCTCCGGCGGGTTTGCCACCTTTGCCCTGTTGTATTGCGTGCAGCCGATGATGCCGGCCTTGTCCCACGAGTTTTCCATCAATGCGGCGCAGAGCAGCCTGATCCTGTCAGTCGCCACGGCGATGCTTGCCTTCGGCCTGCTGATCACCGGGCCGATTTCCGACCGACTGGGGCGCAAGCCGGTAATGGTCGCCGCACTGTTCTGCGCGGCCCTGGCCACTATTGCCAGTGGTTTGATGCCGAGCTGGGAAGGCATTCTGTTCATGCGTGCACTGGTGGGCTTGTCCTTGAGCGGCCTGGCCGCCGTAGCCATGACCTACCTGAGCGAAGAAATCCACCCGCAGCACATCGGCCTGGCCATGGGCCTCTACATCGGCGGCAACGCGATTGGCGGCATGAGCGGACGGTTGATCATCGGCGTATTGATCGACTTCGTCAGTTGGCACACCGCAATGCTGATCATCGGCGGCCTGGCGCTGATCGCCGCGACCGTATTCTGGAAAATCCTTCCCGAATCGCGCAACTTCCGCGCCAGCAGCCTCAAGCCGCGCAACCTGCTCGATGGCTTCGTGATGCACTTCAAGGACGCGGGCCTGCCGTGGTTGTTCCTTGAAGCCTTCCTACTGATGGGCGCGTTCGTGACGCTGTTCAACTACATCGGCTACCGCCTGCTGGCCGATCCGTATGACCTCAGCCAGGCTGTGGTCGGCCTGCTGTCGCTGGTGTATCTGTCAGGCATCTACAGCTCGGCGAAAATCGGCTCTCTGGCTGACCGCCTGGGCCGCCGTCGCGTGCTGTGGGGCACCATTGTGCTGATGCTCGCCGGCATGACCCTGACCCTGTTCAGCCCGCTATGGCTGGTGGTGCCGGGCATGCTGATCTTTACCTTCGGCTTCTTCGGCGCCCACTCGGTAGCCAGTAGCTGGATCGGCCGGCGTGCGGTGAGGGCCAAGGGACAGGCATCGTCGCTGTATCTGTTTTGCTATTACGCAGGGTCAAGCATTGCCGGGACGGCGGGCGGGTTCTTCTGGCACTTGGGCGGATGGAACGGGATTGGCGGGTTTATCGTGGCGCTGTTGATTGGCGCGTTGCTGGTGGCGTTGAAGCTGGCGAAGCTGCCGCCGCTGGGGCAGGTCTGAAGGTTTCTGGCTTTTAATGTGGGAGGGGGCTTGCCCCCGATAGCGGTGATCCAGTCAATGAATCTGTTGACTGACACTCTGCTATCGGGGGCAAGCCCCCTCCCACATTGGTTTTGTGTTTTATTCGTGATACTGGGCGGACAGTTCATGCACCGCGCGCAGGAAGGCGCCTGCGTGCTCGGGGTTCACTTCCGGGGTGATGCCATGGCCGAGGTTGAACACGTGCCCGGTGCCCTTGCCGTAGCTGGCGAGGATGCGGCCGACTTCGGTGCGGATCGCTTCCGGCTTGGCGTACAGCACGGTCGGGTCCATGTTGCCTTGCAGTGCAACCTGGCCGCCAACGCGACGGCGGGCTTCGCCGATATCGCAGGTCCAGTCCAGGCCCAGTGCGTCGGCGCCCGCGTCGGCGATGCTTTCCAGCCACAGGCCGCCGCCTTTGGTGAACAGGATCACCGGCACCTTGCGGCCTTCCTGTTCGCGAATCAGGCCGCTGACGATCTTGCGCATGTAGGCCAGGGAGAACTCCTGGTAGGCCGCCGCCGAGAGGTTGCCGCCCCAGGTGTCAAAAATCTGCACCGCTTGCGCGCCGGCCATGATCTGGCCATTGAGGTAGGCGGTGACCGACTGCGCCAGCTTGTCCAACAGCAGGTGCATCGCTTGCGGGTTGTCGTAGAGCATGGCCTTGGTCTTGCGGAAGTCTTTCGACGAGCCGCCTTCGACCATGTAGGTAGCCAGGGTCCACGGGCTGCCAGAGAAGCCGATCAGCGGCACGCGACCATTGAGTTCGCGGCGGATGGTGCTGACGGCATCCATCACATAACCGAGGTCTTTGTGCGGATCGGGGATCGGCAGGGCTTCGATATCGGCCAGGGTGCTGACGACCTTCCTGAAGCGCGGGCCCTCGCCGGTTTCGAAATACAGGCCCTGGCCCATGGCGTCGGGGATAGTGAGGATGTCGGAGAAGAGGATGGCCGCGTCCAGTTGGGGGTAGCGGTCCAGCGGCTGCATCGTGACTTCGCAGGCGAACGCAGGATTCATGCACAGGCTCATGAAGTCGCCGGCGTGAGCGCGGCTGGCGCGGTATTCCGGCAGGTAGCGACCGGCCTGGCGCATCATCCACACGGGGGTGACGTCCACGGGTTGCTTGAGCAGGGCACGCAGGAAACGGTCGTTCTTGAGGGCAGTCATGTCGGCATCCGCAAAAAAAGTGCGGGCATTTTCTCAGAGCGCGACGCAAAAGGCACGGAGTGAGCCGTGCCTTTTGTCTATCGGGTCAATTTGTCGCGGACTTAAAAGCGCTGCAAAACAAATGTGGGAGGGGGCTTGCCCCCGATGGCGGTGGGTCAGTCAATGAATCTGGTGACTGATACACCGCTATCGGGGGCAAGCCCCCTCCCACAGTTTGATCCCGTTTCAACTCGGGATTTGCGGTCAGACCTGCAGGTAATCCAGGATGCCTTCGGCGGCGTTGCGGCCTTCGAAGATCGCGGTTACCACCAAATCAGAACCGCGCACCATATCGCCACCGGCGAAGATCTTCGGGTTGCTGGTCTGGTGTTTGTACCGGCCCTGTTCCGGGGCGACGACGCGGCCCTGGCTGTCGGTCTGGATCTGGAACTGCTCGAACCACGGCGCCGGGCTTGGGCGGAAGCCGAAAGCGATGACCACGGCGTCGGCCGGGATGATCTCTTCGGAACCCGGGATCGGCTCGGGGCTGCGACGGCCACGGGCATCCGGTTCGCCGAGACGGGTCTCGACCACCTTCACGCCTTCGACGCGGTCTTCACCGACAATCGCGATCGGCTGGCGGTTGTAGAGGAATTTCACGCCTTCTTCCTTGGCGTTCTTCACCTCTTTGCGCGAGCCCGGCATGTTGGCTTCGTCACGACGATAAGCACAGGTCACCGACTTGGCGCCCTGGCGGATCGAGGTGCGGTTGCAGTCCATCGCGGTGTCGCCACCGCCGAGCACTACGACCTTCTTGCCTTTCATGTCGACGAAATCTTCCGGCGACTTTTCAAAGCCCAGGTTGCGGTTGACGTTGGCGATCAGGAAATCCAGCGCGTCGTACACGCCCGGCAAATCCTCACCGGCAAAGCCGCCCTTCATGTAGGTGTAGGTGCCCATGCCCATGAACACGGCGTCGTATTCAGCGAGCAGTTGCTCCATGGTGATGTCTTTGCCGATCTCGGTGTTCAGGCGGAACTCGATGCCCATGCCGGTGAAGACTTCGCGGCGATTGCTCAACACGCTCTTTTCCAGCTTGAACTCGGGGATGCCGAAGGTCAGCAGGCCGCCGATTTCCGGGTTCTTGTCGAACACCACCGGGGTCACCCCGCCGCGTACCAGCACGTCGGCACAGCCCAGGCCCGCCGGGCCCGCGCCAATGATCGCGACACGCTTGCCGGTCGGCTTGACCTTGGACATGTCCGGGCGCCAGCCCATGGCGAACGCGGTGTCGGTGATGTACTTCTCCACCGAACCGATGGTTACCGCGCCGAAGCCGTCGTTAAGGGTGCAGGCACCCTCGCACAGACGATCCTGGGGGCACACCCGGCCGCAGACTTCCGGCAGGGTGTTGGTCTGGTGCGACAGCTCGGCGGCGGCGAGGATGTTGCCCTCGGCCACCAGCTTGAGCCAGTTGGGAATGAAGTTGTGCACCGGGCACTTCCATTCGCAATACGGGTTACCGCACCCCAGGCAGCGGTGGGCCTGGTCGGCCGAGTGCTGGGGCTTGAAGGGTTCGTAGATTTCCACGAACTCTTTCTTGCGTTGACGCAACAGTTTCTTCTTCGGATCTTTGCGCCCGACATCGATGAACTGGAAGTCGTTATTCAGACGTTCAGCCATGTTAAAACCTCATCAAACTCTTCAGGCGCATATCACTGCGGGTTGGCACGGATGCTGGAAAGCAACGATTTCAGGTTGGCAGCCTTGGGCTTGACCAGCCAGAAACGACGCAGGTAATCATCCAGGTTTTCGGCGAGGTTACGACCCCATTCGCTGCCGGTCTCCTCGACATACTCGTCCAGCACGTGCTGCAAGTGGTTGCGGTAGGATTCCATGGCTTCGCCGCTGATCCGCTGGATCTCGACCAACTCGTGGTTGACCTTGTCGACGAAGGTGTTGTCCTGGTCGAGCACGTAGGCGAAACCGCCGGTCATGCCCGAACCGAAGTTGTAACCGGTCTTGCCCAGTACCGCGACAAAGCCCCCAGTCATGTACTCGCAGCAGTGATCGCCGGTGCCTTCCACAACCGTGTGGGCCCCGGAGTTACGCACGGCGAAACGCTCACCGGCGGTACCGGCGGCGAACAGCTTGCCACCGGTGGCGCCGTACAGGCAGGTGTTGCCGATGATGGCACTGTCCTGGCTCTTGTACACGCTGCCTTCAGGCGGAACGATCACCAGCTTGCCGCCGGTCATGCCCTTGCCCACGTAGTCGTTGGCGTCGCCTTCCAGGTACATATGCAGGCCGCCGGCGTTCCACACGCCGAAGCTCTGGCCCGCAGTGCCCTTGAAGCGGAAGGTGATCGGCGCTTTCGCCATGCCCTGGTTGCCGTGCTTGCGCGCGATTTCCCCGGAGACGCGGGCGCCGATGGAACGGTCGCAGTTGCAGATATCCAGGGCGAATTCGCCACCGCTGGCATCGTTGATCGAGGAACCGGCCATCTCGACCATCTTCTCGGCCAACAGGCCTTTGTCGAACGGTGGGTTGCGGTCCACCTGGCAGAATTGTGGCTTGTCTGCCGGGATGTGGTCGCTGCCCAACAGAGGCGTCAGGTCCAGATGTTGCTGCTTGGCGGTCTGGCCTTCGAGGATTTCCAGCAGATCGGTGCGCCCGATCAGCTCTTCCAACGAACGCACACCCAACTTGGCCAACCACTCACGGGTCTCTTCGGCGACGTAGGTGAAGAAATTCACCACCATGTCGACGGTGCCGATGTAGTGATCCTTGCGCAGCTTCTCGTTCTGAGTCGCCACGCCGGTGGCGCAGTTGTTCAGGTGACAGATGCGCAGGTATTTGCAGCCCAGGGCAATCATCGGCGCAGTGCCGAAGCCGAAGCTCTCGGCGCCGAGGATCGCAGCCTTGATCACATCGAGGCCGGTTTTCAGGCCGCCGTCGGTCTGTACCCGCACTTTGCCGCGCAGGTCGTTGCCGCGCAGGGTCTGGTGGGTTTCGGCCAGGCCGAGTTCCCACGGCGCACCCGCGTACTTGATCGAAGTCAGCGGCGAAGCGCCGGTGCCGCCGTCGTAGCCGGAGATGGTGATCAGGTCAGCATAGGCCTTGGCCACACCGGCGGCGATGGTGCCCACGCCGGCTTCCGCCACCAGTTTCACCGAGACCAGCGCCTGCGGGTTGACTTGCTTGAGGTCGAAAATCAGCTGCGACAAGTCTTCGATCGAATAAATGTCGTGGTGCGGCGGTGGCGAAATCAGGGTCACGCCCGGCACTGCATAACGCAGCTTGGCGATCAGGCCGTTGACCTTGCCGCCTGGCAGCTGGCCGCCTTCGCCGGGCTTGGCGCCCTGGGCCACCTTGATCTGCAGCACTTCGGCATTGACCAGGTATTCAGGGGTCACACCGAAACGGCCGGTGGCCACCTGCTTGATTTTCGAGCTCTTGAGCGTGCCGTAGCGCGCCGGGTCTTCACCGCCTTCGCCGGAGTTGGAACGCGCGCCCAGGCGGTTCATGGCTTCGGCCAGGGCTTCGTGAGCCTCGGGCGACAAGGCGCCCAGGGAAATACCGGCGGAGTCGAAGCGCTTGAGGATGGATTCCAGCGGCTCGATTTCGCTGATGGCCAATGGCGTGTCCAGGGTTTTCACCTTGAACAGGTCACGGATCATCGACACCGGGCGGTTATCCACCAGCGCGGTATAGAGCTTGAACTTGGCGTAGTCGCCCTGCTGCACAGCGGCTTGCAGAGTGCTGACCACGTCCGGGTTGTACGCATGGTATTCGCCACCGTGCACGAACTTGAGCAGGCCGCCTTGCTGGATCGGCTTGCGCGCGCTCCAGGCTTCGGCCGCCAGGGCTTTCTGTTCGGCTTCGATATCGACGAAACGCGCGCCCTTGATGCGGCTCGGCACGCCACGAAAGCTCAGCTCGCAGACTTCTTCGGACAGGCCGATGGCTTCGAACAATTGCGCGCCGCGATACGAGGTGACGGTGGAGATGCCCATCTTCGACAGGATCTTCAGCAAGCCCTTGGTGATGCCCTTACGGTAGTTCTTGAACACCTCGTAGAGGTCGCCCAGCACTTCACCGGTGCGGATCAGGTCACCCAGCACTTCGTACGCGAGGAACGGATAAACAGCCGACGCGCCGAAACCGATCAACACCGCGAAGTGGTGCGGATCGCGGGCCGTGGCGGTTTCCACGAGGATGTTGGAGTCGCAGCGCAGGCCTTTCTCGGTCAGGCGATGGTGCACCGCGCCGGTGGCCAGCGAGGCGTGGATCGGCAACTTGCCTGGCGCAATGTGGCGGTCGGTCAGCACGATCTGGGTACGACCGGCGCGCACGGCTTCTTCGGCCTGGTCGGCGACATTGCGCACAGCGGCTTCAAGGCCCAGGCTCTCGTCGTAGTTCAGGTCGATGATCTGGCGTTCGAAGCCCGGCCGCTCCAGGGTCATCAGCGAGCGCCACTTGGCCGGGGAAACGACCGGCGAGCTGAGGATCACGCGGGAGGCATGCTCCGGCGATTCCTGGAAGATATTGCGCTCGGCACCGAGGCACACTTCCAGCGACATCACGATGGCTTCGCGCAGCGGGTCGATCGGTGGGTTGGTCACCTGGGCGAACTGCTGGCGGAAGTAGTCGTACGGCGTGCGCACGCGCTGGGACAGCACGGCCATCGGCGTGTCGTCGCCCATGGAGCCGACGGCCTCGTAGCCTTGCTCGCCGAGCGGGCGCAGCACCTGGTCGCGCTCTTCGAACGTGACCTGGTACATCTTCATGTATTGCTTGAGCTGATCGACGTCGTAGAACGCCGAACCGTGGTCGTTGTCTTCCATGGTCGCCTGGATGCGCAGGGCGTTCTTGCGCAACCATTGCTTGTACGGGTGGCGGGACTTCAAACGGTTGTCGATGGCGTCGGTGTCAAGGATCTGCCCGGTTTCGGTGTCCACGGCGAGGATCTGGCCAGGGCCGACACGGCCTTTGGCGATCACGTCCTCGGGCTTGTAGTCCCACACACCGATTTCCGAGGCGAGGGTGATAAAGCCGTTGGTGGTGGTCACCCAACGCGCCGGGCGCAGGCCGTTACGGTCGAGCAGGCAGACGGCGTAGCGACCGTCGGTCATGACCACGCCGGCCGGGCCGTCCCACGGTTCCATGTGCATCGAGTTGTATTCGTAGAACGCCCGCAGGTCCGGGTCCATGGTCTCGACGTTCTGCCACGCAGGCGGAATGATCATGCGCACGCCACGGAACAGGTCGATGCCGCCGGTGACCATCAGTTCGAGCATGTTGTCCATGCTCGAGGAGTCGGAGCCGACGCGGTTGACCAGCGGGCCGAGCTCTTCGAGGTCCATCAGGTCGTTGGCGAACTTGGTGCGACGGGCCACGGCCCAGTTGCGGTTGCCGGTGATGGTGTTGATCTCGCCGTTGTGGGCGAGGAAGCGGAACGGCTGGGCCAGCGGCCATTTCGGCAGGGTGTTGGTGGAGAAGCGCTGGTGGAACACGCAGATGGCGGTTTGCAGGCGCTCATCGCTCAGGTCCGGATAGAAGGCGGTGAGGTCCGCCGGCATCATCAGGCCTTTGTAAATGATGGTCTTGTGGGAAAAGCTGCAGATGTAGTGGTCGGTGTCGGCGGCGTTGAGCACCGACGAACGACGACGCGAGGTGAACAGCTTGATCGCCATGTCCTGGTCGCTCAGGCCGTCGCCGGCGATGAACACTTGTTCGATCTGCGGCAAGCGCTCGTTGGCCAGGCGGCCGAGCACGCTGGTGTCGATCGGCACTTTGCGCCAGCCGATCAGTTGCAGGCCGGCGGCGATGATCTCGCGGTTCATGTTCTCGCGAGCGGCTTGGGCTTTGACCGGGTCCTGGTGGAAGAACACCATGCCCACGGCGTACTGCTTGGGCAGTTCGACGGCGAAATGCTCTTTGGCGACAGCGCGCAGGAACAGGTCGGGCTTTTGAATCAGCAAGCCGCAACCATCACCGGTCTTGCCATCGGCGTTGATCCCACCGCGGTGGGTCATGCAGGTCAGGGCCTCGATGGCCGTTTGCAAAAGGGTATGACTGGGCTCGCCCTGCATGTGGGCTATCAGGCCGAAACCGCAGTTATCCTTGAATTCATCGGGTTGGTACAGACCTGCTTTCATAGACACTTTCTCACCAGGCTGCCTCTTTTCTCGAGGCAAATTTCTTTTCAATTCAACCGGTTACCTTCCACGCCGAACGTACGCCGGCTTAGCGGGGGCAAAAGGGAGGTCATTGTACACACCGACACAGACGCTCACAAATTTAGCGACGAAATGTCGCAAATCTATGTCGCATTTATGAAAGGTTTAAAGCGATATGCTGTGCTAGTCAAAACTTTTTTAATTCTGACCGCTACGACTCAAAAGCTACCGTGACGCAGACACCACAAAGCGCGCGGCCTTCAGGGCTGCACGCTGTTGTAGTTTTTTGAGGTGCCGGGAGGGGCGGCCTGGGTAAGGCCGCCGGATCTTCAGCGAGCAGTTGCGAGTTCTTGTTGAACGCTGGCAACAGTGCGAGGCCAAGGTTTACCAGCCTGAACCTTCGCTGGCAAGGCCTTGATGGCAGAATCGGCTGCGGCGCGGCTTGGGAAGCTGCCGTAGGTGATCACGTAGAGCGGCTTGCCGTTGAGCACTTTCTTGAAATAACGGTACTGGCCGCCCTGCTCTTTGACGAACGCCTGGGCGTTGGCCTCGGAGCTGGTGCCGAGGATCTGCACCACGAAGTTACCGGTGGGCTGGCTGCTGTACCAGCTGCTGCCGGCGGCGCCGGTCTTGGCGACGGTGGCGGCAGGTTTTTCAGCAGGCTTGGCCGCGGGCGTAGGCGCCGGAGTTGGTTTGGCAACCGGTGCAGGCTTGGCCGTGGCAACCGTCGGCGCTGGCGTCGGCTTGGCGGCCGGGGCAACGGGTGTGGCGGGCGTCACTGGGGTAGCTGGCGTGCCGGCCGGTACGCCAGCAGGCGGCGCAGTGGTGGTCACGGTTGGCGGCGTGGCGCTGGAGCCTTCCACCGGCACACCGTCGTCACCTTCGGAGATACCACCGGCTTCTTCGGCCAGCGGGCCGCGCATGACAGGTTGGCCGACCATCGGCAGGTTGGTCGGTTGGCCGGAATTGGCGAATTCGACATTCGGCGTGGGCTTGCCCAGTGGCAACTGCGCCTGTTCGGTTGGCGCGCCGGCGGTGGTCGGCGCCTTGCTGCGACCTGGAATCAACCAGGCGGCGGCAACAGCGACCACGACAACGGCGGAAATAGCCAATACGTGCTTCTTAGGCATAGTAAACCCCATCTTTGGACGCTTGACCGCGGAGCGGCTGGCAATCATGGCTTCGATCATTGCATCGCGGGCAACCTGATTGATGTTGCCAGGCCAGCCATCGGAGCTTTCGTGAATATCAGAGATCTGCGCAGCGGAGAAAAGTTCGATACCGGCCCCCGCGCCCTCGAGGCGCTGAGCCAGGTATTCGCGGGTTTCTTCTTCTTCGTACGGCTGCAATTCGATGACGTGAAACAGTTCCTGATCACCGCTGATCTGTTCCAGATCGGCGATCAGCGACGACTCGCCGAACAGAAACACATGGGGACGCCCTTCCGGCGTACCCGCCGCCAGCGCCAGCAACGCTTCCAGGGCGGACTCGTCGAGTTGCTCGGCGTCATCCACCAGCAGATAGACTTCCTGGCCGGTCAGGCCCAGTTGCACCACCTGCTTGAGGATCGCGTTCGGCTCAGCGTTGGCGACATCCAGCGCCTGCGCCACCTGGCGCAGCACGCCGGCCGCATCACCGGCACCACGGGCCGAGACCACGACACTCTGCACCGATTGTTTGTTGGTACTGGCGACCAGCGCCTGGCGCAGCAAGGTCTTGCCGCTGCCCAACGGCCCCGTGACCACCAGCAGCAACTGGCTGTAGCGCGCGAGATGGTGCAATTGTCCCAGTACCGGCTTGCGCTGGGCAGGGAAGAATTTGAAGCCAGGCACCCGTGGAGCGAAAGGGTCATGGCTCAAGTGATAATGGCCGAGGAACGCCTCGTCGGCATGCAAACTAGTCATCGGGATCTTATTAACCTTTAAGCTGGGCCAGGGCGCGGTAATCCGCTCCCAGCGTGGCCTGTAAAATCTCTTTCGGATAATCGTCGGTCACCACCGCTTCGCCCATGTGGCGCAACAGCACCAGCCGCAGCCGACCGTCGATCACTTTCTTGTCTATTGCCATGTGCTCCAGGAAATCCGCCTCGGTCATTTCAGACGGCGGGATCACCGGCAGACCGGCGCGCTGGAACAGACGGATACCGCGATCACGCTCCTGGGCGCTGATCCAGCCCAGGCGCTGCGACATGTCCAATGCCATCACAGTGCCAGCCGCGACGGCTTCCCCATGCAGCCACACACCATAGCCCATGTGGGTTTCGATCGCATGGCCGAAGGTATGGCCCAGGTTCAGGGTAGCCCGCACCCCGGACTCCCGTTCGTCGGCATTCACCACCAGGGCCTTGGCCGCGCAGGAGCGGGAAATGGCTTCGGTGAGTGCCACCTGGTCGAGGGCGCGCAGGGCGTCCATGTGTTCTTCCAGCCAGGTCAGAAAGGGCTCGTCGCAGATCAGCCCGTATTTGATGACTTCCGCCAGCCCTGCCGACAGTTCGCGCGGTGGCAGGGTGTTGAGGGTCGCGGTGTCGATCAGCACGGCCTGGGGCTGATAGAACGCGCCGACCATGTTCTTGCCCAGCGGATGGTTGATGCCGGTCTTGCCGCCCACCGACGAATCGACCTGGGACAGCAGCGTGGTCGGCACCTGGATGAAGTCCACGCCACGCTGGTAACAGGCGGCCGCAAAGCCGGCCATGTCGCCGATCACACCGCCGCCCAGGGCGACCACGGTGGTGCGGCGGTCATGCCGTGCGCTCAGCAAGCCATCGAAGATCAGTTGCAGGGTTTCCCAGTTCTTGTGAGCTTCGCCGTCGGGCAGGATAACGGAGATCACCGAGTACGCCGCCAGGCTGCGGCTCAGACGCTCAAGATACAGCGGCGCCACTGTTTCGTTGGAGATGATCGCCACTTGCCGACCGGCAATATGCGGCGCAAGCAGCTCGGGCAGGTCCAACAGACCTTCGCCAATATGAATCGGGTAGCTGCGCTCGCCTAGATCGACCTTAAGTGTCTGCATGTGTCCCCGCGTTGAAGATGTAGTGACAACCGGTAACGCCTGAATCAGACGTTGCCTGATAACTCTACGCCACACCTCGCAAGGTCATGGCGCGCCGCCGAGAATAGCGCATTTGCGGCCAGGCTTTAACGGGGCGGTAGCCGTTGCAGGCGCTCAAGAATATCGAGTACCACCATTCGAGGTGGCCGTTCATCGGTTTCCACCACCAGATCGGCGATCTCCCGATACAGCGGATCGCGCAGCGAAAGCAGGTCCCGCAGGGTTTTCTCCGGGTTGGCCGTGCGCAGCAGCGGGCGATTGCGATCACGGGCGGTGCGGCCCACCTGCTGCTCAACCGAGGCATGCAGATACACCACCCGACCGCCGGCATGCAGAGCGCGGCGATTTTCGTCGCGCATCACCGCGCCACCACCGGTGGCCAATACCACGCCATCGCAGCCGCACAGTTCGGCAATCATTGCCTGCTCGCGGTCGCGAAAGCCCAGTTCACCTTCCTTATCGAAGATCCATGGGATATTGGCACCCGTGCGCAATTCAATTTCCTTATCGGAATCTTTGAACGGCAGGCGCAGCTCTTTGGCCAGCAAACGGCCGATGGTGCTTTTTCCAGCCCCCATCGGCCCTACAAGAATCAAATTTCGCACAGAATCAACGACTCGCAGCAATCGCCTGGTTATTCATGATACGCGGAGTCAGGAATACCAGCAGCTCGGATTTTTTCTCCGCCCGCACATCGCGCCGGAAAAGGCGGCCAAGATACGGCACATCGCCCAAAAATGGCACTTTATCTACCACTTTGCTTTGGGTATTGGAGAAAACCCCGCCGATGACAATGGTCTCGCCATTCTTGACCAGGACCTTGGCGTTGACCTCGTTTTTCTTGATCGGCGGAACGTCGTTGAGTTTGTTCAGGTAGTCGGGCTCGTCCTTGGTGACTTTGACCACCATGATCACATGATCGTCGGGGGTGATCTGCGGTGTAACCTCCAATGACAGCGAGGCTTCCTTGAACGACACCGAGGTGGCGCCCTGGGACGTGGATTCCTGATAGGGAATCTCGGTGCCCTTGAGGATGCGCGCGGTTTCCTTGTCCGAGGTGACCACCTTGGGCTGTGAGACGATTTCGCCGTTGCCGGACTTTTCCATGGCGGTCAGCTCAAGGTCCAGCAACAGGTTGTCGGTGATAAAGGCCAGACCCAGGCCGGAGGTGCCGGTCAGCGAGCCCAGGTCGACAAAGGGTGAGCTGGGCGGGCCCTGTGCGGGCTGAGCACCGTCTGCCAATGGTTTGGAAATTCCCCCGGCGCCCCAATTGCCGCGATGGAGCCGGCCGCCCCAACGCACCCCCAGGCTTTTGTCGTAATCGACATTGGCCTCTACAATGCGCGCCTCGATCATCACCTGGCGTACCGGGACGTCCAGTTGCGCCACGATCCGCCGCAGTTCTTCCAGGCGCTCTGCGGTCTGGTAGGCGATGATATTGTTGGTACGGTCATCCACCGCCACCGAGCCGCGCTCGTCGGTCGCGCCTTCAAAGCCGGTCACGGACTGGAACAGCTTGGCCAGGTCCGCCGCCTTGGCGTAATTGACCTGCAGCAACTCACGGCGTAACGGCGCCAGCTCAGCCATCTGCTTGCGCGCCTCCAGCGTCAGCAATTCGCGTGCGGCCAATTCATCGGCGGGGGCCACCAGCAAGACGCCGGCCTTCACCCGCTTGTCCAGCCCCTTGGCTTGCAACACCAGGTCCAGTGCCTGGTCCCAGGGCACGTCCTTGAGCCGCAGGGTGATCGAACCCTGTACCTCGTCACCGGCCACCAGGTTCAGGCCCGCGACGTCGGCGATTTGCTGCAATGCCGCGCGCAATTCGATGTTCTGGAAATTAAGGTTCAGTTTGTCGCCCGTATAGCTGGCCAATGGCTTACTTTCGGGCGGCGGCAGATGGATAAGGTCGACGCGATTGGGTACAGCGGCAGCCATCGGTGCCGTGAACGCTATCCATAGCGCCACACCGAAGGACGAGAAAATCCTTTTCATTGTTTGATTCCGTTATGAGTTGACGTTCAATACCAGGGTTCGCGGGCGCTCCAGCCAGATGCCCCTTTCATCGGGAAAGCGCTCGAGCAGTTCCACATGACTGTCTTGAATGGACGTGACCTGACCGTGATCCGGCCCGAGGTAGTCGCCGACCGCCAGCCGATACACCGTTGATCCGGCACGCAACAATGCGAAGCTTTGCCCGCCGCCCGACAGCGTACCAACCATGTCGAACCGGTCGATTGCGATGCCCTCCAGCACCCCACGGGGCCGCGTGGGATCCGGAGCAAGGGCGGGCCGCCCAGGCGTGTGCTCCGGCTGCAAGGCCTTGAGTTGAAACGGGTCGCGCAAGGACGCTGAGTCATAAACAAAGCGCGGCCCCTGGACGACCGTCTGTGGCGCGCGGGCCTCGCGGGACGCACTTCGATAGGTCTTGGCAAGCAGGTCAAGACGCAACAAAGCCCCCTCGGGCCGCAACGCCAGGTCATGCACCGTGACGATAGGCCGCAAGCTACCCAGGGCACTGACGAACGCCGCCAGGTCGTGATAGGCCCCTGTCACGTCAATCTTCAAAGGTTGCTCGATATGGAACGACTGCGGCGCCTCATCCAACACTGCGATGCCTTCGACCCATACGCCCTTGGCAACCGCCAGCCGGGCGATGTCTTCGAGCAAGGCCGGCACTGCCGAGTCACCGGACAACTGTCCCTGGAGATCCGCGACGGTCTCTTCCAGCACCCTGACGTGCTCGGCGTAAACCTCAAGGTCGGCGGCCACACGGGCTTTCTCTTCAAGCTGCTCGCGCAGTACCTGTTCCCGCGCCTCCAACCCGTGCAGTCGCTCCCGCGCAGTCCCAAGGTACGACACCTCCCCTACCAACAGCACCAGGCCGCCCAGCGCGCAGCCAAGCAGGACCCTTGCAGGCCAGGGCCATTTTGCAGCGTTGTAGGAGAGTGCGGAAAAGTCGAGCCTGGACAGGCTCACGGCTGCGCCTCGATGGTTTCCCCCTGGCGCACCATCAACTGAAACTGATGATCGCCGCGCTCACCGCCTGTCTGAACACGTTCGAGCCGCGCGGAATGGCCGCCTTGCGACGCCTCCAACCCACGCATCAACTGGGCGATATCCTGGTTGCTGTCCGCACTGCCACGGATGCTGAGCGTATCGCCGTTCGCGACCACCTCATGCAGGTGAACGCCATCGGGCATCGCGCGAGCCAACTGATCGAACAGCCTGGCGCCGGAAGAGCGAGCGTCGTGCAGATCCTGCATCACCTTCATGCGCTGCGCCAATTGCTGGCTTCGTTCCTGCAGGTCGTCGATGGTCTTGATCCGTGAGTCATGCTCGGCGACATTCCCGTCCAGGCGCACGTTGCGGGTTACCTGCCGGTCTATCGCCTGGTCGATCACTTGATCGGCCAGCCACACCGCCGCGAGCGCGAGGCAGGCGAACGCCAGCAGAAGCCCAAGGAAATACTTGCGACGCCGCTCCGCCAGCGCCCGGCGCCAGGGCATAAGATTGATTCGTGTCATCCAGCGAAACTCCTCAGGGCCAAACCGCAAGCCACTCCCATCCCGTGGGCATCGACGGCCCATTGTGCGCCATCGACTCGATGACCTGGCGTGAAGCTGGCAAAATCCTGACGGCAAGCGCGCTCCAATGCAAATGCTTCGACATCCACCACCCGCGTCACCAGCCCCGCCAGGCCCAGGACCGCCTCGCGCGCCTCGACCTGCTGGCGCAGGCACGCGGCCAACGATACCTCGACCCGCCCCGCTCCCTGGGGTGACGGGCCGCGCACCTGGAAATCGATGGCGACCTCATCCAAAGGGTATGGAATGTACTGGTCGGCCTCCATTTGTATCTGCCAGGCCATTTCCTCGTCGCTGAGGCCTGCATCCATTTCAATCACCCGCGTAATCACCGATGGGCCGGATACCGCCACGGCTGCCTGCCTGGCGCGGCTACGCAGCCGCGACAATGCCTGCTGCAGCGCCCGCCCCGCGCCTTCGAGGTCGAGCACTGTGCCGTCGACCACCGCCTGCGCCGGCAGGCACTGCGTGACACAGCCCTCAATGCTGAAACCCTGCGCCGAACGGCCCAGTTCGATCAGTTTGATACCTTGGTCGTTGATGTCAACGCCGAGGAGGATGTCGTGTTTGCGCCTGAAAAATCCCTTTTCCATAAAACTCCCTGAAGCTTTGCCTGTCTGACCGCCTGGTTGCCTGCGGGCCATGCATTCGGTCGACTTGTTTGAGCCGTGCGAATGACGCCCGGAGGCGAAAATGCTTTAATGCCCAGCGTTTTTTCCCGCTTTTTATCTGCCGCCCGGGTCGATCCATCATTTGCCATGCATGCCCCGACGCGTAACTCTTTCTTTTCTCTGGAAATCCAAAAGCCTTGATTCGTCTGCTGAAGTTTTTCGGGTACTCCATTGTCGCGATCGTCTGCGGGCTGCTGCTCGTACTCAGCGGGGCCTACCTCTACCTTAGTCCGGGTTTGCCGTCGGTAGAGGCCCTCAGAAGTATCCAGTTGCAGATTCCTTTGCGGGTCTACAGCAGCGATGAAAAACTGATCGCGGAGTTCGGCGAAATGCGCCGTACACCGATCCGTTTCGCCGACATTCCGCCCAATTTCATTAACGCATTGCTGTCGGCCGAAGACGATAATTTCGCCAACCACTATGGCGTCGACCCCAGCAGTCTGGTGCGCGCAGCCACGCAGTTGGTAAAAAGCGGACACATTCAATCCGGCGGCAGCACCATCACCATGCAGGTGGCGAAGAACTTCTTCCTCACCAGCGAGCGCAGTTTTTCGCGTAAAGCCACCGAAATCCTGCTGGCGCTGCAGATCGAACGCCAGTTGACCAAGGACGAAATCCTTGAGCTCTACGTCAACAAGATTTACCTGGGCAACCGCGCCTACGGGATCGAGGCGGCGTCGCAGGTGTACTACGGCAAGTCGATTCGTGATGCGAGCCTTGCGCAAATGGCGATGATTGCCGGCCTGCCCAAGGCGCCGTCGCGCTTCAACCCGCTGGCCAACCCGGCGCGCAGCAAGGAGCGTCGCGACTGGATCCTGGGGCGCATGTACAAGCTCGGCAAGATCGACCAGACCGCCTACGAGAGCGCCGTGGCCGAACCACTGAATGCCAGCTATCACGTGCCAACGCCGGAAGTGAATGCACCCTATATCGCCGAAATGGCCCGCGCTGAAATGGTTGGCCGGTATGGCAGCGAGGCCTACACCGAAGGTTTCCGCGTTACCACCACCGTTCCAAGCAACTTGCAGGAAATTGCCAATCATTCGCTGCACGATGGCCTGGTCACCTATGACCAGCGTCACGGCTATCGCGGCCCTGAATCGCGTCTGCCGGGCAAGACCCTGAGCGCCTGGACCACCGAGTTGGGCAAACAACGCTCGATCAGTGGCCTGGAGCCGGCTATCGTCACCCAGGTCAACAAAGATGGCGTGCAAGTACTGACCCGCACCGGCGAGGCGCATGTGGCGTGGGACAGCATGAAATGGGCACGTCCATTCCTGAATACCAACAGCATGGGCCCGATGCCCAAGCAACCGTCCGACGTGGCACAGGTGGGTGATTTGATCCGCGTGCAACGCCAGGCCGATGACAACCTGAAATTCAGCCAGGTACCGGTCGCCCAGGGCGCACTGGTGTCCCTCGACCCGCAAAATGGTGCAATCCGCGCCCTGGTCGGCGGCTTCGCCTTCGAGCAGAGCAACTACAACCGCGCCACCCAGGCCAAGCGCCAGCCGGGCTCGAGCTTCAAGCCGTTCGTCTACAGCGCCGCGCTGGATAACGGCTATACCGCCGCCAGCCTGGTCAACGATGCGCCGATCGTGTTCGTCGATGAGTACCTGGACAAGGTCTGGCGTCCGAAGAACGACACCAACACCTTCCTCGGTCCGATCCGCATCCGCGAGGCGCTGTACAAATCGCGCAACCTGGTGTCGATCCGCCTGCTGCAGGCGATGGGCGTGGGCAAGACCATCGACTACATGACCCGCTTCGGCTTCGCCAAGTCTGATCTGCCGCCGAATCTGTCCCTGGCCTTGGGCACTGCGACCCTCACGCCGATGGAAATTGCCACTGGCTGGAGCACCTTTGCCAACGGCGGCTACAAGATCTCTCCGTACCTGATCGACAAGATTGAAAGCCGCAACGGCGACACACTGTTCACCGCCAACCCGCCACGGGTACCCGGCGATGTGGTCAATGGCGTGGCGGCAACCGATGGCCTCGCCGCGCCGAGTAACGGCGGCATCACCATCGAGCCGACGCCAGGCGCAACGCCTGCCGCAAACGCTCCGGCTCCGGGCGAGCCACAGGCACCGGCGGTGGCCGAGCGCATCGTGGATGGGCGCACCACCTATATCCTCAACAGCATCCTGCAAGACGTGATCAAGAAGGGCACCGGCCGGCGCGCATTGGCCCTGGGCCGTGCGGACATAGCAGGCAAGACCGGTACCACCAACGAATCCAAGGATGCCTGGTTCTCCGGCTACAACGGCGACTACGTGACCACCGTATGGACCGGTTACGACCAGCCGGAAAGCCTGGGTCGTCGCGAATTCGGCGGCACCGTGGCGCTGCCGATCTGGATGAGCTACATGGGCGCGGCATTGAAGGACAAGCCATTGCACACCCAGCCGGAACCGGAAGGCATCCTCAGCCTGCGCATCGACCCGGTCAGTGGCCGCGCGGCCTCGCCAAGCACGCCAAACGCGTACTTCGAGCTGTTCAAGAGCGAAGACACGCCGCCGTCGGTCAACGAGCTGGGCAACGGAGCTGTACCGGGCAGCCCGCTGCCGGCGGATGAAGGCGCGCCGATCGACCTCTTCTAAGTCGCAACACAGTTCCAATGTGGGAGGGGGCTTGCCCCCGATTGCGGGCTGTCAGCCAATGAATCTGGTGGCTGGTACACCGCTATCGGGGGCAAGCCCCCCTCCCACATTTAGAGCTCCACAAGGCTCAATTTAAACGCCGGACACAAAAAAGCCCCGACTCGCGAGAGCCGGGGCTTTTGTTGGTGCGCTACGCAGGCTTAGCCGTTGAACACATCATCCACGCTTTGCAGCGGGTAGTTCTTCGGGTAAGGCTGGGTTGCGACGCCGGTCTCGATGGCAGCCTTGGCCACGGCATCGGAGATCAGGGTGATCAGGCGCTTGTCCATTGGTTTCGGGATGATGTACTCACGACCGAATTCCAGCTTGGCGCCACCGTAGGCGTCGCAGACATCCTGCGGCACCGGCAGCTTGGCCAGTTCACGCAGGGCGTTGGCGGCCGCGACTTTCATCTCTTCGTTGATGCGCTTGGCGCGAACGTCCAGGGCACCACGGAAGATGAACGGGAAACCCAGCACGTTGTTGACCTGGTTCGGGTAGTCCGAACGGCCGGTGGCCATGATCACGTCGCTGCGGGTGGCGTGCGCCAGCTCAGGCGAGATTTCCGGGTCCGGGTTGGAGCAGGCGAACACGATAGGGTTCGGCGCCATCGACTTCAGGCCTTCGGCGCTCAGCAGGTTCGGGCCGGACAGGCCGACGAACACGTCGGCGCCGTCGAGGGCGTCAGCCAGGGTGCGCTTGGAGGACGGGTGGGCGAACATCGCCTTGTACTGGTTCAGGTCGGTACGCTCGGACTGAATCACGCCCTTGCTGTCGACCATGTAGATGTTTTCCAGCTTGGCGCCCATGCTGATGATCAGCTTCATGCAGGAAATGGCCGCGGCGCCGGCGCCCAGGCAGACGATCTTCGCCTCGCCCAGGGTTTTGCCGGCGATTTCCAGGGCGTTGATCATGCCGGCCGCGGTAACGATTGCGGTGCCGTGCTGGTCATCGTGGAATACCGGGATGTCGCACTGTTCGATCAGGGCCTTTTCGATCTCGAAGCACTCGGGTGCCTTGATGTCTTCCAGGTTGATGCCACCGAAAGTGATGGAAATGCGTTTGACGGTGTCGATGAAAGCCTGCGGGCTTTCGGAGTCGACTTCGATGTCGAAAACGTCGATGCCAGCAAAGCGCTTGAACAGCACGCCCTTGCCTTCCATGACCGGCTTGGACGCCAGCGGGCCGAGGTTACCCAGGCCCAGGATTGCGGTGCCATCAGAAATCACTGCAACCAGGTTGCCCTTGCCGGTGTACTTGTACGCCAGCTCGGGGTCGCGGGCGATTTCACGTACGGGCTCGGCAACGCCAGGGCTGTAGGCCAGCGACAGGTCACGGGCAGTGGCAGTGGCTTTGGTGAGCTCTACACTCAGCTTTCCTGGACGAGGATTGGCATGATATTCGAGAGCGGCAGTTTTCAAATCAGACATATCGGCATTCCGCTTTTACTGTTGGTCGACGGACCGCCGAGGATACGCGTGTCGTAAAGCCCCTACAAGACTGGTCAGTCACAGGTGTCAAGGCCCTGCGGCGGCGTACTTTAGTCTAAAGCCACGGGATACAAGGGCTGGAGTGTTCACAATCGCATTAAAAAATGTCTACAATTTTTATTGTTGCGCGGATCCAAGCATGCTCGGATCGGTGATCGGCACCAGCCAACGGGCCTGAGCTTTTTTCACCCCGCCGCGCCTGGCGCGTTCCTGCACCCAGCCACGCGCCTCGATTGTCTTGCCTTGCAGACCATTTAGCATGGCGGCATCGAATAGACGCACCAGATCGGGCGCAATGCGTAATACCAGTGAGCCTTGCAATTCGATCCAGACCCCACCGCGATTGCGTTCGATCTTGCTGACCCGTCCGCTGACCAGAGCGAACCCGGACCGCTTGAGTTGCGCCACGCCGTGTACCGGCGATTGCCGCCAAAGCCCCAACCGCGCCTTACGCGCACTGTTTTCAGCAGCCTGCTGACAGGTGACCAGTTCGACATTGGGCGCGACGCCCACCTGAAACCCCAGGCCCTCAGCCAGCAATTGCGCCTCGAGGTTGTTGCCGTCGGCGCCATACAGGTGGGCCAGGGTTCTGCCGTAGCGATCTTTACGCTCGCGCCCCGGCACCAGCCCGAGACGCCCGTCACTGGCGTCGACCAAAGCCTGCAGACGCTGGCGCGCGGCGACCGCAAACGGCTCGTCGGAGCGGCCCTTTTTACCAGTCTCCGGCGCGTTGATACCGATCATCCGAACGCTGCGGCCGTCCTTGAGGCGCACGGTGTCGCCATCCACCACGCGCTGCACGTGCACGGGCGCCACTGAAGCTGGCGCGGGGCAGAACACCCGGGCCTGGGCGGCGGAAAACCAAATCGCAGGCACAAAAAAGGCGCCCGCAAGGGACGCCTTTTTCAACAGCTGGCAAAAGCCCATAAGGCTTTTGAGCCTTACTCTGCTGGAGTAGCAGCAGGCTTCTTGCCGAAAGCACCAAAGCGATCTGCGAAGCGCTGTACACGGCCGCCGGTGTCCAGAGTTTTCTGCTTACCGGTGTAGAACGGGTGGCACTCGTTGCATACGTCAGTACCCAGTGGCTTGCACAGGTTCGAACGGGTTTCGAACTTGTTACCGCAGCTGCAGGTGACTTCGATGGTTTCGTACGCTGGATGGATATCGGCTTTCATGGCACTTCCTCGGGCTAGCGTGCCGCCACTCGACACTATTGTCGAATACCGCACGTAATTAGGCCGCGAATTCTAACAGACCTTTTCAATCACGCAAGCCGCACATCCGACTGGAAACCGCCTTTCATCAGAAAACCATGGCATACCCAAGCCCTCCCCTGTCTGCTAGGCTCGCGCCCCTGCGCCACCACCTGCCTGAATGAGACCCCCGCGTGCCCGACGCCATTTTGCGCCTAGCCCTGCCCTCGCCCCTGCGCCGTCTGTTCGATTACCGGGCGCCGGCCGGTGTGCCGCGTGCGCAGTTGGAACCCGGCATGCGCGTGCGCGTGCCGTTCGGGCGCAGGGAAATGATCGGCATCCTGGTGGAAGTCACCGACCACAGCGAAGTGCCCGCTGAAAAGCTCAAGCCGGCCATCGCCATCCTCGACGCCACTGCGCCGCTGCCGCCCGCGCTGTTCAAGCTGTGCCTGTGGACCGCGCAGTATTACCAGCACAGCCTGGGCGACACGTTGAGTTGGGCGCTGCCGGTGCTGCTGCGCCAGGGCGAACTGGCCGAAGCGCGCCAGGAGCGCTTCTGGTCGATGGTGCCCGGCGCGCGCCTGGACGACCCGCGCATCGCCCGCGCTCCGCGCCAGCGTGAAGCCCTGGCCACCCTGGCGCAGCATCCCCACGGCGTGGCCCATCAGCTGTTGAGCAAGCTGATGCTGAGCAAGGACAGCCTCGACCTGTTGCTCGCCAAAGGCCTGGTGCAGGTGGAAATTCGCAAGCACGCCCCCGACCCGCGCCATGAACACTGGCTGGCCCAGCCGGAGCTGCCACTGAATCCCGAGCAACGCGCCGCGTATGAAGCGATCCGCGCAGGGTTCGACAGTTTCCATGCGTTCCTGCTGGCCGGCGTCACTGGCAGCGGCAAGACGGAAGTGTATTTGCAGTTGATCCGCGAGACGTTGCAAGCTGGCAAACAGGCGCTGGTGCTGATCCCCGAGATCAACCTCGGCCCGCAGACCCTGGCGCGTTTCGAACAGCGTTTCAACGCACGCATCGCCCTGGTGCACTCGGCCGTCAACGACCGTGAGCGCCTGGAGTCGTGGCTGGCGGCGCGGGACGGCGAAGCCGACATTATTATCGGCACGCGCTCGGCGCTGTTCACCCCGATGAAAAATCCGGGGCTGATCATCATCGACGAAGAACACGACGGCTCTTACAAACAGCAGGAAGGCCTGCGTTACCACGCCCGCGACCTGGCGCTGGTGCGCGCGCGCCAGGAGGACATCCCGATTGTGCTGGGTTCGGCCACGCCGTCCCTGGAAAGCCTGCATAACGCCTACACCGGCCGTTATGGCCTGCTACGCCTGAATGAGCGCGCAGGCGGCGCCAAGCAACCGCGCTTCCTGCGCCTGGATGTAAAAAGCCGACCGCTGGACAGCGGTATTTCCGGCCCGATGCAGCAAGCCATCGGCCAGACCCTCGCCGCCGGCCAGCAAGTCCTGGTGTTCCTCAACCGTCGCGGTTTTGCGCCGACGCTTTTGTGTCATGACTGTGGCTGGATGTCCGAATGCGAGCGTTGCGATGCGCGCATGACCGTGCATCAGCGCTACGGCGAACTGCGCTGCCATCACTGCGGCCATGTCGAGCCTGTACCGCGCCACTGCCCGCAGTGCGGCAAGGTCGACCTGCGCCCGGTCGGTGCGGGTACCGAGCGCGCCGAAGAGCGCCTGGGCATCCTGTTCCCGGATTACCCGGTGCTGCGAGTGGACCGTGACAGCACGTCGCGCAAAGACGCAATGAACCAATTGTTTGCCACGATCCAGAAAGGCCAGCCGTGCATTCTGGTCGGCACGCAGATGCTCGCCAAAGGGCACCACTTCCCTCGGGTGACCCTGGTGTCGATCCTGGATGCCGACGGCGGTTTATTCTCCGGCGACTTTCGCGCCAGCGAGCGCATGGCGCAGTTGATCGTGCAGGTCGCCGGCCGCGCAGGTCGGGCCGAAGAGCCGGGCCGAGTGATTATCCAGACGCACTTGGCCGACCACCCACTGCTGATTCAACTGACCGAACAAGGTTACTTTGCCTTCGCCGAACAGGCGTTGAGCGAGCGCCGCGCCGCCGGGTTGCCGCCGTTTGCGCACCTGGCGCTGCTGCGCGCCGAGGCGCATAAACCGGGGCAGGCCGAAGGTTTTCTGGACGAAGCCTGCAGCGCCGCTGAACGTTTGCTGGTAGAGCTGGGTCTGAGCGGCATCGAACTGCTCGGCCCGGTGCCCGCGCCCATGGAACGCCGCGCCGGGCGCTATCGCGCCCAGCTACTGTTGCAGGCAACGTCCCGTGCACCGCTGCATCGGCTATTAAGCAGCTGGTTGCTTGCCCTGGAGCAAATGCCCGGCGGCCGGCAGGTGCGATGGTCACTGGATGTGGACCCGGTAGACCTGTACTGATCCAGCCACCACTGTAGGAGCCAGCTTGCTCGCGAAAAACTCAAGAACACCGCGTTAAATCAGGAAGCCCGAGTTATCGTTGACGATTTTCGCGAGCAAGCTCGCTCCTACAAAATGCTCCACAGGTCCGGAACGGTTGGCAAGCCCGCCCTCGCCACGGATAATGCCCAGTTTTTCCACCTGCGCATCGCGCGCCGCCGCTTGCGGTCGAAAGAGAACACCATGAAAGACACCATTCGCCAGCTGATCCAACAAGCCCTCACCCAACTCGTCAACGAAGGTGTGTTGCCTGAAGGCCTGTCGCCGGCGATCCAGGTGGAGAACACCCGCGACAAGACCCACGGCGACTTCGCCAGCAACATCGCGATGATGCTATCCAAGCCGGCCGGCATGAAGCCCCGCGACCTGGCGGAAAAAATCATCGCCGCGCTGCCGGCCGACGCCAGTGTCACCAAGGCCGAAATCGCCGGCCCGGGCTTTATCAACTTCTTCCAGAACACCCAGGCCCTGGCCGCGCGCCTGGATGCCGCCCTGGCCGATGCCCACATCGGCGCACGCAAGGCCGGCGACAGCCAGCGCGTGGTCATCGACCTGTCGGCGCCCAACCTCGCCAAGGAGATGCACGTCGGCCACCTGCGCTCGACCATCATCGGCGACGGTGTGGCGCGGGTCCTGGAATTTCTCGGCGACACCGTCATCCGTCAGAACCACGTGGGCGACTGGGGCACCCAGTTCGGCATGCTGATGGCCTACCTGCAGGAAAACCCGATCACCAGCAACGAGCTGGCCGACCTGGAAAACTTCTACCGCGCCGCCAAGAAGCGCTTCGACGAATCCGAAGAATTTGCTGACCGCGCGCGCAGCCTGGTGGTCAAGCTGCAAGCCGGGGATCAGGAATGCCTGGAACTGTGGAGTCGGTTCCGCGACATCTCCCTGTCCCACTGCCAGGAAATCTATGAGCTGCTCAACGTCAAGCTGACCATGGCCGACGTGATGGGCGAAAGCGCCTATAACGACGACCTGATCAACGTAGTCAACGACCTCAAGGCCGCGGGCCTGCTGGTCGAGAGCAACGGTGCGCAGTGCGTATTCCTTGAAGAATTCAAGACCGCCGATGGCGAGCCGCTGCCGGTGATCATCGTCAAGGCCGATGGCGGCTATCTCTACGCCACCACCGACCTGGCCGCCGTACGCTACCGCAGCGGCGTGCTCAAGGCCGATCGCGCGCTGTATTTCGTCGATCAGCGCCAGGCCCTGCACTTCCAGCAGGTATTCGAAGTGGCGCGCCGCGCCAGTTTCGTCACCCACCCGATGCACATGGAACACATGGGTTTCGGCACCATGAACGGCGCCGATGGCCGCCCGTTCAAGACCCGCGATGGCGGCACCGTGAAGCTGGTCGACCTGCTGACCGAAGCCCAGGAGCGCGCCTACAGCCTGGTCAAGGAAAAGAACCCGGAACTGGCCGAGGCCGATCTGCGAAATATCGCCCGCGTGGTCGGCATTGGCGCGGTGAAATACGCCGACCTGTCCAAGCACCGCACCAGCGACTACAGCTTCAACTTCGACCTGATGCTCAACTTCGAAGGCAACACCGCCCCCTACCTGCTGTACGCCTACACCCGTGTGGCCGGTGTGTTCCGCAAGCTGGGCAAAGACTTCAGCGAGGTCGAAGGCCACATCGTGCTGGATGCACCTCATGAGCAGGAACTGGCCGCCAAGCTTGCGCAGTTCGGCGAAGTGCTCAACAGCGTCGGCGAGAAAGGCACGCCGCATATCCTCTGCACCTACCTGTACGAAGTGGCCGGCCTGTTTTCCAGCTTCTACGAGAACTGCCCGATCCTCAGCGCCGACGATGAAGCCCAGAAGCAGAGTCGCCTGCGCCTTGCCGCATTGGCTGGACGGACCCTAAAGCAAGGCCTGGAGCTGTTGGGCCTGGAAACTCTGGAGCGCATGTAAGTTGGCCGCCAAGAAAAAACCTGCACCCAAGCGCGGCGCCAGCCGCTACCAGGCCCCGGCCAAGCAGCCGATTCCGGGTTGGCTGTGGATGGCGATCGGCCTCACGGTCGGCGCATTCGTTGTCTTTCTGATGAAGCTGGAGCCCGGCCAGGGCGATGACGTCAAGCGCGTCAAACAGGAGCAGCAGAAAGCCACGAAAATCGCCGAGGCCAACAAGACGGCGCCGAGCCCGACGGTTCCGGTGAAACCCAAGTACGACTTCTATACGCTGCTGCCGGAATCAGAAGTAATCGTGCCGCCCGACGCCGTGCCGGAGAAAACCCTGCCGACGCCGCAAGTGCCGACCACGCCGGTAACCCCAGCCGAAGCGGCGAAGATCGACACCGCTCGCGCCCAGGCCGCACTGGCGGGCATTACTCCGCCTCCGGCGCCCCCAGTGGCAGAGACCAAGGCGGCGCCGGTGACCAAGTTCTTCCTGCAGGCGGGCTCGTTCCCCAAACAGGCGGACGCGGACCGGGTACGCGCACAGATCATTCTGCTGGGCCAGGCGGTGACGGTGGAATCCGGCACCGTGAAGGAGGCGACCTGGTATCGCGTGCTGGTCGGCCCGTTCAGCAACCGTGAACAACTGACGGTGGCGCAGAAACAATTGGCTGGCGCCGGGTTTAGCAACCTGCTGTTACAACAACGCCAGAGCCGCTGATCTCGAAGACATAGCAGGGCTAATGTGGGAGGGGGCTTGCCCCCGATGGCGGTAGACCAGTCAATATATTCAGCGACTGATACACCGCTATCGGGGGCAAGCCCCCTCCCACATTTGATTTTCATCGGTCTGAAGATCATGCCTGGCCTATAACTGCCACTCGTCCGCCCTGCCGTCCTACGGTTGAAATCCCCCCCGCCACCCCCATATGAGTTCCATCAGGGCATTTTCGCCCCGCTGCGTGGAGACTCTCCCCTTGACCACCATCGTTTCAGTACGTCGCCACGGCAAAGTCGTCATGGGCGGCGACGGCCAGGTTTCCTTGGGTAATACCGTGATGAAAGGCAACGCCAAGAAAGTGCGTCGCCTGTACCACGGCCAGGTTCTCGCCGGGTTCGCCGGTGCTACCGCCGACGCTTTCACCCTGTTCGAACGTTTTGAGGGCCAGCTCGAAAAGCACCAGGGCCACCTGGTGCGCGCCGCCGTCGAACTCGCCAAGGAATGGCGCACCGACCGCTCCCTCAGCCGCCTCGAAGCCATGCTGGCGGTCGCCAACAAAGACGCTTCCCTGATCATTACCGGCAACGGCGATGTGGTTGAACCTGAACATGGCCTGATCGCCATGGGTTCCGGTGGCGGCTATGCACAAGCCGCAGCCAGCGCACTCTTGAAGAAGACCGACCTGTCGGCGCGTGAAATTGTCGAGACCGCCCTGGGTATCGCTGGCGATATCTGCGTGTTCACCAACCACAACCAGACCATTGAGGAGCAGGACCTCGCCGAATAAGCCGCTGGCTTATTCGCGCTTGAGGCCGCCAAACACTATGTCAATGACTCCCCGCGAAATCGTCCATGAACTCAATCGCCATATCATCGGCCAGGACGATGCCAAGCGCGCCGTTGCCATTGCGCTGCGTAACCGCTGGCGCCGGATGCAACTGCCCGAAGAACTGCGCGTTGAAGTGACGCCCAAGAACATCCTGATGATCGGCCCGACCGGCGTCGGCAAAACCGAAATCGCCCGGCGCCTGGCCAAATTGGCCAATGCTCCGTTCATCAAGGTCGAAGCCACCAAGTTCACCGAAGTCGGCTATGTGGGCCGCGATGTCGAGTCGATCATCCGCGACCTGGCCGACGCCGCCCTGAAAATGCTGCGCGAACAGGAAGTGACCAAGGTCAGCCATCGCGCCGAAGACGCCGCCGAAGAACGTATCCTCGACGCGCTGTTGCCACCGGCCCGCATGGGTTTCAACGAAGACGCCGCGCCGTCATCGGATTCCAACACCCGCCAGCTGTTCCGCAAGCGTCTGCGTGAAGGCCAGCTGGACGACAAGGAAATCGAGATCGAAGTGGCCGAAGTGTCCGGGGTCGATATTTCCGCGCCACCTGGCATGGAAGAAATGACCAGCCAGTTGCAGAATCTGTTTGCCAACATGGGCAAGGGCAAGAAGAAAAGCCGCAAGCTCAAGGTGAAGGAAGCACTGAAACTGGTGCGCGACGAAGAAGCCGGACGCCTGGTCAATGAAGAAGAACTCAAGGCCAAGGCCCTGGAAGCGGTCGAGCAGCACGGCATCGTGTTTATCGATGAGATCGACAAGGTGGCCAAGCGCGGCAATTCCGGCGGTGTCGATGTGTCCCGCGAAGGCGTACAGCGCGACCTGCTGCCGCTGATCGAAGGCTGCACCGTGAACACCAAGCTGGGCATGGTCAAGACCGACCACATTCTGTTTATCGCGTCCGGTGCTTTCCACCTGAGCAAGCCGAGCGACCTGGTACCTGAGCTGCAAGGCCGCCTGCCGATCCGCGTGGAACTCAAGGCGCTGACCCCGGGCGATTTCGAGCGCATTCTCAGCGAGCCGCATGCTTCGCTTACCGAGCAGTACCGGGAATTGCTGAAAACCGAAGGCCTGGGCATCGAATTCCAGCCGGACGGGATCAAGCGCCTGGCGGAGATTGCCTGGCAGGTCAACGAGAAGACCGAGAACATCGGTGCACGTCGCCTGCACACCTTGCTTGAGCGCCTGCTCGAAGAGGTGTCCTTCAGTGCCGGCGACATGGCCGGTGCGCAGAATGGCGAAGCGATCAGGATCGACGCGGATTACGTCAACAGCCATCTGGGCGAACTGGCGCAGAACGAAGACTTGTCGCGCTATATTCTGTAAGCCTCACACAGAACTGCTTCGCTTCAATGTGGGAGGGGGCTTGCCCCCGATAGCGGTCTGTCAGACAGATGTATGCTGACTGACACACGGCTATCGGGGGCAAGCCCCCTCCCACATTGTTCAAGCCGGTTCCTTCAGGGTTATCTCCATGTCGAAATTTCCTACTGCTGTAAACCTGCATAAAGCCTCCAATACCCTGGGTCTCACCTACGGGCCGGACGAAACCTACCAACTGCCCGCCGAATTCCTGCGCGTGCACTCGCCTTCCGCCGAGGTCCAGGGCCACGGCAAGCCCATCCTGCAATTCGGCAAGCTCAACGTTAAATTGATCAAGCTGGAACCGGCCGGCCAGTACGCCCTCAAATTGACCTTCGACGACGGTCATGACAGCGGACTGTTCACCTGGGACTATCTTTATCAACTGGCCGTGCGTCAGAACGCGCTGTGGGCCGATTACCTCGCTGAACTCAAAGCTGCCGGGAAAACCCGCGACCCGAGTCAGTCGGTCGTGCGGCTGATGCTCTAGTCCAGGCCTCTTGCTCTTTAGAGGGCATTTTCTAATTTCATCTGCTTGAATGCCCTGTCGCGTGGTCAACGATTGGCCCGCTTGCGAAAAAAATTAAACTCGGGTAACCAATGGAACTGGCAAGTTCCCTGCATTTGACGATGCGGTATCAACGGTCACCCGAGCGCAGTACCAGGCTGGTGTCGTGTATCGAAATGGGTGCGCGGAAATCGCCGGTACTCGTCTTTCGGACAATGGAGCGTCGTAGATGAGTAACAAGAATAACGATGATTTGAAACGCCAGGCCTCGGAAAACACCCTGGGGTTGAACCCGATCATCGCGTTACGCAAAAAGGATCTATTGGCCTCGGCGAAGATGGTGCTGACCCAAGCCATCAAGCAACCGTTGCACAGCGTCAAACATGTCGCCCATTTCGGGGTGGAGCTCAAGAACGTCATGTTCGGCAGATCGGCGCTGGTGCCGGAGAGCGATGACCGGCGCTTCCATGACCCGGCCTGGAGCCAGAACCCGCTCTACAAACGTTATCTGCAGACTTACCTGGCGTGGCGCAAGGAACTGCATGACTGGATCGGCGACAGCAATCTATCGGAACAGGACATCAGTCGCGGCCACTTCGTGATCAACCTGATGACTGAAGCCATGGCGCCCACCAACAGCGCAGCCAACCCGGCGGCGGTCAAACGCTTCTTTGAAACCGGCGGCAAAAGCCTGCTCGATGGCCTGTCCCACCTGGCCAAGGACATGGTGCACAACGGCGGGATGCCAAGCCAGGTCAACATGGGTGCCTTTGAAGTGGGCAAGAGCCTGGGTATCACCGAAGGCGCGGTGGTATTTCGCAACGATGTGCTGGAGCTGATCCAGTACAGGCCCATCACCGAGCAGGTGCACGAACGCCCGCTGCTGGTGGTGCCGCCGCAGATCAACAAATTCTATGTCTTCGACCTGAGCCCGGATAAGAGCCTGGCGCGCTTCTGCCTGCGCAATGGGCAGCAGACCTTTATCGTCAGCTGGCGCAACCCGACCAAGGCGCAGCGCGAGTGGGGCCTGTCGACCTATATCGAGGCGCTCAAGGAAGCGGTCGATGCGGTCACGGCGATCACCGGCAGCAAAGATATCAACATGCTCGGCGCCTGCTCCGGCGGCATCACCTGCACGGCGCTGCTGGGCCACTACGCGGCGCTGGGGGAGAAAAAAGTCAACGCCCTGACGTTGCTGGTGAGTGTGCTGGATACCACGCTGGATACCCAGGTGGCGCTGTTCGTCGATGAACAGACGCTCGAAGCGGCGAAGCGCCATTCCTACCAGGCCGGCGTACTGGAAGGCCGTGACATGGCCAAGGTGTTCGCGTGGATGCGACCCAACGACCTGATCTGGAATTACTGGGTGAACAACTACCTGCTGGGCAATGAGCCACCGGTGTTCGACATCCTGTTCTGGAATAACGACACCACGCGTCTGCCGGCCGCCTTCCATGGCGACCTGATCGAACTGTTCAAGAACAACCCGCTGGTGCGCGCCAATGCCCTGGAAGTGTGCGGCACGCCCATCGACCTCAAACAGGTCACCGCCGATATCTATTCATTGGCCGGCACCAACGACCACATCACCCCCTGGCAGTCCTGCTACAAGTCGGCGCAATTGTTTGGCGGCAAAGTGGAGTTCGTGCTGTCCAGCAGCGGGCATATCCAGAGCATCCTCAACCCGCCGGGCAATCCCAAGTCGCGATATCAGACCAGTGAGGGCCTGGCGGGCACTGCGCTGCAATGGCAGGAAAACGCGACCAAGCATACCGATTCGTGGTGGCTGCACTGGCAGGCGTGGCAGGCGGAGCGGGCGGGTAAGTTGAAAAAAGCCCCTACAAGCCTGGGTAACAAGACGTACGCAGCGGCGGAAGCTGCACCAGGCACCTATGTACACGAACGCTAAATTGAAATGCGGTCAATGTGGGAGGGGGCTTGCCCCCTCCCACATTTTGACCGCATTTCTCCTGTAACACTTCACAGGGCTTGAGCATGCCGCAACCGTTCATCTTCCGCACCATCGACCTGGATGGCCAGGCCATCCGCACGGCGGTGCGCCCGGGCAAGCCGCACTTGACGCCGCTGCTGATCTTCAACGGCATCGGCGCCAACCTGGAGCTGGTGTTCCCGTTCGTCCACGCCCTGGACCCGGACCTGGAAGTGATCGCCTTCGATGTGCCAGGCGTGGGCGGTTCCTCCACGCCCAACCGGCCCTATCGCTTCCCCGGCCTGGCCAAGCTGACGGCGCGCATGCTCGATTACCTGGATTACGGCCAGGTGAATGCGGTGGGGGTGTCCTGGGGTGGCGCGCTGGCGCAGCAGTTCGCCTATGACTACCCCGAGCGCTGCAAGAAGCTGATCCTGGCGGCCACGGCTGCCGGAGCCTTTATGGTGCCGGGCAAGCCCAAGGTGTTGTGGCTGATGGCCAGCCCCCGGCGCTATATCCAGCCGTCCCACGTGGTGCGCATCGCGCCGATGATTTACGGCGGTTCGTTCCGCCGCGACCCCAAGCTGGCCGCCGAACATGCCAGCAAAGTGCGTTCGGCCGGCAAGCTGGGCTACTACTGGCAGCTGTTCGCTGGGCTGGGCTGGACCAGCATCCATTGGCTGCACAAGATCCGTCAGCCCACCCTGGTGTTGGCCGGGGACGACGACCCGCTGATTCCGCTGATCAACATGCGCATGCTCGCCTGGCGCATCCCCAATGCACAGTTGCATATCATCGACGATGGCCATTTATTCCTGATCACCCGGGCCGAAGCCGTGGCGCCGATCATCATGAAATTTCTCGAGGAAGAGCGCCTGCGCGCCGTGATACATCCGCGACCGGCGGTGTGAAGGACCCCACCGCCGCGCAACTTGCCAGGAACCGACTATGGTTCTGAGTTGGCGTGCCTCTTGATGGCTTGACGAAGGAGTGTTGGCTCATGCGTGAACGACCCGTGACGAACCCGGCGCCCATCCCCGCTGCGTTCATCAACGCGCAAAACGCGATCACCGGCCTGCGTGGTCGAGACCTGCTGTCGACCCTGCGTACCGTGGCGGCCCATGGCCTGCGCAACCCGGTGCACACCGCACGCCACGCCCTGGCCCTGGGCGGCCAACTGGGCCGCGTGTTGCTGGGGGACACGGTGCATGAGCCCAACCCCAACGACAACCGCTTCAAAGACCCCACCTGGACGCTCAACCCGCTGTACCGGCGCAGCCTGCAAGCCTACTTGAGCTGGCAAAAACACACGCGCAACTGGATCGATGACAGCGCCCTCGACGCAGGCGACCGTGCACGCGCGCAGTTCGCGTTCGCCTTGTTCAACGACGCCGTATCGCCATCCAACACGCTGCTCAACCCGCTGGCGATCAAGGAGTTGCTCAACTCCGGCGGCAACAGTGTGGTGCGTGGCGTGAGCCATTTGTTCGAGGACCTGCTGCACAACAATGGCCTGCCGCGTCAGGTCAGCAAGCATGCCTTCGAAGTCGGCAAGACCGTTGCCACCACTCCAGGCTCAGTGGTGTTTCGCAATGAGCTGCTGGAACTGATCCAGTACAAGCCCATGAGCGAAAAACAATACGCCAAGCCTTTGCTGGTGGTGCCGCCGCAAATCAACAAGTACTACATATTCGACCTGAGTCCGGCCAACAGCTTTGTGCAATACGCGCTGAAAAACGGGCTGCAGACCTTTATGGTCAGCTGGCGCAACCCCGATGTGCGGCATCGCGAATGGGGCCTGTCGACTTACGTGGCGGCGCTGGAAGAAGCCCTCAACGCCTGCCGGGCGATCACCGGCGCGCGCGAGGTCAACCTGATGGGCGCCTGCGCCGGCGGCCTGACCATCGCCGCGCTGCAAGGCCATCTTCAAGCCAAGCGCCAGTTGCGGCGCATCGCCAGCGCCAGTTACCTGGTGAGCTTGCTCGACAGTCAGATCGACGGCCCGGCCATGTTGTTCGCCGATGAACAAACCCTTGAAGCCGCCAAGCGCCGTTCTTACCAGCAAGGTGTGCTGGACGGTCGCGACATGGCCAAGGTGTTCGCCTGGATGCGCCCCAACGATCTGATCTGGAACTATTGGGTCAACAACTACCTGCTGGGCAAGGAACCGCCGGCCTTCGACATCCTGTACTGGAATAACGACAACACGCGCCTGCCCGCCGCGCTGCACGGCGACCTGCTGGATTTTTTCAAGCACAACCCACTGAGCCATCCGGGAGGCCTGGAGGTGTGCGGCACCCCCATCGACTTGCGCAAGGTCACGGTAGACAGCTTCAGCGTGGCCGGCATCAACGACCACATCACACCCTGGGACGCGGTGTATCGCTCCGCCCAACTGCTGGGCGGCGAGCGGCGCTTCGTGCTGTCCAACAGCGGGCATATCCAGAGCATCCTCAACCCGCCGGGCAACCCCAAGGCCAACTACGTCGAGAACCCCAGGCTGAGCAGCGACCCGCGCGCCTGGTACTACGACGCCAGTCACGTCGAAGGCAGCTGGTGGCCGCAGTGGCTGGAGTGGGTCCAGCAACGCTCGGGCGCGCAACGCGAAACCCTCACCGCCCTGGGCAACCAGAACTACCCACCGATGGAAGCGGCGCCAGGCACCTACGTGCGCATACGCTGAGCTCAACGATCAGACCAAGAAGGCTGAATGAAGACCCGCGACCGTATCCTCGAATGTGCCCTGCAGTTGTTCAACCACAAGGGCGAGCCGAATGTATCGACGATGGAAGTGGCCAATGAGATGGGGATCAGCCCCGGCAATCTCTACTACCACTTCCATGGCAAGGAGCCTTTGGTGCTGGGACTGTTCGAGCGCTTTCAGTGCGAGTTGGCGCCGCTGCTCGATCCACCTGCCGATGCACAACTGCAAGCCGAGGATTATTGGCTATTCCTGCACCTGATCGTCGAGCGCATGGCCCATTACCGTTTTCTGTTCCAGGACCTGTCGAACCTGGCCGGGCGTCTGCCGAAGCTGGCCAAGGGCATTCGCAACCTGCTCACGGCGCTCAAGCGAACACTGGCTTCTTTGCTCGCGCGATTGAAGACGGCCGGGCAACTGGTCAGTGATACCCAGGCGTTGGGGCAACTGGTGGAGCAGATCACCATGACGCTGCTGTTTTCCCTGGACTACCAGCGAATCCTGGATCGTAAGGGCGAGGTGCGAGTGGTGGTGTACCAAGTCATGATGCTGGTTGCGCCGCATCTGCTGCTGCCGGCACGGCAGGCGACCGAGAGGTTCGCATTGAAATACCTGGATGACCTGGATTGAAGCCCGCTGACCGTGATCGTTCCCACGCGGGAGCATAGGAATGATCTGTGAACGCGGCGTTATAAAAAATGCCCGACCTTTGCAGGTCGGGCATTTTTTGTGTCCTGGGAAGAATCAGGACTGACTGGATGGCGTCGAGGTTGTCGACGTGGCAGTCGGAGTCGCAGCAGCGGGGGTCGGTGCGGACACCGAGTTGGCTGTGGAAGCGGTTGTCGCCGCAGTTGCAGGCTTGGCTGCCGCTGGTTTTTTCGCTACCGCCGGCTTCTTCGTGGCGGCGGGCTTTGCCGCTGGTTTGGTGGCGGCTGGTTTGGCTGCGGGTTTTACAACTGCAGGTTTGGCGACGGCCTTGGCGGCAGGCTTGGCCGCTACAGCTTTTGCGGCTGGCTTGGCGGCGGCAGTCTTCGCCGCCGGCTTGGCGGCGGGTTTTGCAGCAGCTTTGGCGGGCGCCTTGGCCGCAGATTTTGCAGCCGGTTTGGCAGCCGCTTTAACCAGAGGCTTGGCGGCAGCTTTCGCGGCCGGTTTTGCCGCTGCGGTTTTAGCCGCAGGTTTGGCGGCCGGTTTTGCTGCAGGCTTGGCCGCAGCAGTCTTGGCTGGCGCCACTTTGGCGCCTGTGAGCTTTTCGATTTGCTTGGTCAGCGTATCGACCTTGCTGTGCAGCGTTTTCAGCTCAGCCTTGCTCGGCACGCCCAGTCGCGAAATAGCACTGTTGAGGCGCTTGTCGAAAGTTTCTTCCAACTTGTTCCAGGTGTCGGAAATGCTCGACTTGGCCGAACCTGCGCTCACCTTGGCCGCGTCCACTTTTTTACCCACAGTGCTCTTGGTCAACTTCTCGGCCTTCTCACCGTCCTTGACCAGCGTCTCGAAGTATTTGCCGCCGTCACTGCTCACTTTCGAGTAAACGCCTAAACCAGCAAGCCAGATCTTTCGGGAATATTTTTCAACTTCCCCGACCCACGAGCTGCTTTCTTTCTGAGTAGTTTTTTTAACAGCCATCCCGATGTCTCCTTAGTGTTTACGCGCGACACGTTCGAGCAATGCCGTCAGCTCTTCGAGCTTAGCAGAGAGTGTCTCCACGTCATGTTTAGACGCAATGCCGATTCGATTCAAGGCACTTGCAACACGTGAGTCAAAAGCTTTTTCAACTTTATCCAGTTGAACTTCAACTCGGTGGCCGATGCTGGAGACGTTACTCCTTACTTGGTCAATCTGACTGTTGGCGGCATCAAGTTGTTCAATGGCAACTTTTTTGCTTTTACTTTCAATATGTTGACCGCTCTTAACCAGCTCTTTGAAGTATTCGCCACCCTCGCTGCCGACCTTGGCATAAACACCAAGACCCGCCAGCCAGATCTTGCGGGCATAGCGTTTAACCTCATTCAGAGCGGTGGTCTGACTGTCGATTTTTTTCTGCAAAATAACGTTGGCCATGGTGCACCTCACGTAGAAACGGGTGGAGGAACCGCCCGCCGGAGTTGGGGGCTTGGGCACAACGTAGGGTGAAAAATTAGAATCGGCACCCTAAGAGCGTCGAATCAGGCCAGCGCCTTATCCAGGGCTTTTTCGATTTCGGACTTGAGGGGACCACTCATGGCCGACATCAACAGGCCCAGCTTCACATCGATACGCAATGAATCATCAAAGACCTGAACCGTGCCTTCAACACCCGACCGCTTGAGATTCAAGGTATCGCCGGACCACGACGACTCCACGCCATACTTATCCTTGAGTTTCTGCGCCAGCGTGTCGGCTTTCGCCCGTGCGCCTGCTTTACCCAGGGAATGCTCACGCTCAACGGTGATGCGGGCCATTGCAATGACTCCTTTCTATAGAGGCTTGGAAACCTTCCATGCGGCAAAAGGTCTCGATAAGCACCTATCTTACCTTCAGCCTTGCCAAGACAAAGCAGGCCCCGGGGATTATCATGTCCCGCATTCTCTTTTGGTGACAGCGATATGACTGATCAGCGCAAAGGCAGCGATGCCGAACCCACCACTCACTTCGGCTTCAAGAACGTCCCGGAAAGCCAGAAAGCGGAAAAAGTCGCTGAGGTGTTCCACTCCGTAGCCGCCAAGTACGACTTGATGAACGACGTGCTGTCCGGTGGCATGCACCGCCTATGGAAGCGTTTTACCATCGAACTGTCGGGCGTACGCACCGGCAATCGCGTGCTCGATATCGCCGGTGGCACGGGCGATCTGGCAGCCAAATTTTCCAAGCTGGTAGGGCCTACCGGCCAGGTGGTACTGGCCGATATCAACGGCTCGATGCTCAAGGTCGGTCGCGACCGTCTGCTCGACAAGGGCGTGGCCGGCAATATCGAATTCGTTCAGGCCGATGCGGAAAAACTGCCGTTCCCGGACAACCACTTCGATTGCGTGACCATCGCCTTCGGCCTGCGCAACGTCACCCACAAGGAGGACGCGATCCGCTCGATGCTGCGCGTGCTCAAGCCGGGTGGCCGCCTGCTGGTGCTGGAATTCTCCAAGCCGACCAACGCGCTGATGTCCAAGGTGTACGACACCTATTCGTTTGCCTTCATGCCGTTGATGGGCAAGCTGATCACCAATGATGCCGAGAGCTATCGCTACCTGGCTGAATCGATCCGCATGCACCCCGACCAGGAAACCCTGAAGTCCATGATGGTGGAGGCCGGTTTCGACCGCGTGACCTACCACAACATGACCTCGGGCATCGTTGCCCTGCACCGCGGCATCAAGCCCTGATGCTGCTCGCAGGCCTTGTCGCCAGCGTCGAACACGGGCTCAACCGTGTTTTGCGCCTGGACAGCACCGCCCTGGCGCGGCTTGCGCACCTGACCGGCAACGTCATCGCCGTCGATTGCCGCAGCCCCGCCTTGCAGCTGTTTATCCTGCCCAGCGATGAAGGCCTGCTGCTCGCCACGCAATGGGCCGCCGAGGCCGACTGCACCTTGCGTGCGCCGGCCTCCAGCCTGTTGCACCTGGCGTTGAGCCGCAACAAGACCGCTATCCTGCACAGCCCCGAAGTGGCGCTGGAAGGCGACAGCGCGGTGCTGATGGACCTGGCCGCCGTGTTGCAGGACCTGGACCTGGACTGGGAATTCGAACTCTCGCGCTGGATCGGCCCCGTCGCCACCCAGCTGCTCAGTGGGCACCTGCGCAGCCGTTCGCGCTGGTACCAGCAAGGGTTCGCCAGCCTCAACCAGAACCTCGCCGAATACCTGAGCGAAGAATCGCGCACCCTGGTCGGGCAACGAGAAGCGCAAGCGCGCTTTCGTGAGCTCGACAAGGCCAAAATCGACCTGGAACGCCTCGAGGCCCGCTTCGAGCGCCTGAGCCGTTCCCTTGATCCAAGCGATAACGCATGAAGCTGCTCGCCGTCCGCCGTTTGTTTCGTATCCAGCGCGTCGTAATCCGCTACCGCCTCGATGACCTGCTGTTTGCCCTGCCCCTGCCCTGGTTCCTGCTGGCAGTGCGTTATGTGCTGCCGTGGCGCTGGTTGCCGCGCAGAAAACTGGAGCTGAGCCGAGGTGCTCGCGTGCGCCTGGCGTTGCAGGACCTGGGGCCGATCTTTATCAAGTTCGGGCAGATCTTGTCGACGCGCCGCGACTTGTTGCCCGAAGACATCGCCGATGAGCTGATGCTGCTGCAGGACCGCGTGCCGCCGTTCGATTCGCAGTTGTCGATGAAACTCATCGAAGAGCAGTTGGGCAGGAAAATCAGCGAGGTGTTCAGCCGCTTCGATGTCGAGCCGCTGGCTTCGGCCTCAGTCGCACAGGTGCATGCCGCGCAGCTCAAGAGCGGCGAAGAAGTGGTGGTGAAAGTCATCCGCCCGGGCCTCAAGCCGATCATCGGCCAGGACCTGGCGTGGCTGTTCATCCTGGCCCGCGCTGCCGAGCGGTTCTCCGCCGATGCGCGCCTGCTGCATCCGGTGGATGTGGTGGCCGACTACGAAAAAACCATCTACGACGAACTCGACCTGCTGCGCGAAGCGGCCAACGCCAGCCAGCTGCGCCGCAATTTCGAAGGCTCGCAGCTGCTGTACGTGCCGCAAGTGTATTGGGACTGGTGCCGCCCCAAAGTGCTGGTGATGGAGCGCATCTACGGCGTGCAAGTCACCGACCTCGCCACACTGGCCGACCAGCGCACCGACATGAAAATGCTCGCCGAGCGCGGCGTGGAAATTTTCTTCACCCAGGTGTTCCGCGACAGTTTCTTCCACGCCGACATGCACCCGGGCAACATCTTCGTCAGCACCGTGAATCCGTGGAGTCCGCAGTACATCGCAATCGACTGCGGCATCGTCGGCAGCCTCACACCCGAAGACCAGGACTACCTGGCGCGTAACCTGTTCGCCTTTTTCAAGCGTGACTACCGCCGCGTGGCGCAACTGCACATCGACTCGGGCTGGGTGCCGGCGGAAACCAAGCTGAATGAATTCGAAGCGGCAATCCGCACCGTGTGCGAGCCGATCTTTGAAAAACCGTTAAAGGATATTTCCTTCGGTCAGGTGCTGATGCGTCTGTTCCAGACGGCGCGGCGCTTCAATATGGAAGTGCAGCCGCAGTTGGTGCTGCTGCAAAAAACCCTGCTCAACATTGAAGGCCTGGGTCGCCAGCTGTATCCGGACCTCGATCTCTGGAACACCGCGCAGCCGTTCCTGGAGCGCTGGATGCGTGAGCGAATGAGCCCGAAAACCATGCTGGGCAACCTGCACAGCCAGATGGAACAGTTGCCGCACCTGGCCAATATGACCCGTGACCTGCTCGAACGCATGTCCCAGCCTCACGCCAGGGACCCGGAGCCGCCATGGCGCAAGCGCAGGGACGACTGGTTCCTGCGCCTGCTCGGCGCCGCACATCTGGTGGGTGGAGTCATGCTGGCGATTGGCGGACCGTTGAATCAACTGAGCTACTGGCCGGCCGCGATCATGGTCGCCGTGGGCGTTTATCTGATCGTGCGTCGATAACCCATCCGGTTATACACTGTCGCAAATTGCCGGAGCCGAACATGAAAGACTGGCTGGACGAGATCAAGTGGGACAGTGACGGCCTGGTGCCGGCCATTGCCCAGGACTACAAGACCGGGCGCGTGCTGATGATGGCCTGGATGAACCGCGAGGCCCTGAGCCTCACCGCCGCCGAGCAGCGCGCCATCTACTGGTCACGTTCGCGTGGCAAACTGTGGCGCAAGGGCGAGGAGTCCGGGCATGTGCAAACGCTGCATGAGCTGCGCCTGGACTGCGATGGCGACGTGGTGATCCTCAAGGTCGAACAGATCGGCGGCATCGCCTGCCATACCGGCCGTCACAGCTGCTTCTATCGTGTGTTCGAGAACGGCGAGTGGAAGGTGGTGGAACCGGTGCTCAAAGACCCGCACGCCATTTATTCGGCAGGACACTGATCATGAGCGATACCCTCAACCGCGTGGCCCAGGTGCTGGAAGAGCGCAAGGGCGCGGATGCCGACAGCTCCTACGTCGCCAGCCTGTATCACAAGGGCTTGAACAAGATTCTGGAAAAACTCGGCGAAGAATCCGTCGAGACGATCATTGCCGCCAAGGATGCGCAGATCAGCGGCGATTGCAGCGATGTCATCTACGAGACCGCCGACCTGTGGTTCCATAGCCTGGTCATGCTCGCCCAACTGGGGCAGCATCCACAGGCCGTGCTGGATGAACTGGACCGGCGCTTCGGCCTGTCGGGGCACGCCGAGAAGGCTGCACGCCCGTCCACCTGAATAACTTTTATCGAGGATTTGCAGCATGGGTATTTTTGACTGGAAACACTGGATCGTCATTCTGGTGGTCGTGGTACTGGTGTTCGGCACCAAGAAACTCAAGAACCTGGGTACCGATGTCGGCGAGTCGATCAAGGGTTTTCGTAAAGCCATGAACGACGATGAAAAGCCGGCCGAACCCAGTGCAAACCCGGTTCCACCGGCCCAGCCGGTGCATCCGCAGGCCGCCCAGCCGATCACCGAGCGTCGCACCTTCGACGTGCAGGCTGAAAAAGTCGAAGAGCCGACCCGCAAAGACTCGTGAGCACTGACTAATGTTTGGTATCAGCTTCTCTGAACTGCTGCTCGTCGGCCTCGTGGCCCTGCTGGTATTGGGGCCCGAACGCCTGCCCGGTGCAGCACGCACGGCCGGCCTGTGGATCGGGCGCCTGAAGCGCAGTTTCAACGCGATCAAACAGGAAGTTGAACGGGAAATCGGTGCCGACGAGATCCGTCGGCAACTGCATAACGAACACATCCTGTCGCTGGAGCAGGAGGCGCGCAAGATTCTGTCGCCGGTGCAGGAGCCCGCCAAGCCGGTGGAACCAGCGGCCCACAACAGTATCGCGCCTGCGGCGCAAGCCGCCCCCCCGGCACCGACCGCGCCGACCGAGCCTGCGCCGACGCCCGTTGCGTCGCCCGCACCCCATGACCCTACATTGCCGCCGCGAGCCCCATGAGCGCTGATAAACCGGAAAACGACCAGCACATGCCGCTGGTCTCGCACCTCACCGAGCTGCGTACCCGCCTGCTGCGTTGCGTAGCGGCCATCTTCATCATCTTTGCCGGGCTGTTTGCCTTCACCCAGCAGATCTATACCTTCGTCTCCACGCCGCTGCGCCAGTATCTGCCGGCCGGCGCGACGATGATCGCCACCGACGTGTCGTCGCCGTTCCTGACGCCGTTGAAGCTGACCATGATGGTCTCGCTGTTCCTGGCGATCCCGGTGATCCTGCATCAGATCTGGGGCTTCATCGCGCCGGGGTTGTACAAGCATGAGAAGCGCATCGCCGTGCCGTTGCTGGTGTCGAGCATCCTGCTGTTCTATACCGGCATGGCCTTCGCCTACTTCCTGGTGTTTCCGCTGATCTTCAAGTTCTTCGCCGCCGCCACCCCGGCCGGCGTGGAAATGATGACCGACATCACCAGCTACCTCGACTTCGTGATGACGCTGTTCTTCGCCTTTGGCGTGGCCTTCGAAATTCCGGTGGCGGTGGTGTTGCTGGTGTGGATCGGCGTGGTCAATGTGGCTTACCTGAAGAAGATCCGACCGTACGTGATCATCGGCTGCTTCGTGGTCGGCATGATCCTTACCCCGCCGGACATCTTCTCCCAGACCCTGCTGGCCGTGCCGATGTGGATGCTGTTCGAGATCGGCATCCTGTTCAGCGGCTTGATCAGCAAGCGTGGCGAACACCCGGATGACCAGACCGCCGACGACGACCAGCCGCCAGCGACCCAGCCGTGAACCTGCTGCTGCTGGAAGAGGCCGATTTTATCGCGGCCGACCGGGTGGTGCTGCGTGATCGGCGCCTGGTGCATATGCAGGAGGTCCACCGCGCCGTAGTGGGCGACAACCTGCGCGTGGGCCGCATTGGCGGGCTGATGGGTAATGCTCAACTGCTGCGCCTGGAAACTGGGGAAGCGGAGCTGCACGTCAGCTTCGACCAGACGCCGCCGAGCAAACTGCCGCTGACCCTGCTGCTGGCCCTGCCGCGCCCGAAGATGCTGCGTCGGGTCCTGCAAACGGTGGCGGCCATGGGCGTGCCGAAGGTGGTGCTGGTCAACAGCTACCGCGTAGAAAAAAGCTTCTGGCAGACCCCGTTCCTGGAGCCTGAAGCGATTCGCGAGCAATTCATCCTTGGCCTGGAACAGGCGCGGGACACGGTATTGCCCGAGATCATTATCGAGAAGCGCTTCAAGCCGTTCGTTGAGGATCGCTTGCCGGCCATGGCCGCGGGCACCCTGGGCCTGATCGGCCACCCCGGCGATTACCCACCTTGCCCCCGTGGCCTGGATGAAGCGGTGACCCTGGCCATCGGGCCGGAAGGTGGCTGGATCCCCTATGAAGTCGAATTGCTGAGCAAGGCCGGCCTGCAGCCGGTGCAACTGGGCGCGCGCATCCTGCGGGTTGAAACCGCCGTCACCGCCCTGCTTGCCCGCTTGTTCTGACAATGATCCAGTGTGGGAGGGGGGCTTGCCCCCGATGGCAGAGTATCAGTCACCACATTTAGTGGCTGATACACCGCTATCGGGGGCAAGCCCCCTCCCACAGGGGTACTGCGTCGCTTCAGAATTTCATACACATGCCGATAACCCCGGAATAAGTCCAAGCCTTGCTCCAGGGGAGTTCGCAGCATGTATCGTTGGTTAGCCGAAAAGCTGGGGAATGTCAGCGTCAAAACCAAGCTGGGCGTCGGCTTCGGCCTGGTGTTGCTGCTTACATTAATTATCACACTCACCGGCTGGGCCGGGCTTTCAGGTGTGATCAGCCGTGGCGACAAACTGGGCTACATCGCCAGCCTCAACGACTTGAGCAAGGACCTGCGCATCGCGCGCCTGGACTTTGAAATGCGCCGTGGCGAACAGGGCCCGGCGGCGGTCAATGGTTTTCTGGACCAACTGGAAAGCGGCCTGAAAACCGCGCGGACGCTGATTGAACAGCCCGCCGATATCGCGTTGATCGATGACCAGCTCGCCGCCGTGGATCAGTACAAGCGCGCCTTCGACACCATGGTCCAGGCGGGCGCCAATCGCGAAAATGCGCGCAGCAAGCTTGGCGATACCGCTGACAACGCGGTGCTCAAAGTCCGTGAAGTGGAAACGAGCCTGCTACAGGGCGACAGCGTCAGCCAATTCAACAGCATCGTCGACCTGAGCAAGCTGATCCAGCAGGCGCGGTTCCAGGTGCGCGGTTACACCTACAGCGGCAAAGTCGAGGCCGAGCAGCCCGCGCTGGATGCCATCGATAACGCCCTGAAGAAAGTCGCCGCGCTCAACGGCCAGCTACCTGATCAATTTTCGACCAACCTGCAACAGGCCGGCGTTTCACTGCAAGCCTACCGCGCCGCTGTCAGCCAGTACCGCGACTCACAGGTGGCCAGCGCCGCCGCGCTGAAAATCATGAGCGCCCAGGGCGACATCTTGCTGGACCGCAGCAACAAGCTCACCGCCTCGCAAACCGTGGTCCGCGACAGCGACGCCGCCCAAGCCAAACAGCTGTTGCTGCTGGCTACCCTGCTGGCACTGCTGTTTGGCCTCTTCGCCGCCTGGGCCATCACTCGCCAGATCATCATTCCGCTCAATCAAACCCTCCAGGTCGCCGAACGCGTGGCCTCGGGCGACCTGAGCCACAATCTGGAGTCCGCCCGCCAGGATGAACTGGGCCAACTGCAACGCGCCATGCAAAGCATGACCGTGGGCCTGCGCACGTTGATTGGCGGTATCAGCGACGGCGTCACCCAGATCGCCAGCGCCGCCGAGCAGCTGTCGGCAGTCACCGAACAGACCAGCGCCGGGGTCAACAGTCAGAAGATCGAGACCGACCAGGTGGCCACGGCCATGAACGAAATGGCCGCCACTGTGCAGGAAGTGGCGCGCAATGCCGAAGAAGCGTCGGAAGCCGCCGTGGCCGCCGACCTGCAGGCCCGTGAAGGCGACAAGGTGGTCGGCGAAGCCATCGCCCAGATCGAGCGCCTGGCCACTGAAGTCGGCAACTCGACGATCGCCATGGGTGATCTGAAGCGCGAAAGCGACAAGATCGGCAGCGTGCTCGACGTCATCAAGTCCGTGGCCCAGCAAACCAACCTGCTGGCGCTCAACGCGGCCATTGAAGCGGCGCGTGCCGGTGAAGCCGGACGTGGCTTCGCCGTGGTGGCCGACGAAGTGCGCAGCCTGGCCCAGCGCACACAGAAGTCCACCGAAGAGATCGAGGAACTGATCGTCGGCCTGCAAAACGGTACCCAGCAGGTGGCGACCATCATGGACAACAGTCGCGGCCTGACCGACAGCAGTGTCGAACTGACCCGCCGGGCCGGCAGCGCGCTGGAAAGCATCACCCGCACCGTGTCGACCATCCAGGCGATGAACTCGCAGATCGCCACGGCCGCCGAACAGCAAAGCGCCGTCGCCGAGGAGATCAACCGCAGCGTGTTGAATGTGCGCGATGTTTCCGAACAAACCTCTTCGGCCAGCGAAGAAACGGCGGCGTCCAGTGCCGAGCTGGCCCGCCTGGGCATCTACTTGCAAACCCTGGTCGGACGCTTCCGTATCTGACAGACCTGCGCGGCGGTCGATTGCGGCTGCCGCATCTTGTGAAATTTCCTACACGGTTATCAGCCCGCCCTCACTCCAATTCGAATTAGCGTTCATCTGTCGCGAAACGCTTTTTCTGAATGGGAGGTGCGCCATGTTATCTCGGCTGACCCGCATGCTGGTGAACGCCAGCGTACGCCTCAAGCTCGCGCTGGGTTTTGGCCAAGTGCTGATGCTCAGCTTCATCATCGCTGCAACGGGCTGGCAGGCCCTGAACGCCGTGCTTTATCGCTCCGACAGCTTGACGAGCCTGGGCCAGCTGGCCGTATATGCCGAGGCCATGCGCGCCGATCGCATCGTATACCGCACCCTGGCGGACAAAGCCAGCCTTGGCCAGATGGCGCAGAAGATCGAAAAAATCGACCAGCATCTGGCAGAGCTTTCACATCGTCTGATAGACCCGGTGGACGTGCAACGTAATGAAGAGGCGGTACGCCTGGTCGCCGATTTCAAGACCGCGCTGGCGCAGCTACCCGCCTTGATCGAACAGCGCGAGAATATACGCCCGGCGCTGAAGACGTCCGCCCTGCAAGCCAGTGACACCCTGGCCGAATTCGCCAGCGACCTGCCCGACCAGAATGACGAAAAGGCGCTCGATACCATCGAGCAACTGCGCCAAGCCATGGAGCAGGCTGAGGATCGCGCCCAGAACCCGGCCTGGGCGGCCGAATCGTTACAGGCCTATGCCGAGGCCGCCAGCCAGACGCTGGACGCCTTGGATATCGCACAGGCCGCCGTGACCACACTGCCGGTGGATTCGGCGCTGCTCAAAGCCGACCTGGCCAATTATCGGGCACAACTGGTCAAGCTCAAGGAAGCCCAGCTCAACGTCGAGACCGTGCAAAACCGCTTCGAGCAGCAGCTCAACGCGTTGCGTGAGAAAAGTAACCTGTTGAGCCAGAGCCAGAACACCAAGCGCAATGAAGAGGCCAACCAGACGCGCACCTTGATGATCGGCGTCACGCTGGCTGCGCTCGTGCTGGGCGCCCTGGCCGCGTGGTGGATTGCCCGGCAGATCGCTTCGCCGCTGCGTGAAATCCTTATCGCCGCCAACCGTGTTGCCCAGGGCGACTTGAGCCACGATACCCAGGTAGAGCGCCGCGACGAACTGGGCCAACTGCAACACAGCATCGGGCAAATGACCCGCAGCCTGCGCAGCCTGATCAGCAGCATCGGTGACAGCGCCCGCCAGATCGCCGGTGCGGCGACACAGTTGTCCACCGTGACTGAACAGACGCGCAACGGGCTCAACGACCAGAAAGATGAAACCGACCAGGTGGCCACGGCGATGAATGAAATGCTCGCTACCGCCCAGGAAGTCGCACGCCATGCCGAACGCGCGTCCGTTGCCGCCAACGAAGCAGACCAGCAGGCCGGCGCCGGCGAGCAGGTGGTCACTCAAGCGGTTGAGCAGATCGGCAACCTGGCCAGTGAAATGGCTTTGTCCGGTCGTGCCATGCTGACCCTGCAACAGGAAAGCCAGAAGATCGCCAGCGTGCTCGACGTTATCAAGTCCTTGTCCCAACAGACCAACCTGCTGGCCCTGAACGCCGCCATCGAAGCGGCGCGCGCGGGCAGTGCCGGCCAAGGGTTCGCCGTAGTCGCCGACGAGGTACGCAGCCTGGCCCAGCGAACACAGGAATCAGCCGAAGAAATCGAAGGATTGATCCTGGGCCTGCATAACGGCACCCAGCAGGTAGCGGACATCATGGACAGCAGCCGCAGCCTGACCGACAACAGCGTTGCCCTGACCCGCGACGCCGGCGAGGCCCTGGCGGCGATTGCCCGCACGGTATCGGTGATCCAGGAAATGAACCCGCAGATTGCCGCCGCCGCCGAACAGCAAAGCGCGGTGGCCGAGGAGATCAATCGCAGTGTGTTGAAGGTACGGGATGTATCGGAACAGACCGCCGCCGCCAGCGAGGAAACGGCCGCAGCGAGTGTTCAATTGACGCGGTTGAGCGTGGATCTGCAGACGCTGGTCGCCAAATTCAAGCTCTGAAACATCAATTGCAAGCGATGGAAATCCAATGTGGGAGGGGGCTTGCCCCCGATGGCGGAGTGTCAGTCCCTAATGTATTGACTGTTACACCGCTATCGGGGGCAAGCCCCCTCCCACATTTATAAAACCTGGCGCAGGAAAGCCTGGGCCCGCGGGTCTTTGGGTGCTTCGAAGAACTCGGCCGGCGCCGCGTCTTCCAGCAATTTGCCATGATCGAAGAACAGCACCCGGTCCGCCACCTCGCGGGCAAAGCCCATCTCGTGGGTGACGCAGACCATGGTCATGCCTTCCAGGGCCAGGGTCTTCATGACGTCGAGCACTTCGCCGACCATTTCCGGGTCCAGCGCCGAGGTCGGTTCGTCAAACAGCATCACCTTGGGCTCCATTGCCAGCGCTCGGGCAATCGCCACCCGCTGCTGCTGGCCTCCGGAAAGGCGCGACGGAAATTCATTGGCTTTCTGGGCGATACCCACCTTCTCCAGCAACGCCAGGGCCTTCGCTTCTCGTTCTCGCTTGCCGCGCTTGCGCACGACCTTTTGCGCCAGGCACAGGTTTTCCAGAACGGTCATGTGGGGGAACAGGTTGAAATGCTGGAACACCATGCCGACTTCACGGCGGTAGGCGTTCACATCGGTCTTCGGATCGGCCAGCTGCAAACCGTCGATGCTGACCGAGCCTGAATCGAATTCCTCCAGCCCGTTAAGACAGCGCAGAAAGGTAGACTTGCCGGAACCGGACGGGCCGATCACCACCAGCACTTCACCCTTGGCTACCTGAGTGGTGACATGGTCCACGGCGCGCACTACGTGGCCACGGGTGTCGAAGACTTTTACCAGATCGCGGACTTCAATCACTTTGCGCGAGCCTCCGCTCAAGCCGGCTGGCCATTTTCGACAGCGGCAGGTTGATCAGCAGGTAAAGGCCTGCCACACAGAACAGAATTTCAAAGGGTGAAAACGAGGTAGTGATCACTTCGCGCCCGCTCTTGAGCAGCTCGGTGATTGCGATCACCGAGACCAGCGAGGTGTCTTTGACCAGGCTGATGAACTGACCGGCAAGCGGCGGCAGGACGCGTTTGAAGGCCTGCGGCAGCACCACATGCCGCATCGACTGGCTGGCGCTCAAGCCCAGGGAGCGCGCTGCCTCGTTCTGGCCACGGGTGATCGATTGCACACCGGCACGTACGATTTCCGCCACGTAGGCACCGGTGAACAGCGACAGCGCCGCGATCCCGGCAAACTCCCGGGACAGGTTGAGCACCGTGCCGATAAAGAAATAGAAAATGAAGATTTGCACCAGCAGCGGCGTACCGCGCACCAGTTCGACGTAGATCGTCGACAGGTCGCGCAAGGTCGGGTTGCGGGACAGCCGGCACAAGCCAGTGGCCAGGCCGATCGCCAGGCCCAGGATACCGGACACCACCGACAACCACAGCGTGGTCCACAAGCCCCACATCAGCGGGCCCAATGCCCAATGACGGTTGACACCGATGACGTCACCTTCAGCCACATCATCGCCGCGCGCCACTTGCAGGCTGTTGTCGGCGACCGTCACCTTTTGCTCGGCTCCGGCATCGTTGCGCAAAGTCACCTCGGCCACATCGCCTTGGCGTACCAGCTCAATGACGGTGGAAACATCGGCTGCACGCTGCGCCTCTTCGGCCTGATAGGCGAAGTACTGTGGTACGCGATTCCAGCGCCATTCATAAGACATCAACGAGGTGGCGTAGTACAAGGCGCCCGCCAGGCCGACCAGCACGACCACGGTCAGCAGGTGCCAGGGCCATTGGGCTTTTTTCTGTTTCATTTCACTGTCCGCATAGGTGTTGCCTGGTAGGCCGCCATCGGGGGCAAGCCCCCTCCCACATTTGGAATGCGTTTCCCTGTGGGAGGGGGCTTGCCCCCGATACAGGCAACTCGGTCTTAAGCCTTATTCCATGTCCTTGAGCCACTCGGAGCTCTTGAACCACTTGTCATGGATGCGATCGTAGGTGCCGTCGTTCTTGATCTGGTGCAGGAAGTTGTTGATGAAGTTGACGCTGTCGTAGTCGCCTTTCTTCAAGCCGAACGCCAGGGGCTCAAAGGTAAAGGGTTCGTCGAGGAACACCAGCTTGCCATTGCCGACTTTCTTCTCGGCCACTACGTTGTACGGCGCGTCGTAGACAAAGGCGTCCGCCTTGCCGTTGACCACGTCCAGCACCCCTTCCTGCTCGTTGTCATAGCCGTGGTACTTGGCTTTGGCGATCAGCTTTTTGGCAACCATCTCACCAGTGGTGCCCAGTTTGGAGGTCAGGCGGTATTTTTCGTCGTTCAGGTCTTTGTAGGACTTGATGGTGCCTTCCAGCTCCTTGCGAATCAGCAGGGTCTGGCCCACCACGATGAAGGGTTCGCTGAAGTTCAGGCGCAGGTTGCGCTCCTGGGTCAGGGTCATGCCGCTGCCGATCATATCGAACTTGCCGGTCAGGAAGGCCGGGATGATGCCGTCGTAGCCGGTGGACACCAGCTCCAGCTTGACGCCCATGGACTTGGCCATGGCCTTGAGGATGTCGACTTCGAAGCCGATGATTTCGCCACGTTTGTCAGTCATTTCGAACGGCATGTAGGTCGGGTCCATGCCGACTTTCAGCGTGCCGCGCTTGACCGCATCATCGATGGCGCCGGCCTGTGCCGCAGTGGCCGCCACCAGCGCGGTGACGCCGAGCATCAGCATCGAAAGATACTTTTTCATCATCAAGTCCCCTGAACGGTTTTTATAAGGTTGGCGCGCTATGGGCTGCGCTATTTCGGGGTGCGATCCTAACCCACTCGTTGCCCGTCACAAAGGTTTCACGACTAAATGTTATTGACGCCGGCAAGAGAGACCCTACCGCACGGCGCCTGACTAAAGACCTAGACAGGTCGCTGCACGGACTCGCTAATGAGTTGATGTGTAAGTAGTTATGACGATCATTCAATCTCCGCGAGCCAGGCAGTGTCCCTGAACCACTTGTCGTGCAATTGATCGTAGGTGCCGTCCTGGGCCACTTGATTGAGGAAGTGATTGATCCAGTTGACGCTGTCGTAATCACCCTTTTTCAGGCCGAACGCCAGGGGTTCGAAGGTAAAAGGTTGCTCAAGCGTCAGTAATGCGCTGTTCTCGGGCCGGGTCATGGCGATCAGGTTGTAGGGCGCATCATAAATAAAGGCGTCGGCCTTGCCCTCCACCACCTGGCGCACGCCGTCCTCCGGCGCAGTGAAACGCTGGAGCCGGGCCGCCCCCAGGAAGCGCTGCGCCGCGGCCTCGCCGGTGGTGCCTTCGGCGACCGCGATTCGATAACCCGCCTCGTCCAGGTCTTCGATACTCGATACCCTGCCGGCCAGGCGCGAATTCAGCAGGACGGATTGGCCCACCACGATAAAGGAATCACTGAAGTTGAGCTGCAGGTTGCGCTCCTGGGTGACCGTCATGCCGCTGCCGATCAAGTCGAACTTATTCGCCATCAGCCCCGACAGCAACTGCGTGTAGGGCACCGCGACCAGTTCGAGTTCAACCCCCAGCGCGCGGCTCATCGCCTGGAGCAAGTCAATCTCAAAGCCTATGATGCGCCCCTGCTTGTCCGTCATTTCGAACGGTACGTAAGTCGGCGTGGTGCCCACTTTCAGCACGCCACGGCGCACAGCGTCGTCAATCGCCCCGGCAGAGAGCAAGCCGGTGTGCAGCAACGCGGCAACACTTATCAACAGTGCCGAACAATACCTTTTGAACATCTGTGCCCCCGTGGCGCGTCAAATTTGGGGGCGATGCTACCCCAGCCACAGGCACGGCAATACGCTTCGAACGAAGGTCTTTTGTTTCGAAATAACAAGGAGTTAGCGAGGAAAGGAAGAGGCGCCAAACGCTGTAGGACCAGCGCTTGAAACGCCCCCGAGGTGAACCCTCGGGGGCGTCTGAATCAGGCCGGTTGAGCCTGGGACGACAGCGGTTGCAGCGGTAGCAATGGCGCGTGCGGATCAGCCTTGATCGATGCACGCCACGCGTCCAGCCACTCGGCGTGGCCTTCGCTCCAGACCTGTTCGTGCAAGCGGGCCAGGGCCACCGGATCGCTGAGCAGGGCCAGGCGTTCGCTGTTGTTGAGGCCAGCCGGGCCGACTTTCAACGCGTGGCGAACACGCTCCACACGCAAGTACTCGATCGGCTCCGCCTCGCGGTGACGCGAGGTCGCCAGGGCACAGGCCAGGGCGTTCTGCTGTGGGTCGACCACCGAACGCACAAACCCGTCATTGAGCGCATGCCAACGGTTTTCGTGAGTGTACTTCTCGGTCGACAGCAGCGCCTGCGGCGGATTGTATTCCTCAGGGATCAGGAACAGGCTCTCGTCACGGGACTTGAGGCCCAGCTTGACTCGGCTGGAAATCACCGACACCGGGATCGACAGCATCAGCGAGCCGACGATCGGGATCAGCCACCACAAAAAGCTCGGGTTCAGCCACACCACCAGCAACGCCCACAAAAAGCCCAGCAAGGTCTGCGGACCGTGACGCTTGACCGCTTCGCTCCAGGGTGTGGAGTCGTCGTCGCGCTGCGGCGAGTTCCAGGTCGCGGCCCAGCCGAGGAACGCGGCCAGTACGAAGCGGGTGTGGAAGATCATGCGCACCGGCGCCAGCAGCATGGAGAACAGCATCTCCAGCAGCATCGACAGGGTCACCTTGAACTTGCCGCCGAACTCTTTAGCGCCCTTGGCCCAGATCAGGATGATGCTGAGCAGCTTGGGCAGGAACAGCAGCACGATGGTGGTGGAGAACAGTGCCACCGCCTTGTCCGGATGCCATTGCGGCCACAGCGGGTACAACTGGCGCGGCGCCATGAAGTACTGCGGCTCCATCAGGGTATTGACCGCCAGCAACGCCGTGGACAACACCAGGAAGAAGAACCACAACGGCGCCGACAGGTAGGACATCACGCCGGTCAGGAACACCGCACGGTGCACCGGGTGCATGCCCTTGACCAGGAACAGGCGGAAGTTCATCAGGTTACCGTGGCACCAGCGACGGTCACGCTTGAGTTCGTCGAGCAGGTTGGGCGGCAGCTCTTCGTAGCTGCCCGGCAGGTCGTAGGCAATCCACACGCCCCAGCCGGCACGGCGCATCAGCGCTGCTTCAACGAAGTCGTGGGAAAGGATCGCACCGGCAAACGCGCCTTTACCCGGCAACGGCGCCAGGGCGCAGTGCTCGATAAACGGCTTCATGCGGATGATCGCGTTGTGGCCCCAATAGTGGGATTCACCCAACTGCCAGAAGTGCAGGCCGGCGGTGAACAGCGGGCCGTAGACGCGGGTGGCGAACTGCTGCATGCGCGCATACAGGGTGTCCATGCCCGACGCACGCGGCGCGGTCTGGATAATCCCGGCATCCGGCGTGGCTTCCATCAGGCGTACCAGGCTGGTCAGGCATTCGCCGCTCATCACGCTGTCAGCGTCGAGCACCACCATGTACTTATAGTCACCGCCCCAGCGACGGCAGAAGTCGTCGAGGTTGCCACTCTTGCGCTTGACGCGACGGCGACGGCGGCGATAGAAAATCTTGCCGAAACCACCGGCTTCGCGGCACACGTCGAGCCAGGCTTGTTGTTCGGCAATGCAGATATCCGCTTCGTTACTGTCGCTGAGCACGAAGAAGTCGAAACGGTCCAGGTCACCGGTCGCGGCGACCGATTCGAACGTGGCGCGCAAACCGGCGAATACTCGCGGCACGTCTTCGTTACAGATCGGCATCACCAGCGCGGTGCGCGCATCCTTCGGAATCGGCTCGTTGCCAGCACTCTTACCGGAGATACGGTATTTATCGTGACCAGTCAGCAGCTCGAGGAAGCCCATCAGCGCGGTCCAGAAACCGGCCGACACCCAGCAGAACAGAATCCCGAACATGATCAGGATGCTGGTCTGCAGTGCGTAAGGCAGTACCTGGGTAGCGGTTTGCAGCAGGGTCTGGTTGCGGATCTCGTCGAAGTCGACCAGCGACCAGCCCTGGTACGGCATGATGCCTTTCATGTACCAGCCGGCCACGATGGTCTGGCCCAGCATCAGCACCAACAGGATATAGCGGCGGATCGAACCCACGGTACGCCAGCGCGCGGCGGGCAATACCCGTTCGTCTTTCGGCGGCTTCGGCGGATTGGTGCGCCCGGTCATCCGGCGCCAGCCACGTACCAGGATGTTGGTGCGCCAAGGCTCGGGCACCACTTTGGTCCGACGGATCGGCGGGGTGGCCTTCAGGCAGACGCGACCGCTGGCGTCGAGCGCCAGCATCTCGGCGTCCTGCAGCTCTTCAGCGGTGCTCAGGGTCAGCCGGCGGCCCACCGACGCCTGGGCGGCATCGGTGGGTGCGTCGAAGGTGGCGGACGACAGGCGTTCGTGCAGCTCGCTGAAGGAGCTGCAGCCCGCCAGCTCGGCGCGCTGCTCAGCCGTCATGGGGAGATGCGCCAGGTACTCGGTCAGAGTTTCTGGCTTGACTTGTGAATTACTCATCGGCAGGCAACTGGTAGCTCCAGGTTTCGGTCAGGACTTGTTCGGTCTTGGCCGGCTCCGGCGTGACAGGGGCCGGGGCAGCTTCGGGCTGCTTGGCGTCCTTGTCCTTCGCCTCTTTGGCGTCTTTCTTGGCCTGTTTCTCGTGTTGCTTGGCCAGGACCTTGTCAGCCTTGAGCACGTGAGTCGACACCTGCTCGGGCTCAGCCTGTGCGATCTCTTGCACCAGCGCCGCACGCATTTCAGTCGGCTTGCTCGCGTCCTTGATCTTCATGCGCAGGGTCAGGCGCCAGCCTTTGGTGTGCTCGTTGTAGCGCACGCTGTTTTCGACCAGTTCGGCGTTGTCGCCAACGCTCACCTGGCTGCGCACCGGAGCGTCGGGCAGCAGCTTCTTCAGGGCCGGGCCTTCGAAGTCCACCAGATAAGCGACGGTGCCGTCCGGTTGACGGATCAGGTTGGATTGCTTCACGTCACCGGTGGAACGCAGGGTCTGCTTGACCCAGGCGCTGTCCGGCGAATGGAAGGCGGCATCGTCCAGCGTCCAGTGCAGGCGGTAGGACACATCCAGCGGCTTGCCGACTTCCGGCAGTTCGGCCGGGCTCCAGAAGGCAACGATGTTGTCGTTGGTTTCGTCAGCGGTCGGAATTTCTACCAGGTCGACGGTGCCTTTGCCCCAGTCGCCCTCAGGTTCGATCCAGGCGCTTGGGCGCTTGTCGTAGTTGTCGTCCAGGTCTTCGTAGTGGCTGAAGTTGCGGCCGCGTTGCAGCAGGCCGAACCCACGCGGGTTTTCCACGCTGAAGTTGCTGACCGACAGGTGTTTAGGATTGTTCAGCGGGCGCCAGATCCACTCGCCATTGCCGGCATGGATCGACAGGCCGCTGGAATCGTGCAGCTCACGACGGTAGTTGAGGACCTTGGACGGCTGGTTGGCGCCAAACAGGAACATCGAGGTCAGCGGGGCCACGCCCAGCTTGCTCACCTTGTCGCGCAGGTACATCTGGGATTTGACGTCGACCACGGTGTCGGTGCCCGGACGCAGAATCAGACGGTAGGCGCCGGTCGCACGCGGCGAATCCAGCAGGGCGAAGATCACCAGGTGCTTGTCGCCCGGCTTCGGACGCTCGATCCAGAACTCGGTGAAACGCGGGAATTCTTCGCCGGACGGCAGCGCAGTGTCGATCGCCAGACCACGGGCGGACAGGCCATACACCTGGTCCTTGCCGACGACGCGGAAATAGCTGGCGCCGAGCATGGTCATGATTTCGTCTTGCTTGTCGGCCTTGTTGATCGGGAACAGCACCCGGAAGCCGGCATAACCCAACTGTTCGGTGGCTTTCGGATCAAATTTCACGTCGCCGAAATCGAAGCGATTGGGGTCGTACTTGATTTCCTGGACACTGTCAGCGGTGACTTCATTGATTTTCACCGGCGTATCGAAGTGCATACCCTGGTGATAGAAGGACAGCTTGAACGGGGTGTTCTGATCGGCCCACTCGGCTTTTTCATTGCGGAAACGAATTTTCTGGTAATCAGCGAATTTCATTTCGCGGAATTCGTTCGGCAGATTGCTGCGCGGAGCTTCGTATTTCTGCCCAGCCAGCTCTTTTGCCTTGGCCGATACATCGTCCAGACTGAATGCCCACAGTTGACCCGCGCCGAACAGGCAGAACAGGGCAGAGCCCGTCACCAGTGCGTTTCGTAACCGTTTGGCAGACAATTTTGGTGCATTACAGGGACTAACAATCACGAGCAACCCTCGCCGAAAACAGATCAAAAAACCAACGGCCAGCTATCTATATGCCAGGTTGGCGAGCATTGTTCCGACTCCTCAGGGGCAAAATGATTCCCCACTGGTTTGTCGGACAAGTCTCTACCTAAGTCAAAAATGGACCAAACAACGCTGATCCCCGTAGCGCGCGATTATCTAGCAGCCCGCGAGACAACGCATCAGGGACAACGAAGTATTTGTAGCGAAACCCTGCGTTTTTAGGCATTAACGTCGTTTTTCATACATTCAGGTCTGTAAGAGAAAGGTCACAGGGCCATCATTGACCAAATGCACCTGCATATCCGCGCCAAAACGCCCTGATGCCACCTTGCCATGCAATTGTTGCGCTTGTAACAACAAGTGATCAAAAAGCGCCGCTCCCAGGGCCGGCGGGGCCGCCGTGGAGAAGCTCGGCCGCAGCCCGCTTTTGGTGTCCGCCGCCAGGGTGAACTGCGACACCAGCAGCAAACCACCGCCGATATCCTTCAACGACAGGTTCATCTTGCCCTCATCGTCACTGAACACTCGATAGTTAAGCAGTTTGTGCAGCAGTTTATCGGCGCTCTCGGGCGTATCTGAAGGTTCGACGGCCACCAGCACCAGCAAACCCTGGTCAATCGCCCCAACTATTTCGCCAGCCACCTCGACGCGGGCGCCTCGCACCCGTTGCAACAGGCCCTTCATGCTTCTTCTGGCGGCAAATCAAGCAGGCGCCGTGCCATTTCGCCGGTTGCGCGGACCAACGCGTCGGTAATGCCAGGCTCGGACGCGGCATGCCCCGCCTCGCGGATCACCTGCAATTCACTGTTCGGCCAGGCCTGATGCAGATCCCAGGCGTTATCCAGCGGGCAAATCATATCGTAGCGGCCGTGAATGATGACCCCGGGCAGATGGGCGATCTTGTGCATATCGCGAATCAGCTGGTCTGGCTCCAGGAACGAGTTATTGGTGAAGTAATGGCATTCGATACGGGCAATGGACAAGGCACGCTGCGGCTCGGAGAAGCGCTCGACATGCTGCGGACTCGGACACAGGCCCAGCATGCGCCCTTCCCAGCCGGACCAGGCCTTGGCCGCGTGCATCTGGGCGATCTGATCGTTGCCGGTCAGACGCTTGTGATACGCCGCGATCATGTCGTGACGCTCTTCCAACGGGATCGGGGCCAGGTAATCCTGCCAGTAATCCGGGAACAGTCGGCTCGCGCCCTCCTGGTAGAACCAGCGAATGTCCTGAGGACGCGCCAGGAAAATTCCGCGCACGATCAAGCCATGCACGCGCTCTGGGTGGGTTTGTGCGTAGGCCAGGGACAGCGTCGATCCCCAGGAGCCGCCGAACAGCACCCACTTGTCGATGCCCAGGTGCTCGCGGATGCGCTCAAGGTCGGCGACCAGGTCCCAGGTGGTGTTGTTTTCAAGGCTCGCGCGGGGTGTGGAGCGCCCGCAACCGCGCTGGTCGAAGGTGACAATACGGTACAGGTTCGGATCGAAGTAGCAACGGCTCTGCGCGTCGCAACCGGAGCCGGGGCCGCCGTGGATGAACACCACAGGCAGGCCCTCGGGGGAGCCGCTTTCATCGACGTACAGCGTGTGAACATCATCGACTGCCAGATCGTGCCGGGCATAGGGTTTGATCTGCGGGTACCAAGTCTGCATTGCGCGCTCCGTGGGGTGTCGGGTCCATCCCTGGGGGGACGTCTATTATTCTGCTGTCTGGCATCATAAACCCGAATTGTGCAATGAGCATGTCCTTGAACGCCTGGACCCGCGTCAGCCTTTATCGATAGTGCGTTTGCCCCCACGCCAGCAAGGCTTTGAGCAATTGCTTCAACACCACCTGGGTCGGCTCGGCCAGGTCGGGGCGATACCGGAACGGCTCGACCTCTTCCATATACGTGCTCTGGCACAACTCCAACTGCACCGCATGAATATCCTGCGCCGGATTACCGTAGTGGCGGGTAATGTGACCGCCCTTGAAACGTCCGTTCAGCACGTGGGTGTACTGAGGATGCTGAGCACAGATGGCTTCCAGCTGGCCGGCCAGTTCGGGATCGCACGCGGCGCCATTGAAGGTGCCGAGGTTGAAGTCCGGCAATTTGCCGTCGAACAGGTGCGGGATCACGGAGCGGATCGAGTGCGCGTCGAACAGCAACGCATAGCCGAATTCGGCCTTGAGGCGCGCCAGTTCTTCTTGCAGCGTGCGGTGATACGGGCCCCAGATTTTCTGCAGGTAGGTGGCGCGCTCGGCTTCGGACGGCGTTTGCCCTTCTCGGAACAACGGCACGCCATCGAACAGCGTCTCCGGGTACAGGCCGGTGGTGGCGCCCGCATAGAGCGGCTTGTTATCGGATGGTCGGTTCAGGTCGATGACAAACCGCGAATACTCGGCCGCCAGGGTGCTGGCGCCCAGCTCTTCGGCAAAGTCATACAACAAGGGAATATGCCAGTCGGTGTCCGGCAGGCTTTGCGCCTCGGGGATCAACCCGGCCTCGACCGCAGGCGTCAGAAGCAGGCCGGCGTGGGGCATGCTGATCAGCAGCGGTACGCGGCCTTGCTTGAATGTCAGAACCTTATCCACAACGATGCTCCCTATTTACAAATGCAGTCACAAACGCAGTTAAACAGTGACATCGACGCCATGGCGTACGATGCGTTTATCCAGCTCGCCGCCCAGCCAATAGGCCAGGTCGGCGGGGCGATCGATCTGCCAGGCGACAAAATCCGCAACCTTGCCCACTTCCAGCGAACCATGGGTGTCGCCCATGCCCAGCGCGGCAGCCGCGTGCTGCGTGGCGCCGGCCAGGGCTTCTTCGGGGGTCATGCGGAACAGGGTGCAGGCCATGTTCAGCATCAGGCGCACTGACAGGGCCGGCGAGGTGCCAGGGTTGAGGTCGCTGGCGATGGCAATCTTCACGCCGTGCTTGCGCAGGGCGTCCATCGGCGGCAATTGGGTTTCGCGCAGGAAGTAGAAGGCGCCTGGCAGCAACACGGCAACGGTGCCTGCAGCGGCCATGGCGATGGCATCCTCTTCGGTCATGAATTCCAGGTGATCCGCCGACAACGCCTGATAACGCGCCGCGAGGCTGGAACCGTGCAGCGAAGAGAGTTGCTCGGCGTGCAGCTTCACCGGCAAGCCAAGTTGCCGGGCAACCTTGAACACGCGCTCGACCTGCTCGGTGGAGAACGCCAGGTATTCACAGAACGCGTCCACCGCATCCACCAGGCCTTCTGCCGCCAGGGCCGGCAGCATCTCGCTGCAGATGTGCTCGATGTAGTCATCGGCACGGTCTTTGTACTCAGGCGGCAGCGCGTGGGCCGCCAGACAGGTAGCGCGCACGCTCACCGGAAGCGATTCGCCAAGGCGCCGCGCCACGCGCAGCATCTTGCGTTCGTTGGCCAGATCCAGGCCGTAGCCGGACTTGATTTCTACCGTGGTCACACCATCGCGCAAAAGACTGCGCAGGCGCTTTTCAGCACTGGCAAACAATTCATCTTCCGTCGCTGCACGGGTGGCCCGCACGGTGCTGGCAATGCCACCGCCCTGGGCCGCGATTTCAGCGTAGCTGACGCCTTCTAGGCGCTGCTCGAACTCGCCGCTGCGGTTGCCGCCGAACACGGTGTGGGTGTGGCAGTCGACCAGGCCGGGGGTGACCCACGCGCCTTGCAGGTCATGCACCTGGGCGTAATCCGCCGTTGGCGCCTGGCTGCGCGGGCCGATCCACTCGATCAGCGAACCCGCAGTCACCATGGCAGCATCCTCGATGATCGAGTATTTGCCCTGGGCCATCGTTGCTACGTGGCAGTGTTGCCAAAGGGTTTTCATCAACGCCTCCCTAAGTTATCGATGAGACAAAGCCTGTTCGTAATGAACCTTGGCCGCTTGCCCGGCAGCGGGCCTGACCCACAGCAGATAGGCAACGATCAGCAACACGATCCATACCGCTCCGACCATCAAGGCCGCCTGAGTGTCGGGGAAGTAACCGAGCACGCCAAACACAAACAGCATGAACACAATGGCTGCTGCCGGCGCATACGGCCAGAACGGCACCGGGAATTTCAGCTCTGCCACCTGCTCCTTGCTCATCGAGCGGCGCATGGCGACCTGGGTAAACAGGATCATCAGCCACACCCACACGGTGGCAAAGGTGGCAATCGAGGCGATCAGCAGGAACACGTTTTCCGGGATCAGGTAGTTGAGCACCACGCCGCCCAGCAGCGCCGCCCCCATCACCACCACGGTCATCCACGGTACGCCCTGTTTGGACAATTGCGCGAAGCCCTTGGGCGCCTGCCCTTGCTGGGCCAGGCCGTACATCATGCGGCCGGCGCCGAAGATGTCACTGTTGATGGCCGATACCGCTGCCGAGATCACTACGATATTGAGGATGGTCGCCGCCGAGCCGATTCCCAGGTTGCTGAAAATCTGCACGAACGGGCTGCCCTGGCTGCCGATCTGCGGCCACGGGTAGATCGCCATCAGCACAAACAGGGTCAGCACGTAGAACAGCAGGATGCGCAGCGGTACGGCGTTGATCGCCTTGGGGATCACGCGCTGCGGGTCCTTGGCTTCCCCGGCGGTGATGCCGATGATTTCGATACCGCCGAAGGCAAACATCACCACGGCGAAGGACGCGATCAGGCCGCCGATGCCGTTGGGCATGAAGCCGCCATGGGCCCACAGGTTGCTCAAGCCGGCAGCCTGGGTTTCACCGGCCGAATGAATACCGAACAGCATGATGCCGAAGCCGCCGAGGATCATCGCGACAATGGCGCCGACCTTGAGCAGTGACAGCCAGAACTCCATCTCGCCAAACACTTTGACGTTGCACAGGTTCAGGCCGCCGATCAAAAACACGATGCCCAGCACCCAGACCCAACGCGCGACCTCGGGAAACCAGAAGCCCATGTAGATGCCGAACGCGGTGACGTCGGCGAGGCAGACGATGATCATTTCAAAGGCGTAGGTCCAGCCGAGGATAAACCCGGCCATGGGCCCCAGGTAAGTGCTGGCGTAGTGGCCGAACGAGCCGGACACCGGGTTGTGCACGGCCATTTCGCCGAGGGCGCGCATCACCATGAAGACGGCGGCGCCGCCGATCAGGTAGGCCAGCAGTACGGCGGGGCCGGCCATCTGGATGGCGGAGGCGGAGCCGTAGAACAGCCCGGTGCCGATCGCGGAACCGAGTGCCATGAAGCGAATATGTCGGGCGTTGAGCCCGCGTTTCAAACCTTTTTCTGGCGGGTGCATTTCTCTTCCCTAGTTATTTTTATCCCGAGAAAAAACGACCTCACCTGTAGGAGCGAGCTTGCTCGCGAAAAACCTGAGAACGCCCAGGGGTGTCAGGTTTCCCGCGTCATCGTTGGCGATTTTCGCGAGCAAGCTCGCTCCTACAGTAGGGCGGCGGTGGGTTACAGGCTCGGCAGCAACCTGGCCGGCACCAGCTCGTTCAGGCAGCGGCTGGCGAGCAGTTCGCTGGCGGCGATGATGTCCGGGGCGAAGAAGCGGTCCTTGTCGTAGAACGCCACTTTGTCGCGCAGCAGGCCACGGGCTTTTTCAAGGGCAGGTGAGGTTTTCAAGCCGTCGCGCAGGTCAAGGCCCTGGCAGGCGGCGAGCCATTCCACCGCAAGAATGCCACGAGTGTTCTCGGCCATTTCCCACAGACGCTTGCCCGCAGCCGGGGCCATGGAGACGTGGTCTTCCTGGTTGGCCGAGGTCGGCAGGCTGTCGACGCTGTGCGGGTGGGCCAGCGCCTTGTTCTCGCTGGCGAGCGCAGCGGCGGTGACCTGGGCGATCATGAAGCCGGAGTTGACCCCGCCATTGCCCACCAGGAACGGCGGCAGTTGCGACATGTGCTTGTCCATCATCAACGAGATACGCCGCTCGCTCAGGGAGCCGATCTCTGCGATGGCCAACGCCATGTTGTCGGCGGCCATGGCCACCGGTTCCGCGTGGAAGTTACCGCCGGAAATCACATCGCCCTCGGCCGCGAACACCAGCGGGTTGTCCGATACCGCGTTGGCCTCCACCACCAGCACCTCGGCGGCCTGGCGGAACTGGGTCAGGCACGCGCCCATGACCTGCGGCTGGCAGCGCAGGGAATAAGGGTCTTGCACCTTGTCGCAGTTCTGGTGCGATTGGGACACCTGGCTGCTTTCGCCGAGCAAGTTGCGATAGGCCGCAGCGGCGTCGATCTGCCCACGCTGGCCGCGTGCGGCATGAATCCGTGCGTCGAACGGCGAGCGCGAGCCAAGCACCGCTTCCACGGTCAGGCCGCCGCAAGCGAGGGCGCCGGCAAACAGGTCTTCGCCTTCGAACAGACCGCGCAAGGCATAGGCGGTGGACACCTGGGTGCCGTTGAGCAGGGCCAGGCCTTCCTTGGCGGCGAGGGTCAGCGGCGTCAGGCCGGCGACTTTCAGTGCCTCGGGCGCCTCCAGCCATTCGCCCTTGTAGCGCGCCTTGCCTTCGCCGAGCAGCACCAGGGACATATGGGCCAGGGGCGCCAAGTCACCGGATGCACCGACCGAACCTTTAAGCGGAATGTGCGGGTACACCTCAGCGTTGATCAGCGCGATCAGCGCGTCGATTACCTGCCGACGAATCCCGGAGAACCCGCGGCTCAGGCTGTTGACCTTGAGCACCATGACCAGCCGCACCAGCGCATCGCTGATCGGCTCACCCACACCGGCGGCATGGGACAGCACCAGCGAACGCTGAAGGTTTTCCAGGTCTTCACTGGCGATGCGGGTCGAGGCCAGCAGGCCAAAACCGGTGTTGATGCCATACGCCGTGCGGTTCTCGGCGAGAATCTGCTCCACGCAGGCCACACTGGCTTCGATCTGCGCCGTGGCGCTGTCATCCAGGCTGAGGGTTACCGGCTGCTGGTAGATGGCCCGCAGTTGGGCGAGGCTCAGTTGGCCTGGAATCAGGTTTAGCGCAGTCACATTCGTTCTCCTTGTGAATTGTTCTTCTAGGTATTCAGTGCACATTCGGTAAAGCGGTGTCTTTGATCAGGTTGGCGGCTGCTGCAATATCCGGTGCCAGCCAGCGGTCCTGCTCATAGGCCGGCACGACCTCGCGCAGCAGGCGCCAGGCGCGGTCGGTGCCGGCGCCGAAGCGCTGGCCCTTGAGGAACTCGAACGCCTGGGCCGCCAGCAGGTATTCGATGGCGAGGATCTGATTCACGTTGGCCAGCACTTGATGCAGCTTGAGCGCGGCATTGGTGCCCATGCTCAAGTGGTCTTCCTGCAGGCCCGAGGTGACGAAGTTGTCGAGTACCGCCGGTTGCGCCAATTGGCGGTTTTGCCCGCACAGGGACGCGGCGACGTACTGCACGATCATCATTCCGGAGTTGACCCCGGGATTGCTCACCAGGAACGCCGGCAGGCCGCTGACATGCGGGTTGATCAGGCGATCCAGGCGGCGCTCGGCCACCGAGCCGATTTCGGCCATGGCGATGGCCAGCAGGTCGGCCGCCAGCGCCACGGACTGGCCATGGGGGTTGGCCTGGGACACCACGCGGTAGTTGTCGGGCGTGCCGAGCACCAGCGGGTTGTCCGTGGCGCTGTTGAGTTCGGTCTCGATCTGGCGGGTCGCGTGCTCCACCTGATCGCGCGCCGCGCCGTGGATCTGCGGGATCGAGCGGATGCTCAGGGCGTCCTGGGTGCGGATGCCTTTGCTGCTGGCGATCACCTCGCTGCCGTCAAGCAACGCACGCAGATTGTTGCCCACTTGCTGCATACCTGGGTGCGGCTTGAGGGCAATGATCTCTGCGTCGAACGCATCGATCTGGCCCCTCTGGGCTTCGAAACTCATGGCGCCGATCACATCGGCCCATTGCAGCAAGTGATGCGCATCGGCCAGGGCCAGGCAGCTCAGGCCGGTCATGCAGGGTGTGCCGTTGACCAGGCACAGGCCGTCCTTGGCGCCGAGTACCACCGGCTGCAAGCCTTCAGCGGCCAGGGCCTCTTGCGCTGTCACAACCTGGCCGCGATAACTGACGTTGCCGACGCCGAGCAGCGCCACGCCGACATGGGCCATGTGGGTCAGGTAACCCACCGAGCCCTGGGACGGTACTTGTGGGGTGATGCCGTGGTTGAGCAGCGCCAGCAGCGCCTGCACCACTTGCCGATGCAGGCCGGATTTGCCGTGGCTGTAGTTGATGATGGCGGCGCAGATGATCGCGCGGGTCTGCTCATCGCTGAGCACCGGGCCGACGCCGCAGGCGTGGCTGAGCAAGGTGTTGCGCGACAACTGGCTCAGTTGCTCGCCCTCCAGCGACACGTTGCACAGCGCGCCCAGGCCGGTGTTGACGCCATACGCGCGTTCGCCGCTGGCAACGATGCGCTGCACGATGGCTTGGGCATTGTCGATGCGTGCCCAGGCCTGGCTTGAGAGTTCGAGCACTGCGCCGTGGCGGGCGACGGCGGTGACGTCCTGCCAGTGCATTGGGGCGTCGGCGATGATGATTGTTGTTGCCTGGGGCATCTTTGTACCTTCTTCAATTCTTTTGCAGCCTTACCGGCCCTATCGGGGGCAAGCCCCCTCCCACATTTTGATCTGTGAATACTTTCAAGTGTGGGAGGGGGCTTGCCCCCGATGAGGCCAGTAACCTCACCACCAAACCAGGATCAGACCACCGCAGCCCGCCGCTGAACAAACCGGTCCACATACTCATCCGCCGGTGAATGCAAAATCTCCCGCGGCGTACCCACCTGGATCAGCTTGCCGTCCTTGAGGATCGCAATGCGGTTACCGATGCGCACCGCCTCGTCGAGGTCATGGGTGATAAACACGATGGTCTTGTGCAGGGTCTTTTGCAGCTCGAGCAACTGGTCCTGCATTTCGGCGCGGATCAGCGGGTCGAGGGCGCTGAAGGCTTCGTCCATCAGGATGATGTCGGTGTCTGCAGCCAAGGCGCGGGCCAGGCCGACACGTTGACGCATGCCGCCGGAGAGCTGGTGCGGGTATTTGTTTTCGTATCCCTTCAGGCCCACGGTTTCGATCCAGTGCAGGGCGCGTTCGGCGCAGACCTGCTTGGTTTCACCACGCACTTTCAGGCCATAGGCGACATTGTCGAGCACGCTCTTGTGGGGCAGCAGGCCGAAGCTCTGGAACACCATGCTGATCTTGTGGCGACGGAATTGACGCAGGGCCTCCATGTCCAGTTGCAGGATGTCTTCGCCATCCACCAGGATCGCACCGCTGGTGGGATCGATCAGGCGGTTGAAGTGACGCACCAGAGTGGATTTGCCGGAGCCCGACAAGCCCATGATCACAAAGATTTCACCGGTGGCGATGCTCAGGGACAGATCGTTCACGCCGACCACGCAACCGGTCTCGGCCAGCACCTGATCCTTGGTCTTGCCCTGGCCAATCAGCGCCAGCGCTTCCCTGGAGCGGTTGCCGAAGATCTTGAAGACGTTTTTGACTTCGATTTTGCTGACGCTAGTCATTTGCTCGCCTCATGCCGTGGACGACCATAGGCCTGGGTAATGCGGTCGATGACCACTGCAAGAATCACGATTGCCAGCCCGGCTTCCAGGCCTCGCCCAACGTTGAGGGTCTGGATGCCGACGAGCACGTCCTCACCCAGGCCACGAGCGCCGATCATCGAGGCGATCACCACCATCGACAAGGCCATCATGGTGGTCTGGTTGATACCCGCCATGATGCTTGGCAGCGCCAGCGGCAGTTGCACGCCGAACAGTTGTTGCCAGCGGTTGGCGCCAAAGGCGTTGATGGCCTCCATGACCTCGCCATCGACCTGGCGGATACCCAGGTCAGTCAGGCGGATCAGCGGCGGCGCGGCGTAAATGACCGTGGCGAAAATCGCCGGCACCTTGCCCAGGCCAAACAGCATCAGCACCGGGATCAGGTACACGAAGCTGGGCATGGTTTGCATGATGTCCAGCAGCGGCATCAGTACCGAGCGCAGGCGATTGCTGCGCGCGGAAAGGATACCCAGGGGAATGCCGATCAGCACCGAGATCACCGTGGCGACCATCATCAGCGCCAGGGTCTGCATCAGTTTGTCCCACAAGCCAACCGCGCCGACGAGGAACAACAAGCCGACGATCACCACCGTGGTCACCACCTTGCGCGTGGCATGCCAGGCGATGACGCCAACGATGGCCAGCATCAGCCACCAGGGCGCCGCGCGCAGCAGCCCTTCCAGATTGACGATGGCCCACAGCAGGGTGTCGGAGATGTGCCGGAACACATCGCCGTAGTTGGTGACCAGCGAGTCCACCCAACCATTGACCCAGTCGGCGATGGAAAACGTAAAACTCTCGGGAAACATAGCGTGCTCTCGATCCAGTGGGTTGAGGCCAGGCGCCCGGCTGCCCCTCAGGGTAGCCGGACACGCTTTACCTACAAGGCCGCGTCGATTTTCCTGGCGGCGTCTTCGCTCACCCAGGCGTGCCAGACTTCAGGATGTTCCTTGAGGAAAATTTTCGCCAGTTTCGGCGATTCGATCCGCTCCTTGGCCATGCGGCCCAGGTTCTGATTCAGCAGGTCGATGGGCAAGTTGACCTTTTCCAGCACGGCCACCAGCTCAGGCGCTTGCTCGTGGAACGTCTTGGACAGGCCGACCTTGATGCTCACGCGCTTATCCACGCCCGGCTTTTCTTCCAGCTTGACCAGGTCGACCTGGCCCATCAGCGGCGTGGGCGACCAGTAGTAGAACAGGATCGGCTCGCCGCGCTTGTAGCTCGACAGTACCGCCGCATCCAGCGCCGGGCCGGTGCCCGGGCGGAAGTTGGTGTAGGTGCTTTCCAGGCCGTAGCTCTTGAGCATTTCGCTATTGTCCAGCTCACAGGTCCAGCCGGCCGGGCAGTTGTAGAAACGGCCCTTGGACGGTTCTTCCTGGTCCTTGAACACGGCGGCGTATTTGGCCAGATCAGCGATATTCTTGAGGTCCGGGGCCTTCGCTTCCAACTTGCGCTTGGCGTCGCCTTCGATCACATAGCGCGGCACGTACCAGCCTTCAACAGCGCCAACCACCGGTGCGCCGACGCCGACGACCTTGCCGGCCTTCTCGGCCTTGTTCCAGACTTCGCTGCGGCCCACCCACTCTTCGGCAAACACTTGGATGTCGTTGCTGCTCAGGGCGTTTTCCATGGTGATGGAATTGCCCGGCAGGCTGTCGGTTTTGCAGTCGTAGCCTTTCTCCAGCACGGTTTGCAGGATGTCGGTGAGCAACATGCCGCTTTCCCAGTTCAGCCCGGCGAATTTCACCGGCTTGCCGGATTCACACCAGCCGGCCGCCTGGGCGCCGGCGCTTGCCAGCAAGCCCGCAGACAGCAACGTGGTCAGCAGGGTCTTATGCATTTTCATTGTGTGACGCTCCCAATCATGAAATGGATTACGGCAGTCAAAAGGCGTCCTGCCTTGTCCACGTCCCATCAGGCCTGCGCAGCCAGCCCGTCTGTTGTGAGTAAAGCGCCCTGCTCTTTTGGCAGGATCAGATGATCGGGCACCGTGCCGTGCCATTTTTTCGCACACACGTAATACAGGGCCGCCGGCAGCACCAGGCCGATGATCCAGGAGATATCCACGTCACCCAGCGCAGCCACCAGGGGACCGGTGTAGAACTTGGTGGAGATGAACGGCAACTGCACCAGCACGCCGAACACATACACGCTGATCCCCAACAGGTTCCAGCGACCGTAGCGAGCGTTCGGATCGGCCAGCGCCGGCACGTCATAGCGCTCGCGGGTGATGCAGTAGTAATCCACCAGGTTGATCGCGCTCCAGGGCGTGAAGAACGCCAGCAGGAACAGGATGAACGACTTGAACGCACCGAGGAACGAGTGCTGACCGAGCAGCGCGATCAGGGTTGCCGTGCCGACGATGACCAGCACGAACACCAGGCGCTGCAGACGCGTGACCTCCAGGCGGCCACGGAAACCACTGATGATGGTCGCGATGCACATGAAGCTGCCGTAGGAATTGAGCGTGGAGATGGTGACCTTGCCGAACGCGATGCTGAAGTACAGCAACGCAGCGGTGGCTCCCGTACCGCTCAAGCCAACGATATAGGCCACCTCGTGCCCGGCAAACTGGCCGTTGGACATGGCGGCTGCGAACACGCCAAGGACCATCGCTACCTGCGCACCAATGACCGAGCCCGCGCCCGCGGCGAAGAAGGTTTTCACCGATGACGTCTGGCTCGGCAGGTAACGCGAGTAGTCCGCCACGTAGGGGCCGAAGGCGATCTGCCAGGAGGCCGCGAGTGACACGGCCAGCAGAAAGCTGCTCCAGCTGAAGTGACGGATCTGCAGGAGCGCGCCAACATCGGTCTGGCTCATCAGGCGGCTGAACAGGTAAACAAAGGCAATCACGCCGATGACGCTGGCAACACGCCCGATGAAATGGATCACCCGGTAACCCAGCACCGTGACCAGCACGATGACACTGGCAAAAATCAGGATGCCGACGCTGTCGCTGACCCCGAACAACTGGCCCAGCGCCTGCCCCGACAACACCGTGCCGGTGGCGGTGAAACCCAGGTACATCAGGCACACCAGCACGATCGGAATAGCCGCGCCATACACACCGAACTGTACCTGGCTGGAGATCATCTGCGGCAGGCCAAGCTTGGGCCCTTGCGCCGCATGCAACGCCATGACGCCACCGCCGATCAGTTGACCGATCAGCAGACCGATCAACGACCAGAACACATCACCGCCCAGCACCAAGGCCAGGGCCCCGGTGACAATCGCGGTGATTTGCAGGTTGGCGCCCATCCACAGGGTGAACTGGCTCAGTAGACGACCATGTCTTTCCGCTTCGGGGATGTAGTCGATCGAACGCCTTTCGATCAACGGGGTGGTGTCGTTCGCAGCCATGCTGTTCAACCTCTGATGGATTGTTTGATGCAGGAGCGAGCTTGCTCGCGAAAAACGTACATTCAATGCAGCGATGTGCCTGGAATACCTTCGCGAGCAAGCTCGCTCCTACAGTGAGTGCGTCAGCCGTTGATCATCGGCAGATTCAGGCCCTGTTCCCTGGCGCAATCGATAGCGATCTGGTAGCCCGCATCCGCGTGACGCATCACCCCGGTCGCCGGGTCGTTATGCAGTACGCGCGCAATACGTTCGGCCGCTTCGTCGGTGCCGTCACACACGATCACCATGCCCGAGTGCTGCGAGAAGCCCATGCCGACGCCGCCACCGTGGTGCAACGAAACCCAGGTCGCGCCGCTGGCGGTGTTGAGCAAGGCGTTGAGCAGCGGCCAGTCGGACACGGCGTCGGAACCGTCCTGCATGGATTCGGTTTCACGGTTCGGGCTGGCCACGGAGCCGGAGTCGAGGTGATCGCGACCGATCACCACAGGGGCGGACAACTCACCGCTGCGCACCATCTCGTTGAACGCCAGGCCGAGCTTGGCGCGCTGGCCCAGGCCGACCCAGCAGATACGCGCCGGCAGGCCCTGGAAGCTGATGCGCTCGCGGGCCATGTCCAACCAGTTGTGCAGATGGGCGTCGTCAGGGATCAGCTCTTTGACTTTGGCGTCGGTCTTGTAGATGTCCTGCGGGTCACCGGACAGCGCCGCCCAACGGAACGGGCCGATGCCACGACAGAACAGCGGGCGGATGTAGGCCGGTACGAAACCCGGGAAGTCGAAGGCATTTTCCACGCCTTCTTCCTGGGCCATCTGACGGATGTTGTTGCCGTAGTCGAACGTCGGGATGCCTTGTTTCTGGAACTCGAGCATGGCTTTGACGTGCACGGCCATCGACTGCTTGGCAGCCTTGATCACGGCGGCGGGTTCGGTCTTGGCGCGGGCGCGGTATTCGTCCCAGGTCCAGCCGGCCGGCAGGTAGCCGTTGAGCGGGTCGTGGGCGCTGGTCTGGTCGGTGACCATGTCCGGGCGCACACCGCGCTTGACCAGCTCAGGCAAAATTTCGGCGGCGTTGCCCAGCAGGGCGATGGAGATGGCTTTGCCTTCCCCGGTGTATTTGGCGATGCGCGCCAGAGCGTCGTCGAGGTCGGTGGCTTGCTCGTCGACGTAGCGGCTGTTCAGGCGGAAGTCGATGCTGACTTGCTGGCACTCGATGTTCAGCGAGCAGGCGCCGGCCAGGGTCGCGGCCAATGGCTGCGCACCGCCCATGCCGCCGAGACCGGCGGTGAGCACCCAACGACCTTTGAGATTCGAATCGTAATGCTGGCGGCCGGCTTCGACGAAGGTTTCATAAGTGCCCTGAACGATGCCCTGGCTGCCGATATAGATCCAGCTGCCGGCGGTCATCTGGCCGTACATGGCCAAGCCCTTGGCATCCAGTTCGTTGAAGTGTTCCCAACTGGCCCAGTGCGGCACCAGGTTGGAGTTGGCGATCAACACGCGCGGGGCGTTGCTGTGGGTCTTGAACACGCCAACCGGCTTGCCGGATTGCACCAGCAGGGTTTCGTCATCGTTCAGATGGGTAAGGCTCTCGACGATCTGGTCGTAGCACTCCCAGTTGCGCGCCGCACGACCAATACCGCCGTACACCACCAGTTCTTTGGGGTTCTCGGCCACTTGCGGGTCAAGGTTGTTCATCAACATGCGCAGCGGCGCTTCGGTCAGCCAGCTTTTGGCGGTGAGCGTGTTACCGCGGGCGGCGCGAATTTCGACGTCACGGTATTTTGTAGGCCTTGCTTTCGAAAAATCGGTCACTGCTGGACTCCTCGGCATGATGCGTGAACATGGATGGTGCGAAGGAGACTCTTACGCACACATCTTTACTTGTATGTACAAGCATATGCAATCGAGCGGCCAACTTTGCGGGCCCATGCCTTGGATTTTTTGGCACAGGGCGTGTGAGCCCTGGAAATTAAGGCCTCCAGGCTTGATGAAATTTCTTACGAAGGAATTTACGACGGAGCAATGTAGTCACGACAGCATGGCTTTGCATCACGCTGGGGCATTCGGTAACAAATTGGTGCGCAACCTGGAAACAGATCTATGAGCAACACAAAACAAAATGTGGGAGGGGGCTTGCCCCCGATAGCGGCGTATCAGCCAAATATCCGATGGCTGACACTCTGCAATCGGGGGCAAGCCCCCTCCCACATTTTTTAACCGCGTGCGGTCAGTTCGATCAGGCAGCAGCGGCCACTGACTGAGATATCCAGCAAGCCAATGTTCCCGTCGACTTGCAGGCAATCGTGATGGCCGAGCTTCTGGTCCAATACCTTCACCTCATCGGCCACGCTGAACACCAGCACCGTCTGCGCGGTACTGAAAAACCGCTGCACACCATCCACCCACTGCAACCGCGCATGATAATGCCGGGGTGAATAGATCAGGTTGAAATCGCGGATCGGCCCGGTGATCAAGCGGCACGATACCTGGCTGTCACCGGCGAAGGCAAACGGCTGCAGCGGTAACAAACCGCGCTGCTCCTCACCGTCGACGGTCAACACCATACCCGCGCCCTTGATCACAGTAATCACGCGCTGGTAACCGGCAAAGGTGGAAAACCCGCCCGACTCGGCAATGTCGGCAATCGACAGGCGCCAGCCGAAACCATCCAGCCCGGTGCCCGCGTCGCGGGTGATTTCTTCGGTACTGCCGCCGCCGTTTTTCCACGGCATGCGCACATAGTCGGCGGCGCGCCAGACGTTGATTGAACTCATTTGCTGAAGCGTCCTTCCAGGCTATGACGGGAACCGGGGTGGATCAAACGCGCGGCGGTGACGGGCTGGCGACCCGACCAGGTCCGCCGGCGAATCAACAGGCAGGGCTCGCTCGGCTCGATCTGCAGCAGCTTGCATTCGGCGGCATCGGCGAGGATCGCTTCAACCACGTGCTCGCCTTCGGTCAGCGGGGCGACCTGGTTGAGGTAGGCGTAGGGCGTTTGCTGGGTGAAATCCTGCTGCAAGTATTCCGGGGCGACCAGGGCGTTGACGAAACGGTCTTCGATCTGCACCGGAATGTCGTTTTCGAAATGCACGATCAGCGAGTGAAACACCCGTCCGCCTTCGCGCATTTCCAGAGCGACGGCACGTTCGGAACCGGCGGCTTCCTCGCCCAGGGTGATGACCTGGCACGTATGGCGATGGCCGCGTGAGGCGATCTCATCGGCAATGTTGTGCACTTCAAACAGCGCCGACTGGCTCTTGGGCTCGGCGACGAACGTCCCCACACCTTGCATACGCACCAGCAGCCCTTCGGCCGTCAGCTCGCGCAACGCGCGGTTGATGGTCATGCGGCTGAAGCCGAGCTGGCTGACCAGCTCGCTCTCCGACGGCACGCGGTAATGGGGCGGCCAGTTGCCGTTGAGGATCTGCTGGCTGATCATCTGTTTGACGCGGGCATACAAGGGCGCCGGACTTTCGTCCATGTGGGCAGCCAGCGAAGACTTGGCAGGCGGAGTCGGCACAGGGAATCCTTGCAGGGGAAAAAGATGCATAGATTGCCGGAGTTTACCGAGCAGGCAAACGTCTGTATATGTATATACAAATAAACACACGACCGGGGTGCCTTGATCATGTCCGCTTTCTTTGCCGAACGCGCGCTGCTGCCTGATGGATGGGCCAATGATGTACGTCTTGAAGTCAGCGCCGATGGGCGGCTGACGAAGGTCGAGGCCAATGCCACGGCTGACGGAGCGGAGCGGCTCAGAGGCCCGGTATTGGCGGGCATGCCGAACCTGCATTCCCACGCCTTCCAGCGCGCCATGGCGGGTTTGGCCGAAGTGGCGGGCAATCCGAACGACAGTTTCTGGACCTGGCGGGACCTGATGTACCGCATGGTCGGCAGGATCAACCCGGACCAACTGCAGGTCATTGCCCGCCAGCTGTACATCGAAATGCTCAAGGCCGGCTACACCTCGGTCGCCGAGTTTCACTATGTACACCACGACGTCAGCGGCCAGCCCTACGCCGACCGTACCGAGCTGTCGCGCCAGATCAGCCAGGCAGCCGCCAGCAGCGGCATCGGCCTGACGCTGTTGCCAGTGCTTTACACGCATTCGGGGTTCGGCGGCCAGGCAGCCAACGACGGGCAGCGCCGGTTCATCAACAGCACCGAAAACTACCTGGATTTGCAGGCGCGCTTGCAGCCGATACTCGTCGCACAACCTGCGCAACAATTGGGCCTGTGTTTCCACTCCCTGCGGGCGGTCTTGCCCGAGCAGATCAAGGACGTGCTGGCCGCCAGCGACAAGGCGTGCCCGGTGCACATCCACATTGCCGAGCAGCAAAAGGAAGTCGATGACTGCCTGGCCTGGAGCGGCAAACGCCCGTTGCAGTGGCTGTACGATAATGTTGACGTCGATGAGCGCTGGTGCCTGGTGCATGCCACTCACGCCAATCCCGACGAAGTGACGCGCATGGCCAGGAGTCGGGCGATTGCCGGTTTGTGCCTGACCACCGAGGCCAACCTGGGCGACGGCATTTTCCCGGCAGTGGATTTTCTGGCCCAGGGTGGGCGCATGGGTATCGGCTCGGACAGCCATGTGTCACTGAGTGTGGTGGAGGAATTGCGTTGGCTGGAATACGGCCAGCGCCTGCGCGATCAGCGGCGCAACCGTCTGTATCGCAACGACCAGCCGATGGTGGGCCGCACGCTGTTCGATGCGGCGCTGGACGGTGGCGCACAAGCGTTGGGCCAGCCGGTTGGCCGACTGGAAGTGGGCAAGCGTGCGGACTGGATTGTGCTGGACGGTAACGATCCGTACCTGGCCACGGCCAGCGGAGACGGGATTCTCAATCGCTGGCTGTTTGCCGGTGGTGATCGGCAGGTGCGTGATGTACTGGTCAACGGCCAGTGGGTGGTGCGCGATGGACATCATGCTGGCGAAGAAGACAGCAGCCGGGCATTCACCCAGGTCTTGAAAGATTTGTTGGGCTGACAAGCGACACATAACAAATGTGGGAGGGGCTTGCCCCCGATTGCTGTGCGCCAGCCAGCTCATCTGATACTGACACACCGCTATCGGGGGCAAGCCCCCTCCCACATTTGATTACTGCGAACTCTTGGCCATCTGCTTATCTGGAGTACGGAAGATCAACCGCGTGGTGTCATAACCCTGCTGCCGCGCCCTGCTCAGCAAGTCTTCACGGGTTTCGGCGCTCACCGTCGGCGTACGCGACAGGATCCACATATAACGCCGGCTCGGGCTGCCGACGATGGCCGTCTTGTAGTCATCGCTGACATACAGCACCCAGTAATCGCCCTTGGCGACGCCGGGCAGCAACGACGTAAACCAGTTATCGAATTCCACCCAGAGTTTGTCGGTCTTGCCCGGCACTTGCGGCGTGGCCGTGCCTTTGGCTTCCTGCCATTTCCATTCAGGCGTCAGGCAGCGGTTGAACACCGACATGTCGCCATCGGGCAGCAAGGTGTAGCGCGCTTCGGACTGCGCGCAGTTGCGCTGGAAGTACATCGGCAAGCGAGCCAACTCGTACCAGGTGCCCTGGTAACGCTTGAGGTTGACGTGACTCGCGGTCTTGGGTTGCAGATCATCGCCAGAATGGCTGGCGCAGCCCGCCAAAAACAGGCTGGCGCAAAGGAACACAACAAAACGCATCATTCTTCTTCTCCCGCAGGCTCGCGCCCCGGTTTACTTCAGGCCTTGCCCGGAAAACATCAGAACCTTGTCACCGGCATACTGCACGCTGATAAAGCTGTTTTTATCGCCCCAGGTGCAGCTGGACATGCCCAGTGCGCCGGAACAATCAGTCGGCTTGCCCAGCAACGACTCCACCTCGGCCTTGGCCATGCCGGCCGACAGCTTCTGGTAATTTTCTTGGTTGACCTTGCTGCAAGCGGCCAACAGCACGCAAAAAGCCAGCAGGGCGAGACGGCGTAAAGACATGGAAAAGCTCCTGGAGAGACAAAGCAGCTGGGGTATCTGCCAGAAGCTTAGAAGGGAAAAGAGGTGTCTGGTTCCCGACGAGCGAAAACAAAAAAGCCCCGAAAACGCTGAAACGTTTCGGGGCTTTTTCAAGAAGAACGTTAATGATGACGCGGGCTGTCTGGATGCCCGCGTTGCCTGTCAGCTTTTCGCGAGCAAGCTCGCTCCTACTTGTGATAAGCCGTCACACGCTCAACTTCTTCCTTCGAACCCAGGAACACCGCCACACGCTGGTGCAGGCCTTCGGGCTGGATGTCGAGGATGCGCTGGTGGCCGTCAGTGGACGCACCGCCCGCCTGTTCAACCAGGAACGACATCGGGTTGGCTTCGTACATCAGGCGCAGCTTGCCCGGCTTGGAGGGCTCGCGGCTGTCGCGTGGGTACATGAACAAGCCACCACGGGTCAGGATGCGGTGCACGTCGGCTACCATCGCGGCGACCCAGCGCATGTTGAAGTTTTTCTTCAACGGGCCTTCTTCGCCAGCCATCAGCTCGCCCACGTAGCGGGTGACGGGTTCTTCCCAATGACGTTGGTTGGACATGTTGATCGCGAATTCCTGGGTGGACGCAGGAATGGTGATGTCTTCGTGGGTCAACACGAAGCTTCCCATTTCACGGTCCAGGGTGAAGCCCTTGACGCCGTCGCCCAGGGTCAGCACCAGCATGGTCTGCGGGCCGTAGATCGCGTAGCCGGCAGCGACCTGCTCGGTGCCTGGCTGTAAAAAGGCCTTTTCGTTGAGGGCTTCGTTCTGGCTCAGGTATTCGTTCGGGCAACGCAGTACCGAGAAAATGGTGCCGACCGGGGCGTTGATGTCGATGTTGGACGAACCGTCCAGTGGGTCGAATACCAGCAGGTAGGCGCCTTTGGGGTATTTGCCCGGAATCTGGTAGGCATTGTCCATTTCTTCGGACGCCATGCCGGCCAGGTGACCGCCCCATTCGTTGGCTTCGAGCAGGATCTCGTTGGAGATCACGTCGAGCTTCTTCTGCACTTCGCCCTGCACGTTTTCAGTGCCCATGCTGCCCAGGACACCACCCAGTGCGCCTTTGGACACGGCGTGGCTGATTTCCTTGCAGGCACGCGCCACCACTTCGATAAGGAAGCGCAGATCGGCAGGCGTGTTGTTGCTGCGGGTCTGCTCGATCAAATAGCGACTCAAGGTAACGCGGGACATGGAAGGCTCCGGAGAATGGGGGGGCTGAAAACCCGCGCAGTTTAACGCGAGTCGGGGCGTATTTCCTCTAATCAGAGGATTTAACGCCAATAGAGTTCACGGCTTGGCACAACGGGCCGCGCTGTATTTACGCAGAACCCAATGTGGGAGGGGGCTTGCCCCCGATAGCGGTGTGCCAGTCGACACCTCTGTAAACTGACACTGCGCAATCGGGGGCAAGCCCCCTCCCACATGTTGGACTGCGGTGGTTAGTCGAGGGCTTTCCAGATCTCGGTGGCGTATTCGCGGATGGTACGGTCCGAAGAGAACCAGCCCATCCGTGCCGTGTTCAATACCGCCGAGCGCCACCAGGCCTTGGAGTCATGCCAATGCGCTTCGACCTTGGCCTGGGCGTCCCAGTACGAATCGAAGTCGGCACACACCAGGAACCGGTCGTAGTCGATCAGTCCGTCGATCAGCCCCACGTAGCGGCCCGGATCATCCGGTGAGAACACCCCGCCACGGATCGCTTGCAGTACATCGTTCAATCGATGGGACGCCGCAATATCCGGCCCGGCATTGAACTCGCCGGCATGCTTGCGGGCTTCTACCTGCTGGGCACTGAGGCCGAAGATGAACATGTGCTCGGCGCCCACGCGCTCGTGCATTTCCACGTTCGCGCCGTCCATGGTGCCGATGGTCAGCGCGCCGTTGAGGCCGAACTTCATGTTACTGGTACCCGACGCCTCGAAACCGGCGGTAGAAATCTGCTCCGACAGGTCCGCCGCCGGAATGATGCTTTCGGCCAGGCTGACGTTGTAGTTGGGCAGGAACACCACCTTGAGCAAGCCGCGCACGGTCGGGTCGTTGTTGACGGTACGGGCGATGTCGTTGGTCAGCTTGATGATCAGCTTGGCCTGGTGATAACTCGCCGCCGCCTTGCCGGCAAAGATTTTCACCCGCGGCACCCAATCGACTTCCGGCTCGGCACGGATCGCCTGATACAGCGCCACGGTGTGCAGCAGGTTGAGCAACTGGCGCTTGTACTCGTGGATCCGCTTGACCTGCACGTCGAACATTGCTGCAGGGTTCACCGAAATGCCCAGGCGCTCATGAATGATTTCGGCCAGCGCCCGCTTGCTGTGCAGGCGTTGGTCGGCAAAGGCTTTGCGGAAGGTCTGTTTCTCGGCGAAGGTTTCCAGCTCGCCCAGGCGAGTTTCCATGGTATCGAGAATGTCCGGGCCCAGCGCGTCCACCAACATATTGGTGAGCTGGGGGTTGGCCTGGTACAGCCAGCGGCGGAAGGTGATGCCGTTGGTTTTGTTGTTGATGCGCTCCGGGTAGAGCTTATGCAGTTCGGAAAACACCGTACTGCGCATCAGTTGGGTATGCAGGCCGGACACGCCGTTGACACTGTGGGAACCGAGGAACGCCAGGTTGCCCATGCGCACGCGACGGCCGTTGTCTTCTTCGATCAATGACACCGCGCGCAGCACGTCGAAGTCATGAACGCCCTTGGCGCGCAGCGAGTCGATGTGCTGGGCGTTGATCAGGTAGATGATCTGCATGTGCCGGGGCAGCATGCGTTCCATCAGGCCGACAGGCCAGGTTTCCAACGCCTCGGGCAGCAAGGTGTGGTTGGTGTAGGAAAGCGTTTCGACGGTAACGTCCCACGCGGCTTCCCAGGGAATGTCGTGCAGGTCGACCAATTGGCGCATCAACTCGGCCACGGCGATGGACGGGTGGGTGTCGTTGAGCTGGATCGCCGCGTGTTCGCCCAGGCTCAGCACCGAGCCGTGCATGTTCTTGTGGCGGCGCAGCAAGTCCTGCAACGAGGCGGACACGAAGAAGTATTCCTGGCGCAGGCGCAGCTCCTGCCCCGCTTCGGTGCTGTCGGCCGGGTAGAGCACGCGGGAGATACTTTCGGCGCGGGCCACCTCGGCCACGGCGCCCAAGTGGTCACCGGCGTTGAAGCGTTCCAGATGCAGGTCTTCCACCGCGCGGGCACGCCACAGGCGTAGCGTGTTGACGCTGGCGCCACGCCAGCCGACCACCGGGGTGTCATAGGCCACCGCGCGTACGGTTTCGCTGGGCGACCACACCTGAATCATTTTGCCGGACGCGTCCGCCAGGGTTTCCACGCTGCCGCCGAAACCGATCGGGTAGATCACTTCGGCGCGCTCGAACTCCCACGGGTTGCCGAAATCCAGCCAGCGCTCGGTCTGTTCCTGCTGCCAGCCATCGACAATCGCCTGGCGGAACAAGCCGTGCTCGTAACGGATGCCATAACCGTGACCGGCAATGCCCAGGGTCGACATACTTTCCATGAAGCACGCCGCCAGACGACCCAGGCCACCGTTGCCAAGCGCCGCGTCGGGTTCGAGCAGGCGGATGCGTTCAAGGTCGACGCCAAGCTCGGACAGGGCTTCGCGAGCGATCTCCAACACGCCGAGATTACTCAGGCTGTCGTAGAGCAAGCGGCCGATCAGAAATTCCAGCGAGAGGTAATAGACCCGCTTCTGGCCTTTGCGGTAGATGCGCCGCGTATGGTCCATCCAGTGGTCGACCATCTGGTCGCGCGCGGCCAGGGCAATGGCTTCGAACCAATCGTGGTCGAAGGCGTGGTCGGGGTCCTTGCCCACCGCGTAGGTGAGTTTGGTCAAGACGGCATCGCGAAATGCGGCTACCTCTGCTTCTCGTGCAAGTGGTTCCTGAGACATCAAATGCGACCTCGGGCGAGATAGAAGGAGTTGCTAGAGCCTAGACGGTCTGACAGACGGTGGAGGCTCTGGTTCGTCAATTTTTTAACTCATTCACGGTGACGTGAATGTGATGCAGAGGTCGTGCCCGATCGCCATTCGCGCAGAAACCCTGAAAAGATTGTTCAAAAAACCACCAATCCCGGTATGATCGCGCGCCCGGATACAGCCCCACCTTTTGGAACCCCGATGAAGCCTCAACTGATCGCCGCCGCGGAACTCGACCGTCTCGAGACCTGGCAGAAATATTCCGCCCACATGTGCGGCGGCTGCGTGTCCAGCTGCTGCACGCTGCCGGTCGAAGTGAAGATCAAGGACCTGATCCGCATCGGCATCGTCGATGAGTTCGAGCGCGGCGACCCGCCAAAGAACATCGCCAAGCGTTTGCAGAAGGAAGGCATCGTCGAGCGCTACAACAACAAATCCGAGATTTTTACCCTGCAGCGCATGAGCAACAATGATTGCCTGTACCTGGATCGTAAGACGCGCTTTTGCACTATTTATGACAAGCGCCCGGATACCTGCCGCAATCACCCCAAGATCGGACCACGGCCGGGGTATTGCGCGTACAAGCCCAAGGAAGTGGTGCGCGAGACCAACTTCAAGACCCTCGATAAGTTCTGATCCAGGGTTTGTGGGGCTCTCAAGGGCCTCATCGGGGGCAAGCCCCCTCCCACACTTGAATGTGTTCACAGATCGAAATGTGGGAGGGGGCTTGCCCCCGATAGAGCCGGCACAGCCACCACACAAACAGCAGGCATAAAAAAACGCCCCCGGCCTTTCGACCGGGGGCGTTTTTCATTCAGCCTGAGTTAACTCAGTTCTTGGCTTTCTTGGCAGCGCGGGTACGCTCGCCTTCGTCCAGGATCTTCTTACGCAGGCGGATCGACTTAGGCGTCACTTCGCACAACTCATCGTCCTGGATGAATTCCAGGGCCTGTTCCAGGGTGAAGCGAACAGGTGGAACCAGAGCGATGGTTTCGTCTTTGCCCGAAGCACGCATGTTGTCGAGCTTCTTGCCTTTGGTTGGGTTGACGCCCATGTCGTTGTCACGGCTGTTCAGACCAACGATCTGACCGTTGTAGATCTCTTGACCGTGCTCTACGAACAGCTTGCCACGTGCCTGGAGGGTTTCCAGGGAGTAGGTCAGCGCCTTGCCGGTTTCAACCGATACCAGAACACCGTTCTGACGGCCGGACATGTCGCCGGACTTCATGGTGTCGTAGCGATCGAAGATCGAGGTCAGGATGCCAGCACCGTTGGTCAGGGTCAGGAACTGGTTACGGAAACCGATCAGACCACGCGCAGGGATGTTGTATTCCAGACGTACACGGCCCTTGCCATCCGGCACCATGTTGGTCAGGTCGCCCTTACGCAGGCCCATCTCTTCCATGACCTTGCCCTGGGATTCTTCAGGGGTGTCGATGGTGACATTTTCGAACGGTTCCTGCTTCACGCCGTCAACCTGACGGATGATCACTTCCGGACGACCAACACCCATTTCGAAGCCTTCGCGACGCATGGTTTCGATCAGTACCGAGAGGTGCAGCTCACCACGGCCGGAGACCTTGAACTTGTCGGCCGAGTCGCCTTCTTCAACGCGCAGTGCAACGTTGTACAGCAGCTCTTTGTCCAGACGCTCCTTGATGTTACGGGACGTCACGAACTTGCCTTCCTTACCGCAGAACGGCGAGTCGTTCACCTGGAAGGTCATGGAAACGGTTGGCTCGTCAACGGTCAGAGGCTTCATCGCCTCGACGTTGTCCGGTTGGCAGAGGGTGTCGGAGATGAACAGCGAGTCCATACCGCTCACGCACACGATGTCGCCGGCGAAAGCTTCTTCAACGTCGATGCGGTGCAGACCGTGGTGACCCATCAGCTTCAGGATACGACCGTTGCGCTTCTTGCCGTCGGCGCCGATAGCGACAACCGGGGTGTTCGGCTTGACGCTGCCGCGAGCAATACGGCCAACGCCGATAACACCCAGGAAGCTGTTGTAGTCCAGTGCCGAGATTTGCATCTGGAACGGGCCGTCACGGTCAACTTTTGGAGCCGGTACGTTGTCGACGATCGACTGGTACAGCGGGGTCATGTCTTCAGCCATGTCGGTGTGTTCCAGACCGGCAATGCCGTTCAGGGCCGAGGCGTAGACGACTTTGAAGTCCAGCTGTTCTTCGGTGGCACCCAGGTTGTCGAACAGGTCGAAGATCTGGTCCAGAACCCAGTCCGGACGCGCGCCTGGACGGTCAACCTTGTTGATGCACACGATCGGACGCAGGCCGGCTTCGAAAGCCTTCTTGGTCACGAAACGGGTTTGCGGCATAGGGCCGTCTTGAGCGTCAACCAGCAGCAGAACGGAGTCGACCATCGACATTACGCGTTCTACTTCGCCGCCGAAGTCGGCGTGGCCCGGGGTATCCACGATGTTGATGTGGTAGCCGTTCCAGTTGATAGCGGTGTTTTTTGCCAGGATGGTAATACCGCGCTCTTTTTCCTGGTCGTTGGAGTCCATCACGCGCTCGTCGTTGAGCTCGTTGCGCTCCAGGGTGCCGGATTGACGCAGGAGTTTGTCTACCAGGGTGGTTTTACCATGGTCAACGTGAGCAATGATGGCGATGTTACGTAGATTTTCGATCACTTGTGTATCTCGATCAGAGGATTCGGTGTGCTGACAGGTCGTGGCAGCGATTAACAGTAGAGTCAGGCCTTGCCGTTACAGCTTGACGGCAGAGTCGGGGGGCCGGTGACGCAGGCCACAGGCAAACAGCCCCGGGCTCTTAGCTCGGTCGATAAACGCGCACATTGGCATGCCCCTCACTGAGCAAATGGTGGGCATGCAGGCGACTCATCACGCCTTTGTCGCAATACAGCAGGTACTGACGGCTGTCATCCAGTTCCTTGAAACGCGCGTTCAATGCATAAAACGGCAGCGTTTGTACGTCGATGCCAGCAATCTCCAGCGGCTCGTCTTCAGCGGCATCCGGATGACGGATGTCGATGATGATCTGGCCGGCCAGGGCTTCACTGACTTCTTCGATCTGCACATCCTGGCCCAGTTCGTCGATGACGCGATCGATCGGGACCATTTTGGCGTTCTCAAGCGCACGCTCAAGAATCGCCATGTCGAACTGTTGTTCTTCGTACTCCACGCGGTTGCGCTTGGCGTGGGTCTTGGGGTTCACCGAGATGACCCCGCAATACTCAGGCATATGCTTGGCAAAGTCGGCGGTGCCGATTTCTTCTGCCAGGTCGATGATGTCCTGTTTATGGCTGGCGATCAGAGGGCGCAGCACCAGTTTCTCGGTCACGCAGTCGATCAGCGACAGGTTCGGCAGCGTCTGGCTGGACACCTGGGAGATCGCTTCACCGGTTACCAGCGCATCGATCTGCAATTGATCGGCGATCCGGGATGCGGCGCGCAACATCATACGCTTCAAAACCACGCCCATATGACTGTTATCGACTTTGCCGAGAATTTCGCCCAATACTTCTTCGAACGGCACGCTTACAAATAGCACGCGTTGGGAGCTGCCGTACTTCTTCCAGATAAAGTGCGCCACTTCCATCACGCCCAATTCGTGTGCACGCCCGCCCAGGTTGAAGAAGCAGAAGTGGCTCATCAGGCCGCGCCGCATGATCTGGTAGGCCGCGACCGTGGAATCGAAACCGCCGGACATCAACACCAGGGTCTGTTCCAAAGCGCCCAGCGGGTAGCCGCCGATGCTGTCGTGCTGGCTGTGGATCACAAACAACCGTTGGTCGCGAATTTCCATGCGCACTTCAATTTGCGGTGCTTTGAGGGAAATTCCGGCGGCGCCGCACTCGCGACGCAGCTTGCTGCCGACGTATTTCTCCACATCCATGGAGCTGAACGGGTGCTTGCCGGCGCGCTTGCAACGCACCGAAAAAATCTTGCCTTCCAGACTGTCGCCGAAGTGCAATTTGCATTTTTCGGTGATGTAGTCGAAATCGCCCAGCGCGTACTCATCTACCTGCAGGAAATGCGCGATGCCCGGCATGCAGCTCAGGCGCTCGGTCATGTCCTTCAAGGCTTTGGCGTCGGTCAGGCGGGTTTCCAGCTCGAGATTGTCCCACACGCCATTCACCACCACAGCCGGGTCCAGATCGCGGAGCACGGCACGGATGTTCTTGGCCAACTGACGGATGAAACGCATCCGTACCGGTCGGCTCTTGATGGTGATTTCGGGGAAGACTTTAACGATTAATTTCATGGAAACAGCGCGCGCCGGGCCTGCTGAAAAAGGGGGGCGCGGATTATAGCGGAAATCGCTCAAGGTTTAACCAGTTAATATGCATCGCATGTCCAGCGCACCAAAACGGGTCATCTACGCCAAATAACGCTACATTGCGGTGCGCTATTTATCGCCCGTTGGCCGTTTGCACCGTTATAGGGGCCACTTTGAAGCAAAAAGGCCATGTTGGCGCACTGGCATGCAATTTGCTCTCTTGTGAGGCAGGTTGCCTTGGCGGAGTATCCGCGCCGGCATCACCCAAATTCTAAGGGCTAACTCCACTACCAAGCCCGAAGCCACCCGGAGGACACCATGTCGAAGTCGGTTCAACTCATCAAAGATCATGACGTTAAATGGATTGATCTGCGCTTCACGGACACCAAAGGTACTCAGCACCACGTGACCATGCCGGCTCGCGATGCGCTGGAAGATGACTTCTTCGAAGTCGGCAAAATGTTCGACGGTTCCTCCATCGCCGGCTGGAAAGGCATTGAAGCCTCCGACATGATCCTGCTGCCAGACGACAGCACCGCCGTACTCGACCCGTTCACCGAAGAGCCGACCCTGATCCTGGTGTGCGACATCATCGAGCCTTCGACCATGCAAGGCTATGACCGCGACCCACGCGCCATCGCCCACCGTGCCGAGGAATACCTGAAGTCCACCGGTATCGGCGACACCGCATTCTTCGGCCCGGAGCCAGAATTCTTCATCTTCGACTCGGTGAAGTTCAAATCCGACATCTCGGGCTCCATGTTCAAGATTTTCTCCGAGCAAGGCTCGTGGATGTCCGACCAGGACGTGGAAGGCGGCAACAAAGGCCACCGTCCAGGCGTGAAAGGCGGCTACTTCCCGGTTCCACCGTTCGACTTCGACCACGAAATCCGTACCTCCATGTGCAACGCACTGGAAGAAATGGGCCAGACCGTTGAAGTTCACCACCATGAGGTGGCGACTGCCGGCCAGAACGAAATCGGCGTGAAATTCAACACCCTGGTGAAGAAAGCCGACGAAGTTCAGACCCTGAAATACTGTGTGCACAACGTTGCCGACGCCTATGGCCGCACCGCCACTTTCATGCCTAAGCCGCTGTACGGCGATAACGGCTCGGGCATGCACGTTCACGTATCGATTTCCAAAGACGGCAAGAACACCTTCGCCGGCGAAGGTTATGCCGGCCTGTCCGACACCGCTCTGTACTTCATCGGCGGCATCATCAAGCACGGCAAGGCCCTGAACGGCTTCACCAACCCATCGACCAACTCCTACAAGCGTCTGGTCCCTGGTTTTGAAGCGCCGGTGATGCTGGCCTACTCGGCACGCAACCGCTCCGCCTCGATCCGCATTCCTTACGTCAACAGCCCTAAGGGCCGTCGTATCGAAGCGCGTTTCCCGGATCCGGCCGCCAACCCTTACCTGGCCTTCGCCGCCCTGATGATGGCCGGCCTGGACGGTATCCAGAACAAGATCCACCCTGGCGACGCCGCCGACAAAAACTTGTACGACCTGCCGCCTGAAGAGGCCAAAGAGATCCCACAAGTGTGCGGCAGCCTGAAAGAAGCCCTGGAAGAGCTGGACAAGGGCCGTGCGTTCCTGACCAAAGGCGGCGTGTTCAGCGACGACTTCATCGACGCTTACATCGCCCTGAAAAGCGAAGAAGAAATCAAGGTGCGCACCTTCGTACACCCACTGGAATACGAGCTGTACTACAGCTGCTGATCCGGTAGCGCTGCTTGACGTAGCGTGATGAAAAGGACCTCCTTCGGGAGGTCTTTTTTTGCCTGTGGATTGTCAGATGGCCGCTTGGCGGTCAAGCATACGGCTGACCATCAGCGTCCCCATGGCGCTCAGTTGGTGAATGGCCAGTGCGATATCGCGGTGCTTGCCATCCAGGTCTTCGCAAAGGTCCAGCAACAAGGTACTGACCGAGGAGAAGGTTTCGAAGCTGTTGACCAGCAGGGATTCGTCGTCGCTGTCGGGATCGATGGCGATAACGGATGGGGGTGGATTTGGGGTTGGCTTGAACATGTCTTAACTTCCTCGAATGAGGCCGCCATCGACTCGCTACTAAACGATTGGGTGGCAGTTGGGCGCAGGTTAGTAGACCGGGGAAGTTAAGCAAAAACCGGCGCATCCGAAGATGCCCTGCACACAGCCGCCATAAAGAACGGTGCGGTACACGCTTAACTTGACCCTCAGGCTACTAAACCTGATCGCTGATGAGCAGCGACCGAGCAACCTTAGAGACGACAAGCCAGCCGTACAAGCCGGCGGATTCTGGCGCAACTGTAGGCAAGCGCGCAAGGTAAGGTAGCCTGCGCCTGACGCCCTACGCAGCCACTGTAGGAGCGAGCTTGCTCGCGAAAAACGCCAGGACACCACATCTCTTCAACATTTACGCGTTATCGTTAACGACCTTCGCGAGCAAGCTCGCTCCTACAAGGAGATCTCCATTGAAACGTCGATTTGTGTTCGCTCTGTTATTTGTCAGCGCCAGTGCCAGCGCCGCGCCGCCGACGCTTGAACCCTTGCTAAACAGCATCGCCGAACGCCTGGAGATCGCCGACCAGGTGGCCCTGAGCAAATGGGACAGCAAAAAGCCCGTAGAAGATAAAAAGCGCGAGCAGGAAGTGATCGCCAGCGTCGTCGCCCAAGCCCCGAGCTACAAACTGGACCCCGCCGTCGCCGAGCAGTTTTTCTCAGCGCAGATCGAGGCGAACAAACTGGTGCAATACACCCACCTGTCCGACTGGCAGTTCCAGGGCAAGGCGCCGGACGATCCGCGCCCGGACCTGGTCAAGCAGATTCGCCCGCAGCTGGATGAACTGCAAAAGCGCCTGTTGCAGCAGTTGGCCGACTTCACCCCACAGCGCACCGACCCGCAGTGTCCGCAGTGGCTGGCCGAGGCGGTGCATGAGCCACTCAATGACCCGCTGCGCCAACTGGCGATGATCCGCGCCACGGCCGAGCTGTGTATCTACAAAGGCTAGGCCTGGAAACCGATTAAAAAATGTGGGAGGGGGCTTGCCCCCGATGGCGGAGTGTCAGTGGACATTTATGTGACTGACCCACCGCAATCGGGGGCAAGCCCCCTCCCACACTTGGACTGTATGCATTCAGGGCCGTCTCTGGCACCTTCCTGAACAACCTTCACAAAACCGCACTATATTGGTGCGATAGCCTGCACCCTGCGCAGTTGTCCAGCCCATTTTGGTTCGAAACTTCCCGCTTAAGCTGGCAGAACGCCACAGTTTCGTGCCAAAACTCCCTATTTCAGGGCTTTAACGCTTCTTTTCGGAGCCTTGGTTTGGTTTTTGCATTTTCCTTGTATCAGCGTGTGCCTCAAGCCTGCGCCTTGCTCCAAAAGAGGTCCCGATGACCATCAGCGATGCACTGCACCGTTTGTTACTCGACAACCTGACCACCGCGACCATCCTGCTCAATGCCGACCTGCGCCTTGAGTACATGAACCCGGCGGCGGAAATGCTCCTGGCCATCAGCGGTCAGCGCAGCCATGGGCAGTTCATCAGCGAATTGTTCACCGAGTCGGCCGAAGCCTTGAGTTCGTTGCGCCAGGCCGTGGAGCAGGCGCACCCGTTCACCAAGCGCGAAGCGATGCTCACCGCCCTGACCGGTCAGACGTTGACCGTCGACTACGCGGTGACGCCGATCCTGAGCAATGGCGCCACCCTGCTGCTGCTTGAAGTGCACCCGCGCGACCGCCTGCTGCGCATCACCAAGGAAGAAGCGCAGCTGTCCAAGCAGGAAACCAGCAAGATGCTGGTGCGCGGCCTGGCCCATGAGATCAAGAACCCCCTGGGCGGCATTCGCGGCGCGGCGCAGTTGCTGGCCCGCGAACTGCCGGAGGAGCATCTCAAGGACTACACCAACGTCATCATCGAAGAGGCCGACCGCCTGCGCAACCTGGTGGACCGCATGCTCGGCTCCAACAAGCTGCCGTCCCTGGCCATGACCAACGTGCACGAAGTGCTGGAGCGCGTCTGCCAACTGGTCGAGGCCGAAAGCCAGGGCTGCATCACCCTGGTGCGCGACTACGACCCGAGCATTCCCGACGTGTTGATCGACCGCGAGCAGATGATCCAGGCGGTGCTCAATATCGTGCGCAACGCCATGCAGGCCATCAGCAGCCAGAACGAGTTGCGCCTGGGCCGCATCAGTCTGCGCACCCGCGCCCTGCGCCAGTTCACCATCGGCCATGTACGCCATCGCCTGGTGACCAAGGTCGAGATCATCGACAACGGCCCGGGCATCCCGGCCGAACTGCAGGAAACCATCTTCTTCCCCATGGTCAGCGGCCGCCCGGACGGTACCGGGCTGGGCCTGGCCATTACCCAGAACATCATCAGCCAGCACCAGGGCCTGATCGAATGTGAGAGCCATCCCGGCCACACCACGTTCTCGATCTTCCTGCCATTGGAACAAGGAGCCCCCACGACATGAGCCGTAGTGAAACTGTCTGGATCGTCGATGACGACCGTTCTATCCGCTGGGTCCTGGAGAAAGCCTTGCAACAGGAAGGCATGACCACCCAGAGCTTCGACAGCGCCGACGGCGTGATGAGCCGCCTGGCGCGCCAGCAGCCGGACGTAATCATCTCCGATATCCGCATGCCCGGCGCCAGCGGCCTGGACCTTTTGGCGCGGATCCGTGAACAGCACCCGCGCCTGCCGGTGATCATCATGACGGCGCACTCGGACCTGGACAGCGCTGTCGCGTCCTACCAGGGCGGCGCCTTTGAGTACCTGCCCAAGCCGTTCGACGTGGATGAGGCGGTGGCGCTGGTCAAGCGCGCCAACCAGCACGCCCAGGAGCAACAGAACCAGGAAGCCCCGCCGGCCCTGACCCGTACCCCGGAAATCATCGGCGAAGCGCCAGCGATGCAGGAAGTGTTTCGCGCCATCGGGCGCTTGAGCCACTCCAACATCACCGTGCTGATCAACGGCGAGTCGGGTACCGGCAAGGAGTTGGTGGCGCACGCCCTGCACCGTCACAGCCCTCGTGCAGCCTCGCCGTTCATCGCGCTGAACATGGCCGCAATCCCCAAGGACTTGATGGAGTCCGAGCTGTTCGGCCATGAAAAAGGCGCGTTCACCGGCGCGGCCAATCTGCGTCGCGGGCGCTTTGAACAGGCCGACGGCGGCACCCTGTTCCTCGATGAAATCGGCGACATGCCGGCCGATACCCAGACCCGCTTGCTGCGCGTGCTGGCCGACGGCGAGTTCTATCGCGTCGGTGGGCATACACCGGTCAAGGTGGATGTACGCATCATCGCGGCCACGCACCAGAACCTGGAAACCCTGGTGCAGGCCGGCAAATTCCGTGAAGACTTGTTCCACCGCCTCAACGTGATCCGCATCCACATCCCGCGCATGTCGGACCGCCGCGAAGACATCCCCACCCTCGCCCGCCACTTCCTCAGCCGCGCCGCCCTGGAGCTGGCCGTGGAGCCCAAGCTGCTCAAGAGCGAGACCGAGGAATACCTCAAGAACCTGCCGTGGCCGGGCAATGTGCGCCAGCTGGAGAACACCTGCCGCTGGATCACGGTAATGGCGTCCGGGCGCGAAGTGCATATCAGTGACTTGCCGCCGGAGCTGCTGAGCCTGCCGCAGGACTCGGCCCCGGTGACCAACTGGGAACAGGCGCTGCGCCAATGGGCCGACCAGGCCCTGGCACGCGGCCAGTCAAACCTGCTCGACAGCGCCGTGCCGGCGTTCGAGCGGATCATGATCGAGACCGCGCTCAAGCACACCGCCGGCCGCCGTCGCGATGCCGCCGTGCTGCTGGGCTGGGGGCGCAATACCCTGACGCGCAAGATCAAGGAGCTGGGGATGAAGGTGGATGGCGGGGATGACGACGAAGGCGACGACGCCTGATCACCGCTTTCTAATTCACTGAAAACCAATGTGGGAGGGGGCTTGCCCCCGATTGCGGTGGGTCAGCTACAGATAGGCTGGCTGATACACCGCTATCGGGGGCAAGCCCCCTCCCACATTTGGATCGTCACAAAATTTGAAGGTTGTGCACTGCTTCAATGCACCATGAACCGGCATTGGGCACTGACTTGAAACCTGAAAGATCGCTATTGCTAAAAAATTCTTGAAAGTTGAAACCACCAAAGCCCCGGATTCCGCGGCTTTGCGCTTTCTTGCAATCTTTTACCGCGCCAATTGCAAACTCTGGCACGCGCCCTGCAATAACCCAGGCACAACCCAGTTTCGGGGACCTTGGTACAGGCAGGCCGAGAATCCCCTCTTTAACACCGAAGCCTCTGGCTTCACCCCGTTTTGGGAGCCCTGGTACAGGCAGGCCGGGAACTCCCTCTTTTATTGCTCCTGGAGATGGACCTCCAGCCGCCAGCGGTCATCGACCTCCTGGCCTTTCCACTCCCCACGCAATGGCCGCGCCGCCACCAGGTTGAGCAGCAAACCGCCGTCGGTCTTGCGCACGCGCCAGTTCACAACCTTGTCATTGACCTTGAGCTGCCCGCCAGCGGCCTTGCCCTGCGCATCGAACAGCAGCGCCACGGTGCCGTCGATATGCTCGCCGTGCAACTTGGGCTCGCGGTTGAACCACGCCACCAGACCATCCGCAGCAGGCTCTACCTGCTGCAGCTCGACCGGTTCCGCAGTGGTCAGGCGACCAATCATCAAGCCCACCATCAAGCCGACGATCGCCAAAGAGCCCAATACCCTGGGCAATAGCTTCGGCCTCGGGTCGTCTTCGGGGGTAGAATGCAGCGCATCTTTGCCTTCGGAGCCGTGCATGTTTCACGTCATCCTTTTTCAACCAGAAATTCCGCCGAATACCGGCAACGTTATCAGGCTGTGCGCCAACAGTGGCTGCCACCTGCATTTGATCGAACCGCTGGGCTTCGACATGGACGACAAACGCCTGCGCCGCGCCGGGTTGGACTACCACGAGTACGCTACCCTGCAGCGCCATGCCGACCTGGCCAGCTGCCTGGAAAGCCTGGGCCAGCCACGCCTGTTCGCCTTCACCACCAAGGGCTCGCGGCCGTTTCATGATGCCAGCTTTGCCGAGGGCGACGCGTTTCTGTTCGGCCCGGAGAGCCGCGGCCTGCCGGCCGACGTCCTCGACGCCCTGCCGGATGGCCATCGCCTGCGCTTGCCGATGCGCGAGGGCTGCCGCAGCCTGAACCTGTCCAACACCGTAGCCGTCGCCGTCTACGAAGGCTGGCGCCAACTTGGCTTCAAATAACACCAGATAGCAAATGTGGGAGGGGGCTTGCCCCCGATTGCGGTGGGTCAGCTACAGATATGCTGGCTGATACACCGCTATCGGGGGCAAGCCCCCTCCCACATTTTTTACCGCATCGACTTACTGAACCGTCGACGAGCCTTCCTGTTGCATGCGCTGCAGCTCTTGGGCGTACAGGGCATCGAAGTTCACCGGTGCCAGCATCAGTGCCGGGAACGAGCCACGGGTGACCAGGCTGTCCAGGGTCTCGCGGGCATACGGGAACAGGATGTTCGGGCAGAACGCGCCCAGGGTGTGGCTCATGGACGCTTCGTCCAGGCCCTGGATCAGGAAGATGCCGGCCTGCTGCACTTCAGCGATGAAGGCTACTTCTTCGCCATTCTTGACGGTGACCGACAGGGTCAGCACGACTTCGTGGAAGTCGCCTTCCAGGGCTTTCTGGCGGGTGTTCAGGTCGAGCGCGACGCTTGGGGTCCATTCCTGGCGAAAGATCGCCGGGCTTTTCGGCGCTTCGAACGACAGGTCGCGCACATAGATGCGCTGCAGCGAAAACTGTGGGCCTTGGTCTTGCGCTGCTTCGGTGTTCGGTTGATCAGTCATCGCAGATCCTTCTTTATCTTGGGGTCTTTAGGGGTTAGGCGGACAGCAGCCCATCGAGTTTACCGGCGCGCTCCAAAGCCATCAGGTCGTCGCAGCCACCGATATGCCTGGCGCCGATCCAGATCTGCGGCACCGATGTGCGGCCGGCTTTCTGGGCCATTTCGGCGCGCACTTGAGGCTTGCCGTCGACCTTGATCTCTTCGAAGGCGACCTTCTTGCTCTGGAGCAACTGCTTGGCTCGAATGCAATAAGGGCAATAATCGCTGGAATACACGACAACCTGGCTCATATCACTTCACCAACGGCAGGTTATCGCCACGCCAGCTGCTGATGCCACCGGACAGCTTGGCGGCGGTGAAACCGGACTTGAGCATCTCGCGGGCGTGCGTGCCGGAGTGCTGGCCTTGGGCGTCGACCAGGATAATGGTCTTGGCCTTGTATTTTTCCAGTTCGGCCAGGCGCGCGATCAGCTTGTCCTGGGGAATGTTCAAGGCACCGACGATATGGCCGGTGGCGAAATCCTTGGCCGGGCGAATATCCACGACAACGGCTTCATCCTTGTTGACCAGCGCGGTCAGCTCCGATGTGCTCAGGCTGCGGCCACCACGGCTCAATTCGTGAGCGATCAGCAGCGCCAGCAGGATGACGAAGGCACCCACGAGCAGATAGTGGGCAGTGGCAAATGCAATCAGGTGATCAACCATCAAGGAGGTTCCAGGGCGTTAAAATGGCGGTAAGTATACACAGCCGCCGGGGGCGGCCAACCCCCGTAAAGCGGTGACGCGGTTGGAACTTCGCTTTAAACTGCCACTCACTTTTCCATTGCCTTCCTTTATTACCGCCGCGAGAGGATCTATGACTACCACGCCTAAACCTTTGGTCCTGATAATTCTCGATGGCTTCGGACACAGTGAAAGCCACCACGACAACGCGGTGTACGCTGCTCGCAAGCCTGTGCTGGACCGCCTCACCGCCACCGTGCCCAACGGTTTGATTTCCGGTTCCGGCATGGACGTGGGCCTGCCGGACGGCCAAATGGGTAACTCGGAAGTCGGCCACATGAATCTCGGCGCCGGACGAGTGGTCTATCAGGACTTCACCCGCGTGACCAAAGCGATCCGCGATGGCGAGTTTTTCGAAAACCCGACCATCTGCGCAGCGGTAGATAAAGCCGTCGCCGCCGGCAAGGCCGTGCACTTCATGGGCCTGCTCTCGGATGGCGGCGTACACAGCCATCAGGACCACCTGATCGCCATGGCCGAACTGGCCTTCAAGCGCGGCGCCGACAAGATTTACCTGCATGCCTTCCTTGACGGTCGCGACACCCCGCCCAAAAGCGCGCAGTCGTCCATCGAACTGCTGGACGCCACCTTCGCCGCCCTGGGCAAAGGCCGCATCGCCAGCCTGGTGGGCCGTTACTTTGCGATGGACCGCGACAACCGCTGGGACCGCGTGGCCCAGGCCTACAACCTGATCGTCGACGGCCAGGCCGAATTCAACGCCCCTACCGCCCAGCAAGGCCTGGAAGCCGCCTACGCCCGTGGCGAGAGCGATGAATTCGTCAAGGCCACCACCATCGGTGAACCGGTGAAAGTCGAAGACGGCGACGCCATGGTGTTCATGAACTTCCGCGCCGACCGTGCCCGCGAGCTGAGCCATGTATTTGTCGATGACGGCTTCAAGGACTTCGAACGCGCACGCCAGCCGAAAGTCGAGTTTGTGATGCTCACCCAATACGCCGCCAACATCCCGGCCCCGTCGGCGTTCGCCCCGGGCAGCCTGGAAAACGTGCTGGGCGATTACCTGGCGAAAAACGGCAAGACACAACTGCGCATCGCCGAAACCGAAAAATATGCCCACGTGACCTTCTTCTTCTCCGGTGGGCGTGAGGAACCGTTCCCCGGCGAAGAGCGCATCCTGATCCCATCGCCAAAAGTCGCCACCTACGACCTGCAACCGGAAATGAGCGCACCGGAAGTCACCGACAAGATCGTCGACGCCATCGAGCACCAGCGTTATGACGTGATCGTGGTCAACTACGCCAACGGCGACATGGTCGGCCACAGCGGCAACCTGGAAGCGGCCACCCAGGCCGTGGAATGCCTGGACCTGTGCGTGGGCCGCATCGTCGACGCCCTGGACAAAGTCGGTGGCGAAGCGCTGATCACCGCCGACCACGGCAACTGCGAGCAGATGTCCGACGAGTCCACCGGCCAGGCCCACACAGCCCACACCACCGAGCCGGTGCCGTTCATCTACGTCGGCAAGCGCGATTTCAAAGTGCGTAACGGCGGCGTACTGGCGGATGTGGCGCCGACCATGCTGATGCTGATGGGGCTGGAAAAGCCGAAGGAAATGACCGGGACCTCAATTCTGGTCTGATCTGAACAACACGGTAGATCCAATGTGGGAGGGGGCTTGCCCCCGATGACGGAGTGTCAGTCAACACTTATGTGACTGGTCCATCGCTATCGGGGGCAAGCCCCCTCCCACATTGGCCCTTCGGTGTTTGGAAGATATCTTTTTGCCATACCACCGCCACTCGGCACCTATCTTGCTCGCCAGCGCCAATTGGACGTTTTTTTTGCAGCGCTTGGCGGGCATACTAGGCCGTCCCTTTCCCCTGGTGTCGCCCGCCTCTATGCTTCGCGCCTTGATTACCCTCGCTCTTGTCTGCCTGCTCCAACCGGCATTTGCCGATGAGCGCGCACAAACCCAACAACAGTTGGACGCTACGCGTCAGGACATTACCGAGCTGAAAAAACTGCTCGGCAAGCTCCAGGAAGAAAAATCCGGCGTGCAGAAAGACCTGCGCGGCACGGAAACCGAAATGGGCAAGCTGGAGAAGCAGGTCCAGGAGCTGCAAAAAGAATTAAAGAAGAGCGAGTCGGAACTGGAGCGACTCGACGCTGAGAAAAAAAAACTCCAGAGCGCACGCGTTGAGCAGCAACGCCTGATCGCGATCCAGGCCCGTGCCGCCTACCAAAGCGGCCGCCAGGAATACCTCAAGCTGCTGCTCAACCAGCAGAACCCGGAAAAATTCGCCCGCACCCTCACCTATTACGACTACCTGAGCCAGGCGCGCCTGGCGCAGTTGAAGGGCTTTAACGAAACGCTGCGCCAATTGGCCAATGTCGAGCAGGAGATCAATGATCAGCAGGCACAGTTGCTCGACCAGAAGACTGCGCTCGACACCCAGCGCAACGAACTCGACAAGGTCCGCAAGGAACGCCAGCAAGCCCTGGCCAAGCTCAACGATGACGTAAAAGCCCGCGACGCCAAGCTGCAAGCCCGCGAGCAGGACCAGGCCGACCTGGCCAAAGTGCTCAAGACCATCGAAGAAACCCTGGCGCGCCAGGCACGCGAGGCCGAAGAAGCGCGGCAAAAAGCGCTGATCGCCCAGCAGGAAGCCGAAAAAAAGCGCCAGCGTGAGGCCGAACTGGCTGCCACCAGCGATGCGCCAGCCCCGCGCAAACCGGCGCATGCAGCGCCTGGCCCGCTGGTTTCCAGCAGCGGCGAGTCGTTCGGCGGGCCCTTTGCTTCAGCACGGGGCAAACTTCCATGGCCGGTTGATGGTCGATTACTTGCACGCTTTGGAGAAGCCCGTGGCGATGACACCCGTGCCAAGTGGGACGGTGTGATGATCAGCGCCTCTGCGGGCAGCCAGGTGCACGCCGTGCACGGCGGGCGCGTGGTGTTTGCCGATTGGCTGCGCGGGGCCGGTCTGCTGGTGATTCTTGACCACGGTAATGGCTATTTGAGCCTTTACGGCCACAATCAGACGTTACTCAAGTCGGCAGGTGATGTGGTAAAAGCCGGTGAATCCATCTCCACTGTCGGTAACAGTGGTGGCCAGGACACCCCGGCGCTGTACTTCGCTATTCGTCAGCAGGGTCGCCCGAGCGACCCTGCACAATGGTGCCGATCCCAAGGATAGGATTGCATCTACATTAGGAGTTCGTTCGACATGCTGCATTTGTCCCGCCTCACTTCGCTGGCCCTGACGATCGCCCTGGTGATCGGCGCGCCTCTGGCTTTTGCCGACCAGGCCGTTCCCGCCGCGACCGCTGCGACCACCAAGGCGCCTTTGCCGCTGGACGAGCTGCGCACCTTTGCCGAGGTCATGGACCGGATCAAGGCAGCCTATGTCGAACCCGTAGACGACAAGACCCTGCTGGAAAATGCCATCAAGGGCATGCTCAGCAACCTCGACCCGCACTCTGCCTACCTGGGCCCGGAAGATTTCGCCGAACTGCAGGAAAGCACCAGCGGCGAGTTCGGTGGCCTGGGCATTGAGGTCGGCTCCGAAGACGGCAATATTAAGGTTGTATCGCCAATCGACGACACCCCGGCATCCAAGGCCGGCATCCAGGCCGGTGACTTTATCGTCAAGATCAACGGCCAGCCGACTCGCGGCCAGACCATGACCGAAGCCGTCGACAAGATGCGCGGCAAGATCGGCCAGAAAATCACCCTGACACTGGTGCGCGACGGCGGCAATCCGTTCGACGTGACGCTGACCCGCTCCACCATCGTGGTCAAGAGCGTGAAGAGCCAGTTGCTGGAGTCGGGCTACGGCTACATCCGTATCACCCAGTTCCAGGTCAAGACCGGCGACGAAGTGGCCAAGGCCCTGGCCAAGCTGCGCAAGGACAACGGCAAGAAGCTCAACGGCATCGTGCTCGACCTGCGTAACAACCCGGGCGGTGTGTTGCAGTCGGCGGTGGAGGTGGTCGACCACTTCATCACCAAGGGCCTGATCGTCTACACCAAGGGCCGTATCGCCAATTCCGAGCTGCGCTTCTCGGCCACCGGCAACGATCTGAGCGAGAACGTGCCGCTGGCTGTGCTGATCAACGGCGGCAGCGCCTCGGCGTCGGAGATCGTCGCCGGCGCCCTGCAGGACCAGAAGCGCGGTGTGCTGATGGGCACCACGACTTTCGGTAAAGGCTCGGTGCAAACCGTATTGCCGCTCAATAACGAGCGTGCGCTGAAGATCACGACGGCGTTGTACTACACGCCCAATGGTCGCTCGATCCAGGCCCAGGGCATTGTGCCGGACATCGAAGTGCGCAAGGCCAAGATCACCAACGAGATCGACAGCGAGTACTACAAGGAAGCGGATCTGCAAGGCCACCTGGGCAATGGCAACGGCGGCGCCGACCAGCCGACCGGCAGCGGCGCCAAAGCCAAGCCGATGCCGCAGGACGACGATTACCAGTTGGCCCAGGCGCTGAGCCTGCTCAAGGGCCTGAGCATCACGCGCAGCCGTTGATATGCGTGTCGCGCTGATTGTCGCTGTGTTGTGCAGCCTGGCCGGATTCGCGCACGCGACGCCGGCCGGCGAGCCGCACAAGGCCTATCTCACCCTGATCATCGACGACCTGGGACAAAACCTGCCCAGGGATCGTCGCGTGCTGGCCCTGCCTGGGCCGGTCACCACCGCGATCATGCCCGACACACCCCACGCCGCCGAATTCGCCCGCGAGGCCCACAAGGCCGGAAAGATCGTGATCCTGCACATGCCCATGGACCCGGCCACCGGCCCGTTCGCCTGGCACCCCGAGCTGTCCATCGAAGAACTGGGCAAGCGCCTGGACGCCGCCTTCGAGGCCGTGCCCTACACCGCCGGCATCAATAACCATATGGGCAGCCGCATGACCGCCCAGCCGCAGGCGATGGCGTGGTTAATGGGCGAGCTGCAGAGGCGTCACAAGTTCTTTGTGGACAGCCGTACCAGTGCGCAAACGGTCGCTGCGGCCGAGGCGCAGAAGATCGGTTTGGCGCATGTTTCGCGGGATGTGTTCCTGGATGACGAACGCACCGAGGCAGCGATTACCACGCAGTTGCAAACCGCCATCAAGCTGGCGCATAAGCAGGGTTCGGCGGTGATGATCGGGCACCCTTACCCTCAGACCCTGGCGGTGCTGGAGCGCGAATTGCCCAAGCTCAAGGCGCAGGGTGTGGAGTGGATCGATATCAAGTTGATGATCAGTGTGCGCAGCAATCAGGCCATGAGTGCCCACGGCAAAAACGGCATCTATCGCTGACGATATCCCCATCCTGTAGGAGCGAGCTCGCTCGCGAAAAACCTGAGAACGCCGCGCGTACCCAAGATGCTCGCGTTATCGTTGACGTTTTTCGCGAGCAAGCTCGCTCCTACAAATAGTTGGCCATGATCTGGTCGATACGGCCTTCTTTGCGTAACTCATCCAGCGCAGCCTGGAGCCTGGCAACCACCTCATCCGGCACATCCCTGTTCAACGCCAGGTACAGCTGCGCACTGTTGAAGCGCAGTACGGTCTTGAGTCCGTTCACCCCCACCTGCCGCGCCAGATAACGACCGGCAGGATCTCCGGTGGCCCACAGGTCGATCTGGCCCTCCATGAGCTTTTGCGCATTGTCCTGGTCGCGCAAGGCGACAATCGGCTTGAGCCCTTGCTTGTCCAGGCTCTCGGCAATGGCATCACCTTTGTAGGCGCCAATCCTGTAGCGGCGCGCCTGCTCCAGGCCATCCAACTGGATCTTGCTGTCAGCCTTGGCCAACAGCACCCAGTCGTCAGGACCGATAGGGCCGACCCATTTGAATAGCGCTTCACGGTCGGGTAAACGCGCCATGACGAATACGCCATAGCCTGGCTTTTCCAGGGCGAGCTTGTAGATTCGTTCCCAAGGGAAACGCAGGGTAAGGTTGTAGGAGATGCCGGCGCGCTTGAACGTCTCGCGCATGATATCCACGGCGATGCCTTCGATATTCTCGTCCCTGGCGAAGTTTTTGCCGTTTTTCGCCATGTTGTAGGGCGGAAAATTTTCCGTCAGCAGCACCAGGGGGGTGTCAGACGATTCGTCGGCGTGCGCCGTAGCCACCATGAGCATGGAGGAACTGGCGAGGGCGAGCAGCAGGTGTTTGAACATGAAGGCTACCGGAATCCATGGCAAGCGCAGAGAGTGCCGCGAGCCTGCCATGCTGTCCAGCGGCGTTTAGCGCACGACGATACCGCGCGCGGCCATGTAGGCCTTTGCCTCGGGCACGGTGTATTCGCCGAAGTGGAAAATACTTGCCGCCAGTACCGCGCTGGCATGCCCTTCGATGACGCCATCGGCCAAATGCTGCAGGTTGCCGACACCACCGGAGGCGATCACCGGGATGCCCAGGGCATCGCTGATGGCGCGGGTTACGCCCAGGTCGAAGCCGTTTTTCATGCCGTCCTGATCCATGCTGGTCAGCAGGATTTCACCGGCGCCGAGGGCTTCCATCTTCATCGCCCACGCCACCGCGTCCAGCCCGGTCGGTTTGCGCCCGCCGTGGGTGAAGATCTCCCAGCGCGGGGTTTCGCCCGGACCTGAGACTTTCTTGGCGTCGATGGCCACCACGATGCATTGCGAGCCGAAGTGCTGCGCCGCTTCGCCGACGAACTCGGGGTTGAACACCGCGGCGGTGTTGATGGAGACCTTGTCCGCGCCGGCATTGAGCAGGTTGCGGATGTCCTGCACAGTGCGCACGCCGCCGCCCACGGTCAGCGGGATAAACACCTGGCTGGCCATGCGCTCGACCGTGTGCAAGGTGGTGTCGCGGCCGTCGACGCTGGCAGTGATGTCGAGAAAGGTAATCTCGTCGGCACCCTGCTCATCGTAGCGACGGGCGATTTCCACCGGATCGCCGGCATCACGGATGTTCTCGAACTTGACGCCCTTGACCACGCGACCGTTGTCGACGTCCAGGCAAGGGATGATGCGTTTGGCCAGCGCCATGGTCAGTCCTCAGCCGTTGTAGGCGTCGCAGTAAGCCTGGGCTTCGGCGACGTCCAGGGTACCTTCATAGATTGCGCGGCCGGTGATGGCACCGATGATGCCGGGGGCCTTGGCGTCCAACAGTGACTTGATGTCACCCAGGTTGTGAATGCCGCCGGAAGCGATCACCGGGATCTTCGTCGCAGCGGCCAGCGCGGCGGTGAACGGTACGTTGCAGCCCTGCATCATGCCGTCTTTGGCGATGTCGGTATAAACGATGGCGGACACGCCGTCGGCTTCGAACTGTTTGGCCAGGTCGATCACCTGCACGGTGCTGATCTCGGCCCAGCCGTCGGTGGCGACGAAGCCGTCCTTGGCATCCAGGCCGACGATCACCTTGCCAGGGAATGCGCGGCAGGCTTCGGCGACGAAGGCCGGGTCTTTCACGGCCTTGGTGCCGATGATCACGTAGCTCACGCCGGCTTTGACGTAATGCTCGATGGTTTCCAGGGAGCGGATACCGCCACCAATCTGGATCGGCAGGTTCGGGTAGCGCCTGGCAATGGCCGTGACCACTTCGCCGTTGACCGGCTGGCCTTCGAAGGCGCCGTTCAAGTCCACCAGATGCAGACGACGACAGCCCCCTTCCACCCATTTGGCGGCCATGCTCACCGGGTCATCGGAGAACACCGTGGAATCTTCCATGCGGCCCTGGCGCAGACGGACGCAGGCGCCGTCCTTGAGATCGATAGCGGGGATAATCAGCATCTGGCAAACCTTATTCGATATTCAGCAATGCTTGGGAAATCAGGGTTTCTCAAGCGACCACAGGTCGCTTTCGATGCTTTCGAACCTTTCTTTGAGGAGCGTCTGCGTATCGAAAATCGCCCTGTTGTAATAGTGCGGCGCCACTTCGGTGGTGAACAGCTCAAGAATCTCGGCGACCTCGAACGAGCCCAGCCTGAGCTCGAAGCGGTCTTCCATGAATCGCTTGATCTTTTCGGTGGCCTCACGCTCCTGCTCGGGCGTGAGGTTCAAGATCGGCGGCTTCGGCTTCTTGGCCATTACCAACGACCGTCCCACGCGGCGAAGTTCTGCAGCAATTGCAGGCCATGGGTATGGCTCTTCTCCGGGTGAAACTGCACGGCAAAACGCGAACCGTCGGCCAGCGCGGCGGCAAAATCGACGCCGTAATGCCCGCCACCCACCACTTGGCGCCGATTACCGGCGGCGATGTAATAGCTGTGCACAAAGTAGAAGCGCGCCATGTCCGGAATCTCGTGCCACAGCGGGTGATCCACCGCGCGACGTACTTCGTTCCAGCCCATGTGCGGCACCTTGAGGTGCTCGCCGTCTTCATGCAGGTCTTTGCCGAAGAACTTCACCTGGCCGGGAAACAGACCGATGCAGTCGACACCGCCGTTCTCTTCACTGCTGTCGAGCAGGGCTTGCATGCCCACGCAGATGCCGAGGAACGGACGGTCCTGGCTGACTTCGCGCACCAGGCTGTCAAAGCCCAGGCGACGGATCTCGGCCATGCAATCGCGAATCGCGCCAACGCCTGGAAACACCACGCGGTCGGCTTCGCGAATCACATTGGCATCGCTGGTGATCAGCACCTTGCCGGCACCTACGTGTTCGAGCGCCTTGGCCACCGAGTGCAGGTTGCCCATGCCGTAATCGATAACCGCGACCGTCTGCATTACAGGACGCCCTTGGTCGACGGCATTTGCCCGGCCATGCGGTCATCCAGCTCGACGGCCATGCGCAGCGCGCGGCCGAATGCCTTGAACACGGTTTCGATCTGGTGGTGAGTGTTGGTGCCGCGCAGGTTGTCGATGTGCAGGCTGACCAGGGCGTGGTTGACGAAACCCTGGAAGAATTCCTGGAACAGGTCGACATCGAAGCCGCCCACGGTGGCGCGGGTGTAGGGCACGTGCATCTGCAGGCCCGGGCGGCCGGAGAAGTCGATGACGACGCGCGACAGCGCTTCGTCCAGCGGGACATAGGCGTGGCCGTAGCGACGGATGCCTTTTTTGTCACCGATGGCCTTGGCAAAGGCTTGGCCGAGGGTGATGCCCACGTCTTCCACCGTGTGGTGGTCGTCGATGTGCAGGTCGCCCTTGCTGACGATATCCAGGTCGATCAGCCCGTGACGGGCGATCTGGTCCAGCATGTGCTCAAGAAAAGGTACACCGATATCGAATCGGGCCTTTCCGGTGCCATCCAGGTTGATCGAGGCTTTGATCTGGGTTTCCAGAGTGTCGCGCTCGACGGACGCCATACGTTCGACCATCACCAGCTCCGCAAATCATTGGGCGAAAAAGGCAGCCATTATAGGGGCGCGGGCGCTAAACAGAAACATCGGAGGGGATAAGACTGACGAGTTGAAGCGGGGAATGTCGGGGATAGACATGTGCATACATGTGGGACCCAGCCCACCGGAACACTGGACAACCAATGTGGGAGGGGGCTTGCCCCCGATAGCAGTGGGTCAGTCAACAATGCATTGACTGATGCGCCGCTATCGGGGGCAAGCCCCCTCCCACAAGGGTTTTGCAATGTTAGTGGAACAGTACTGCGGTCTTCTGCAGGGTCACCCACACACCCCACGCCAACGGAATGCCCACTACCAGCCAGGCGGCGACCGCCAATGGCTTGCTGCCAGGGGAGGCTTTCCACTCCAGCACGGTGCTGGCATCGGCGCCTTTGTCATGGCCCAGCGCCTGCTCGGCGGCGAGTTCGGCGTCGGTCATGAAGTACTTGTCGGCCACAGGACGCACCAGCAGGTTGCAGATGAAGCCCAGCACCAGCAGGCCTGCGAGGATGTACAAGGTGATGTCATAGGCCGCAGCGCGTTCGACGCCGATGCTCAACTGATATTCACGCAGGTAGTTCACCAGCACGGGGCCCAATACGCCGGCAGCGGCCCAGGCGGTCAGCAGGCGGCCGTGGATAGCGCCGACCATTTGCGTACCGAACAGGTCGGCCAGGTAAGCCGGGACCGTCGCAAAACCACCGCCGTACATCGACAGGATGATGCAGAACGCCGCGACGAACAGTGCCACGTTGCCCAGGTGCCCCAGGTTCGGGATCAGCGCGTACAGGGCAAAGCCCAGGGCGAAGAACACGAAGTAGGTATTTTTGCGCCCCAGATAGTCGGAGAACGACGCCCAGAAGAACCGGCCACCGATGTTGAACAGGCTCAACAGGCCGGTAAAGCCTGCCGCGATGGCGGCAATCGATGCGAGTTGCCCGGCATCCAGCTGACCGAACGGTACGTCCAGCCCCAGCAACTTGCCACCGAACACTTCCTGCAGCAGCGGCGAAGCCATGCCTAGGATGCCGATACCGGCCGACACGTTCAGGCACAGCACCAGCCATACCAGACGGAATTGCGGGGTTTTCCACGCCACGTTCACATGCACATGACGGTGAGTGATCATCGCATTGCTGGCTTTTTTCGCCGGCGCGGTCCAGCCCTCAGGCTTCCAGCCGGTCGGCGGAACACGATAGGACAATGCGCCACCGATCATGAACACGAAGTAGATCGCAGCCATCACCAGGAAGCTCTGCCATACGCCCACGCTGGTCGGCGAAGCGAAGTGGCCCATCAGTGCTGCCGCCAGCGGTGCACCGACCATCGCGCCGCCACCGAAGCCCATGATCGCCATGCCGGTCGCCATGCCGCGTTTGTCCGGGAACCACTTGATCAGCGTGGACACGGGCGAGATATAGCCCAGGCCCAGGCCGATACCGCCAATGACCCCGGAGCCGATCCACATCAGCCAGATCTGGTGGGTATAGATACCCAACGCCGAGATCAGCAGGCCACCGCACCAGCACAGCGCCGAGACAACACCGGCCTTGCGTGGCCCGGCATGTTCCAGCCAGCCGCCCCAGATTGCAGCCGAGCAACCCAGGAAGATGAAGAACAGGGTGTAGATCCAGCCCAGCATGGAGATGGGCCAATCGCATTGGGACGAGAAGACCTGAGCGATAAAGCTCATATCCGGCGCACAGGCGACCGGTGCGGTGATGCCCAGCGCCTTGGACAGCGGCAGCCAGAACACCGAGAAGCCGTAGGCCATGCCGATGCACAGGTGGATGGCCAGGGCGGCCGGCGGAACCAGCCAGCGGTTGAAGCCGGGCTTGGCGATAATGCGTTCCTTGGACAGGAACGCAGGCGGTGCGGCGTTGATACCGGCCGCAGTGCTAGTGCTCATTGGTGTTTCCCCCAGTTATTGGTATGCGTCCGTCAGGCGCGCTTCCCCCTCGACCTTGCACGCAATGCGTGGCCGTTTTTTTGAGCGAAACTCCATTTTGGCGCGACGATACGTCGCAGAAGGCAGACGAACGCGCAGAGATTAGCACTTGCAGATGGGAGAAAAACCAAATTGACATCACTTTTTTCAGCCCATCTGTTTTATTTGACGCCAAAATCCCGTTTCGCTGGTCGTAGATACAATGTAACGATCCACGAACTGATGCACGCCGTCGGGCGTTATACTCTGCGGCTAAATTTTGAAATCGACATACAAGGACTCGCCCATGAAAGCGTTCGGCAAAATCCTGGGTCTGGTATTTCTCGGGCTGTTGCTGATCATTGTGGCTCTCGGCTTTGCCCTGACCCATCTCTTCGATCCCAACGACTACAAAGAAGAAATTCGCCAGATTGCCCGCGACAAGGCCCACATCGAGCTGACGCTCAATGGCGACATCGGCTGGAGCCTGTTCCCCTGGCTGGGCCTGGAGCTGCACGAAGCCGGTGTGGCGACTTTGACCAATCCGACCCAACCGTTCGCCGACCTGCAGATGCTCGGCCTCTCGGTACGCGTGCTGCCGCTGTTGCGCCGCGAAGTACAGATGAGCGATGTGCGGGTCGAAGGCCTGAACCTGCGCCTGACCCGCGACAAGAACGGCCACGGCAACTGGGAAGACATCGGCAAGAACCTGCCCGACGAAACCCCGGATGCCGCCGCCCCCGCGCCGGCCGAACCGGTGGCCCAAGCCAAGCCGGAAAAACCGCCGCAGCCGATCCGCCTGGACATCGACAGCCTGACCATCAACAACGCCCGCGTTGAATACAACGATGAACAGACCGGCAAGCAATTGAGCGCCGAAAGCATCCAGCTCAGTGCCGGCGCCATCCACGAAGGCGCCAACATTCCGCTGAAACTCACCGCTTTCCTGGGCAGCAACCAGCCGGTGATGCGCCTCAAGACCGAGCTGAACGGCAACTTGCGCATCCAGCGCGCCCTCAAGCGCTACCAGTTCGAAGACATGCGCCTGAGCGGCGAAGCCACTGGCGAACCCCTGCAAGGCAAGACCCTGACCTTCTCCACCCAGGGTCAATTGCTGGTCGACCTTGCCGCCAACATCGCCGAATGGACCAACCTGAAACTCTCGGCCAACCAATTGCGCGCACTGGGCGAACTCAGGGTCACCGACCTGACCAACACCCCGCAGCTCAGCGGCGCGCTGTCGGTCGCCCAGTTTGACCTGGCCAAGTTTCTCGAAAGCGTCGGCCACCCTCTGCCGCCCATGGCACCGGGCAGCCTGAGCAAAGTCGAACTGGTCAGCCGCCTCAAAGGCACGCCGACCAATGTCGCGCTGGAGGATTTGAACCTGAAACTCGATGGCAGCACCTTCACCGGTCGTGTTGCCGTGGATGATTTCGCCAGGCAGTCCCTGCGCGTGCAGCTCAAGGGCGACACGTTCAATGTCGACAATTACCTGCCGGCCAAATCCGACGCAGCCAAAGGCACGGCGGCCGCACGCCAGGCCGAAGTGCAGAGCAGCGAGGCCGGTGCGATGGCCGCCGGCGGTAACAGCCCGCTGCCGGAAGCGCCGACCAAAGCCGCCTGGAGCAGTGACAAACTGCTGCCGCTTACCCGCCTGCGCAGCCTGGATATCAACGCGGACCTTGCGTTCGGCCAACTTACCTTGAGCCAGCTGCCGATCCAGAACGCGGTACTGAAAGCCTCGGGCATCGATGGCCAGCTCAAGCTCGACGCGCTGAGCGGTGGCCTCTACAACGGCACGTTCCAGGCCAATGGCAGCCTCGATGTGCGCCAGGACATCCCGCTCCTGGCGCTGCAAACCCATATCAGGCAGGTACCGGTAGAAAAAATCCTGCAGGCCCAGGGGAAAACCCCACCAGTCAAAGGCCTGGTCACCCTGGACAGCAACCTGACCGGGCGTGGCAACAGCCAGAAGGCCTTGATCGACGGCCTTAATGGCACCGCCGGCATCGTCATCAACAACGGTGTGCTGCTCAACGCCAACATCGAGCAACAACTGTGTACCGGTATCGCCCTGCTCAACCGAAAAACCCTGAGCACCACGCCACAAGGCAAGGACACGCCCTTCCAGGAACTGCGCGGCAACCTGACGTTGCGCAACGGCGTGGCCAGCAACCCTGACCTGAAAGTGCGCATTCCGGGGCTGACCCTCAACGGCGATGGCGATGTCGACCTGCGCGTGCTGGGCATGGACTACCGGGTGGGCATCATTGTCGAAGGCGACCAGCGCGATGTGCCGGACCCGGCCTGCCAGGTCGGAGCCAACTTCCAGGGTATCGAAGTGCCGCTGCGTTGCCGTGGTCCGCTGGAACTGGGTGCCAAGGCCTGCCGCCTGGACAAGGACGGCCTCGGCCAGGTCGCCATCAAAGCGGCGGGCAATCGCCTCAACGAGAAGCTCGAAGAAAAGCTCGACAAGGTCAATCCCAAGCTCAAAGACGCATTGAAAGGCCTGTTCAACCGATGAGAAACGAGCAGTTTTCACAGGCGGTGCTGGACTGGTACGACCGCCACGGCCGCCACGACCTGCCCTGGCAACAGGGCATCACGCCGTATCGGGTGTGGGTGTCGGAGATCATGCTGCAACAGACCCAGGTCAGCACCGTGCTCAACTACTTCGACCGGTTCATGGCGTCCTTGCCGACAGTGCAGGCGCTGGCCGCCGCGCCGGAAGACGAAGTGCTGCACCTGTGGACCGGCCTGGGTTACTACACCCGGGCGCGCAACCTGCAAAAGACTGCAAAGATCGTGGTCGCCGAATACGGCGGCGAGTTTCCCAGGGATGTCGAAAAGCTTACCGAGCTGCCCGGCATCGGCCTGTCCACCGCCGGCGCAATCGCCAGCCTGAGCATGGGCCTGCGCGCGCCGATCCTCGACGGCAACGTCAAGCGCGTGCTGGCACGCTTTACCGCGCAAGAGGGCTACCCGGGCGAACCCAAGGTCGCCAAGCAGCTGTGGGCGACCGCAGAGCGCTTTACGCCACACGACCGCGTCAACGCCTACACCCAGGCGATGATGGACATGGGTGCCACGCTGTGTACCCGCAGCAAACCCAGCTGTCTGCTGTGCCCGCTGGAAAAAGGCTGCGAAGCCCACATGCTCGGCCTGGAGACGCGCTACCCGATCCCCAAGCCGCGCAAGACCATCCCCCAGAAACGCACGCTGATGCCGATGCTGGCCAATGCCGAGGGCGCGATCCTGCTTTACCGTCGCCCCTCCACCGGCCTGTGGGGCGGCTTATGGAGCCTGCCCGAGCTGGACGACCTGGAAGACCTGGATCATCTGGCCAACCAGCACGCACTGGCCTTGGGCAAGCATCAGGAATTGCCGGGGCTGATCCACACCTTCAGCCACTTCCAGCTGGCCATCGAACCCTGGCTGGTCCAGGTCGAGGAAAGCGCCCATCACGTGGCCGAGGCCGACTGGCTCTGGTATAACCTCGCCACCCCACCGCGCCTGGGCCTTGCCGCCCCGGTAAAGAAACTGCTGAAGCGCGCGGCTGAAGTATTGAACGCAGGAGAGCCGTCATGACCCGCACCATCATGTGCCGCAAGTACCACGAAGAACTGCCCGCCCTCGAACGCGCCCCTTTTCCGGGTGCCAAAGGCCAGGACATCTACGATAACGTCTCCGCCCAGGCCTGGGCCGACTGGCAAAAACACCAGACCCTGCTCATCAACGAAAAGCGCTTGAACATGATGAACGCCGAAGACCGCAAATACCTGCAGGGCGAAATGGACAAGTTCTTTTCCGGCGAGGATTACGCCAAGGCCGACGGCTACGTACCACCTGCTCAATAATTGATCAAAAACCGGGGTCGGCACGTAAGCGACGGTAATAATTAAATATTTTTTGAAAACTTGCTTGACGACCCCCTGAAAAACCCGTTTAATGCGCCCCGTTGCCCAGATAGCTCAGTCGGTAGAGCAGGGGATTGAAAATCCCCGTGTCGGCGGTTCGATTCCGTCTCTGGGCACCAAAATACCGAGAAACCCCAAGGAACAATGTGTTCCTTGGGGTTTTTTATTGTCTGCGATTTTATGGTCTCTGGACCATTTCTGGACCAGGGCGCTTTGGCAGTGGGGTTGAAAGGTGTCCAAGGGATTTATGGAACCGAAATCAAAACTGAATAGTTTTAACCTGATTTAAATTGTCAGGTTGAGAGCCTCCCTCAGGCAAGCTGAGGTGCCGGCAATACAGTCCGCCCCAGCGCAGCGCTTTCGTTATCCCCGGCACACCACAGAGCCTCTGAGCACCCTGTATCATTTCGCACTCTGGTCACTTACAAGTCACGCGGTATGCGCGGTGCGTAACCGGCTTGTAAAATAAGCGAGCATTTGACCTCGGAAAATCACTCCTGAATTCGGGGTCAATTATTAACAACACGGAATGTTATGTCTTTGATTAACAAGATACCCAATAGCTTTTTTCTATTCTTTTTGATGACCTCTGCTGTTGCTAGTGCTGACGATTTCGATAAGCGAGCAGACCTTATGGGAGTTTATCAGCAAGCAGTTATCAACGATGCCAAGCTTTCAGCTGCTCGTCATGAGTATCAGGCTCTTCGCGAAGCTGTTCCGCAGGCCAGGGCCGGTTTATTGCCGACTCTCAGTGCCGGTGGATCCGTTGAGTCTGTTCGTTTACAGCGTGATGAGCCGAGCTTGACACGAACGCGAAGCCAGTCTGTTTTTCAAGCGAATTTGAACCAGCCGTTGTTTCGCCTTGATCGTTGGTTTCAGCTGGAAGCGGCACAAGCCAGTACGGAACAAGCTGCGCTGGAGCTATCCTCGAAGGAACAATCGCTGATTCTCAGTGCTGCACAAGCCTATTTCGAAACACTGCGTGCATTGGACTTGTTGGCGGCCTCTAAGGCAGAGGAAGCAGCATTAAAGCGCCAACAGCAGCAAGCTCAGGGACGCCTTGAAAATGGTGCATCCAGTATAACGGATGTGCTGGATGCTCAGGCGGCTTACGATAATGCTAATGCCAACCGCAAGCTGGCTGAGCGCAAAGTTGACGATGCTTATGAAACCCTTGCTCGCCTCACCAAACAGGACTATTCATCGATCGAGGGCATTCAGCATCAACTACCAGTCGAAGCACCAGTACCCAATGATGCAAAAGCTTGGGTAAGCCAGGCGGTACAACAAAACCTCTCGTTGCTCGCCAGCAATTTCGCGGTGACAGCCGCCGAGAAAACTAATCATCAACGCAAGGCTGGTTTTGCTCCAACCTTGGATGCAGTTGCATCCTATCGTAAGGGGGACAACGACAACTTTGGATATAGCAACCCCACCGATTTTGGCCGCTCTGGATATCAGGGAGATGTTGAGCAGCGAAGTATTGGACTGGAACTCAATATTCCACTGTATTCGGGAGGTATGACGCGCTCGCAAGTGCGTGAGGCCACAGAGCGCCTCGCTCAGAGTGAAGATGAGCGAGATGATCGGCGTCGAGAAGTCGTACAAAACACTCGAAACTTTCATCGGGCTGTTAATTCTGATGTTGAGCAAGTGAGTGCTCGACGGCAAACGATCCTATCGAGCCAAGCGTCGGTCAAAGCAAACACGGTGGGTCGAGAGCTGGGGTCTCGAAACACCGCCGATGTACTCAATGCTCAGCGACAACTCTACAACGCTGTTCGGGAGTACAACAATGCTCGTTACGATTACATCATCGACACGCTCAAGCTAAAAGAAGCAGCAGGCTCATTGAGTCCTGCTGATTTGATAGATCTGGCCATGTACCTAATCAAAAATTACGACCCAGATCGCGATTTTCTTCCCCCAGATGCTCGTAGGCCAATCTGAGTTCCACTCAAGCTTTGATTGCGCCGCTTTGCTGATGGAGTGGCACCTCTTTTTAACGTAGTATGCGCACGATTTTTCCTACAGTCGGTGCGTTTTTGTGCGTTCAAACCTTGAAGGGGATGAAGTAATGCACATTACAAGCATGTTATAAAGTATCAATACCGACGTATTAATTTCCCCTTAACAAAGGGGAGCAAGGACGCAATGGCAATATGAGTACACAAGCTCCGGGCGTCGAGACGCCTGCACCCCCCTCTACTGCTCCAATCATGGATACTGGCTTAGCCTGTTTGATCATGCTGGCTCGGTTTCATAATATCGCTGCGTCTGCTGAACAGCTTTCCCATGAGTTTTCAGCAGACAAACAAGTCTTTTCTCAGGCTGAGTTGCTGCTCGGCGCTAGAAAACTTGGCCTGAAAGCAAAAGCGGTGAAGACCTCGATTGCCCGTCTTGGAAGCACCCCTCTACCTGCAATAGCGATTGATCGCGAAGGACGTTTTTTCATTATCGCCAGGCTGGATCAGGGCAAGGCTCTTATCCAAGATCCGCGTGCTGAACGAGCGGAAATTATTAGCAACGAAGTACTGCAAGCGCGATGGAATGGCCAATTGATTTTGGTTCGTTCTGAAACCGGAAGTCCTGGTGAAACCTCTCGATTCGACTTCACCTGGTTTATTCCTGCCATCGTGAAGTACAGAAAGCTGCTGGGTGAAGTCCTGCTGGTTTCCTTTGTACTGCAAATATTTGCACTGCTGACACCACTATTCTTTCAAGTGGTGATGGATAAAGTGCTCGTACACCACGGTCTGACCACTCTGGATGTTGTAGCCATAGGCCTTTTGGGGATCATGCTGTTCGAGTCGGCACTGAGCGGCTTGCGCACCTATGTTTTCGCCCACACTGCCAGTCGTATTGATGTGGAGTTGGGTTCGCGGCTTTTTCGGCACCTGGTCAATTTACCCTTGGCTTACTTCCAGGCTCGTAGGGTTGGCGATTCGGTCGCCCGCGTCCGAGAGCTGGAAAACATACGAAGCTTCTTGACCGGCAATGCAATCACTCTCGTGCTGGACGTTATGTTCTCCGTCGTCTTTATCGCTGTGATGTTTTACTACAGCGCTTGGTTGACCCTGATTGTGTTGCTGTCATTACCGCTCTATGTATTGGTCTCCGCGCTTATCACGCCCCTGCTGCGAGCCCGGCTACAAGACAGTTTTTCCCGTGGCGCTGAGAACCAGGCATTCCTTGTCGAAACGGTGAACGGCATTGATACGGTCAAGTCCATGGCCGTTGAGCCGCAAGCCATTCGTAAGTGGGACAACCAAATAGCCGCTTACGTCGCTGCTGGCTTCAAAACACAAAACCTCTCGACGATCGCTAACGAAAGTGTCGGCCTTATCGGTAAGTTGGTAACGGTCGCGACACTGTGGATGGGCGCCCGACTGGTGATCGACGGCAGTCTTACGGTAGGTCAGTTGATTGCCTTTAACATGCTGGCCGGAAGAGTCTCACAGCCCATCATGCGTCTGGCTCAACTCTGGACCAGCTTTCAGCAAACGGGTGTGTCTGTTCAACGCTTAGGCGACATCCTCAATACTCGTACTGAGCTGTCCCAAGCCAACAGAAGCGCCTTGCCGCCACTGAAAGGGCATATCGAATTTGACCAGGTACACTTTCGCTATCGAACTGATGGTTCTGAAGTGCTGCGTGGTATCAGCGTGCAAATGGCGGCAGGCGAAGTCATCGGCGTGGTAGGTCGCTCCGGTTCCGGAAAAAGCACACTCACTAGGCTGCTTCAGCGCCTGTATATCCCGGAGCGAGGACGTGTTTTGGTGGATGGCATGGATTTGGCGCTGGCTGACGTTTCATCACTGCGCCGCCAGATTGGTGTAGTGCTCCAAGACAACATGTTGTTCAACCGCAGTATCCGCGAAAACATTGCGCTGGCCGATCCCGGTACTCCCCTTGATGCAGTTATGCACGCGGCGCAAATGGCTGGAGCCCATGAGTTCATTCTGGAATTGCCGGAGGGTTACGACACCATGGTCGGCGAGCATGGTGCTTCACTTTCAGGCGGTCAGCGTCAACGTGTAGCGATCGCTCGTGCCTTGATTGGGAACCCACGGATTCTTATTTTTGATGAAGCGACCAGTGCCTTGGACTATGAGTCTGAACGGATCATTCAGCAGAACATGCAAAGCATTTGCAAAGGTCGCACGGTGATTATTATTGCTCACCGGTTGTCGGCAGTAAGGGATGCCAACCGTATTCTGGTCATTGATCGCGGACAAATAGTCGAGCAAGGCACACATTCAGAGTTATTAGCCCACCAAGCGGGGCACTACTCGCGATTACATCGAATGCAGCAAGGTTGAACCGTTTAGTTGCGTGATGTGTGTTCCGACTTCGCTTCATTTTTCAGATGCGACACGGATGTGTATTGTTTTTTTCATAGGACGATAATCGTATGAGCGCCCGCTCCGATTTGTTTCAACGCTACCGTCATGCCTGGCGTGAGTCATGGCGTCGCCGAAAAACCATGGATGCCCCCAAGCGCCTTCCCCATGAGGTTCAATTCTTACCTGCCGCATTAGAGTTGCAGGATAAACCTGTACACCCGGCACCCCGTATTTTCATGTGGAGCATTATCGCCTTCGCAACGTTAGCTTTGCTCTGGGCTTTCCTCGGAAAAATCGAAGTGGTCGCCGTAGCTCCGGGGAAAATTGTTCCCAGCGGTAAAACCAAGTTGATTCAACCCAGCGAAACAGCCGTTGTTACGGCGATTCATGTGACTGATGGTCAGGTGGTCAAAGCAGGGGAAGTCCTGGTCGAATTAGACCCAACCTCGGCAGATGCCGAGGTTCGGCGTATTCAGAGCGACCTTTTAGCGGCCCGAATTGACAGTGTTCGTGGTGGGGCAATGCTGGATGCGATCAATCATCAGAAAGAACCTCAACCTCTAATTGGGTTGATTCAGGGAGCTACTCCCGACCAGGTGCTGACTGCGCAGCGCTGGTTACAGGGGCAATATCAGGAGTATCGGAGCAGTCTTGATCTTGTCGAGGCCGAAATTCTCCAACGGGACGCGGATATACAAGCCGCCAAAGCCCAAGTTTCCAGTTTGCTGAAAACGTTACCGATCGCCAGCCAGTTAGCCGAAGACTATCAGCGGTTACTGGCTCAACAGTACGTTGCCCGGCACGAATACCTGGAAAAAGAGCAGGCTCGTCTAGACCTTAAACGCCAACTTAGCATCCAGCAAGCGAGCGTGTTGCAAGCAACTGCTGCTCAAAGTGAAGCCAAACGCCGGCGCGAGGGTGTGGTGGCCCAAACCCGCCGGACAATGCTTGATTTGCAGCAAGAAGCTAATCAGAAAGAAGCCAGCTTGGTTCAAGAACTGTCTAAAGCCCAGTACCAAGAGACCTTGACCCTTCTTCGAGCCTCCGTTGATGGCACGGTTCAACAGCTAGCTATCCATACCGTCGGCGGGGTTGTGACGCCAGCGCAACAGCTCATGGTCATTGTGCCTAGAGATCAGCCCGTAGAGGTTGAGGCGATGTTTGAAAACAAGGACGTGGGATTTGTTCGAACCGGCCAATCGGTCACGGTCAAAGTGGAAACCTTCACGTTTACCAAATACGGCACGGTTGAAGGTGAGGTTGTCAGCATTTCAAATGATGCCATTGAGGATGAGAAGCGAGGGCCTATTTACAGCAGCCGTATCCGTCTTAAATCCAACAGCCTAATGATCAAAGGGCAACGTGTTGCGCTAACACCGGGAATGTCTGTCACGGCAGAAGTTAAAACAGATCAGCGCCGAGTTATTGATTACTTCCTAAGCCCGCTGCAGCAGCATATTGATGAGAGTTTGCGAGAGCGATGAGGCTAGGTTTTAGATTTGCGGGCTGTTAAATTTTGGCTATTGGGTATCCCTGTACGATTCGGCATCTTCCAGATCGATATAAATAGAGTTGGACGCTATATGAACGAGAAGCGCAAGGGGTGGAGAATCGTGGCTAGACTCTATGTAGCTGTATGGCAACTATTGAGAGGTGGGGCGGCAATTCTTTTGTTAGTGCTTTTTGCTCCTCTATTGATAGCTGGTTATTATGGGATTTTTAACACGAAAAACACACCAGATACCGATAAGGTGCGACAAACAGTGGATCCTAGAGTGGTGTGCGGGACATTATCAAATACCACAATAGAAATCCCAAGAGAATACGTTGTTTTCTGGCCTGAGTACGAGGGAAAAAGCTCTTGGGAGAAAGGGTTCACCTCCAACATAAAAGGGTGTGACGCCAAGCTGCTTTCATTATATATGTCTGTTTCTTGGCCTGACTTTCAACCATTGTCGATCAATAAGAATCTTGTAAATAACTCTAAATTTTCAGGCCTAGAGATTACGATATCTCCAGTGATTCGAAAGACTGATAATATGCAGTTTTTTCTTGATAATCTCCTGAAACCTGGAAAGACGACTTCAGATAGTTATCATTATAAATATTACGATGAATCGCTTGGGCTGTTTTACATAGACAGCAACGACGCTATCGTGCCAGAAGTAATGAATCGATACTATTGGGCTGACAACAACGGTTCGGTATCGGTTGTGTTCGAATGTTACCGCACTCGCCAAAGCACTGACATATATAGTTGCGCAGGATATTTCCTTATGAGGGACTTTGATTATCTTGTAAAGCTGAGATTTCCATCTGGCGAGCTTAGCCATTGGCGAGAAATAGTTGAAAAAACTAGCGCTTTTATTTCATCTAAAGTTAACAAATAGGGAGTTTCTATATGCCTCAACAATTAACCGCCGTTGACTTGGAACAGGCCAAACGGATTTTAGACTCGTCCGGCCCATCGGCTGCTTATGATTTTTTATCAGGGAAAGGTTATAAGTACGCTACTCTTGCGAATGGAGTGGCGAAGGGTAATTCTTTGTCAGGCGAAGCTGCAATTAACTTCATGAAAGTAACTGCGGACGCGTCGGGGCATCCGCTTTCTGATGTTGATGTGAATCGTATACGCAAGGATATGGCTAACGGATACATAGAAGCATTAAGGGCAAAATTGAATAATGCCTCTGGAGTTTTGAATTCCGATATAAACTATGACGAGGCATGGAATTTTCACAGAAACGTCTTTAATACAAACGGTCTCAGTGTGGATGCCTGGACGCTAAATTCAGTATTTTCGGTTATTACCGAAAGTACGAGAGAAGCCTATTGGCAAACTGTTTTAGAATCGGCAGGCGACGTTTCTAAGGAACTCATTTTAGCGGCCAATACGGATAAAATGATGTCGCTGGCCACGACTATAAGTACTGATGATAATAAAAAACTCGCCAAGGGCTGGATTGATAGGGTTGACTCTCCCTCAGGAGCTTATACGGTTACGAAAAGCTTATTCAGTCAAATGTATAATATGATTATAGGAGGCTTTGCTGAAGAGTCAAATATACCTCCTTCTGCATCGACCTCTAGTCTTATCGATATTAATATCACGCCAGATCCACAACCTCAGCAGAATATTCAAGGCGAAAACAAAGCTCGGCAAGATGTAAGCAATGGTTATGTTGTAAACTCGCCTACCCACAGCATTGTATTTAAAGATGACACCCTAAATAAAACAGATTTTACTTCAACGCAAATTGGTAGTTTGACAACAGGCGGAATACGCCCAGGGGAAATTCAACTCGACCCTAACGCTCGCCCCAATACTTATCTTTCACAATTCTACCAGACCCCAGACAGCACTAGGCCGGATTTCAGTTTACGCAATGCCGTAACCCTGAATGGCCTTTCGGCGATGACAACGGTCAATACCTATGTCGACCCCTTGCTGCTGGACTTGGGCGGCAATGGCGTTCGCATGACCGATATCCGGGATGGCGTATTGTTTGACACCGATCATAGTGGCACGCTCAAGCGCACGGGTTGGGCTGACCGCAATACCGGTATGTTGGTCATTGACGACGGCAGTGGCCAGATCAAAGACGTCAGTCAGATGTTCTCAGAATACTATGCTGGCAAGGCTGGGGTTGGCGGTGCCGCAGGGGAGGTACGATTCAAAGACGGCTTCGCTGCGCTCGCCAGTGAAGATGCCAATGCTGATGGTGTGATTGACCAGAACGACCCGATCTGGAGCAAGCTACGTGTATGGGTTGATGCCTCTCATGATGCTCAATCCGATGCCGGAGAGCTCAAGTCCCTGGCCGAACTGGGTATCACCCAAATCAATGTACGAGCCACGACGGCCAGTAGTGAAGTCCGTGATGGGAATAGAGTGCTTGCCCAAGGCACTTTTACAATTAACGGTAAAACCCAAGAAGCTCTCGCGGTTGATTTTTTGGGGGATCCGGTAAGCAGCACACTCCTTGATCAGGGCGCCGGAACTAAGGTGACTTCCACCTCTGAAGGAGTGACAACGACTGCTTATGCAAGTAAGAGCACTACCGGTGAAACACTGGATGCTGCTCAGTTAGGCGTTAGCAATCTATATGGTGGTATCGGTAATGATACCCTCATTGCCGCGCCAACAGGTAGTTGGCTCGTGGGTGGAGGGGGAAGCAATACCTACACAGGCTCTGCTGGTAACGATGTCTTTGTGATCAGTGCATCAGACCGCATGGAAAATATCCACGGTAACGGCGGACGCGATACGGCCATTATCGTCGGCGATGAGGGTGTCGCTTTAAACATGGCGCGAGCTGGACTGACAATTGCTCAGGGCGGCCGTGGTAACGATGTTATTGCCAGTGGTGGTACCTCTAGCGCATTCATCAAAGGAGGTTCCGGAGATTCGACGCTGATCGGTGGTGCGGGCAATGACGTCTTGGTCGGAGGAACAGGCCGCAACACCATATTGGGAGGCAGTGGTAAGGCTGTTATTTATGCGGGTCCGAAAGGCGACACAATCTACGCCTCAGAAGGCGGCAGCATCATTCACGCGGGTGGTGGTGCAGACATTATCTACGGAAGTGTGGGTAATGATGTCGTTGAGGTCGGAGGTGGCAATGCCATTATTGACGGTGACGGCGGAATCAACATCGTTACCCTGCATGGCAACCATGGGGACTATAAGATCACACGCACTGCCACGGGCTACGAAGTGGCCGATACGGTTGCTGGGCGAGATGGTACCGTCACACTGAAAAACATCCAAAAGCTGAGTTTTTCTGATATTTCAGCTGTGGACCTGGATTTGCCCAACGCAATGCCGGTGGGAGATGTTTTAACTGTCGATCAGGCTGGCAAGGCGTTTGACCGGACACAAGCCCATTTGATCTCAGCAGCCAGCCTGCTCGCCAATGATCAGCACCTCAATAGTACAGGCACTCTGCGTATCGCAAGTGTGGACGAGGCCGTTGGCGGCACTGTCAGCCTCACCCAACAGGGGGATGTACTGTTTACCCCAGACCCACGCTTCACTGGATTGCTCAGCTTTAAGTATGGTGTGGTTAATGAAGCGGGTAACCCTTCTGCTACGGTAGTCAACCTGGGGACGGGGCAAACGGCTCCGATGCGAGCCAACGTTACACTGCTGACACCAGAAGTGCCGCTGGACCCGCTTACGGCACAAGAGTGGTATCTCAGCGACATCAACGTTCTTCCTGTATGGAAGGATTACACCGGTAAAGGTGTACGGATAGGTCAATTTGAACCAGGTGGAGAGTTTGCCACCCACCCTGAAATTTTCGACATCAAGCATCCAGATCTAGCGCCCAATGTTGATAAAGCTTGGCTGCGGACTCAGCAGACCAGTGGAACATTGCCAGACGTGGTGTCTAATCACGCGACAATGGTTGCCGGTGTCATGGTCGGTGCGAAGAATGGTATCGGTGGTGTCGGGGTTGCATATGATGCAACGCTGGGAGGCTATTACCTAGCTAACAAAGGTGATGATCTGACTGGTCTTGGCCATATGGTCAGCTATGATATTGCCAACAATAGCTGGGGGTTTCAGAATGACTTTGCCATCAGTAATATGCAGCAAGGTCAAATCAACACCGCCAGTTCGTTAACCTCGAATGCCCAATATGCTGCAAATAATGGCCGAGGCGGGTTAGGGACAATTATTGTTGCTGCCGGAGGCAACAGTCGTGCTACTGGCGGCAATGCCCAAGGATCGCTGACCAATAACAATCGATACTCGATTGAGGTCGGAGCCATCAATGCGCAGGGTGATCTGTCGACTTTACAAATAGGCTCAGCACCGTTCTCTAATCCAGGCGCAAGCCTATTGGTCTCGGCGCCAGGCAGCAATGTCGTGTCCACCAGTCATATGCTGGAAACTGATCGAGGCTCGACTTTCGGCAATAGCTACAGCGCCATGCAAGGCACCAGTTTTGCGGCGCCTATTGTTTCAGGTGTTGTTGCGCTGATGCTTCAAGCCAACCCTAATTTGGGTTACCGAGATGTCCAGCAAATCCTGGCGCTATCGGCACGCAAGATTAACGATCCGTCTACAGTATGGAGCGACAACGGCGCCCGCAACTGGAACGGGGGCGGTATGCACACCAGTAATGACTACGGTTTCGGTGAAGTCGATGCCCGTGCCGCTGTGCGGCTGTCTGAAGCCTGGATGACTCAGAGCACTGGCGCCAACGAGTCAGTGTTCAGTGCTTCCAGTGGTGTTGTTGGTAAAACGTTGGCTGCGGGTGAAACCTTCTCATCAAGTTTGGCAATGAATGCTGTCTCGTACGTGGAGCATGCCGAAATCGACTTTGATGCTCAGGTCGGCCGTTTGGGAGATGTGACCCTCAAGCTTATTTCTCCAGATGGTACACAAAGCGTATTGCTTAACCGACAGGGAAAGGTGCCAGTTGGTACGGCAGGGGCAAGCGATGCTGACGTGGGCAGCACACAGTCAGGTGCTTTCAAGTATACCTTCATGAGTACTCATCACTGGGGCGAGCTCACGGCAGGTGAATGGAAGCTTGAGGTGACCGACTCCGCCACTGGGCTTCCTGTAACGCTGAACAGTTGGTCGTTGCGTCTGTACGGTAGCAAGATGAGTGCTGACGACACGTTCTTTTATACAGATGAGTACATCAAAGCGGTAGCTGCGCAGGCTAACCGTGGTGTATTGGACGATGCCGCAAGTGGAACTGCTGGTGGGCGTAATACGCTCAATGCCGCGGCAGTTTCCGGTGATACTTCTATCAATTTGGTAACGGGCGTTGCAAACATCGGAGGGGCGGCCCTCACGATCAACAGTCGCTCACCTATCCAAAACATTGTGACTGGCGATGGTAATGACACTCTGGTCGCAGGTCCGGCAGATGCATTGCTTGATGGCGGCCGAGGTAACAACACTCTGGAGGGTGGCACGGGTAAGGACTTTTTTGTGGTTCATCGTCGGGGTGGTGGTAACGATACCGTGGTGAATTACGATGTCGCCCGTGGTGAGATCATTGACCTGGTTGGTTTCACCGGCAAGACCTTCGCAAATCTGGTCATCACACAGCTCGGCGCTGATGTTAGTGTCGATCTGGGAGATGCTCAGTCAATTTTGCTGAAGAATCAAACGGCGTCGGCAATTACAGCCGCTCAGTTCAAGTTTCAGGATACATTTGTTGCGCCAGTGGAATACGTCAACAGCGACGTTTCTGCGGTTCCCTCACAAGAGGGGCTGGGGACTGTCGTGTTAAACGGTGGCTCCAAGGGTGTGAGTATCACAACGGGGGCTGACGGTCAGTTTGTTGCGTCTCTAGCCGGAACGGTGTACAGCCATGATAGTGCCACTTCAGATACCTTCGTTGTATCTCGACAGCCAGGGGTTGCGGACTATCAAAATGCGCTAAGAGGGTTTAGGCAGGGCACCGACAAAATTGATTTAAGCCAGACAGGTATCACTAGCTTTGAACAACTCACAATCAGCAAAAACAATCGCGGTACGATAAACGGGCTGTCGCAAATTCACGGTGTAAATATTTCGACTATGGCACTTGATCCTGCCGGGGGTAAGGTCGAGCTGCTTTACTTGGATGCACTTGATGTCACTCAATTGAGTCAGTCAGACTTCATATTCGCTACCCATGCGCTGGATCTAGTCCCTATTACTCCTTCGGTAGTCCCTCCGGTTGTGACTACCCCTGATCCATTGCATCCGACGATTACCGTGCCGGGCACACTGGAGCCCTCTATCGAACGTCCAATAATTGATATACCGGCTGTTGTTCTACCTCCTATTCCACCAATCGATACTCCTAAAAGACCAACTGTCGAAGAGCTTTTGGCGGGTCGAGATCGTCTTCCAACGGATACAAAAGTAAAAACTGCCGAAGAAATTTTAGCAGAACGAGGTATTGATCCTACCAAACCGGTTGATATGACTACCCCCACGCCAATAGTCGGCGGTAGAGACGTTGGCGGTGGTATTGATACCAGACCAACAGAAGTAAAAATAAAATCGGTTGACGAAATTTTGGCAGAGCGAGGTATTGATCGAACTAAACCGGGTGAAATGACTACTCCTAAGCCAACAGATCTTACTGACCTGGTGGTGCCAACTCCCCCGGTCACAGGTGGAGCTGTAACCCCTTCGCCCGTTGTTGTAGATAAACCAACACAGATTGCACCAGTCAAAACTACTACCGTACCCGTGAACACTCCGTTTGCGATCGTTAATTTGCCTGATCTAGCTGATAACGATCTTGCCGTCACTGGATTTAGCGCGAAAGTCACATTGGGTAATGGGGATAATACAGTTAGGCTCAATGGTATGATGGGAACATTAGTCGCTGGCGATGGTAAGAACACTATTGACTCGACTGATAATACCTCTAGCGCTACTGTTGGTAACGGGAAAAACATTATAACGGGTATTTATCAAAAACTGTCAGTCGGTAATGGTGACAATATAATAACTGTCGCAAGTCGGACGAGAGCGGTTACCGTTGGAGATGGAAAGAACATCATCCAAGGTGCAATTCAAGAGCTGACTGTCGGCAATGGCGAAAATACCATTGTCAATACGGAGTCAATGGCAAAAGTAAAACTTGGAGATGGTACAAATACAGCGACTGTCAGTGGTGTTATGGCTACGGTGGAAGTCGGGCACGGTAGTTACGATCTTGGATTCCGTGGGTCTATGAGTACCTTGGTATTTGGCAAGGATATTACGCCTGATAAGCTATGGTTTGAGCATGCTGGACAGGATTTGCAAATTTCTGTGCTTGGTTCTAAGGAAGAAGTAACGGTACTCAATTGGTATGCTAGTGCGCCACAGCGCCCCAGCACTATCAGCACGGGTGATGGTAAAAGCCTATCTGATCGGAATGTTGAGCTTTTAGTGCAGGCTATGGCTGCGTTCTCACCTCCCGCCGCTGGTTTAACAAGTCTTGCAACATCAGAGCAGCAGGCCCTTCAGCCAGTCCTTGCGGCCAATTGGCATTAAGGTCGTAGCATCTGATCAACACCTAGCTCCCTGCAGAGAGTAGTTTGCAGGGAGCTATCTTTAAATAGATAACAGATCTACACGACATAATCCGGTCGGCTCGTGTCATTTTTTGACTATCCTGCTCAGACAATACTAGAAATTCGGTCTCTGCCGGCATGCCTGCGGCCCTGATGTCGCAGCAGCACGATTGAGGGTTGTTTTTCGCTGGACTCAATCGTCCAGCCTTTACCCAATTCCCAGTTGTAAGGTTTTTTCCATGACCCGCTTCTTGCTCTGCACGCTCTTGCTACTGACCGCAATGCTCAGTGGGTGCGCCACGCAAATGGACGTAGCGCTCAACGCAACGCCTGATCCCGACTACCACTTCGACCGCCAGGCCACGGTACTGGTGACGTCCACCGGCGGCAGCGATGAAAACGCGCTCAACGCTCGCTACTACCTGCGCGACATGGTCAGCGCCATGAAGGACCAGGGCTTTCGCAATGTCTTCACCGACACCACCCTGCCCAAAGACCATGCACCGATCAAAATGACCGTCACCCTGGACGTCGACAGCAAGCAGGTCACCTACCGCTATACCGCCACCGAATACGGCCAAGTGGCAAACAGCACCACCACGCAGTGCAAGAAGAACAAAAAGAAAACCGACCAGCTGACCTGCACCAGCACCCCAAACACCACCTACGGCCCCGTAGGCACCTCTGAGCGCACCGGCTACACCACCCTCACCACGTTCAGGGCCACCGCCCGGGATGAGACGAGCAAGCGCGCGGTGTACGTGCTGCGGGCATCGTCGTACAACGACGACTGCCAGGCCGCGAAGGTAGAAGCCTTTTTGGTGGAACAGGGGCTGCGCAATCTGAATTTCCAGGATCGGGTGCAGCGTAATTACACGGTTACGATGCCGGAGGGGTTTCGTTGTAAGTAAGTGCTTTCCAAAGAGCCATCTCAATTGAGCAAAAACACCATCAACGCATTGTCATTCAACCGCCCCTGAAAGCTCGGCGCCAGCGGCTCGAGGGGCGAGTCCTTCAACAACGCCGCGTCCTTGCGCGGCACAATCACCCAGGATGGCCGGGGCAATGCAGCGAGCTTTTCCAGTTCATTACGCCCGACGAAAAACGGTTGCTCGTCGTGATCCAGATTCATCATGTAGCGCACCGCCCAGGTGTCCCGGCCCAGGTCGACAAAGACCAGAGGGCCCGGTTGCGCATCCCGTAACGCCTCTACTTGCCCGACAAACTGCCGGGTATCGAACTGAAGATCCTTGGCCGGTTCGACCACGGCAACCAGCAAAGACCACTGCGCCGCCAGGGCGATCCCACTGAGCCAAATCAACCGCCCGGGCCGACGCCACGCCAGCAGCGCCGCCACTTGCATCAGTACCAGCACACCGATCAATAACGGCATCGAAACATCAGGCCAGTAGCCATGCTTGTGCCAGGCATGCCGGCAGGCAAACAGCACCACCACGCCCAGCGCCGGCAGCGCCACGACCAGCCCCTCGTAGCAGCGGCGCACGCCAACCAGCCAGCCTTGCGCCTGGAGCAGGCCATAGGCCGCGACAGCGGCAAACATCGGCACCATGGGCAGGATGTAATAGGCACGCTTGAAATGCGGCACTGACAGGCCGAGCAAAATCATCAAGCCGCACGCGCCGAGGCGCATCAGCAATTGCACATCATCACTGGCCCAGCGCTGCGCCCAGCGATGACGTAGCGCTACCAACGTCGCCAGGGCCAACGGCACCACCGGGAAGTACCGGTACAAACTCAGCTGAAAGTAGAAGTAAAACGGCTCGCCGGACTCATCCAGCCGCCCGCCGACCTGCATCTTGAACACCTCATCGGCAAAGGCATCACCACCGCTGATTCGGGCGAGCTTCATCAGCACCCACCAGCACGCCGCCAGCAACACCAACCCGACAACGCCGTAAACCAGCACCTGCCGGACCCGCTCCCCCGGCCGGCCCAGCGCCCAGTACATACATGTCACGCCACACACCTCGATCAACCCCAGCGGCCCACGAATCGCGAAGGCCAGGATAAACAAAGGGAAAACCGCGAGCTGCCTGAACCGCGAGCCCAGCCGTTCACCACTGTGCAACAGGTAGAAACTGCCGACACACAGCAGCGCAACCATCTGGTCCAGGCACACCGAGCGCGACTTTTCGAGCAGTTGGGTGGTGAGCAATGTCAGCAGCACCGTCAGTAAAGCCCAAGGCCGGCTGGACGGGGCCAGCAGGCGATAGATCAACGCAACCACCCCGGCCGAAGCGAGCGCGGTGGGCAGCACATTCGCCAGATGGTTCGGCGCGTCAAACAACCGGGCGAAAACAAAACTGAAGAACGTCGCGGTGCCGGGATAATCCGCGTACGGCTGGCCGTAAGTGGTGGGAAAAAGACTCGCGCCGTGGCGAAACATTTCCTGCAGGAACAACGCCCATCGCCCGTCGAAGCCCTGAGGCTGCTGATCCCAGATACCCAGGGTGAACAGCAACAAGGCGATCAGAAAGATGCCCAGTGACTCCAGGCGAAAGCGGTTGCGATGATCCATCAGGTGACCTGTCAGGTGGGAAGCGCGGGCTTATGGTGCCGACCGCCCCCCTGAACAGCGTCTGAACAAACCTGCAAATTCACGCATTACCGACTGGCGGGCCATACCAGGGCCGGGATCAGGCGGATGTAGATCAACTGCGCAACCAGTTCGACCAATGTTTGCAGGATGACCGCCGTCGCGGCCAACCCGCGCACGCCTTCAGGCAACGCCAGCGCCAGGGGCAGCACCACCAGTGAATTGCGGGTGGATGCGCTGAACGTCACCGCACGCGCCGTTGCCGCCGGCAACGCGAACAGCCGCGCGGCCAACATCCCCATCAGCGGCGCCAGCAGTGCGAAGCCTGCGTAGATGGGGAGCACTGGCAGCAATGCGCTGATATCCCGAATCACTGATGTAATCTGCGACCCGATCACTACAAACAGCACGAGGGCCATCGCCGGCACCGGCAACCAGGCCCAGGCGCTGTTCCACCGACTGATCAACAGTGACCGTCGCGCGAACAATGCAGTCAACGCGGCCAGCACCATTGGCAGCGCAATCAACAACAGGAACGCTTCGATAAACGGCGCGACCGCGATCACCACCGCCGATTGCGCTCCCAGCATCAACCCCAGGTACACCGGCAGCAGTGCCAATTGCACGAGTAACAGTAACGGCGTAGCGGCCAGCATCAACCGCGAGTCACCTTTGCCAATGTGGGTAAACACCACCACGTAATCGATACAGGGCGTCAGCAATACCAGCAACGCGCCCACCAGCAGCGCGGGATGCCCCAGCAGGCCCCGGGTCAGCGCCCATACCAACAAGGGCACCAGGAGGAAATTGGCCAGCAGCAACGCCAGCATAAAGCGCTTGCTGCCCCAGCCCCGGCGCAGGTCGAGGAAAGGGATTTGCAGGAACATCGCGTACATCAACATCGCGATGGCGGGGGTGATCAGTACGCTGAGGCCCTGAGCAAACGACGGCGCAAATACACCCCAGAGCGCGGCCAGCAGGATGGCTGCAAAGTAGAGGGGAATCTGGTTGTGCTCAAGGGTGTCGCGGGTCATGAGGACGCTCTGGCAAGTTGCAAAGGCCAAGCCTATTCATGTATTGCCCGGTGGTCGAGTTGGATGCGCGAGCAAACCTGCTTGGGATTTCACCCAACCTGCGCTTCAATACCTGCCCCAAACCCAAGGACGTTACGCCCATGGCCTCGCCAAACAAGCAGCAAAAACGCGCCCAGCGTGCAAAAACCAAGGCCAAGCAAAACCGTACCCAGCGTGCCGTCGCCACAAAGCCGGATGCATTTGCCGGCGACGACAGCCGTATCGACCTTGAGTCAGTGGACTTGACCGAGTTGTTCGTGGAGATGCGCACAGCGGGCGAAACCAGCCAGCAGGCGCTGTGTGCGGTATTCCTGGCGCACCCGCTGCTGGCGCTGGTGCTGGAGCAGGAAGGCGAAGAGGAAGCGACCAACTTTATCCTGGCGGCGCTGATTGAATATCGGCAATGGGCCACTGACAGCGATGACGAGGCCGCTGCGTTGGCGTGGATCGAATCGCCGCAGTTCCAGGCAGACTACGTAGCCGCATCCCAAGCGCTGACAAATTCAGCAGACTGACACAGATCAAATGTGGGAGGGGGGCTTGCCCCCGATGGCAGTGGGTCAGTCACCTATTTGTCAACTGACCCACCGCTATCGGGGGCAAGCCCCCTCCCACATTTTGATCTGCATTTTGTCAGTTCAGTACGGGAGCGCCGGCTCTCTGGGCCTTGCGACGACTGGCTACAAACAGCCCCGCCAACACCACCAGCAAGCTCAGAACGCCCGTCGCGATGATTTCGACACGATGGGCTTCCTGGAACAGCTCACCCGCCGCCGTACATTGGCGTGGATCGAATCGCCGCAGTTCCAGGCAGACTACGTAGACGCATCCCAAGCGCTGACAAATTCAGCAGACTGACACATACCAAATGTGGGAGGGGGCTTGCCCCCGATAGCGGTGGGTCAGTCAGCTTGTTTGCAGCTGATCCACCGCCATCGGGGGCAAGCCCCCTCCCACATTTTTTGATCTGCATTTTGTCAGTTCAGTACGGGGGCGCCCACTCTCTGGGCCTTGCGACGACTGGCAACAAACAGCCCCGCCAACACCACCAGCAAGCTCAGAATGCCCGTCGCGATGATTTCGACCCGATGGGCTTCCTGGAACAGCATGATGGTCAATGTACCGACGATAAACACCATCACCGCGTAGGTCAGGCCCGGGAACAGCCACATCTTGAAGACGATCTTCTCACCCGCCGCCGTACGCTTCTGACGCATGCGCAGCTGCGACACGGCAATCACCAGGTACACCAGCAAGGCAATCGCGCCGGAACTGGCCAGCAGAAATTCAAACACCGCCGCCGGTGCCACATAGTTGGCAAATACCGCCAGGAACGCAGCGCCGGTGGACAGCAACACCGCCCAGTAAGGCGTACCGCTTTTATTGGTGCGCTTGGCCACAGCCGGCGCATCACCACGACGGCCCAGGGAGAACAGCATGCGCGAGGCGGTGTACAGCGCCGAGTTGAGGCAACTGGTCACGGCCACCAATACCACTAGGTCGACGATCAGCTTGGCATTCGGAATGCCCATGCGCTCGAGCACGGTCTGGTAGGAACCTACGGCAGCCAGTGTCGGATCATTCCAAGGCACCAGGGACACAACGATGAAGATCGACAAGAGATAGAACAAACCAATCCGCCAGATCACCGAGTTGGTGGCCTTGGTGATTTGCTGGCCGGGGTTCTTCGACTCCGCGGCGGCAATGGTGACGATCTCAGTGCCCATGAACGAGAACATGGTGGTCAGGATCGCCGCCAGCACCGCGCCCATGCCGTTAGGCATAAAGCCCTGGGTGTCGAACAGGTGCGATACGCCGCTGACCTGGCTGGTGGGCAGAAAGCCGAAAATCGCCGCCAGGCCAAGGATGACGAAGCCCACGATCGCCACGACCTTGATCAGCGCAAACCAGAACTCGAACTCACCGTAGTTCTTCACGCTGAACAGGTTGGTTGCGGTCAGCAGCAGGGTAATGATCAGGGTAAAGGCCCAGATCGCCACGTCGGGGAACCAGGCATGCAGGATGGTCGCCGCCGCGTTGGCTTCCAGCGGAATCACCAGCACCCAGAACCACCAGTACAACCAGCCGATAGTGAAACCGGCCCAGTGGCCGATTGCGCGGTCGGCGTACGTGGAGAACGAGCCTGTGTCCGGCGACGCAACCGCCATTTCGGCGAGCATGCGCATCACCAGTACCACCAGCGTACCGGCAGCCGCATAGGCCAACAGCACGGCCGGGCCGGCGGCGGCAATCGCGTGGCCGGAGCCGACAAACAAACCGGCGCCGATGACGCCGGCAATCGACAGCATGGTGACATGCCGCGGTTTGAGCCCCTGTTCGAGGTCATTGGAGCTTTGCGTACTACTCATTGACACACCTTTGCGAGGAATTGCGAAAACGGTTCGCCTGGCCTGCGATCTTTCTCGTGAAAAGAAACCAACAGGGCGTTCTTTATTTTTTACGCAAGATTTGCGCCAAAATGTAACAGAGGCACAGGTGGCGAGGGCTGTAGGAAAATTCAGCAGTGACCGCAAGTCTTTGAGAACAATGGCATTTCGCTATAGCGTTACCGTGCGACTCACCTTGCAGACGAAAAGGCGCACCAAAAACACACACAAAAAGTGCGTGACGCTCCATAAAAGCGCTGATACGCGCCGTTTGCCCGGTTAACCCTTCCAACCCCTGCCCAAAGCTGGCACCATCGCGCCCTTTTTACGCGAAGCCTGTGGATGCCCCGGGTTCAAACGTCTGTTCGGTTGTTGATGGCGCGACACGCCGCTGTGCCGATGCGACACCCTGCCGCAGACCACCCATTAACCGTCCGCAGCGCTGTTGGCTGTCATCCAAACGCTATGCTAGCTTGGCGCCTCGCCAGGAAGGCGGCCCAACAGCGAAGATCGCAACGAACACAATGAGGACCGCACATGGCCGAGGCCACGCCCGCGCTTGAAATCCGCAACTTGCATAAACGCTATGGTGAGCTGGAGGTACTCAAGGGTATCTCGCTGACCGCTCGCGACGGCGATGTGATCTCGATCCTGGGCTCCTCAGGTTCCGGCAAGTCTACCTTCCTGCGCTGCATCAACCTGCTGGAAAACCCGCATCAGGGGCAGATCCTGGTGGCCGGTGAAGAACTCAAGCTCAAGGCCGCAAAAAACGGCGAATTGTTTGCCGCCGACGGCAAGCAGATCAACCGCCTGCGCAGCGAAATCGGTTTTGTGTTTCAAAACTTTAACCTGTGGCCGCACATGAGCATCCTCGACAACATCATCGAGGCCCCCCGCCGTGTACTCGGCCAGAGCAAGGCCGAGGCAATAGAAGTGGCGGAGGCCCTGCTGGCCAAGGTGGGCATCGCTGACAAGCGCCACGCCTACCCGGCGCAACTGTCCGGTGGTCAGCAACAACGCGCCGCCATTGCGCGTACGTTGGCCATGCAGCCTAAAGTCATTCTGTTCGATGAACCGACGTCGGCGCTTGACCCGGAAATGGTCCAGGAAGTACTTAATGTGATCCGCGCGCTGGCCGAAGAAGGCCGCACCATGCTGCTGGTCACCCACGAAATGGGCTTCGCCCGCCAAGTGTCCAGCGAAGTGGTGTTTCTGCACCAGGGCCTGGTCGAAGAGCAAGGATCGCCACAGCAGGTGTTCGACAACCCGCTTTCGGCGCGCTGCAAACAATTCATGTCCAGCAACCGCTAACGGAGCAACATGCATGCAGACCTATAAAAAATTCCTTCTGGCCGCGGCCGTCTCGATGGCGTTCAGCGCCACGGCCATGGCAGAAACCTTGAAGATGGGGATCGAAGCGGCCTACCCGCCCTTCAACAATAAAGACGCCAGCGGCAATGTCGTCGGTTTCGACAAGGACATCGGCGACGCCCTGTGCGCCAAGATGAAAGTCGAGAAGTGCGAAGTGTATGTGTCCGACTGGGACGGCATCATCCCGGCTCTGAACGCCAAGAAGTTCGACTTCCTGGTGTCCTCGCTGTCCATCACCGATGAGCGCAAGCAGGCCGTCGACTTTACCGACCCGTACTACTCCAACAAGCTGCAGTTCATTGCGCCCAAAGCCACGGCGGATTTCAAGACCGACGCCGCCTACCTCAAGGGCAAGGTGATCGGTGCACAACGTGCAACGCTGGCCGGTACCTACCTGGAAGACAAGCTGCCCGACACCGAGGCCAAGCTGTATGACACCCAGGAAAACGCCTACCTCGACCTGACGTCCGGCCGCCTCGACGGCATCCTGGCCGACAAGTACGTGCAGTACGAATGGCTCAAGAGCAAAGACGGTTCGGCCTATGAATTCAAGGGCGACCCGGTGGTAGAGAGCGACAAGATCGGCATCGCCGTACGCAAGGGCGACCCGCTGCGCGAGCGCCTGAACAAAGCCCTGGCAGAGATCAAGGCAGACGGCACCTACAAGAAGATCAACGACAAGTACTTCCCGTTCAGCATCGAATGATCTGAACGGCCTGCCCGGCGCGCTCACCTGAGCGCGTCGGCTTTCAGCAATGCCTGCCGCGATATGAAAACACCATGAATTTCGATCTCTACGGATTCGGCCCGGCGCTTGCCGCCGGCGCGCTGATGACCGTCAAACTGGCGCTCACGGCCTTGTGCCTGGGACTGGTGCTGGGCCTGGCCGGCGCCTTGGCCAAGACTTCGCCGTACAAGCCGCTGCAATGGCTGGGCGGTGCTTATTCGACCATCGTTCGCGGTATTCCCGAATTGCTGTGGGTGCTGCTGATTTATTTCGGCACCGTCAACCTGATGCGTGCCCTCGGGGAGTTCTTCGGTAACCCTGACCTGTCCCTGAGCGCCTTTGCCGCCGGGGTGATCGCCCTGGGCCTGTGCTTTGGCGCCTACGCCACGGAAGTGTTTCGCGGCGCGATCCTCGCCATTCCCAAGGGTCACCGCGAAGCCGGTGTGGCATTGGGGCTGTCGAAAATCCGGATTTTCACGCGGCTGATCATGCCGCAGATGTGGCGCATCGCCCTGCCGGGCCTGGGCAACCTGTTCATGATCCTGATGAAGGACACTGCGCTGGTATCAGTGATCGGCCTGGAAGAAATCATGCGCCACGCGCAGATCGGCGTGACCGTGACCAAGCAGCCGTTCACCTTCTTCATGGTCGCCGCATTCATGTACCTGGGCTTGACCGTACTGGCCATGACCAGCATGCACTTCCTGGAAAAACGCGCCGCCCGCGGCTTTGCAAGGAGCGCCCAATGAGCGGTGACTACAGCTGGCTGTCGCATTTCGACCTGGGCCTGAACTGGGCCGTGATCATCAAGTGGCTGCCTAAACTGGCCCAGGGCGCAACCCTGACCCTGGAGCTGGTGGCGATTGCCGTGATTGCCGGCCTGCTGCTGGCGATCCCGCTCGGCATCGCGCGCTCGTCGCGCCGCTGGTACGTGAGCGCCCTGCCCTATGCCTACATTTTCTTCTTCCGTGGCACGCCGCTGCTGGTGCAGTTGTTCCTGGTCTATTACGGCCTGGCGCAGTTCGACGCCGTGCGCCACAGCTTCATGTGGCCCTACCTGCGCGATCCGTTCTGGTGCGCCACCGCCACCATGACCCTGCACACCGCCGCCTATATCGCTGAAATCCTGCGCGGTGCGATCCAGGCCATTCCCCCGGGCGAGATCGAAGCCGCTCGCGCCTTGGGCATGTCCAGGCCCAAGACGCTGTTTTACATCATCCTGCCCCGCGCCTCGCGAATCGGCCTGCCGGCCTATAGCAACGAAGTGATCCTGATGCTCAAGGCCAGCGCTCTGGCCAGTACCGTGACCTTGCTGGAACTGACCGGCATGGCCCGGACCATCATCGCCCGCACCTACCTGCCCGTGGAGATCTTCTTCGCGGCCGGACTGTTCTACCTGTTGATGGCCTACGTGCTGGTGCGCGGTTTCAAACTGCTGGAGAAATGGCTGCGCGTCGATGCGTGCCAGGGACGTTGAGGCACGCTTCCAGGCACTGGATGCGTTTCTGATCGAGCACCAGGGGCTGTGGCGACCACGGCCCTTTACCCATCTGCAATTACCCTGGGAAACCGAGCATCCCGCGTTATCGCAATGGCTACGCCAGCGCTCGCTGGACGACGCCGAGACCAGTCACAATCGTCCCCACGACCTGCTGGCTCCCGCGCCTTTTCCACAACTGGCGGCCCAGGCCCTGCGCCTCAGTGCTGTGGATAAGTTGCCGACCCACGCACTCGCCCCCGCAATCCATCGTCTGAACGTCGACGTTCCGGGCCGCAAGTGGCAACAGATCGAAGCCTTCGGCGCCGCCCTGACTTTTGCCGCAAAGCCCAACCACTGGCTGGACTGGTGCGCCGGCAAAGGCCACCTGGGCCGCCGCCTGCTGCAACCCGGCCAACAACTGACCTGCCTGGAATATGACCCGGCCCTGATTGCCTCAGGTAAAGCCTTGAGCGATCACCACGGCTTGCCCGTCACCCATAGCCTGCAGGACGTGATGGCAGAGGTGGCGATCAGTCCCGAACACACGCCAGTTGCCCTGCATGCCTGCGGCGACCTCCACGTGCGCATGCTCCAACTGGCCAGCGCTGCCGGCTGCAAACAACTGGCGCTGGCGCCCTGCTGCTATAACCGCATCAACGCCGATCGCTACCAAGCGCTGTCGGCGAACGCGCGCGCCTCCGCCCTGCAATTGTCGATCGATGACCTGGGCCTGCCGCTGAGCGAAACCGTCACCGCCGGCAACCGCGTACGCCGGCAACGCGATACCTCCATGGCCCGGCGCCTGGGCTTCGACCGCCTGCAACGGCAACTACGTGGTTGCGACGACTACCTGCCCACGCCATCCCTGCCCGCCAAATGGCTGGATAAATCTTTCGCTGAATATTGCCGGGAACTGGCGGGCCTCAAGGGCTTATCCACCGGTGAACAGAATTGGGCAGTGCTGGAAGCCCATGGCTGGCGTCGACTGGCCGAAGTACGAAACCTGGAGTTGGTCAGAGGCCTGTTTCGTCGCCCGCTGGAATTGTGGCTGGTGCTGGATCGGGCCCTGTTCCTGATGGAGCAAGGCTACAACGTCGAGTTGGGCAGCTTCTGTGAACCGACACTCACGCCACGCAACTTGATGGTGCTGGCAGAGCGCGATTAAGGGGCAAAAACTCCTACAGCGCCCTGTGGATAACTCTGTTGATGAATTCTTTACGAAGGCTGTAACTATCAGCGCTACAGACTAAAAGCAGCACTGGTCATTTTTTGTTCACACAATAAAACGCACGCAAAACAGGCAGTTGCAGCGTGTTGAGAACGGCTCAACAAATTGCCTGTGGCGTGAGCACTGTTACCAACCGATTGTGCATAAGCATCTGGGCTAAACCGTATAAACCGCGCTTTCATGCAGTTTTTTTCGGCGCCTTCAACAGTAGGCATAGCGCATTGAAATCATCACTGGCGAGCCGCTTTGTCACGTTAACCAAACAGGCTGCCGCAAAGACCAACCCCTGCTGGCGAGAAATTTTGGGTGACCGGCGATTAGTCAATTTTACGACCTTTCGACGTACCTCTTCTGTGTGGCTTTCAAGCGGTGAAAATGTGGAAAAACTACGGTGATCACAAAAAACCGCCGTGTTTGCAAAAATAGTCAGAATTCAGGGGTTTACAGAACCTTTTCAATCGCTATAATCGTCGCCCTAACACGCCGGTATAGCTCAGTTGGTAGAGCAACTGACTTGTAATCAGTAGGTCCCGGGTTCGACTCCTGGTGCCGGCACCATACAAAACAAGGGCTTGCAGCGATGCAGGCCCTTGTTGTTTCTGCAATACGTACAATCACACGTACATTAGGCAACGGGCCGCATTCAACCCGCTATGCTTTCGGCCATTTATCCACAGCCATTTCCCGACATGCGGTCAGGGACAGGAAAGGGACGACGATGCTCTCCGGAAAGATCAAAGTGACGTTTGAAGTTCCTGACGAGAGCGAAGCAGAAGACGGCGTCCGTCCTTTCATTTCGCTTGATACAATGGACCTTGTGGACGCGGCCATCGAGTCGGGTCTTCCAGACCACTCCCCTCTGGTCGGCCTCATACACGAAGCAGGGGACGACCTGGACTTTCAGGAGTTGCTAGAAGCACATCTGTTGTCGTGGGTGCCAGAGGACCGCCCAGCTGCGGCCGATGCAATCGCGGATTGGCTGGAATATCTGGCCAGATTGATCCGTAAACAGAACGAGCATTTGTCGCTGGACTTGAAGCCAAGACCGTCTCCAGGCCCTCGGTACTGATCAAGTTCAGCGACCACTGCCGATGCTGTTGCTCAGCTGATAGCGACCGCTACTAGTTCATGATCGCCAGCTCACCTGTTTTTGCGGCTACTCCCTTCCGAGGGTTGGCCGTGCTGTAACGAATATCCATCGCCTCCATGCGAAACCCCTCAAACACCCGCCGGATATCGGGATGATCGTTGATGCTTACCATCACCTTGCCCTGGCAAGCGCGCATGAATTCGGCCATTCGCTCGTACTGGTCAAAGCCGAAGTCGGTGCCGTAGCCTTCGGTTTTCCAGTACGGAGGGTCCATATAGTGGCAGGGGTGGGGCCGATCGTACTTTTCAGCGCACTTCAACCACGGCAGGTTCTCCACGTAGGTTCCCGATAGCCTCTGCCAAGCCAGCGATAGGTTTTCCTCAATCCGCAGCAAGTTGATGGCCCGGCCGGTAGTAGCGGTTCCGAATGTCTGTCCTGTGGCCTTTGCACCGAACGCGTGGTGTTGGAGGTAGAAAAACCTGGCCGCCTTCTGGATATCCGTCAGCGTCTCGGCCACTGTCATCTTTTGCCACTCGAAGATCTGACGGGAGCTGAGTGCCCACTTGAACTGACGAACGAATCCCTCCAGGTGGTGCTGGACGACGCGGTACAGGTTTACCAGATCGCTGTTGAGATCATTCAAGACCTCGACCCTTGCGGGCTGCTCTCGCTTGAAGTACAGCGCAGCGCCGCCGGCAAACACTTCGACGTAGCACTCGTGGTCTGGGAACAGCGCCAGCAGGCGCTTCGAAAGACGGCGCTTGCCGCCCATCCATGGAACGATTGGGTTTGTCATTTGCAATCCTTTGCAATGGGTTTTGGTGATGGTGCTTATTTGCAGCTGATCGTCCATAGCTGATCAAGCCGCGTTGTATAGCATCACTTCAGTAAAGGCTTGATCGTGGGGCTCGTTTGGTTTCGAGTGATGGCCAATCGAAATCAATACCGTCCGCCCAATATTTATGCATTTGTGCATATTTTGGCTTGGTGCGATAGCTGTGCTTATGTACAGTGGTTTCGCGAACATTCTGTTTGCACATTAAGTGTTTGCTTGCCCATGCTATCGATAGCCACTGGAAGGCATTCTTAAGGGAACTAAACATCAAGGAGAAACACATGTCACCACCAGATATTACTCTGCCTCCCATTATCGTGACCCCTGATCCACCATTGCCCAATCCACCAGGGCCTCTGCCAGGGGGCGGGGTCATTGCTAAACCACTACCATGGGACGGCAAGTTCGCTTCTGGCCCTGAAGTTGATGCATTTTTCAATCAGGAACGAATTACGAGCGATCGGTACACAATGTCTGTGATTGTAACCGTCGCTAGCGCTCAACGAAGTATGGAGCAATCCTATACGGCCTACTTGCCCCAATTGCCGGCTGATGTTGAAGCAGAGATCGCGGCAGGTGTAGGACCTAACCCTCTCTCCGAACTTGAGAAGGCCAACAAGGAAAAATCCGTTGTAGACGGCCTGATTGCGCAGAACACCGCAGAATTGGCTACCGCTAACGCAGCTGCTACCGCTTTTTTTGGTAGAAATGTGCTCGCGGTTGAAATGAAAAAAAGTGCGGTTTATTTTGTAAATATCTTTCAATCACCTAAAAACCCAAACAGTCCCCTTGATACTTATAAAAACTGGGAAGCGTCAGCTACGGCAGCGTATTCGGCAAAAATACTTGAGGAAAAAATACGAATTCTTACAGAAAAGTCGGCATTACTGACCCAGAATGTTGCTACGGCCCAGGCAGCAGAAGACGTACGTCTCGCGGCGGAGGCCGAAGCCAAGCGCATTGCCGATGAAGCGGCAGCCGCTGAAGCCGCCAGAATCGCCGCTGAGGTCGAAGCCAAGCGTGTTGCCGATGAAGCGGCTGCAGTTGAGGCAGCCAGGGTCGCTGCTGAGGCCGAGGCCAAGCGCATTGCCGATGAAGCGGCAGCCGCTGAAGCCGCCAGAATCGCCGCTGAGGTTGAAGCAAAACGCGTGGCTGATGAAGCTGCCGCTGCTGAAGCGGCGAGAGTCGCGGCAGAGGCTGAAGCTAAGCGGATCGCGGATGAAGCGGCAGCAGCGGAGGCAGCGGAGGCAGCCAGGATCGCCGCCGAAGCAGCTGAGCAAGCCCGCTTAGCTGCAGAGGCTATTCGCGTTGCCAATACGTTTCGTGCTCCAGGCCCAGCGTCAGCGGCTGCACCGTTTGTTATAACCTCGGCGGGAACCATAGCTGTCATTGAAGCGGCGGCAGTGACCTTGCAAACAGCTATCCGCTCTGCAATTGCCGCCTTGACCAGTTTGGCAGCTGGCACCGCCTCAGGTCTTCTGGTTGGGGTTTCTGCTTTAATCTATTCGCCCAAACTGGCTAATGGGGAGTTGCCTGAACGTTATACGTTTAGTACCCCTGTGTCGGATCTTACCCCTGAGCTAAGCCAAGATTTGCCAGCCATTGCCGCCGCCGGTGGTACCGTTGATTTGCCTGTTCGGCTTAGCTCGAAAACAGCTGCAGATGGGCAGTCAGAAGTCATTGTGGTAAAGACTGATGGTGTGACGATTCCTTCGAAAGTCAGGGTGGTGGCTGCTACTTATAACGCCGAACAGAACCTGTACAGTGTGACGACAGGAGACGCCCCACCAAGGACTTTGACTTGGACACCGATTGTCGACCCTGGTAACAGCTCGACCACCCTACCTGCCGAACAACCTGCTCCACCGGTCTACACTGGAGCTAGTGTAACGCCGGTTGAAGGAAGGATTGACACTTTCCCAGGGGTTGCAGACGCTGGTTTTGATGACTTCGTCACCGTGTTCCCGGCAGACTCGGGTCTGCCTCCAATCTATGTGATGTTCAGGGACCGGCGAGAGGATCCAGGCGTGGCGACAGGTGTTGGCCAACCTGTGTCGGGGACTTGGTTAGGCGCTGCATCACAAGGTGAGGGTGCACCCATCCCGTCGCAGATTGCCGATCAACTTAGAGGGAAGGAATTTAAGAACTTCAGAGAGTTTCGAGAAACCTTCTGGAAAGCCGTAGCTAGTGACCCAGAACTTGCGAAACAATTTATTTTGACAAACAGAGACCGCATGATCACTGGTAAAGCTGCAAAGTCCAGAAAAGCTGATGCTGTAGGTAAACGATCATCTTTTGAACTTCATCATATTGACGAAGTTGCGAAAGGCGGAGATATTTACAATATCGAGAACATGCGTGTTTTGACACCTAAGCGTCACATAGATATCCATAAGGAAGTAAAATAATGGAACTTAAAAGCAGTATTTCAGAATATACAGAAGCTGAGTTTTTGGAGTTTATGAAGGAGATATTTAAAGAGAATATCGCCAAGACCGATGATCAGCTAGATATACTTTTGGAGCATTTCGAAAGAATCACCGAACATCCTGAAAGCACAGACCTTATTTATTATGCAGCGACGGACGCAGAGAGCACGCCCGAGGCAATAACTAATAAGGTTAAAGAATGGCGGGCCGCCAATGGCAAGCCAGGCTTCAAAACAGCTTAATCAAAGCTAACCAAGCCTAGTCGCCAAGAAAAGGCGACTGGGCTTTTCGCTATTTGCAGACCTTTGACATTTTATTTGCCGCACCGTCAGCCATGAGTGTATAAGCGCAAAATCGTTACTTTACGTCGAGGCGCTGTGATCGATGCCAGTCGTGTTTTTTGACCCAAGAGCAACGCGATGGTTTTGGGCGTTACGTCGAACCCCCAAAACCAGGCGGGCGACCTCAAGCCAATCGATCAAGAAAAGTATGACGCGGACATTGTATGAAGCGAGGAAGGAAGCGCCAGCACAACCCGAACATCCCTGGCCATATTGACCAGGCTGCCCTGCCACGCTCGGTGTATTTTGACCACCGCGGGGCGGGGTGCTGGTACATCCTGTATTTCAACGAAGCCGGCCGGCGCCAGCGGCAGAACCTGTGCGCGGGCAATGTGACGCTTTCGGAGCTTCACCGACTGATCGAGGAGCGCAACGGCGTGGACCGAGACAGCCTGCACTATCTCTGCGACGAGTTCCACAAAAGCGATCAGTACAAGGCTCTCAGCGAGAAAACCCACGACGACTACGTCTATTCCCGCGACGTGCTTCTGGCATTCCCGACAAAGCTCGGCAAGCCGCTGGGAGAGCTGGCGGTGCTCAAGTTCACGCCGGCGCTTATCCAGCGGATCATCGACAAGATCGCCCAGGAGGGCAAGCCATCAAAGGCCGCGCACGCCTTGCGTTACCTGCGCCGCGTGATGCAGTGGGGCCGCAATCGTGGTTTCGTGAAAGACAACCCGGCCAAGGGCATCGAGTCGCCGAAAGAGCGCAAACAGCGCCGGCTGCCCGACGACACCGTCATGGCCAACCTGATCAGGTTCGCGCAGCAGCAAGGTCAGCTCAAGAGCGGCCAGCCTGGGGCCTGCTCGCCCTACCTCTGGTATGTGATGGAGATCGGCTACCTCTGCCGTCTACGCGGTATCGAGACAATCACCCTAACCGACGAAAATGAGCTCGCCGAGGGCGTGCTGACCAACCGCCGGAAGGGTAGCCGGGACAATATCGTTCGCTGGACGCCTCGGCTACGCGCCGCATGGGATGCAGCCAAGGCCGTCAGGTCGGAGACGTGGGAGCGAAAACGTGTGCCTGTACCAATCCGAGCAGACCAGCGCTTCCTGATTATTGCTGCCACCGGCAGACAGCTGTCGAAGTCGGGGCTTGATACAGCCTTCCAGCGGCTGATCGTTCAGGCGATCGAGAAAGGTGTACTCACCGAGGAGCAGCGGTTCGGGATGCACGACTTCAAACGCAAGGGCATCACTGACACTGTGGGCACTCGGGCGGATAAGCAACAGGCGTCGGGGCACAAAGACGAATCAATGATGGATGTTTATGACTTGAGCGTGCCGACAGTTAACCCATCGGCGGAATAATTTACACTCCGGCTACGCGTCAAAGTCGAAGAAAATTGCCCGGTAGCTGATGTTCTTCGCCGGTTGTCGCAGGGAACTGTCAAATGCCCACGCTTCGACCATGCTGTAATGCTTCGGCTCCTGAGCGCCGACAATGGCGATCTGCCGATATTTGCCAAGCAACCGCCCCGACTTGCTGCCCACGACCTCAATTGTCTCGTCTCTATCGAGGTAGAAGTCGGCAAGCTCGTACACACGATATTCGTTTGTAACGAGGACCGGCTCCCGTTTAAATTTCCCGTAAAACGCTTGCCCATCACCCTGGGCGTCGATTGCAATCGTGCCTTTCATAACGTCCTCAAGCCCCTAAAAATTGACTATTTCTGCGCAGATCAATCTGAGTTATCCACAGATAGCTGTCGATTGGGTAGAGAAAAGTAGCATGATTTTCCGCGTACAATGAATGCCTTGATGCGGGAATCAAAGGGCATACGACCAATGCTCAACGTACAAATAAACGCCGCAAAGTTAAGGCTTGATTGACTACGGTGCATGACTTGTAATCAGTAGGTCCCGGGTTCGACTCCTGATGCCAGCACCATACGCAACATCGAAAGAGGCTCACCGTAAGGTGGGCCTTTTTTGTGCGCGTTTGGTTTTTGCAGGAGCGGTCAAAAGCTACGAAGGCTTCATCCAATACAGCGGCACCGCCAGCGATACTCACTCTGTAGGAATCGAGCTTGCTCGCGATAACAATATCAAGACAAATCGAGCAACAACTGGCATGAACGCCGTTGCAGCATCCAACCAGGCGCGTTCAAATCTCGGTGAAAGCAACGACGCCTCAACCAAACAGCATTTGCTGCCAATGACTCTCACCAACAATGGCTATCGGCGCCCCCCGCTTCGCGAAGCTCCACCGCCTTCATGATTTTGGTGCCATAACTGCTGTGGCGCCATTGCTCGTTACCGACGCTGCCAACGACTAGATAATGCACTTTCTTGCTCACCCCTCCAGCAATCAGCGCCCCGCGCTCTTCTATCAGCGCTTGGCAATCCTTGCGAGGTCCGTAAGCCATGATCCCGGTGAAAACGAACATCTTGCCGTCCCAGATCAGATCAGGCGCAGGTGCATTGAAAGGCAAATCGTTAGGCGCGACAAAACCCGACTCAACACCCTTAGGACTTTGTAAAGGCAGGCCAGAGAAACTGCGCAAAAGACTAAGCAGCTCTTGGGACTCGTCAGCGTCCAAGACGTTGTCTTCAAGCATGCTCGATAAGCGGGAGTACAGAAGATTTATCACTGGATCATCAAGATGAACCAGATTGGTGTCCAGCCACTGTTTTAGAAATAGAGCTTCGCCAGTGGTCACTACACCATCAGCCGTCAAACCAGCGGCCAAGCCGACCAATGCGTCGGCAGAGCGGCGGTCGATCCGAGCGCTATGAAAGAATTTACTTTTTTCGAACTCGTTGTGTAGATCCATTACGACCTTCCTTGTCATACAGTTGCTGATATCTCCAATACTAGCCTAGAGACATCAACCGATATAGGCGCTGTAGTAACCATTACCGTCCGCCTCCGCAGCGCCTCCCACTCTACGACTCAATCGACAACGCCCCACCCATCCGCGCCCGACACACCTCCAAAATCTCATCCGCCAACGCCGAATCATCCGGACAAGCCCGCGACAACATAATCGCGCCCACCGCACGCGCGAGCAGATCAATCATTTTCCCCCTCGCCTCTTCCGGCGCCTCATCCGAACCAGTCGGGCATTTTTCGCCGAGCGTCTGCAACATGTGCTCGATGCCCTGCGCAAAGGCCGATTTCAACTCCCCCGACTGACGCGCCGCATCACCGCATAACGCCGCCATGGTGCACCCCGTCGCGCGACCGTCGCGATGGTCCCTGGACACATATAGATCGATGAAGTCCTTCACGCTCAATTTTTCGGCGCTGGCCAACGATTGCGCGAGGCTGTTGGCCGAAGCTTCGGCCATCAGGTCGGCCTTGGAGCCGAAATGTTTGTAGAAGCCGCCATGGGTGAAGCCGGCGGCGGCCATCAGGTCGGCCACGCCGACGCCGTCAAAGCCGCGCTCGCGAAACACGACTGAAGCCGTTTCGACGATGTGCTCCCGGTTTGCCTGGGCCTGGGCCTTGGATACGCGCATGTTCGATAACCTCGCTACCGCTGAAATTCATTGACCAATGATACATAGATGTCATTCATAATCAAAACCGTTGACAGTTTAGATTTCGATCATCATCCTAATCCCAAGCGCTATGACTTTCACCCACGGGCACGGAACAAACACCCATGAGCGATCTGAATCTGTTTACTCTCTACACACTGGGCAACCTGACGCTGTCTAACCGTATGGTTCTCGCGCCACTGACGCGCAATCGCGCCGGCAAGGGTCTGGTGCCGAGTGAGTTCGCGGCTGCCTATTACAGCCAGCGGGCCAGCGCGGGCTTGCTGATTTCCGAAGCCTCGCAGATCTCGCAGCAAGGCCAGGGTTATCAAGACACGCCAGGCATTTACACGCAGGCGCAGATAGAAGGCTGGCGCAAGGTGACCGATGCCGTGCATGCCAAGGGTGGGAAAATGTTCCTGCAGCTGTGGCATGTGGGCCGTGTGTCCCACGTGGATCTGCAGCCCCAAGGCGCGGCGCCGGTTGCGCCCTCCGCGCTTCGGCCCGCGACCAAGGTGTTCGTCAACAATCGCTTCGAGGACGTTTCCGAGCCGCGAGCACTGGAGGCTGACGAACTGCCGGGCATCGTCAATGATTTCCGCCAAGCAGCGGCAAACGCCATCGCCGCAGGCTTCGATGGCGTGGAGATCCACGGTGCGAACGGCTATTTGCTGGACCAGTTCATCAAGGACGGCGCCAACCAGCGTACGGATGCCTACGGCGGTTCGATCGCCAACCGTGCACGGTTGTTGCTGGAAGTGACGGCGGCGGTGGTCGCCGAGATTGGCGCCGATCGTACGGGGATTCGCCTTTCGCCGGTGTCGCCGGCTAACGGTGTGTCGAGCAGCGATCCGCAGGCGCAGTTCGATTACATCGCCGATCAACTCAATGCGCTGGACATCGTTTATCTGCACCTCGTCGAAGGCGCGACCGGTGGGCCACGTGACGTGGCGCCCTTTGATTTCGACGCCTTGCGCCAACGCTTCAGGAATACCTACATCGCCAACAACGGCTATGACCTGGACCTGGCCGAGGCGCGCCTTGCGCATGACAAGGCCGACCTGATCGCCTTTGGTCGCCCATTTATCGCCAATCCCGATCTGGTGGAGCGGTTCAAGGCCGGCGCGTCACTGTCCGCCTTCGACCCCGCCACGCTCTACGGCGGCGGTGCGACGGGCTACATCGACTACCCGACGCTGGCCGAATCAAGCGCTGCCGCGAACTGACCGAGCCTGTTTTATCTGCATCCATCCCACTCCCTGTCCCTGATAAAGAGCTGACATCATGACCACTCGCCCTACCGTTCTCATCACTGGCGCTTCCACCGGCATCGGCGCAGTTTATGCCGAGCGTTTCGCCCAACGCGGGCATGACCTGGTGTTGGTCGCCCGCGATCACGCACGTCTGGAAACGCTCGCCGCCACCTTGCGCGACAAACACAACGTCGCCATCGAAGTGCTCCAGGCCGACCTGACGCAACTCAGCGACCTGCACACCGTCGAAGCGCGCCTGCGTGATGACGCGCATATCGGCATCCTCGTCAACAATGCCGGCGCCGCACAATCGGGCACCTTTATCGAGCAAAGCACTGACAGTGTTGCGCAACTGGTGGCCCTCAACACCACCGCGCTGGTGCGGCTCGCAAGCGCCATCGCACCGCGCTTGGCCAATGCTGGTGAAGGCGCAATCATCAACATCGGTTCGGTGGTGGGGCTGGCGCCTGAGTTCGGCATGTCGGTTTACGGGGCGACCAAGGCGTTTGTGCTGTTCCTGTCCCAGGGCCTGAGCCTGGAACTGTCGCCTCGGGGTGTCTACGTGCAAGCCGTACTGCCCGCCGCGACCCGCACGGAGATCTGGGATCGCGCCGGTATCGACATCAACACCTTGAGCGAAATCATGGAAGTGGATGCGCTGGTGGACGCCGCACTGCTCGGCTTCGACCGTCGCGAACCGGTGACCATTCCCGCGCTCCAGGACGGCGAGCGTTGGGATGCGCTGCAAACCGCGCGCCAGGGGCTTTTGGCGCAGATCAAGCAGTCCACCGTGGCGCAGCGCTATCTACCATGAAGGCATTTTTCATCGACCGCTACGGCAAACAGGACGGAAGGATTGGCCAAGTGCCCGACCCTGCGGTCGGTGTGCATGACGTGCTGATCCAGGTGCATGCAGCGAGCGTGAACCCGCTGGACTCGAAGATCAGCACGGGGGAATTCAAACTGATCCTGCCCTACAGGTTTCCGTTGATATTGGGCAATGATCTGGCCGGGGTGGTGGTTCGCACAGGTGCGGCGGTCACGCGATTCAAGCCGGGAGACGAGGTCTATGCGCGTCCTCCCGAGTCGCGGATCGGGACCTTTGCCGAGTTGATCGCCGTGAATGAAAATGCGCTGGCATTCAAATCCGCGAACCTGAGCATGGCCGAAGCGGCCGCCATGCCCTTGGCCGCCTTGACGGCCTGGCAGGTGCTGGTTGAAACCGCTCAGGTGAAAAGAGGCCAGAAGGTGTTGATCCATGCCGGTTCCGGCGGTGTCGGCACGCTCGCCATCCAGCTCGCCAAGCACCTCGGCGCCTTCGTTGCGACCACCACCAGTACGGCGAATGTCGAATGGGTGAAAGCACTTGGGGCGGATGTGGTCATCGATTACAAACAGCAGGACTTTGCCAGCGAGTTGCGCGATTTCGACGTAGTGTTGAACAGCCTCGGCAGTGATGTACTGGAGAAATCGCTCAAGGTGCTCAAGCCTGGCGGCCAGCTTATTTCCCTTTCTGGGCCGCCGACTGCGCAATTTGCCCAGGCGCAAGGCTTGTCCTGGGTGCTGGGGCAGGTCATGCGCCTGCTGAGCAGCGGCATTCGCAGAAAAGCCCGCAAGCGCGGAGTGAGCTATGCATTTTTGTTTATGCATGCCGACGGCAGGCAATTGCAGCACGTCACCGCGCTGATCGAGGCAGGCGTTATCAAACCGGTCATCGATCGCTCTTTCCCGTTCGAATCGACCGCAGAGGCGTTGCGGTACGTCGATCAGGGCAGGGCAAAAGGCAAAGTCACCATCACCCTCCAATAATCTTATTTCAACCATAAAAAAACCCCGAACCAGTCGGGGTTTTTTATTGCCTGGTATCAGGCGCGACGCGCGATCAATCAGAAAACATTGATCGGGTAGTCGGCGAACAGGCGCAGCTCGTTACCGCCTACGTTGTAGTTGCTGGCGTTGTTGGAAACGCGCAACCACGAGGCACGGGCACGCAGGCTCAGGTCTTTGGCCGGGCCGCTCTGGACCACGTACTTGAACTGGTTCCAGATTTCACGCTCGGTGCCATCGCCACGGCCGGTGCCGTCGTCGATGTTGGTACCGCGCACGTAGGCAACGTTGTAGGTCAGGCCCGGTACACCGAAGGTGGTGAAGTCGATGCCGTAGCCGGCCTGCCAGGAGCGCTCGTCCTTGCCGTTGAAGTCGGACCAGTAGGAGTTGGCCAGCAGGATGGTATTGCCGCCATCGCCGATGCCGCCAGCGTTGCGGTAGCCGCCGTACAGGTAGCCGGTGTCGCCGGTGCTGCGCTGGTGGGCGACGGTGAAGCTGTGCGGGCCAACAGCCCAGGTAGCGCCCAGGCTCCAGATCTTGTTGTCGCGCGCGTCCGCATCACCTTGGTTTTCCAGGGCGAAGCTGCGGTCCAGCTTGGTCTTGTAGCCGTTGAAGTCAAAGGTCAGCGACTGTTTCTCTGGCAGCGCCAGCACGTAGTTGACGTTGACGTATTGCTTCTTCAGCACGTCCTGCATATCGGAGGCGTACAAGGCAGCCGACAGGCTTTCGGTGAATTTGTAGCTGCCACCGATGTAGTTGATGCTCTTCAGGCGGCCGCTGTCGCTGCCTTCAGCGCTCTTGCGGGCTTCCTTGGTGAAGTGACCGGCGTCCAGTTGCAGGCCGGCGATTTCCTTGGAAACGATCGAGGTGCCCTCGTAGGTTTCCGACAACAGGCGCGAGTTGTCGTACTGCAGGACCGGCACGGCCGGCATCTGCTGACCGTATTTGATCACGGTGTTGGAAATACGCGCCTTGACGGCTGCGCCGCCTTTGGCCAGGTCGTTGGCCGCTTCGCCGCTGTCGCCTTGCTTGAAGAAGTCGATACCGCCGGCGCCGCTGCGACCTTTACCGCCGTCCAGACGGATAGCGTATTGGCCGATCACGTCCACACCCACCCCGACAGTGCCCTGGGTGAAGCCGGACTCGAATTTGCCGATGAACCCCTGGCCCCACTCGGCCTTGTCCTGCTTGCCGTTTTTGTAGTCACGGCTGATGTAGGCGTTGCGTGCTGCGATGTTCAGGTGACTGTCTTCAACGAAGCCCTTGGATTGCTCCTGGTCGTTCGCCATGGCTGCCGATGCGCTCAAAATCCCCAGAGCGATCAGACTCATCCGTTGCTTCAACATGTTCTTATATTCCTTATTACTGGTTGAGTACGCGCTATGACACCAGGCCCCTATCACTTTCCGGTGTCGACTTTCTCCAGAAAAAACAAGGCCCGCGGACGACTGAACAGCCGCGGGCCTTTTCTTATTGGATGAGTCATGGCTGTCAGCCACAGGCGTTGGACGCAATCCTATGCGCGGGTTGAACTATGTGTCAATTTCGTGAACCACCTGTATTTAGGCTAAATAATTCTAAGCACAGACCCGTAGAGCTGGGGTAACCGCCCGGGAAACCCGTCACCAGCCCCGAAAAAACACACTAAGTAACAAATTAACCAGCGGTACGTTTGGGAATAGATCCCGCGAGCAAATGCAAAGCATTACCATTCGCGCACTTTACCCTCCCTGACAATTCGGACACTTTCGCCCATGCCCGCCCCTCGCCTGACGCCCATTTTCCTCGGGCTTTCTGCTGTGCTGTCTGCCGGTTTTGCCTCTGCCACCACGGTGTTACCCGCCACCTCGATCAGCGCGGAACTCGACGAAGATGACCCACGCATCAAGCAAAGCAACACCGCCACGCGCACAGCGACTGCCATACGTTATGTGCCCCAGGCAATCGATTCGGTGAAAACCGATAGCCTGCGCGCCTATGGCACCAACGATCTGGGCCAGGCGTTGAGCGGTATTCCCAACGTCAGCAGCGGTGCCGATACACGCTTCGACAGCCTGCGTATCCGCGGTTTTGACGCGAGCAATGACTTCTACCTGGACGGCATCCGCGACGACAGCCAATACGTGCGCGACCTGCATAACATCGAACGTATCGAAGTGCTGAAGGGCCCGGCAGCCGTGCTCTACGGGCGCGGCGGCCAGGGCGGCATCGTCAACCGCGTAAGCAAACTGCCGACCCCCGGGCGCACATCCAGCCTCGAAGCCCAGGGCGGCAGCAACGACCTGCGCAGCCTGTATGCCGATCTGAGTACCGACCCCAGCGATAACATCAGCCTGCGCCTGAACATGGGCAACCAGGACAACAACAGTTTCCGCGATGGCGTCAGTGGCAACCGCCAGCTGTTCGCGCCGTCGATGAGCTGGCAACTCACGCCCGAGCTGAACTGGCTGGTGCAATACGAATACAGCCGCTACAACCGCACGCCGGACCGCGGCGTTCCCGGGGTCAATGGGCGCCCTGCGGACGTGAGTCGCAGCACCACCTATTTCTCCAGCGGCGACTACATCGATGACACCTCCCAGTCCCTGCGCTCCAAACTGGCCTATGAGCTCAACGACAACTGGCAGCTGCGCCACACTCTGGGCGTATTCAAGCTCGACAGCGATTTCGACAACACTTACCAGACCGGCTACGACGCGAGAACCAACACCGTCAGCCGCCAGCACTGGCAGCAGGACCTGACCACCCGCAATGTGTTCAACAACCTCGAGCTGGAAGGGGGTTTCGATACCTTCGGGCTTGAGCACCGCCTGCTCACCGGGATTGAACTGGGCAGCCAGCGCCGCGACCCGAAACTCTACACGGCCACCGCGCCCAATCGGGGCGGCCAGGCTGTACCCAGCCTTGATCTGAACCAACCCAACCGTCACCTCAGCCACACCGGGCGGATGAGCGTTTCGAGCGACAACCACACTGAAGTCGAAAGCCGCGCCCTGTACGTACAGGATCAACTGCGTCTGAACGATCAGTGGCAACTGCTGGGCGGGCTGCGTTATGACCGCTTCGACGTCGACACCACCAACAAGCTGCTCAACACTCAACAGGACGTCGAAAGCCACAGCACCAGCCCCCGCGTCGGCCTGGTGTGGACGCCGCTGGAGCATCACTCCTTCTATGCCTCCTGGAGCAAAACGTTCTCCCCGGCAGGCGGCGGTTTGATCGGTATCACGCCGAACGCCGCCGGCAGCGTCAACGACCTGAGCCCCGAGCTGACCAAACAGAAGGAAATCGGGGTGAAAAGCGATTGGCTCGACGACCGCTTGAGCACCACCCTGGCTGTGTACGAACTCGAACTCTACAACCGCCGCACCAGCGACCCGCTGGACCGCACCGTCACCCTGCTGACGGGCAAGCAACGTTCGCGCGGCATCGAGCTGACCGCCACCGGCAAGCTCGTCGGCAATTGGTACGTGCGCGGCGGCGTCGGCCTGCAGGATGCCAAGGTCGAGGAGGACAACAATGGTTTCGAAGGCAAGCGCATCAGCGACGTGGCCAAGCGCAATGCCAGCGTGTTCATCACCTGGAAACCGCAGATGGGTTGGTATGCCGAAACCGGCCTGACCCTGGTCGGTGACCGTTATGCCGACAACCTCAATACCGTGGTATTACCCGGTTACGGTCGCTGGGACGCGCTTGCCGGGTTCCGTCAGAAAGAATGGGATGTCAGGGCAGCGCTGAACAATATCGCCGACAAACATTATTACGCCTCGGCTACCAGCGTCGCGCAGATTCAGCCGGGTGAGCCGCGTAGTGTGGTGGTGACAGGCACCTACAGCTTCTAAAGCGTCTCCAGCGATGTGGAAGCTGCTCAGTGACTCATCAGCTCGCACAACACCTGCACCTCATCCTCCGTGAACAAACCCGCCGGGTAGCGTTCGCTCATCACGCTGCGCAAGTCAGGCTGCTGCCTGACTTGCCGCGAGCCGTTTTCCTTCAACCAGAGCCCCAGCGCGTGGATGGCATCGCCATCGACCCGCACCGGGTGGAACGTGCGCGTGTACATCAGGTTGATTTCGGCATTCATTTCAGCGCTCTCTCCTGCTGCGTGAGCGGCTAACTTACTCAAGGTATGTGACAGAACTATGCGGTCATGACTTGGGACTCTGTCGTTTCTCTGCGATACAAGAGCTATGCCAATATCCCGTATTCACAGGTATTCAGGCGCAAAAAAGCCCGCGACCTTGACGGGCTGCGGGCTTGCCTGGAACACCGCTATCGCGCGGTACTCACTCGCCATCAAGGCGCTGTTACAACTGCACTCAATTTCTCAGCGGGGCGGGTTGCTGCTGGGTCAGGCAGTGAATATTGCCGCCCCCCAGTAACAGTTCGCGACCCGGCACCATTACCACTTCGTGTTGCGGGAACAGGTTCTGCAGGATCTGCTCGGCCTGGTGGTCCAGCGGGTCATCGAAGCTCGGCGCGATGATGCCGCCGTTGACAATCAGGAAGTTGACGTAGGAACCGGCCAACCTCACGCTCGGATTACGTTCCTGGCTGCCGTCCACCGGATCGACACCAGCGCATTCTTCCTCGGTGGCATACAGCGGCCCCGGAATCGGCATCTTGTGCACCGTGAACGAGCGACCCTGGGCGTCCGTGCTGCTTTGCAGCACGTCCATGGCGGCGTGGCAGCGTGCGTAGTTCGGATCCTGCGGGTCATCGGTCCAGGCCAGCAGCACTTCACCTGGGCGTACGTAGCAGCAGAAGTTATCCACATGGCCGTCGGTTTCGTCGTTGAACAGGCCATCCGGCAACCAGATGATCTTATCCACAGCCAGGTTGGCGCTGAGTACCGCTTCAATGGCCGCGCGATCCAGGTGCGGGTTGCGATTGCGGTTCAGGAGGCACTCTTCGGTGGTGATCAGGGTGCCTTCGCCGTCGACATGAATCGAACCGCCTTCCAGCACGAAGCCTTCGGTGCGGTAACGTGAGGCGCGCTCGATCTCGAGAATCTTGCCGCCCACCTGCGAGTCGCGGTTCCACGGCGCATACAGACCGCCATCAAAACCGCCCCAGGCGTTGAAATCCCAGTTCACACCGCGCACTTCGCCGCTGTCGTTGATCACGAACGTCGGCCCGGTATCCCGTACCCAGGCGTCGTCGCTGGACATCTCCACCACGCGGATATTCGGCACGTCGAGGCGGCTGCGGGCGTTTTCGTACTGGCCGGCGGAAACCGCGACGGTCACCGGTTCGAACCGTGCGATGGCCTTGGCCACGGCCACATGGGCCGCCTGCGCCGGCTTGCCGCCCAGGCGCCAGTTGTCCGGACGCTCGGGCCAGATCATCCAGGTCTGGGTCTGTGGCGCCCATTCGGCGGGCATATGAAAGCCATCGGCGCGAGGCGTGCTGTGCAGGGTGGTCATGACGATCAGGACTCCGAATGGGGGGTGAAAGCCGACTTTATAACGGATAAATATCGGCTTTAGTAGCTAAAAAACAGGGCGGAAAATAAATTTCATCAAATGCAGTCGATAACAATCGACTTGTTACAACTGTTCGTCGAGCACCTTCGACAGCATGTCGACGAAAAAATCCACACTGCGCCGGGTAGTCACCATCGGCGGCTTGATCTTGAGGATGTTCAGATAGTCGCCGGTCGGCTGCATGAAAACCCCCAGTTCGCGCAGACGGTCACATAACAGCGCCGTCTCCTGCGTCGCAGGTTCCAGGGTTTGGCGGTCACGCACCAGCTCCAGCCCCAGATAGAAGCCGGAACCGTGCACCGCACCGACTAACGGATGGTGCTCGATCAACGCTTGCAGGCGGGCCTTGAAATATCCCCCTACTACCTGGGCGTTTTCCCACAGTTTTTCTTCCTCCATCACATCCAGTACCGCCATGCCGATACGGCAACTGACCGGGCTACCGCCCGATGAGGAGAAAAAATAACCCTCGGCTTCCAGGGCCTCGGCAATTTCGCGACGGGTGATCACCGCCCCCAGCGGCTGCCCGTTGCCCATGCCTTTGGCCATGGTAATGATGTCCGGCACCACGCCTTGCTCTTCAAAGCCCCAGAAAAAATGCCCCATGCGGCCATAGCCCACCTGCACCTCATCGGCGATACACACGCCGCCCTGGGCGCGGACCAACCCATAAACCTGCTGCAAGTAGCCCGGCGGCAATGAAATACCACCGGCGTTGCCATACACCGGCTCGCAGATGAAACCTGCCAGTTGACGTTGGCTCGCCGCGATTTTCGCCAGGTTGTGCTCCACGCTTCGTACATAGTCAGGCGCACTGTCCGGCCCGCGAAACTCACCACGGTAGGTATTCGGCGCCGTCACCGGGTGCACCCAGTCCGGGCGGCTGCTCAACGCCTGGGGATTATCGGCAATCGAGGTCGACACCGCGTCCGCCGCCACCGACCAGCCGTGATAAGCCTCCAGCACACTGAGCATGTCGCGCCCGCCGCTGTAGGCCCAGGCCAGGCGGATCGCCAGGTCATTGGCCTCGGTGCCGCTGTTGACCAGAAACACCCGATCCATGCCCTCCGGCGCCAGCGCCAGCAGGCGCTCGGAAAACTCGGCAATCGCCGCGTAGTGAAATCGCGAGTTGGTGTTGAGCAATGACCACTGCCGCGCCGCCACCGCCGCCATGCGCGGGTGGCCGTGGCCCAGCACGGCCACGTTGTTGAGCATGTCCAGGTAGGAGCGGCCCTGCATGTCGATCAGGTGATTGCGCCAGCCGCGCTCGATACGCGGCGGGTCAACGTAGTAATGCTTCTGCGAGCGGGCGAAGCTGGCGTCGCGCCGGGCCAGCAGCGCCTCGGGGTCCAGCTCCGGTTCGGCGTCGCAGGCCAGCCCAAGCAGCGCCGCAGGTGACGGGCACAACGCTTGCCAGGCCGGCGCCTTGGAGGGGGCACAGAACAGCGGTGCCTCAAGGTCGGTACGACACAGTTGCACGATCAACGGCCCGTGGACTTCACCGAGTACCTGCCCTTTCACGACCACTGCACCGGGATCGAGCGGCGTTTTCACGCCCCATACGCGCAGACTCAGGCGCTCGTCATGCACACACAGCAAGCCGTCAGCCCCCTCGCGCAAGGTCCCTGCGAAAGGGGCTTCAACCACTGTGCCAGGGGGCAGATGCAATTCGACGTGAAGGGGAAACGTGTCCGGCTCCACAGCGCTGTCCGGACGGGTGCGCGACAACCGGTATTGCCCATAACGGCTGGCCGCCAGTCCATGCACAGCCGCCGCTTCGTCCAGCAATCGTTGATCGATGCCAGGCGTCTCCCAGTTGCCCGCCTCGAAATGCGGGCTGAGTACGCCCAGGTCGATCAATGCGAATTCCCGCCCGACCAGCCCTGGCAGCAATGGGGCAAATTCCTGGGTGGTCAACTCTGCCAACGTCTCACCGACACCCGTGAGGATCGCCGCCTCCATCAATTCGAACGGCACCGATGTCGCGACGTGGAAAATTTCCCACTCGTGCTCGGCGTTCTTCAACAGGTAGGCGTTATCAGGGTCCAGGCGTTGCTGCTGCTCGCTGCTCAGTACCAGCACCGCTGCGCGGGCCACGATCAGCGGCCACAGCGCGCGCAACTCTGCATGCTGCAACGGCGTGACCGCGTGGCAAGCGCGGATCGCTGGCAGGATGGCAAACGGGTCGCCCTCGGCATGGTGCAGCAGCGCGGCGCAGGTGACTGACAGGTCGGCAATGCGCCAGGTATGCACCAGGTCGCCGAAATCGATTACACCCTGGACCTGCCAGTGCCGCTGAGCATCACGCTGCCACACCACATTGTCGTCGGTGATGTCCATGTGCACGGCCTGCCAGGGCAAGTGCGCAGCCAAAGGCCCCATATGCGCCTCGACCTGTAAGGCGACCTGTTCCAGCGCGGCGCGATGGGCGAGGTCGGGCAAAGTCGCCAGCAAATGCTTGATCAGCGCTTGCGCGTGGCGCGGGTCCCATTGCAGGGTGCGGTCCAGGCCGGGATGGGTGAACGTTGCCAGCGCCAGGCTCATGCGCCCGCACAGGTCGCCGAAGCCTGCGATCACGTCGCGGCCCAGATGAGGCAAATGAGTCAGGGGCTGGCCGTCGATGTAGTCCAGTAGCCGCAGATGCAGGGGTTGTCCGTCGACGGTGACGCTCAGCAGCTCATCGCCATTGAGGGCCTTGATCACCCTGGGCACGCGTACCTGCACGTTTGCCTGCAGCGCGTTGAGGGCCGCATGCTGGGCCTGGAGCTCAATGGCCGCGTAGTCACCCCGGCAGATTTTCAGAACGAAGCGGCCCTGGGCGCTGTCAATCCTGAAGTTAAGGTCTTGTTGACTGCCCAATGATTGCAATGTGCCGCTAAGGCCATAATGCTGCTCAAGCAGATGGGCCGCCTGTTCAAGGCTCAACTGGGGGCACGGCAAGCTGGCACGATGGATCAATGTGGCAAGCAACATTGTGACGACCTCGGTTTTATCAGGCGTCTATATCGCCATTGTTCGGGGGCGTTAATCAACCCCTCCCGCTCGCCGCGCTTGCGCCCGCTCGATTCACAACTCAAGCTATGCTTCTTTCGCTTAATGTCCGTCTAAGGAAAAGGCCCTCGACATGCGCATTCTCATCACCGGCGGTGCCGGATTTATTGGCTCGGCCCTGATCCGGCATCTGATCCAGCACACTGAGCATGAAGTGCTCAACCTGGACAAGCTCACGTACGCCGGCAACCTTGAGTCGCTGGCCAGCATTGCGTCCAACAGCCGCTATGAGTTCGTCCAGGCCGATATCATCGACCAGGCCACCGTCAGCGCCGTACTGGCGCGCTTTGAGCCGGACGCGATCATGCACCTGGCGGCCGAGTCCCATGTGGACCGTTCCATCGACGGCCCGTCGGATTTTATCCAGACCAACATTGTCGGCACCTACAGCCTGCTGGAAGCCACCCGTGCCTATTGGCAGAAGCTGGCAGAACCTGCGAAAAGCGCGTTCCGTTTCCACCACATCTCCACCGACGAGGTGTACGGCGACCTGCACGGAGTGGACGATCTGTTCACCGAAACCACGCCCTACGCCCCCAGCTCGCCGTACTCGGCCAGCAAGGCCGCCTCCGACCATCTGGTCCGCGCCTGGCAGCGTACCTACGGCCTGCCGGTGCTGTTGACCAACTGCTCGAACAACTACGGGCCGTTCCACTTCCCTGAAAAGCTCATCCCGCTGGTGATTCTCAACGCCCTCGCAGGCAAGCCGCTGCCGGTGTATGGCGATGGTTTGCAAGTGCGCGACTGGCTGTTCGTCGAGGATCACGCCCGTGCACTGCTCAAGGTGGTGACGACGGGTGTGGTGGGCGAGACCTACAACATCGGCGGCCACAACGAACAAAAGAACATCGACGTCGTGCGCGGCATCTGCGCGCTGCTGGAAGAGCTGGCGCCACAGCGTCCGGCCGGCGTGGAAAAATTCACCGACCTGATCACTTTCGTCAAGGACCGTCCGGGCCACGACCAGCGCTATGCGATCGACGCCAGCAAAATCGAGCGCGAGCTGGGCTGGGTCCCGGAAGAAACCTTTGAGACCGGCCTGCGCAAGACCGTGCAGTGGTACCTCGATAACCTGGAATGGTGCCGCAGGGTCCAGGATGGCAGTTATCAGGGTGAACGACTTGGCAATACTGACGTAAAGGATCTGATCGCATGATGAAGGGAATTGTATTGGCCGGCGGTTCCGGCACCCGTTTGCACCCCATTACCCTGGGCGTGTCCAAACAACTGTTGCCGGTGTATGACAAGCCGATGATCTACTACCCGATCTCGGTGCTGATGCTGGCGGGGATCAAGGACATCCTGGTGATCTCAACGCCAGTGGACCTGCCGCAATACCGCAACCTCCTGGGTGACGGCAGCCAGTTCGGCGTACGCTTCAGCTATGCGGAACAGCCTTCGCCCGATGGTTTGGCCCAGGCGTTCATCATTGGCGAAGAGTTCATCGGTGATGACCCGGTGTGCCTGATCCTGGGGGACAACATCTTCCACGGTCAGCACTTCGGCGATCAGTTGCGCAATGCCGCAAAACGCCCGTCCGGCGCCACGGTGTTCGGCTACTGGGTCAAGGACCCGGAGCGTTTCGGCGTGATCGATTTCGACAAGGAAGGCCGTGCCCTGTCGATCGAGGAAAAACCGACGCAGCCTAAATCCAGCTATGCGGTGACTGGCCTGTATTTCTATGACAACGACGTGATCAAGATCGCCAAGGCCGTCCAGCCTTCGCCACGCGGCGAACTGGAAATTACCGACGTCAACAATGCCTACCTCAAGCGCGGCGACCTGCACGTTGAACGTTTCGGTCGCGGCTTTGCCTGGCTCGACACCGGCACCCATGACAGCCTGCTGGAAGCGTCCACTTACGTGCAGACCATCGAGCACCGCCAGGGCTTGAAAGTCGCCTGCCTGGAAGAAATCGCTTACGAAAACGGCTGGATTGATCGTGACTATTTGCTGGAACGCGCCAAATATTTCGGCAAAACCGGCTATGGTCAGTATTTGTACACGCTGGCCGGGAACCCTAAATGAATGTAAGCGCCACTGAGCTGCCTGGTGTATTGGTCATCGAACCGAAGGTGTTCGGCGATGACCGCGGCTTTTTTTATGAGAGCTTCAATGCCCGCGAGTTTGAAAAGGCCAGCGGTTTGAAACTCCAGTTTGTGCAGGACAACCACTCACGCTCGCTGAAAGGCGTGCTGCGTGGCCTGCACTACCAGGTCGAACACGCCCAGGGAAAACTGGTGCGTGTGACGGCTGGGGAAGTGCTGGATGTGGCGGTGGATATCCGCCGCAGCTCTGCTCATTTCGGTAAATGGGCCAGCGTGCGCCTGTCTGCCGAAAACAATCGGCAGCTGTGGATACCACCGGGTTTTGCCCACGGTTTCCTTGTGCTGAGTGATTACGCCGAATTCCTCTACAAGACGACGGATTACTACACGCCGTCGGCAGAGCGTTGTATCCGCTGGGACGACACGGACCTCAATATCGATTGGCAGCTCGACGGCCCACCGACCCTGTCCGCCAAGGATCAGGTCGGAAAAAGCCTGAGGGATGCGGACCTGTTCCCGTGACAGCGCCCCTGAAGATATTGATCACCGGTCAGCACGGCCAGGTCTCCCAGGCGCTGCAACAACGCCTTCAGGGCCTGGGCGAGCTCGTCGTGCTGGGCCGCGACCCACTTGATCTGGCTAACGCCGAGCAGATTCGCCGACACGTGCGCGCTCAGCGTCCCGACCTGATCATCAACGCCGCCGCCCACACGGCGGTCGATCAGGCCGAAAGCGAGCCGGACGCAGCCTTCGCCATCAACGCCATCGCTCCCGGCATTCTCGCCGAAGAAGCCAAGGCACTTGGCGTCCCGCTGATTCATTACTCCACCGACTACGTGTTCGATGGCGGCAAACCTGCTCCCTACACCGAAAATGACCCGCCCAACCCTCTGGGTGTTTACGGCCAGAGCAAACTGGCGGGAGAACAGGCAATTGCAGCCGTGGGCGGCAAGTACCTGATTCTGCGCACCAGCTGGGTATATTCGAGCCACGGCAAGAACTTCCTGCTGACCATGCAGCGTCTGCTGCAGGAGAAACCGCAGATGCGTATCGTCGCCGACCAGATCGGCGCGCCGACGTGGGCCGGGACCATCGCCGACAGTACGCGTGCACTGATCGAGCGCTGGCAAGCCGGTGACGCCGGGGATTGGGGCGTTTATCACCTGACTGCCCAAGGTGAAACGTCATGGTTCGGCTTTGCCCAGGCCATTGGCGAAGCCCTGCGCGCGGCAGGCAAACCCTGCGCCGAACTGGAAGCGATCCCGTCGAGCGCCTATCCGACACCCGCCCGGCGCCCGCTGAACTCGCGCCTCGATTGCAGCCGCCTGCAGCAGCAGTGGCACGTCAGCCAGCCGCACTGGCAGGACGCATTGCACGAGTGTCTTGCCAGGCAGCACTAGGCATAATGCGCCTGTACCCACAGGCGCACGATTCCCATGACCCCACCTCTTCCGCGAAGACCCCGCTGGCGCAGCCTGGCCCTGCTGGCGCTGTGCCTGGCGCCGCTGCTATGGCCGCTGGAGCACTTGGCCGAGCGCTACTACCGCAGCGAGCTGGCCGGGCAGAACCGTCAGACCCTCGACCTGTACGTCGCCAACCTGCTGGGCACCCTGCATCGCTATGAAGTGCTGCCGCAGATCCTCGGCGACCTGCCAGCGTTGCGCACCGCGCTGGATGCGCCGCACGTCAGTACCAATCTGGTCAACGCCAACCTGCTGCTCAAGGACGTCGCCGCCCAGGCCGGGGTGGAGGTGATGTACCTGATGGACACCACCGGCAAGACCCTCGCCGCGTCCAACTGGGATAAACAGGACAGCTTTGTCGGGCGCAATTTTTCCTTTCGCCCCTATTTCAGCGAAGCCATGGCCGGGCGCCTGGGGCGCTTTTTCGGGCTGGGCACCACCTCGGCCAAGCGCGGCTATTTCTTCGCCGCCGCCGTGCGCGATGACGAAAAAATCATTGGCGTGCTGGTGGTCAAGGTCGACCTGGACCACACCGAGAGCCTGTGGGGAAACACCCCGGAACAACTGCTGGTGACCGACCACAATGGCGTGGTGATCCTCACCTCGCGCCCGCAATGGCGGTTCCGCGCCACGCGCCCGCTGAGCGCCGAAGAACGCCAGGCCATTATTGCCATCCAGCCCTATCCGACCCGTGATCCGCAGCCACTGAACCTCAGCAGCAGCGCCTGGCTGCGCCAATCCACCGCCATCGCCGAAACCGGCTGGAACGTGGAAATTCTTGCCCCCCGATCCTTGATCAACCGCCCGGTGCGTACCGTGGTGGCCGTCGGTGGCGCGACGTTGCTGGTGCTGATGCTGCTGCTCGGCTTGATGATGCAGCGCCGTCGCCATTACCTGGAGCGCATCGCCTTCGAAGCCAAGGCCCGCCGCGAACTGGAAATGCGCGTGGCCGAGCGCACCAGCGACCTGGAGGGCCTGAACCGGCGCTTGAGACAGGAAGTGCTGGAGCGCGAACACGCCCAGCAGGAACTGGTACGCGCCCAGGACGACCTGGTGCAGGCCGGCAAGCTCTCGGCGCTGGGCACCATGTCCGCCAGCATCAGCCATGAACTGAACCAACCCCTGGCAGCGATTCGCAGCTACGCGGAGAATGCTGAAGTGCTGCTCGACCATGAACGCACCGCCGATGCCCGCGGCAACCTCAAATTGATCAGCGAACTGACCGGGCGCATGGCGTCGATCATCGCGCACTTGCGCGCGTTCGCCCGCCGTGACCGCCACGCGCCGGAAAGCGTGGCGTTGCAACCGGCGCTGGACGATGCGCTGGCCTTGCTGGGCAAGCGGCGGCGCTCGATGGAAGTGGAATTGATCCGCGACTTACCCGAGGCGACCCTGTGGGTACAAGCCGGTGAAACCCGTCTGCGCCAGGTGCTGGGCAACCTGCTGGCCAATGCCCTCGATGCCCTCACCGAAAAAGGCCCGCCACGCAAACTATGGCTGAGTGCCCAAGCCACCGAGCAGGGCGTCAACCTGTATATCCGCGACAACGGCCCCGGCTTTTGCATGGAAGCCCTGGGCCGCGCCAGCGAGCCGTTCTACACCACCAAGACGCGCACCCAGGGCCTGGGCCTGGGCCTGGCGATCTGCGACACCCTGATGCGTGCCTTCGGCGGCGAACTGCTGTTCGCCAACCACAAGGAAGGCGGCGCGCTGTTAACCCTGAAACTGCGCGCCGGCTCGCCGGGCGTCAGTGTGCAACCGTCCGAGGACCGCAGTGTATGAGTATCGATAACCAGATTCAGGTGGTGCTGATCGACGACGATCCCCACTTGCGTCAGGCGCTATGCCAGACCCTCGACCTGGCCGGGCTGAAAGTGCTGCCCCTGGGTGAAGCCAGCGGCCTCACCGCGCGCCTGTCGCGAGACTGGCCCGGCGTAGTGGTCAGTGATATCCGCATGCCGGGCATGGACGGCCTGGAGCTGCTCGCCGAGCTGCACGGCCAGGACCCGGACCTGCCCGTGCTGCTGATCACCGGCCACGGCGACGTGCCGCTGGCGGTGCAGGCCATGCGCGCCGGCGCCTACGACTTCCTTGAAAAACCCTTCGCCAGCGACGCCCTGCTCGACAGCGTACGCCGCGCCCTGGCCCTGCGCCGCCTGGTGCTGGACAACCGCAGCCTGCGCCTGGCGCTCAGCGATCGCCAGCAACTGAGCACCCGCCTGGTCGGGCATTCGCCGCAGATGCTGCGCCTGCGCGAGCAAATCGGTGCGCTGGCGGCGACCAGGGCCGATGTGCTGATCCTCGGCGAAACCGGCGCCGGCAAGGAGGTCGTCGCCCGCGCCCTGCACGATCTTTCGAACCGGCGCAGCGGCCCGTTCGTGGCGATCAACGCCGGCGCGCTGGCCGAGTCAGTCGTGGAAAGCGAACTGTTCGGCCATGAACCGGGCGCGTTTACCGGCGCGCAGAAGCGCCGTATCGGCAAGTTCGAATTCGCCAACGGCGGCACGCTGTTTCTCGATGAAATCGAAAGCATGAGCCTGGACGTGCAGGTCAAGCTGCTACGCCTGTTACAGGAACGCGTGGTGGAGCGCCTGGGCGGCAACCAGTTGATCCCTCTGGACATCCGCATCATCGCCGCCACCAAGGAAGATCTGCGCCAGGCCGCCGACCAGGGCCGTTTCCGCGCCGACTTGTACTACCGTCTCAACGTCGCGCCGCTGCGCATTCCGCCGTTGCGCGAACGGGGCGAAGACGCGTTGATGCTGTTCCAGCATTTTGCCGACGAAGCCAGCAGCCGCCACGGCCTGCCGCTGCACGAACTGCAACCGGGGCAACGTGCCCTGCTGTTACGTCACAGTTGGCCAGGCAATGTGCGTGAGCTGCAAAACGCCGCCGAACGCTTTGCCCTGGGCCTGGAACTGGCCCTGGACAGTTCGCCGGACAATCCATCCGCCAGCACACTGACGTCCACGCCTGGCGGTTTGAGCGAGCAAGTCGAACAGTTCGAAAAAAGCCTGATCGCCGCCGAACTGACCCGGCCCCACAGCTCCCTGCGCAGCCTCGCCGAAGCCCTCGGCGTGCCACGCAAAACCCTGCACGACAAACTGCGCAAGCACGGCCTGAACTTCGCCGACAGCGCCAGCCACAGCGCAGACGACGAATGACCCTGTCCACCCGCCAAGAGACCGCCATGAGCCGCGACAGCCGTTACCTGGAATCCGTCCTCCACCACGACATCCCCCTCACCCGCGAAATGGGGCTCAAGGTGCTCGACTGGCAACACGGCCAGCTGCAACTGCATCTACCCTTGCAAGCCAATATCAACCACAAGAGCACCATGTTTGGCGGCAGCCTCTACTGCGGCGCCGTACTGGCAGGCTGGGGCTGGTTGCACCTGAAATTGCGCGAAGACGGCATTGAAGACGGGCATATTGTGATTCAGGAAGGGCAGATCAGTTATCCGTTGCCGGTGACCCAGGACGCGACGGTGATTTGCGCAGCGCCGGAGGAAAAGGTGTGGACGCGCTTTGTGGCCACCTACAAACGCCATGGCCGAGCGCGCCTGGCGCTGCAGACGTGGATTGTGAATAAGGGCATTGAAGACCGCGCAGTAACCTTCACCGGCCAATACGTCCTCCACCGCTAGCCGCCATCACACAAATCAAAATGTGGGAGGGGGCTTGCGCCCGATAGCAGTGTGTCAGACAACCCGCTTCTGACTGTTACACCGCAATCGGGGGCAAGCCCCCTCCCACATTTTTAATTTGCGCAGGTCTTAAGATCTGGCCAGGCTCAACAAGCGCTCCCGCCATTCAGCCTTGGCCGGCAACGCAAGAAAGAACGGGTTCAACAACGATTCCCGCGCCGGGTAGCTGAACGGCTTGCCACTCAACTCCAGCACCTCGCCCCCCGCCCCTTCCAGCACGCCTTGCGCCGCTGCGGTGTCCCACTGCGACGTCGGCGCCAGACGCGGATAGCAATCGGCGCTGCCCTCGGCCAACAGGCAGAACTTCAAGGAGCTGCCGATATTCGCCAGTTTCAGCTCGCCCAAACCCTGGCTCAGCCCCTCCAGCAAACGCTCCTGCTCCGGGCTGGTATGACGGCGGCTGGCAACCACGGTAAAGGCTTCACCCGCAGCCGGAGTCTGGCGCACCTGAATCTGCCTGGGCGCCGCATCCACGTCCGAACGCCAAGCCCCCAGGCCCGCGCCGCCGAAATAGCAACGGCCGCTGGTGGGCATCGAGACCACGCCGAACACAACGCGGCCCTGCTCGATCAAGGCAATATTGACCGTGAACTCTTCACTGCCGCTGATGAACTCCTTGGTGCCGTCCAGCGGGTCCACCAGCCACCAACGCTGCCAGCCGGCGCGTACGCTCTGGTCGATATCGGCGTCTTCTTCGGACAGCACCGGAATGCTCGGGTCCAGCGCCGTGAGCCCCGCGAGAATCAGATGATGGGCGGCCAGATCGGCGGCCGTCACCGGCGAATCATCCGCCTTGGAGGTCACCGCTACATCGGCACGCCAGTACGGCAGGATGGCTTCACCGGCCTGGCGCGCCAATTCAATGACCGGCGCGATAAACGGGTGGCCCAGGAACAGCTCGCTCATACGCTGAACACTCCACGCTGGGTCAGCAGGTCCCGCACCAGGTACAGCGCGGCAAGCGCCCGGCCCTCGCTGAACTGCTCATTCTGCGCCAGCGCCGACAGCTCACGCAGGTTGACCCGCTCCACGCGCATCGGCTCAGGCTCATCGCCTTCCAGGCGCTCTTCATAAAGATCGGTGGCCAGCACCACCTGGATTTTCTGGCTCATATAGCCGGGCGACAGCGACAGCTCGGTGATATGTTCCAACTGACGCGCGCCATAGCCGGCCTCTTCCTTGAGTTCGCGGTCCGCCGCCGCCAGCACATCCTCGCCAGGCTCGATCAAGCCCTTGGGCAAGGACAACTCATATTCATCGGTGCCACCGCAGTACTCTTCCACCAGCAATGCATGATCTTCGTCGATCATCGCCACGATCATCACTGCGCCGTAACCGGCACCACGGCCCACCAGACGTTCGTAGGTCCGCTCAACGCCATTGGAAAAGCGCAATTGCACCTCCTCCACGCGGAACAAACGGCTACTGGCGACTATTTCGCGGGCGAGGACGGTGGGTTTCTGGCGCATAAACGGCTCCTTGGCGTGATCGGGTTACTATACCGTGGCTTTTCCGATTGTCTGTGTCGGATATCTTTACTTACATGAGAACGCCCCATGCCCTCTTTGCCCTGGCACGCCATCGACACCGTCCTGCTGGACATGGACGGCACCTTGCTCGACCTGCATTACGACAACCACTTCTGGATGGAGCACCTGCCGCAACGCTACGCCGAGCTGCACGGCGTGAGCCTGGCCATGGCGCACCTGGAATTGCAGCCGCTGTTCGAGCGTAACGCCGGACAGTTGCAATGGTATTGCCTGGACTTCTGGAGCGCCGAGCTTGCAATCCCGGTGCGCGAACTCAAGCTGGAAACCGCCCACCTGATCGCCCTGCGCCCGGACGCCGATACGTTCCTGGCGGCGATCAAACAGGCCGGCAAGCGCGTGATCATGATCACCAATGCGCATCGCGATTCATTGTCATTGAAATTGGAGCGCATCGAGTTGGCGCCCTATTTCGAACAACTGATCAGTTCCCACGATTACGGCTTCCCCAAGGAAAACCGGCAGTTCTGGGAAGCGCTGCAAGCCGATATCCAGTTCGACCCGGCCCGTAGCCTGTTTATCGACGACACCTTGCCGATTCTGCGCAGTGCCAGGGATTTCGGCGTGGGGCATCTGCTGGCAGTCAAAGAACCTGACAGCAAAAAGGGGCCAAAGGACACTGCAGAGTTCGCAGCCGTCGGGAATTATCGAGAACTTATTACCGGGCTTTGAGCGAGTATGGGAGGGAGGACACGCCCTAATACCAAACTGTAGGAGCGAGCTTGCTCGCGAAAAACGTCAACGATAACGCGTATTTCCTGCATAAACGCGGTGCCTGTGAGTTTTTCGCGAGCAAGCTCGCTCCTACAAAAAGGGCGAGCTTCCTCATTTTATCCTGCGTATTACTCAGGGATACGCAGGGTCTGGCCTGGGTAGATCTTGTCCGGGTGCGACAACATCGGCTCGTTAGCCTCGAAAATCTTGTTGTACTGGTTGGCATTGCCGTACACCGCCAGGGAAATCGCGCTGAGGGTGTCGCCTTTTTTCACCACCACGAAACGCGCAGCGGCAACCACCGGGCCGGAGACGGTGAGCTTGTCTTCAACACTGCCGACACCTTCGATATTGCCGGTCGCCAGGATGATTTTTTCTTTCTCTTCCTGAGTCGCGACTTCACCCGTCAGCGTGACTTTGTCACCCTCAACGGTCGCCTGCACATTCGGATTTCCAAGGCCAACCTTGGAGATGTGGTCCTTCAACTGCTCACTGGCGTTTGCATTACCCGGCGTCAGCAGATCAATCAATTTCGCGCCTGCTTCCTTAACAAAACTGAAAATACTCATGGTGCGCTCTCCTTGGGTTTAAGTGCCTGATGCCCAAGACTAGACCAGTCCCGGGGGTTTGGGTTCCAGGTCCACTCCTGGACGAAAAACCGAACCTTGATCGACGCTATCTATCAATACATCAATACTGGCGATTAGACGCGACCCTTTGTCGCGCCTAGTCTGAACACTGATCAATCCGCCGGTGGTACTGCCCCATGAACGCCAAGCGCCCCACCTGCGCGGCGCCCGCCCTTGAAACGCCCGCGCCCGCCGCCAGCCACAGCTACCAGTACAGCAATCTGGAACACACCGAAGTCGGCAGCACTGCGCTGGCCGAAGAGGTGGCGCTGGCGATTGCGTATAACGACATCAGCCAGGCCGTCATGCTGGTGACGCCGACTGACCTGGAAGATTTCATCGTCGGCTTCAGCATTGGCAGCGGCATTATCACCGACGTCAGCGACATCTATGACCTGAAGATCAGCGGTTCCGGCTCCGCCCAGTACGCCCAGGTACAGATTTCCAGCCGTGCGTTCTGGAACCTCAAGCAGCAGCGCCGCCAATTGGCAGGTACCAGCGGCTGCGGCCTGTGCGGCGTAGAAGCTGTGGAGCAAGCCTTGCCTGATCTTCAGGTGCTGCCCGGCGCGCCCTTGCCACCGGCCGATTGGCTTGATGGCCTGCGCCAGCGCATCAGTGCGTTTCAACCCCTGGGCCAATACAGCGGCGCCGTGCATGCGGCGATCTTTATGAACAATCAGGGCGAATTGCTGATGGGCCGCGAAGACATCGGTCGGCATAACGCCCTGGATAAATTGATTGGCGCACTGATTCGCCAAGAAATTCCGACCGACGGCGGCCTGGCGATTGTCACCAGCCGCTGCAGTCTCGAATTGATCCAGAAAGTCCTGCGCGCGGGCATCCAGACCCTGATCAGCCTGTCGTCGCCCACCGGCCTGGCCCTGCAATGGGCGCGCCGGCATAACCTCAATCTCATCCACCTGCCGCAGAAAAGCGCGCCGCGGGTTTACAGCCCTGCGATGGAGTACCAGCCATGAGCCTTCACCACCAAGCCGACCAGACCCCGACCCCACGCTACAAGCCCTATAAAGGCCCGGCCGGCGGCTGGGGTGCGTTGATCAGCGTGGCGCAAGCCTGGCTGACCAGCGACAACGCGCTGAAAAACCTGCGCATGATGCTCAAGACCAACCAGAACGGCGGCTTCGACTGCCCGGGCTGCGCCTGGGGCGACTCGCCGGAAAGCGGCATGGTCAAGTTCTGCGAAAACGGCGCCAAGGCGGTCAACTGGGAGGCCACCAAGCGCCGCGTGGACGCCGCATTCTTCGCCAAGCACAGCGTTACCGCGCTGCTGGAGCAAAGCGATTACTGGCTGGAATATCAGGGCCGTCTCACCGAGCCGATGCGCTACAACGCCGAGACCGACCGCTATCAGCCCATCAGTTGGGAAGCCGCGTTCGACCTGGTCGGCAAGCACCTCAATGCTCTGCCCAGCCCGGACATGGCCGAGTTCTACACCTCTGGCCGCGCCAGCAACGAAGCCGCCTACCTGTATCAGCTGTTCGTGCGCGCCTACGGCACCAACAACTTCCCCGACTGCTCGAATATGTGCCACGAAGCCAGCGGCGTCGCCCTGGCACAGAGTGTGGGCGTGGGCAAAGGCACCGTAACCTTTGATGACTTCGAACATGCCGACGCGATTTTCGTCTGGGGCCAGAACCCCGGCACCAATCACCCGCGCATGCTTGAGCCGCTGCGCGAAGCGGTGAAACGCGGCGCCCAGGTGGTATGTATCAACCCCCTGAAGGAACGTGGCCTGGAACGCTTCCAGCACCCGCAACATCCCCTGGAAATGCTCACCAACGGCGACAAGCCGACCAATACAGCCTATTTCCGCCCGGCGCTGGGCGGCGACATGGCCATCCTGCGCGGCATGGCCAAATTCCTGCTGCTATGGGAGCGCCAGGCCCTGGCCGAAGGCAAGGAAGCCGTGTTCGATCATGACTTCCTCAACGAACACACCGTGAACGTACTGGACTATCTGGGCCAGATCGATGACACCTCATGGGAGGAAATCGTCGAGCAGTCCGGCCTGACGCTGGTGGAGATCGAGCAAGCCGCACGCATGTACGCCAAAGGCAAGAACGTGATCATGTGCTGGGCGATGGGCATCACCCAGCACCGTCACTCGGTGCCGACCATCCAGGAAATCGCCAACCTGATGTTGCTGCGCGGCAACATTGGCCGCCCGGGCGCGGGCCTGTGCCCTGTACGCGGCCACAGCAACGTGCAGGGCGACCGCACCATGGGCATCAACGAGCGCCCACCGGTGGCGTTCCTCGACTCGCTGGAGCGTCGCTTCCAGTTCCAGGTGCCGCGTACCAATGGGCACAACGTGGTCGAAGCCATCCATGCAATGCTCGAAGGCCGCGCCAAGGTGTTTATCGGGCTGGGCGGCAACTTCGCCCAGGCCACGCCCGACAGTACCCGCACTTTCGAGGCGCTGCGCAACTGCGACCTGACCGTGCAGATCAGCACCAAGCTCAACCGCAGCCATCTGATGCACGGTAAAGACGCCCTGATCCTGCCGTGCCTGGGCCGTACCGACATCGACATTCAGGCCGACGGCCCGCAAGCGGTGACGGTGGAAGACTCGTTCAGCATGGTCCACGGCTCCAACGGCCAATTGCAGCCACTGTCGAAGCTGATGAAATCCGAGCCTGCGATCCTGGCCGGCATCGCCGCCGCGACCCTGGGCAGCAAACCCGTGGACTGGAACTGGCTGGTCGCCGACTACGGACGCATCCGCGACCTGATCGCCGATACCATTCCAGGCTTCAAGGACTTCAACGAGAAGATCAAACATCCCGGCGGCTTCTACTTGGGCAATTCGGCCGGTGCACGCCGCTGGAACACCCCGTCGGGCCGCGCCAACTTCCGGCCGAACGTGCTGCCCAAGGACCTGATTCATGAGCGCACCCATGCCACAGGTCGGGTGCCGGACCTGATCATGCAGTCGATGCGTTCCCACGATCAGTACAACACCACCATCTATGGCCTGGACGATCGGTATCGCGGGGTCAAAGGGCAGCGGGACGTGCTGTTCGTCAACGAAGCCGACATCATCCGCCTGGGCTTCAAGCCGGGGCAGAAGGCCGACATCATTTCGTTGTGGGAAGATGGCCGTGAGCGCCGTGTGAAAGGCTTTACCTTGCTGGCATTTGATATTCCGGCCGGGCAGGCAGCGGCTTACTATCCGGAAGTGAACCCTCTGGTGCCGCTGGAAAGCACGGGCGACGGTAGCCATACGCCAACGTCGAAGTTCGTCGCGATTCGTCTGGAAGCGGCCAGTGACAATGGGCTGATCATGGCACGCTCGGCCTGACTTGCCCTAATGCCAGTCAGTTAAGCGTAGACCGCCCTCTGTAGGAGCGAGCTTGCTCGCGAAAAACGTCGACGATAACGCGTGCTTCCTGAATGAACGCGGTGCCTGTGAGTTTTTCGCGAGCAAGAGCTAGGCGCCCCCCTCGCTCCTACAAAAAGCCTTAACTGACAAGCATTGGGGCTAGCCCCGCGAAGAGGCCAGCATTTTCAGCGCACATTTTATGGGCACAAAAAAGGCCGCTTTTACATAAAAGCGGCCATTCCGAAGTAACTAAAGACTCGTAAAAACAACTTAAGTTCCCCATACAAAACAGTAACTTAGCAAATTGTATACAACTGCTGCCGCCGGTCGGATTTCGATTGTCAGCGTCTCGATACAACCTCAGGATCGCGCCGTCATCCCCTTGAGGTTTCCCTGAATGAAGTTCTCCTCGATTCTCTTGTTGTCCCTTGGCCTGGTCAGTGGCGCAGCCATGGCCGGTGGCACCACCGAAGCCGGTGTGGGCGGCGCATTGGGCGGGGTTCTAGGTTCGGTAGTCGGCCAGCAGTTGGGCGGCAACACCGGTTCCACCATTGGCGCCGCGCTGGGTGGCGCGGGCGGTAGCGCGGTCGGCGCCGACAAGCGCAGCCGTGGCGAAGCCGCCATTGGCGGTGCACTGGGCGCAGCCGGCGGCAACGTGGTAGGCCGCAGTGTCGGCGGCGGCACCGGTGCACTGATCGGCTCGGCGGCCGGCGGTGGCGCAGGTGGCGCGCTGGGCAACTACATGGGCAACAAGAGCGATGACGATGACCGCCGTTATCGTGGCCGTGACGACCGTCGCTACTATCGCGATGACCACCCAGGTCGCGGTCATGCCTATGGGCATCGCAAGAACAAGCACAAGCGCCATCATCGCTATGATGACTAAGACCTGACGAAAATCCCATGTGAGAGGGGGCTTGCCCCCGATAGCGGTAGATCAGTCACTGTATATATTGACTGATCTGCTGCAATCGGGAGCAAGCCCCCTCCCACATTTGGTCAGGCTACCAACCGCTGCAACGCCTCGCGCAACAGCCCCGCAATCGCCACCGGCTGGTTCGACGCTCTATCCACAAACACATGCACAAAGCGCCCCGCCGCGCAGGCCTCTTCCTCGCCGGCCTTGAACACCGCCAACTCATACTGCACCGAACTGTTGCCCAACTTGCCCACCCGCAAGCCGATTTCGATGCGCTCGGGAAAAGCGATCGACGCGAAATAATCACACGCCGAACTCACCACAAACCCAACCACTTCACCGTCATGGATATCCAGCCCGCCCTGTTCGATCAGGTAGGTATTCACTGCCGTGTCGAAGAAGCTGTAGTAGGTCACATTGTTCACATGGCCATACACATCATTATCGTGCCAGCGCGTGATGATCGGCTGGAAATGAGGGTAATCGGCACGTTGTGGCACTGAGTCAGGCATGGGCACCTCGGGTGAAAGTAGGTTTACAGATCATTCAAATGGGTCTCGGCCCACTCGCGTACCTCGGCGTAGGGGTACTCCTCCAGCGCGGCGAAACCGGGAATACCCCGCGCCTTCAACTTGGTGAACAACGGCACGCTGATGCCGCCCGAAAAGCGCGTCAGGCGTTCGGCACCCGGTAACTGGCCGGAGTGCTCATGATGCCTGTGGATAAAATCACCGCACAGTCCCATGAAGTTTTTATCCACAAGCGGCGGCAAGCTCGGTGGCGCCGGCAAGTGCGCTATATGCCCGTGGCACACTGAGCAGTGCCCGCAACGCAGCGGCGCGTTGGCATCGCCAAAATACCGCGCCAGACGTTGCCCAAGGCAGTGCTCGGTGGCGAACAGATCGAGCATGGCGTGAATGCGCGCCACTTCGGTCACCTCATGTTGCTTGAAGCCTGTGTATAACTCGGTGCTCAGCACCTGCGCATCGAAATCGGTATTCAGCAGGCTGTAGACCTCGGTCATCTGTTTGCTTTCAAGCTCTATCAGGCCCTGCTCCTGGAAGTAATCCAGCGCCTTCACCACCCGGTTGCGCTCGGCATTGTGCTGCTGATACAGCGCGTCGAAATCCACCGTGGCCCAGGTTTTTGCACGCTTGCACGCCTGGATGATCGCCGCGACAAATTGCTGCCGCTCGCCGGAGAAACGGGCGAGCAAGGCCTCGGGTTCGACCAGGTACTTGAAACGGTATTCGGCATAAAACGCGTAGCGCGGCGCGATCACACCTTTGAGCTCCAATTGCACCAGCAACGTCTTCAATGGCAGCTCGCGAATATTGCTGTGATCCGACAAAGACCTCAGCAAAAACTCCCACTGGCCCTCGCCCCGCGCGGCCTGCAACTCTTCCAATACCCGACGAATACCCTCCTGCTCCGGCGTGTCGCCGTACACAAAGTTCTCCAGCACATTGAGGCTGTCGCGGTTGGCCAGCACCAGGCAGTCAGACGGCTGCCCATCCCGCCCCGCACGGCCGATTTCCTGGCTGTAGTTCTCGATGGATTTGGGCAGGTCGAAGTGCACCACATTGCGGATGTCACTTTTATCGATGCCCTTGCCAAACGCGATGGTGGCCACGATGCAATTGGAGCGTCCGCCCATGAAACGCTGCTGGATGCCCTCGCGCTTATCGTGGGGCAACCCGGCGTGATACGCCTCGGCCTGGATGCCATTGCGGCTCAGGTGTTCGGCAATCTGCTCGGCGGTTTTCTGCAGGGTGACGTAGACGATGCTCGGCTGGTCGGCTCGCTCGTTCATCCACTGCACAAGACGGCGGCGCTTGTCCGCGCCGCTCACCGGTTCCACCAGCAAGTTGAGGTTGGGCCGGTAAAAGCCGGTGGTGACGACATCGTCCGCAGCAATGGCGAACTTCGCCTGCATGTCGGCAATCACCTTGGGCGTCGCCGTAGCCGTCAGCAGCAATGCTTGCGGGATATTGAACTGACGCTGATAGTCCGGCAGTTTCAGGTAGTCCGGGCGGAAGTTATGGCCCCACTCGGAAATACAGTGCGCCTCGTCCACCACCAGCAGCGAGATCTGCACACTTTGCAGGAAGTTTCGAAAGCGCTCGTTCTTCAAGCGCTCCACGGAAATCATTAGGATTTTCAGCTCACCGGAACGCGCGCGCGCCATCACGCCATTGGCGTCTTCGCGGCTTTGGGCCGAATCGATACTGCCGGCTGAAATGCCGTGGCGCTTGAGGAAACCCAACTGGTCCTGCATCAACGCCAACAGCGGCGACACCACCAGCGTGAGGTGCGGCAGCAGCACGGCTGAAAGTTGATAACACAGCGACTTGCCAGACCCGGTCGGGAAAATCGCCGCCGCCGAGCGACCGGCCAGTACGGCGCTGACCGTTTCTTCCTGGCCCGCACGAAACTGCGGATAACCGAAGACCTGCTGGAGGGTGTCGTGCATAGGCTGTCACTCCATTGACCGTTGAACATGGCTTGAAAACGTAGCCCATGAAGTTCAGCGAATCGAGAAAGGGCGCATGGAAAAAAGAGACAGGATGATACACAGGCTGGGGGGTGGCCTAGGGCCGAAGTAGGAATATTCCAAAGTAATCGCAGGAAAAACACAGATCCAAATGTGGGAGCGGGCTTGCTCGCGAAGACGGTGTATCAGTCAGCATATTTGATACTGACGGACCGCATTCGCGAGCAAGCCCGCTCCCACAGTTTAGAGTTTCACTCAGGCAGAATCAGCGGTTCTGCACCCGCTCGATTGCCGTGTCGTACACCGGATTGGCCTTCTGTTCCTTGGCCAACTGGTAGTGACGCAACGCATCGGCAAACTGCCCCGCCGCTTCGTAGATGCGCGCGATGTTGTAGTAGGCGCCGGCCCGTACAGTCGCGGCATTCGCGCCAGTCGCCAGGGCGATGGCCTTGCGGTTGGCCCAGATCGACTCGGCGGTATTGCCTGCCTTCTGATATGCCAGGCCCAGGTTGCCGTAGGCCTTGCCGAAGCCATTGTCCAGCTCGATGGCCTGGCGGAACAGGTCGATGGCCTGGTCAAGGTTACCCGCCTGGTAGGCCGCTTCGCCTTGAACGTTCAGACGCTTGGCATCGGTTTGGGCCGAAGAGCTGACCGCGACAGCCGTCACCGCAACACTGTCATCCAGCAACGGTTTGACTTCATTGAGCACATTCGCGGCATCCACCGTCACACCGTTGAAGGTGTTGATGTCCTGGAAATCGCCGCTGCCGGTCATGCGAAACACGGTCCACAGGTTACCGCTGCGGTTTTTCGGCACGTAGTAGGTGCGCACCAGGGACTGGCCCATGTACACGAACACCTTGGCTTCGCTGTTGGACAGTTGGCGCGAACCTGGATTGTCACCGTTGCTGTAGTCATGCACGGCGTAGACATAGCTTTCGCCGTAGTGCTTTTTCTGCAGGGTGATGGTTTCCGGGCCGTAGCTGTCGGTGTCATCCACGTCCAGCTCGGCGTCGTCGCCCTTTTGACTATCGAAGTAGATGTTGTTACCGGGGAAAATCATATGGGAGTCGAGGTCTGCCGGGGTTTTGCCCCAGCTCAGCACCACGCGCAGGCCATCGAGGTTTTCCATGACCGGGCTGACGGCGTAGGTCATGCCCTTGCACGGGCATTTCACCACCAGGTTGGAGTAGCCCGGTTTCTTGATGATCAATAGATTGCTGGCGTCGTCAGCCGCCTCGCTGGTCAGCGTCACCTGCCCCTGGGCGTTGGTGCGGCCTACAACGTTCTGCGCACCGTTGCGTTGCAACAGCACCTCGGCGTCGGCGATTTTCTGGTCCTTGACCACCGCGCTGAGCACCTCAATCGGCAATTGCTCGGCCTGGACCGAAAAAGCCACCGCACACAATGACATCGCCGAAGCGATACGCAGCAAACCCATGCTCAACTCCCTTTAAGTAACGGGCGGAATCGCCCTACAAGATTTTGCGGTGAAACATACGCTGAATTCAGCGCGCTGGCGGATTTTTTATAAGGAATGTGACGTGGTTATAGGGACGCTGATCGCAGACAGGTAAACCATCTGTTTATTGCCCGAGAACAAACTCACTTCTAAGGTTCGTTCCGTCGCTGCCAAAATCAGCGGCCGGGTTTGGCCACCCGAAAACAGCAGAGACAAGCGTGCCAATTCGTTGGCGTATTCTTTGAATCTGTACTGGAACTCTGCAATGACAAAGCCTAACTTCCCTTCTGAACGCTATCGCCTCTTGCGCACAAACTTCACCGACACCCACCCACTTCTCATCGACACCGAAGCCAAAGCCGAAGACATCCAGTCCGCCGCCCACCAACGCATCCGCGCAGCCACGGACTTGCTCGAAACTTTCTCCTGCCTGACTTTCGAACACGCCGACGTCAAAGACATTTCACACATCATCAACGCCTTGTACCTGCTGGTTCAGGACGGCTGTGATTTGCTGGAAGCCACGCAACACGTACAGCTGCAACCGGCGGCCGATAATCCAACACAAACTAACCAGACATACAGCTAACCCTGTGGGAGCTGGCTTGCCTGCGATAGCGGAGCGTCAGGCGACATTTTCATACCTGACACACCGCCATCGCGGGCAAGCCCGGCTCCCACATTTTTGCCGGTTCAGCCTTCCAAATCAGCATCAAGCCGTAAAACTGTAAGAAGCCGCCAGACGGCACGTCGTCCATTTCTGAAACGGCCTAAAACACTCGTCCAGCCCTCTACAAATCCACGTTTTCCTGGCCGAGACTGGACCCCCTTCAACTGCCCCGACAAAAAAACTTGAACATCGAAAGGACTCAATATATCGGCCACTACGGCATCACTTTCACAGTGATTCGACTCACCGTGATGCCAAACAATCGACAGGAGCTAGCCACTCTTTGCTTGCTGGAAGCAAAAGCATCAGCGATAGAGGTCCGCTTGCGACTTCAGAAGTTGTACGAAAAGATGCTCGCCCGAGATCTACCTTGCGTCATGACAGTGACCGTCTCAAAGCCATTGACCAGGAAGCAGGCAGATAGCTTGAACAATCGAAACAACCTCATCAAAGAAATCATTTCTGGCGCAATTGCATCCCCTGTCGGGGTCATATCCAGCAAAGCAGAATCGATCGTCGAGAATGCTGTCAGCGATTTGATTTCTCGCGCGCTTCGCAACTTTCATAGCGCAGACATCATCATTGGCCTGGATGCCCAGGTCAGTGGTGGCATAGGCCCGCAGCGCTCAAGCGTCTCAATGCATGTGTACTCAAATGAACCTTGATCGATGGCTTTATCTGCAAGCAGCGCTGTTATTCGCTCTCCATCTACTGCTGTATTACAAAATCACTGACTGCACATTAAGAAGGCGTTTCGCCGTTACCTTCATCGTAACGGGACTGGCTCTGTTGCTCTGGCTGCCCTACGTCGCCATCATCCTGAACATTCAACTCCTTCCCCTGGCCCTGTTCTTGATAGGCTTGGCACTTTTCATCAGCCGAAACAAATACCGCCTAAAACGCAAAAGCCCCCCTCACCCACTCCTGCGTGCCCCCACCATGAACCTCGCCTCCCACTTCCCCGATGACCCCGTCATGCAGCAACTCCTGCAACTGCTGCACGAAGAAATCGGTCTGCCGAAACACAGGACCATCCGCCTGCAAACTTCGCTGAACTTCGACCTCGGGTGCGATGGCGTTGAGGCCAAGCAACTGATGGAAGCGCTGGAGCAGGAGTTCGCGCTCGACCTGGGCGACTTCGACACTTACCGTTACTTCAACCCGCCGGTGTTTGATGTGTTTCTCAAACGTCGGGCCAAGGGGCGTGGCGAAAAAGTGCCGCTGACTATCGGCATGCTCTACCTGGCGATCAAGACCCACAGCTGGGATACGCAAACACTGGAAAACCTGAGCTGAGCTGAAGTACACCGAGAATCAAATGTGGGAGGGGGCTTGCCCCCGATAGCAGTGTGTCAGGCGGCCCACCTTTGACTGGTACACCGCAATCGGGGGCAAGCCCCCTCCCACATTGGATCTGCGCAAGTGCAGGGAGTGGGATACAACCTGTCGCGCACAAAAAAGCCGCCCACAAGGGGCGGCTTTTTCACACCATACGAATCTTACAACTTAGGCCCTGCAGCCTTGATTGCATCGCTCACTTCAAACTTCTTGAAGTTCTCGATGAACAACCCGGCCAGCGCCTTCGCTGCTTCATCGTAGGCAGCCTGGTCAGCCCAGGTGTTGCGTGGGTTCAACAGGCCGGTCTCAACGCCCGGTACGGCCAATGGCACGTCCAGATTGATGGTATCAAGGTGCTCAGTCTCGGCACCGATCAACGCGCCGCTCTGGATCGCTGCGATGACGCCGCGAGTGGTCGGGATGTTGAAGCGTTTGCCGACACCGTAGCCGCCGCCGGTCCAGCCGGTGTTGACCAGGTAGACCTTGGAGCCGAAGCCACGGATGCGCTTGATCAACAGCTCAGCGTATTCACCGGCAGGGCGTGGGAAGAACGGTGCGCCGAAGCAGGTGGAGAAGGTCGACTTGATGCCGCTGCCCGAACCCATTTCGGTCGAGCCCACCAGTGCGGTGTAGCCGGACAGGAAGTGGTAGGCCGCTTGTTCTTCGCTGAGGATCGACACGGGCGGCAGTACGCCGGTCAGGTCGCAGGTCAGGAAGATCACCGCGTTGGGTTCGCCGCCCAGGTTCTTCTCGGAGCGCTTGGCAACGTGCTCCAGCGGGTAGGCGGCGCGGCTGTTCTGGGTCAGGCTGACATTGGTGTAGTCAGCATGCCCGGCCTCGTCGATAACGACGTTTTCCAGCACGGCGCCGTGCTTGATGGCCTTCCAGATAACCGGCTCGTTCTTCTCGGACAGGTCGATGCACTTGGCATAGCAACCGCCTTCGATGTTGAACACCACGCCTTCGCCCCAACCGTGTTCGTCGTCACCGATCAGGTAACGGCTTTCGTCAGCGGACAGGGTGGTTTTACCGGTACCCGACAGGCCGAAGAACAGGGTCACGTCGCCTGCTTCGCCAATGTTGGCGGCGCAGTGCATCGGCAACACGTCGGAGGCCGGCAGCAGGAAGTTCTGCACCGAGAACATGGCTTTCTTCATTTCACCGGCGTAACGCATGCCGGCGATCAGCACTTTTTTCTGGGCGAAATTGAGGATCACGCAACCGTCGGAGTTGGTGCCGTCACGCTCTGGCACGCACTCGAAGTTGGCCACGTTGAGCACTTGCCACTCGTCACGACCGGCCGGGTTGTACTGGGCCGGGTTGATGAACAGGCAACGACCGAACAGGTTCTGCCAGGCAGTCTGGGTGGTCATTTTCACGGCCAGGTAGTGGTCTTCGGAAGCCCCTACGTGAACGTGGGAAACAAAGTGTTCCTGCGCGTTGTTGAAGGCTTCTACGCGGTTCCACAGGGCATCGAACTTGTCGGCCGGGAACTTGCGGTTGATCGGGCCCCAGGCGATTGCGTCCTGGGTAGTGGGCTCTTCAACGATGAAGCGGTCGACCGGCGAACGGCCAGTGCGGTGACCCGTTTCTACGACCAGCGCGCCAGTATCGGCAAGCACGCCTTCACCGCGCTGCAGGGCTTCTTTGACCAGATCGTCAACACTCAGATCGGTGTATACGGCGTTATTGGCTTGCGTCATGAGGTTCCCCGTCGGCCTGTGGCCGAGTGCTCCAAACGTTTTGTAGTAGAAAGTTGCGCACTACTACCGCGAAAAAAGTGGGCCGGATTATGCCAGAAAAGCCCAAAAAGAGTAGGGCCCTCCCGTCAGAACGCCTCTAATCCGGCATTTGGCAGGTGATTTACCTGTGCTTAAACGTTTTAGTGACGGGTGTCGGAAGGAGTGTCGCTGCCTGCGCCGGCGAATAATTGAGCAACATCGGCGGCATCGAACAGATAACGCTCATTGCAGAACTGGCAGTCGATCTCGATATGACCACCGTGTTCCACCACCAGGTTTTGCGCATCTTCCAGGCCAAGGCTGACCAGGGCATTGGCTGAACGCTCGCGCGAGCAACTGCAATTGAAGCGCAGGGACTGTTCGTCGAACAGGCGCACCGCTTCTTCGTGGTACAGGCGGTGCAGGATGGTCTCGTTGTCCAGGCCCAGCAATTCTTCAGCAGTCAGGGTGCCGGCCAGGGCGGTCAGCTTGCGCCAGCTATCGGTGCGCTCATCCTCGTCCTTGATACGGTCAGCCGGCAATTGCTGCAACAACAGGCCGCGAGCGCGCTTGCCGTTGGCATTGAGCCAGAACTTGGTGCCGACCTGCTGGGACATGACGAAATAGTTGGTAAAGCAGTCCGACAGGGTCTCGCCGTCCAGATCAACGATGCCCTGGTAGCGCTGACCCTCGGTGGGGTCAACGGTGATGGCCAGCACGCCATCGGCCATCAGCTCGGAGAACGTGGCATCCGGGGTAATCCGGTCGACGTCATAGCGGGCCAGGCCACGGATTTCGCGCTCGCTGGAACACTCGATCATCAACATCGGGATCGGACCTTCGGAACGCGCCTGCAGGATCAGCAAGCCATCGAATTTCATCGTGCCCACCAGCAGCGCAGCCGCCGCCATCAACTCACCGAGCAATTGCGCGACCGGCTCCGGATACGCATGTTTGGCAAGGACTTCGGCATAGCTGAGCTCCAACGAGACCAGTTCGCCGCGGGCGTCGTTCTCGTCAAAGATGAAGCGTTGGGTGAAGTCGGTATCCGGTAGATCAGTCATAGGTCTGGGTATCTGAAGTGATGACAAAATGATTACAACGTTTATAAAATTAAACGCTTTAGCACCACATTGGTGCGATTTCTCCTGAAAACAAGGAGCTTGAAGAGCGATGAGGGACAGTTTATGAACAATCCGGGTTTGTTCCAAGCGAACTGGAACCTCCGGCGATGGGCTCTTTGCAATTTGGTCGCTATCGGACTGCTGTGTTTCTGGCTGTGGCCCACGGGGCAGATGCTGTGCGTGATTTTCGACGAGTGGCTGTTTCACCTGCTCAATGGCCCGCTGGCGAGCAACTCCACCTGGTTGCACGTGTGGGCCGTGGCGAGCCTGCGGCCCTTCGATGCGATCGTCGGGGTGATTCTGCTGGCCCTGTTGATTCGCGGCGACTGGGTATTCAAGGCCGTGCAGGTACGCCAGGCGTTCTTTGGCTTCCTCGGTATTCTGCTGCTGTTGCTGTTTATCCGCATGCTGTTTTCCAAGCTCGCGGCGCACATGGGTTGGCAGCACAGCAGCCCGTCAATGGTGATCAACGGCGCGATTCAGATGAGTGATTTTTTCCCTGGGCTTGAGAAAACCTGGGAATTGAAAGACCGTTCGAGCCAGAGCTTCCCGGGCGATCATGCTTCGGTGTTGTTGATCTGGGCGATGTTCATGACCGTGTTCGCCAAGCGCATCGGCCAGGTGCTGGTGATCTGGGGCCTGGCGCTGTTGTTCATGATGCCGCGCCTGGTGGCGGGCGCGCATTGGGGACAGGATGATTACATCGGCGGAGTATTGCTGGCGCTGTTGGCATTGGCCTGGGGTTACTACACGCCGTTTGCGGCGAAGGTGTCGGGGTTCCTGTTGCGAGTAACCGCGCCGGTGTTCGGGGTGCTTGGCAAACTGCCAGTGATTGGGCGCTTGAGTGTCATGCGCACAATCCCTTAACGACGCGAGCTAACTGTGGGAGGGGGCTTGCCCCCGATAGCGGCAGGTCAGCTACATATAAGTTGACTGATTCACCGCCATCGGGGGCAAGCCCCCTCCCACATTTTTGATCTCCTGCAGCGTGGAGATTGTGCAATCAATCATCACTGCCGCTGCCGCGAAACTTGAATAGGTCGCGGCGCTGCTTCTTGCTCGGCTTGCCGTCGGTGGTCAGGCCTGAAGCCCCTGCCTTGCGCAGGGCCGCGGCATTTTCCCGCTTGGCGATACTGGCTTCGGTTTCGGCGTACAACGCCTGCGCTTCAGGCGCGCCCCGGCGCACGATGGAGAGCGCTTGCACCACGACAGTCTTTTCATCAAAGCCTGTACGAATCTGAAACTCATCGCCGACGCGCGGTTCCTTTCCCGGCTTGCAGCGCTCGCCGCGATGGTGCACCTTGCCGCTCTCGATGGCGGCCTTGGCCAGGGCACGGGTTTTGTAGAAGCGCGCGGCCCACAGCCACTTGTCCAAACGGACCTTTTCTTCCTCTTCCTGCTTTTGAGCCACTTGAATTCCTCGCTCTGAAAAATGTCGCAACCTTACCGTTGAAACCCTTCGACGCATAAACCCCAAGGCTCACCTAAGATACGCCAGGTAGCACCTGTTTTCGCGAGGATACGCCGTGACCGACTTTCCCGTTTCACTCACCTCGCCCAACCAGCGGTGCGTGGGTTGCCAGCAAAGCGAGCCGCTGGGATTCGATTTTGCTTTCGCCTACCAGCCTATCGTCGACCTGCGTGACCGTTCGATATTTGCCAATGAAGCCCTGGTGCGCGGCACACAGGGTGAAGGCGCGCTATCGGTGCTGGCGCAAGTCAACGAAACCAATCGCTACCGCTTCGACCAGCGCTGCCGCACCCTGGCAATTGCCGGCGCTGCCGCCCTGGGCATGCAGACTCACCTTTCCATCAACTTCATGCCTAACGCCGTATACCGTCCCGAATTGTGTATTCGCAGCACCCTTGAGGCCGCCCGCGCGCACAATTTCCCACTGGACCGCCTGATTTTCGAGACCCTGGAAAGCGAGCATGTAGATAACTATCGCCATTTGACGAATATTCTGCGTGAATACCGCGAATTCGGCTTCAAGACCGCCATCGATGATTTCGGCGCCGGCTATTCGGGGCTGAATCTGCTGGCCGATTTCCAACCTGACCTGATCAAGCTCGACATGGCGCTGATACGCGATGTCGACCAGGACCGTGTCCGCCAGGTGATCGTGCGGGGGATTGTCACAATCTGTGAGCAGTTGGGGGTTACTGTCATCGCCGAAGGCATCGAAAGTGCCGGCGAGCGGGACTTCCTCTCCGACTGTGGAATATTTCTGATGCAGGGCTACTGGTTCGCCAAGCCCGCATTCAATGCCCTGGCCAAGGTCTCCCCTCAAGCCTGGGCAAATTGACGGTACCCATATTGAAGACATTTGACCATTTGACCGTTGTGGGTCTGCGTGAGTGGGTGGCCCTTCCCGACCTGGGAGTGGCTGGCCTGCGCGCCAAGATCGACACCGGTGCCAGCACCTCAAGCCTGCACGCCACCGACATCGAGCCGTTCGAGCGCGACGGCGAGAAGTGGGTGCGCTTCACCGCGCATCTGGGCAGCGTGGTGCAACTGCGTCACCGGCGCTGCGAAGCGCCCCTGGTAACAATGAAAACCATCAAGAGCTCCAACGGCCATGCGCAGGTGCGCTACGTGATCAGCACCACCCTGGCGTTGGGCGATCGGGTGTGGCGAGTGGAGTTCACCCTGGCCTGCCGCAAAGCCATGCGTTATCGCCTGTTGCTGGGCTCCAAGGCGCTGATTGACGGCCAGTTGGTGGTCAGCCCAGCCGTAAAATATGTACAAGACAAGCCGGTGTTCCCGGTCTCCACTATTTCTGCCCCAGGTGCTGCATGAAGATTGCTGTGCTGTCGCGAAACCCGCGTCTGTATTCCACCCGCCGCCTGGTCGAGGCCGGCATCGAACGTGGCCATGAAATGGTGGTAATCGACACGTTGCGGGCCTACATGAACATTGCCAGCCACAAGCCGCAGATCCACTACCGTGGCAAACCGCTGGAAGGCTTTGATGCGGTGATCCCACGCATCGGCGCCTCGGTGACCTTCTATGGCTGCGCGGTGCTGCGCCAGTTTGAAATGATGGGCGTGTTCCCGCTGAACGAGTCCGTGGCCATCGCCCGCTCGCGGGACAAGCTGCGCTCGCTGCAACTGCTGTCGCGCCGGGGTATCGGCCTGCCGGTTACGGGCTTTGCCCACTCTCCGGATGACATCCCCGACCTGATCGAAATGGTCAACGGCGCGCCGCTGGTGATCAAGGTGCTGGAAGGCACCCAGGGCATCGGCGTGGTGTTGTGCGAGACGGCAACGGCTGCGGAGTCGGTGATCGAGGCGTTCATGGGTCTCAAGCAGAACATCATGGTGCAGGAGTACATCAAGGAAGCGGGCGGCGCGGACATTCGCTGCTTCGTGGTGGGCGACAAGGTTATCGCGGCCATGAAGCGCCAGGCCAAGCCGGGTGAGTTCCGCTCCAACCTGCACCGTGGCGGCAGCGCCAGCCTGATCAAGATCACCCCGGAGGAGCGCATGACCGCGCTGCGAGCGGCCAAGGTCATGGGGTTGGCTGTGGCAGGTGTGGATATCCTGCGCTCCAATCATGGCCCTCTGGTCATGGAGGTGAACTCATCGCCGGGACTGGAAGGGATCGAGACCACCACCGGCAAGAACGTGGCGGGGATCATCATTGAACATCTGGAAAAAAATGGTGGACCGAATATGACTCGGACCAAGGGCAAGGGCTAAAAGCTCTGCCCCTGACACAACATCAAACCAAATGTGGGAGGGGGCTTGCCCCCGATAACGGTATGTCAGTCCGCACATCGGTGACTGACAATCCGCAATCGGGGCAAGCCCCCTCCCACATTTGATCCATGTTGTTTGTCAGACTGCGTCTCTGGGCAACATCAGCCCAAGCGGCAAGCGCACCCGAGCTTCCAGTCCGCCCCCTTCACGGTTGCGCAGTTCAACATTGCCGCCATGCATCGAAGCAATGCGCCGCACAATCGCCAACCCCAAACCGGTCCCCTTGCCGCCACGGGCGCGGTCGCCACGGGTAAACGGGTTGAAGATGGCTTCCAGTTCAGCCGGGTCGATACCGGTGCCGCGATCCATCACGCTCAGCACGACATAGGGCGCAGCGCTGTCACCCGACACGTACGCCGCCACCTCCACATCCGAACCGGCATGATGCAAGGCATTGCCGATCAGGTTGTTGAGCAGACGCTTCATCGACACCCTGCGCAAGGCAAACGGCTGAATCGGCTCCAGGCGCATGCGTACCTGCTCACCGCTCTGGTTGTAGGGCGCGACCACTTCACGCACCAGATCGGTCAGGTCAACCTCCTCCACGACCTCGTCACGCCCATCACGGATGAACGCAAGGAACTGGTCCAGAATCGCGTCCATGTCCTCGATGTCACGCACCATGTCATCGGTGAGGTCGGTATGGTTGCCCATCAATTCCAGGGACAGGCGCAATCGCGTCAACGGTGTGCGCAGGTCATGGGACACCCCCGCCAGCATCAGCTCGCGCTCGCGCCCGGCCTGCTCGACATCTTCCGCCATCTGGTTGAATGCGCCGTACACCTCGGTCATCTCACTGGGCGTATCGCTGACCGGCAGGCGCACGCTGCGCCCCTGGCCCAGTTGGCGAGCGGCAAATACCAGGCGCTTGAGCGGTTGGTTGAGCTGGCGCACGAAAATCCAGGCGGACGCGGTTGAAAGCAGGCCGATGGCGAGGAACCAGCCCAATACATTCCAGATTTTTTGCCCGCGCAGCGGATGCGGATACAGCGGAACCTTGATCCAGGCATCGCCCAGGCTGGGCGCCCTCACCCACAGCGCAGGCGAAACGTGCATGCGCAGCCGCACCTCGGTGTCCTCGCCCAGCTCCGCCTGCATCTGGCGCTGGTAGATCTCACTGTAGGGCCAATGCTGCTCGCCCTCGGGCACGCCGGCACCGTCGACCCGGATCAGCGTGGAGGCCTTGGCCACCTTTTCACGGTTCTCGGGGTCTACGGCCCAGTAGGCACGCAACGTCAAGGCGACGCCGTGGCTGTACTGCCGATCCACCAGCACGTCCTCGTTCATCAACAAATAAACCAGCGTAAGTGCCTTGGAAAACAGAACGACGATCAGCACCAGCCAAAGGGTGCGGGAGAAGAAACTTTGCGGGAACCACAGCGGGGTTTTCATAGGAGACAGCTAGACACCTTGCAGGAACGAGCGGCGCTCGCAGAATTGCAGACGCCGGGCACCTCGTCGATCCTCATGGAATCAAACGCCGGATGCCCGTCCCTGCAAATCATCGGTCACTTGGTTGCGGTGCCATCCGGCACAAACACATAACCCACACCCCACACCGTCTGGATATACCGCGGCTTGGAAGGGTCCGGCTCGATCATCCGGCGCAGTCGGGAGATCTGCACGTCGATGGAGCGCTCCAGGGCATCCCATTCGCGGCCACGGGCCAGGTTCATCAGCTTGTCGCGGGTCAGCGGCTGGCGAGCGTTCATCACCAAGGCTTTGAGCACCGCGAATTCGCCGGTGGTCAGCATATGCACTTCGTCGCCGCGCTTGAGCTCGCGGGTGGCGAGGGACAACTCGTAGTCGCCGAAGGTGACGCTTTCGTCTTCGCTGCCCGGCGCACCCGGTACCGGCGGTGCCTGGCGACGCAAGACGGCCTTGACCCGTGCCATCAACTCGTCAGGGTTGAACGGCTTGGCCAGGTAGTCATCGGCGCCCAGTTCGAGGCCCTTGATGCGACTCAGCTCATCGCCCTTGGCAGTGAGCATGATGATCGGGATCTGGTTGTTCGCGCCGCGCAGACGCTTGCAGGCGGTCAGGCCATCCTCGCCGGGCAGCATCAGGTCGAGCACGACCAGATTGAACACTTCGCGCCCCAACAGGCGGTCCATCTGCTCGGTGTTCGGCACCGCGCGCGCCCGGTAGCCTTTGGAGTTGAAAAAACGCTCCAGCAGGCTGCTCAGCCCTGGATCGTCGTCAACGATGAGAATTTTTTCGCCTTCAGCAGTTTGTGCAGTGCTGCTCATTAGATGCTCCTCTTATCTCGGCGCGCATTATGGCCTAGCTGCCGTTATACGCACCGTGTGCATTGTTAGCAGATTTTTCCTCTACTACCAGCCAAGCCGTGTCCTACAAGCACTGGTCAGTAGCCCCCAAGAGTAGAACGCTGGTTATAATGCGGCGCCTTCGCGCAGGGCAACGTCAGATCGTTACCGTTTACTGCCGGGCTTTTTTTACCCGTATGTGGTGTTTTTTCGATTTCGAGGGTCAACAGGCTGCCTCTTGGCCCAGGCAGCGGCGCCGGTCGGGGCCGCTCAACCAGCTTCGCAAGGCCTTGTTTTCCGGGCCCGCGAGCCGCTTTTTCAGAATTTCAGGTGGTTTTATGGACAGCATCAACAGCCGCATCGCCGAGGAACTCGGTGTACGCCCACAACAGGTCGAAGCGGCCGTCGCGCTACTGGATGAAGGCTCCACGGTGCCCTTCATCGCCCGTTACCGAAAAGAAGTGACCGGCAGCCTCGACGACATCCAACTGCGGCACCTGGAAGAGCGCCTGCGCTACCTGCGAGAACTCGACGAACGGCGTATCAGTATCCTTGCCAGCATCGAGGAACAAGGCAAATTGACCCCGCAGCTGGAACGCGACATCAAGCTGGCCGACACCAAGACCCGCCTCGAAGACCTTTACCTGCCGTATAAACAGAAACGTCGTACAAAGGGCCAGATCGCTTTGGAAGCCGGCCTGGGCGGCTTGGCCGACGGCCTGTTCAACGACCCGTCGCTGACGCCTGAAACCGAAGCCGCGCGTTTTATCGACGCGGAAAAAGGCGTCGCCGACGTCAAGGCCGCCCTTGACGGCGCCAAGTACATCCTGATGGAACGCTTCGCGGAAAACGCCAGCCTGCTGGAAAAGCTGCGCACTTACCTGAAGCAGGAAGCCATCCTCAGCGCCCGCGTCATCGCCGGCAAGGAGGAAGAAGGCGCCAAGTTCCGCGATTACTTCGAACACGACGAACCGCTCAAAAGCATGCCGTCCCACCGCGCCCTGGCGATCTTCCGTGGCCGCAACGAGGGCATTCTCAGCTCTGCGTTGAAAGTCGGTGACGAGCTGCCGGGCACCATGCACCCGTGCGAAGGCATGATCGGTCAACAATTCGGCATTCAGAATCAGAATCGTCCTGCGGACAAGTGGCTCAGCGAAGTCGTGCGCTGGACCTGGAAGGTCAAGCTCTACACCCACCTGGAAACCGATCTGCTCGGCGAGCTGCGTGAAGGCGCCGAAACCGAGGCGATCAACGTATTCGCCCACAACCTGCATGACCTGCTGCTGGCCGCACCGGCGGGTCCACGCGCCACCCTGGGCCTGGACCCGGGCCTGCGCACCGGGTGCAAGGTTGCGGTGGTCGATGCCACCGGCAAGCTGCTGGATCACGCCACCGTCTACCCGCACGTGCCGCACAACAAGTGGGACCAGACCCTGGCGATCCTGGCCGCCTTGTGCGCCAAACACAGCGTGGACCTGATCGCCATCGGCAACGGCACCGCCAGCCGCGAAACCGATAAGCTGGCCGCCGAGCTGATCAAAAAGTACCCGGCGATGAAAATGACCAAGGTCATGGTCTCCGAGGCGGGGGCTTCGGTGTACTCGGCCTCGGAGCTGGCGTCCAAGGAGTTCCCGGACCTCGACGTGTCCATCCGTGGCGCCGTGTCCATTGCCCGTCGCCTGCAGGACCCGCTGGCCGAGCTGGTGAAGATCGATCCCAAATCCATCGGCGTCGGCCAGTACCAGCACGACGTGTCGCAGCTCAAGCTGGCGCGTGGCCTGGATGCGGTGGTGGAAGACTGCGTGAACGCCGTGGGTGTGGACGTGAACACCGCGTCCGTGGCGCTGCTGGCACGTATCTCCGGCCTGAACGCTACCCTCGCGCAGAATATCGTCAATCACCGCGACGAGAACGGCGCCTTCAAAACCCGCGCCGCGCTGAAAAAAGTCGCGCGCCTGGGCGAAAAAACCTTCGAGCAAGCTGCAGGTTTCCTGCGCGTAATGAACGGTGATAACCCGCTGGACGCCTCGGCGGTGCACCCGGAAGCGTATCCGCTGGTCCAGCGCATTGCTGCCGAAACCGATCGCGACATCCGCTCGCTGATCGGCGATGCCGCGTTCCTCAAGCGCCTTGACCCGAAAAAGTACACCGACGAAACCTTCGGCGTGCCCACCATTACCGACATCCTGCAAGAGCTGGAAAAGCCCGGTCGCGACCCGCGCCCGGAATTCAAGACCGCCGAGTTCCAGGACGGTGTCGAGGACCTGAAGGACCTGCAACCGGGCATGATCCTCGAGGGCGTGGTCACCAACGTGACCAACTTCGGCGCGTTTGTGGATATCGGCGTGCATCAGGACGGCCTGGTGCATATCTCCGCGCTTTCGGAGAAATTCATCAAGGACCCGCGCGAAGCGGTGAAGGCCGGTGACGTGGTCAAGGTCAAGGTGATGGAAGTCGACATCCCGCGCAAACGCGTTGGCCTGTCGATGCGCATGAGCGACACCCCCGGCGAGAAAGTCGACGGCGCCCGTGGCGCTCGCCCTGGCTCGGCACCGCGCCCGTCGCAGAACACTGCGCCGCGCAAGGAAACCGCGACCGCCGCACCGAGCAACAACGCCATGGCCTCGCTGTTCGCCAACGCCAAGCAGTTGAAGAAGCGCTGATGGATATTCCGGCCGGTTTGACCCAGAGCGCGTTCAGCGAACTGATCGGCTGCCGCCTGCAGCGCCTGGACGCAGGCGTGGCCGAGGTGGCCCTGAGCCTGGCCCCGCAGTTGCGCAATCGCGGGGGCAAGCTGCACGGCGGCGCGATTTTCAGCCTGGTGGACATCACCATGGGTCTGGCCTGCTCCAGCACCCATGGGTTCGACCAGCAGAGCGCCACCATCGAATGCAAGATCAACTATATCCGCGCTGTTGAAGACGGTGACGTGCTGTGCACCAGCCGGGTGATCCACGCCGGCAGGCGCACCCTGGTGGTCGAGGCCGACGTGTACCAGGACGAAAGACTTGTCGCAAAAGCACAGGGCACGTTCGCTGTCCTATAGCTCCCTGCCCCTGATTTGAGTTAATTTCGGCGCTGTGACAACAGCGTCGGAATTTTCTCGCTGCGCTGTAGCCCAATTCATGGAGTGAAGTAGGCATATTCAGAGCGGGTCATATCGACTCAGAACCAGGCGATCACGCCAGTTTCAACTTCACCCTTGTAGACCGTCTTGCCCACCCCCATATTGGGGCGACTGACGCGTGAAGGAATCCAACTTGAGCGAACTTCTCAACCGCCGCCTGGCTCTGCTCGGCAAGCGCGAACACCTCTCCCTGCTAGAGCACTGCCTGCATGGCATCGAGCGTGAATGCCTGCGCGTCACCGGTGAGGGTCGCCTGGCCCAGACGCCGCATCCGGAAGCCCTGGGCGCCGCGTTGACGCACGAACAGATCACCACCGACTACTCGGAATCGCTGCTGGAGTTCATCACTCCCGCGCTGCCCAACCCGGCCGATACCCTGAGCAGCCTGGACAAGATCCATCGCTTTGCCTACACCAAACTGGGCAGCGAATACCTGTGGAGCCCCTCGATGCCGTGCCCGCTGCCGGCCGAGGAAGATATTCCGATTGCCTACTACGGCACCTCCAATATCGGGCAGCTCAAGTACGTTTACCGCAAGGGCCTGGCCCTGCGCTATGGCAAGAGCATGCAGTGCATCGCCGGCATTCATTACAACTTTTCGCTGCCGGAACAGCTGTGGCCGTTGCTCAAGGAAGCCGAAGGCTTTGTCGGCACAGACCGCGACTATCAATCCACCGCCTATATCGCGCTGATCCGCAACTTCCGGCGCTACAGCTGGCTGTTGATGTACCTGTTCGGCGCCTCGCCGGCCCTGGATGCAGGCTTCCTGCGCGGCCGTTCGCACCAGCTTGAAGTGCTCGACGCCGACACCTTGTACCTGCCGTACGCCACGAGTCTGCGCATGAGCGACCTGGGTTACCAGAGCAACGCCCAGGCCGGCCTGACGCCGTGCTACAACGACCTGGCCAGCTACACCGACAGCCTGCGCGAAGCGGTAGCAACGCCCTACGCGCCCTATGTCGAAGTCGGCACGCACAAGGACGGTGAATGGGTGCAGCTCAATACCAATATCCTGCAGATCGAAAACGAGTACTACTCCAACATCCGCCCCAAGCGCGTGACCTATACCGGCGAGCGGCCGATTCAGGCGCTGATGGCGCGCGGCATCCAGTACATCGAAGTGCGCTGTCTGGACATCAACCCGTTCCTGCCGATGGGTATCGATCTGCCGGAGTCGCGCTTTCTCGACGCGTTCCTGCTGTACTGCGCGCTGAACGACAGTCCGCTGTTTGCCAATAACGAGTGCGGCAATGCCACCTCCAACTTCCTCAGCGTGGTCAAGGAGGGTCGCCGTCCGGGCCTGCAATTGCAGCGTGACGGCCAGGCGGTGGATATGAAGGAATGGGCGGCGGAGCTATTGGAGAAGATCGCCCCTCTGGCAGCCCTGCTCGATGAGAGTCACGGCATCACCGAACACAGTGAAGCACTGGACGCCCAGTTGGCCAAGGTCAAAGACCCGTCCCTGACGCCCTCGGCCCAGGTGCTGGCGACAATGGCCGAACGCAAGGAAAGCTTTGCGCAATTCTCGCTGCATCAGAGCGAGGTGCATGCCGAGTACTTCCGCAAGGAACCGCTGCCGGCCGAGGAACAAGCGCGCTTTGAAGAACTGGCGCGTACGTCGCTGGCTCAGCAGGCCGAACTAGAGCAGAACGAAGTGGGCGATTTCGATGTATTTGTCGGGTCGTACCAGGCGAGCATTCTAGCCATCAGCAACTGAGCTTTATGTGGGAGGGGGCTTGCCCCCGATAGCAGTGTGTCAGCCACTCAGTCAGTGACTGAACCACCGCCATCGGGGGCAAGCCCCCTCCCACATTTGATATCCATCAGGCTTGAGACTCGCTTCACATTGTTCTCATAAGCTAATTCGAAAATGTTATTTATTTTCGGATTCTTAGATCATTTAGTCTCCTCACACGCCGCCCCCCTGGCCGCCTGACTGAGGAGCTTCCCCTTGAAACTGTCTTCCCCACTGCGCTTGCTGGCGGCGTTGTCCCTGGCCGGTGCCAGCCTGTTTGCCCAGGCGGCGGATGTGACCGTTGCATACCAGACCACCGTGGACCCGGCGAAAGTCGCCCAAGCCGACGGTGCTTATGAAAAAGCCACCCACGCCAGCATCGACTGGCGCAAATTCGACAATGGCGCCGATATCATTGCCGCCATCGCCTCGGGTGACGTGCAGATCGGCTACCTCGGTTCCAGCCCACTGACCGCTGCGATCACGCGCAACGTGCCGGTGCAGACCTTCCTGATCGCCACCCAGATCGGCGGCGCCGAAGCCCTGGTGGCGCGCGACGGTTCCGGGATCAACAGCCCTCAGGACCTGGTCGGCAAGAAGATCGCCGTGCCGTTCGTGTCCACCGGTCACTACAGCCTGCTCGCCGCGCTGAAGCACTGGAACATCGATCCCTCGAAAGTCACCATCCTCAACCTCGCACCGCCGGCCATCATCGCCGCCTGGAAGCGCGGCGATATCGACGCGACCTATGTGTGGGACCCGGCCCTGGGCGTGGCCAAGGAAAACGGCAAGGTGCTGATCACCTCCGGCGAACTGGCCAAGTTCGGCGCGCCGACCTTCGATGCCTGGATTGTGCGCAAGGACTTCGCCGAGAAGCATCCGGAAATCGTCACAGCCTTCGCCAAAGTCACGCTGGATGCCTATGCCGCCTACCGCAAAGACCCACAAGCCTGGCTCGCCGACAAAACCAACATCGACAAGCTGGTGAAGCTCTCCGGCGCCAAGGCCAGCGACATTCCGCTGTTGCTGCAAGGCAATGTCTACCCGCTGGCCGCTGACCAGGTCACCCTGCTGGGCGCACCGACCACCCAGGCTGTCACCGATACCGCCGCGTTCCTCAAGGAGCAAGGCAAGGTCGACGCGGTGCTGCCGGACTACGCCCCTTACGTCAGCGCCAAGTTCATCACTCACTGATCAAGGAGTTCATTGCGATGGCCTTGCTACAACTGGAGCGCATCAGCGCACAGTACCCAGGCGCCCCGGAACCGGTACTGGCGGATATTTCACTCGAGCTTGGCCCCCGGCAATTGCTGGTGGCCCTGGGCCCCTCCGGCAGTGGCAAGACTTCGCTGTTGAACCTGATTGCCGGCTTTGTCGAGCCCAGCGCCGGGCGCATTACCCTGGATGGCGTACCGGTCAAAGGCCCGAGCGCCGAACGCGGCGTGGTGTTTCAGGACGATGCCCTGCTGCCCTGGCAGGACGTGCTGGCCAACGTCGCCTTCGGCCTGGAACTGGCCGGCGTGCCGAAGGCGCAACGTGAAGCGCGCGCCCGGGAAATGCTTGCGCTGGTGGACTTGAGCGGTTTCGACAGCCGCCGCATCTGGCAACTCTCCGGCGGCCAGAAGCAACGCGTCGGCCTCGCCCGCGCCCTGGCGGCCGACCCGCGCGTATTGCTGATGGACGAACCCTTCGGCGCCCTCGATGCCTTCACCCGCGAACAGATGCAGGAACTGCTGCTGCAAGTCTGGCGACGCACGGCCAAGCCGGTGTTCCTGATCACCCACGACATCGAAGAAGCGGTGTTTCTCGCCACGGACCTGATTCTGCTGGCGCCCAACCCCGGCCAGATCGTCGAGCGCCTGTCGCTGGATTTTGGCCAACGCTACGCGGCCGGCGAATCGGCACGGGCAATCAAGTCTGACCCGCGTTTTATCGAAACCCGCGAACACGTACTCGGTAAAGTGTTCTCGCAACGGCAGGTGTCCGCATGAGCAGCTATGAACTTCCCGCCACAGCGACCAAGCCGCTGGCGCATGGGGTGATTCCGCAACGCAGCAGCCTGAGCACACGGTGGATCAGCGTACTGACTCTGGCGGCCTTGCTCGCTGTCTGGTGGACGGTAACCGCCACCGGCCTGATCGAGCCACTGTTCCTGCCGCCGCCATCGGCCGTACTGCAAAAAGGCTGGTTGCTGGCAACAGCCGGCTACATGGATTCGACCCTTTGGCAGCATCTGGGCGCGAGCCTCAGCCGCATCGGTCTGGGCCTGGGCTTTGCAGTGCTGACCGCCGTGCCGGTGGGGATTGCCATCGGCGCCAACCGTATCGCCCGCGGCATTCTCGACCCGCTGATCGAGTTTTACCGGCCAATCCCGCCACTGGCCTATCTGCCGCTGATCGTGATCTGGTGCGGCATCGGCGAGCTGTCCAAGGTGCTGCTGATTTACCTGGCGATTTTTGCGCCGATTGCCATCGCCACCGCCACCGGCGTACGCACGGTCGACCCGGCCAAGTTGCGCGCTGCGCAGTCGCTGGGCGCCACCCGTGCCCAACTGATCCGTCATGTAATCCTGCCCAGCGCCCTGCCCGACATTCTCACCGGGGTACGCATCGGCCTGGGCGTGGGTTGGTCGACCCTGGTTGCCGCCGAACTGATCGCCGCCACCAGCGGCCTGGGCTTCATGGTGCAGTCGGCGGCGCAGTTCCTGGTCACCGACGTCGTGGTCCTGGGCATTCTGGTGATCGCGCTGATTGCCTTCGCCATGGAAATGGGCCTGCGCGCCCTGCAGCGTAAATTAGTGCCGTGGCATGGCCAGGCACACTGAGTGATGAACACACAATGAGCAGCCTGACCGTTACCCCAATAAGCACCGCGCTCGGCGCCCAGATCAGTGGCGTGGATATCACCCGGGCGCTGAATTCTGAGGAGCGCGAAGCCATCGAACACGCGCTCCTCAAGCATTCGGTGCTGTTCTTCCGTGACCAGCCGATCACCCCGCAGCAGCAGGCACGGTTCGCGGCGAACTTCGGTGACCTGCACATCCATCCGATCTACCCCAACGTGCCGGAACAGCCCGAAGTGCTGATCCTCGACACCGCCGTCACCGATGTGCGTGACAACGCCGTGTGGCACACCGACGTGACCTTCCTGCCCACCCCGGCCCTCGGCGCGGTGCTCAGTGCCAAGCTGTTGCCTGCATTCGGAGGGGATACCTTGTGGGCCAGTGGTATCGCGGCGTACGACGCGTTGTCCGAGCCGTTGAAGGCGCTGCTCGACGGCCTCACCGCGACCCACGACTTCACCAAGTCCTTTCCACTGGAGCGCTTCGGCAATACCGCCGAAGACCTGGCGCGCTGGGAAGAAACCCGTCGGAAAAACCCGCCGCTGTCACATCCTGTGATACGCACACACCCCATCAGCGGCCGCAAATCGCTGTTCGTCAACGATGGCTTCACCATCCGAATCAATGAACTGGAACTGGCCGAAAGCGAGGCGATTCTCAAGCTGCTGTTTGCTCACGCCACCCGCCCGGAGTTCACTATTCGCTGGCGCTGGCAGGAAAATGACGTGGCGTTCTGGGATAACCGCGTGACCCAGCATTACGCGGTGGATGACTACCGTCCACAGCGCCGCGTCATGCACCGGGCCACCATCCTGGGCGATGTGCCGTTTTAATCCAATCGCCTCAAATGGCGATTCCCGTCTGCACTGCCCCGCTGCGTTTGAATGGAGAAAAACCCGTTGATTTCAAGATTTTTCCTATGGAAAAAATGCGGCTCACGACACGCTCTGTAACTCGTCAAGTGCTCACTTTCAGGAACGCACAAGGTAAGGCTCACCACTGACATCGTGCGTCTGAAACGCCTGCGCAGTGAACCCTTAACGTGAATCCATTGAGTGCTTGAAATGAATATCTCAACCGTATCGCCGTGGCTGACAGCTTTTGCGTCACAGCCTGCTGAATTTCCCATTAAACCGCCTGAATCCGCCCCTTCAGCCACAGGCACAACCCCTGAAACACTGACATCGTCCACCGCCGACCCCTATAGCCGCGAAAATTTGCTCGCCATGTTAAGCGAGCTCAAACGTTTGATGGATACGCTCCAGAAGGGCATGGACGCCGAACCCGTCACGCCTGAAACGCCAGCAACCGTTGCAACGACGCCCCCCTCAGCCGTGCGCACTGATGGTACGCAATACCTTTCAAATAAAAGGAACAAACAAAAACCCGACGACGTGTTGGGTGGCCTGTTTTTCTCCCCCCAAGTCACTTTTCGCTCACTCACCACGCCGCACAGTTCCCATGTAGCGGGGATCAAGTTGGCCATGCAGCACTTTGGTCAAAGCCCAACCGATATCTATGCTCAAGTTACCCCCCTGAGTACCGGTTTCAATGTGACGATGAGAGATGGCTTCAAATTATTCATCACGCATAAAGAGCTGGACCTCGCGAGGGAAAGTTCGCAACTTTTGGGCAACGAGGACATGTTGAAAGACGCCAACTTTCTGTATGCGACCCTGACCAAGCGAAAACAGCTCGAAAGCAACGATCCCGCAGAACAGGCGAGTTATCCCATGACCCTGCGCAATACAAACAATGGCGAACATGCCAGCAACGTATTGAAGCTCATGGGTCTGGAAAAGCACATGCAAGAGGTTAAGTCCGAGTCACTTGGCACTGGCCAAAGACCGGGTATAACGGTTGTCTCGAACGGGGAATCCATGCTGGTTGTCGATGGTCGCGAGGACTTCCATGGGACACCTTCCAGGTTAAGGCTGAAAAAGCAGGCCTACGTACTGTCGGATTTACCCGCAACCACCAGGCTGGACGGCAGGAAGGAACCGTCCATTGACTCACGCCCTGCGCCGGTAGCACCTCTCCCCCCGCAAACCAACGTCATACCCCTGCCAACTCCGCCGGGCCCTCCCTCCCCCGGCGCGATGCCGGATCTCTCTTCAAAGAGAGGCGGTGAGCGTCCAGTCAATATAATGACCGCCTTCAATGACACACCCCGTCGCTTTGGCGAATTTCGCGAAACGGCAGCCTACGTTGACGCAATAAAATTGATGATGATGAAGTTCGGGCAAAGCCCTACCGATTGCTTCCAACGGGTTGCCGCTGCAGGTGACGGCTATGACGTGACGATGAAAGATGGGTATGAAGTGCATATTTCTCGCCAGGAGATACAGCGGGCCGGGCAAGCCTTGAAGTTGTCCGGTGACGACAGCGAGATGATAAAGGATGCCAACTTCATATTTGCGGCTTTTACGAAACGTCACCAGCTGGAACATGAAGATCCGGTGACAAAATCCGACTTCGAGACGGCCCTCAGTGATGCGATCCAGAATGGCCGGCACATAAAACCTATCCTGGAAAACATCGGCATGATCGGTCATATGCGCCATGTCCATGTGAGTGAACTGGAGGGCCAGGATACCGTCGGGTTTCTATACGGGTTTGGCTTGGTTCTGGGCAATGAAAAGGCGCATCAATACCTGCCTTATGACGGGCACGGCTACGTGCTCGATGTGCACTGAATCGTTCACTCACACTTATTGAATACGAGGTGACCTATGTTACTCAACACTGCCAGCGGCACCACAGCGCTTAATACTTCAATACTTCCCAGTCTGCGCGACGGCGCAGGCGTAAAGCCGAACGCCAAGACCCCGATGGAAATACCCCTCGCGATCGGCCCGGAAAACACACAAAACCTTTACACGTCCATTGTTCAACAACTGAACTCACTGAACACCCTTCTCAAAACCCTCACACAGCGTGCCAGCCCTGTTGCACCTACGGTTGACGCGGTACCTCAGCAGGTTGATCGCGATTCGCCAGCCCCGTTTACCAACATCAACCCCATGAACAAGCCCCAGTCTGACGAGAGCCCCTTTATCTCTTCGGTGCCGATCGGCACCAGGCCCAAGGATATCTGGCGCGGTTTCTGGCAGGGCACTCAAGGCAATTGTGTCACGGTGTCGGCGATCAAGCTGGCGATGATGAAATACGGCCATCATCCACAGGGCATTTTCAAACTGATAACCCCTACAAAAACGGGGTTCGACGTGACCATGCAAGACATGTTCAAACTGCATATATCGCATGAAGAGTTAACGCTGGCGAGGACCGGCAGCGGCTTTCAGGGCGATGACCCGGACGTGCTCAAGGACGCCGTATTCCTGTATGCCGCCAGCGCCAAGCGAGCTCAGCTGAGAAATCACGAAGGCACCGCCAGGCGCAGCTTCGAAGATGCCATGGCCTCATTGAATAACGGCGAGATGCCGGGGGATGCCACCCAGCGCTTGGGCTTATATGCCAGACGGCGCTGGACCAACCCGGCTCAACTGGCCAAGGAAGGCCTGGGTACCGCAGCAGACGGGACACATTCGGTCGCCGTGATTGACGGATATGCAGACCTTTATGGAAACAAGGTCAAGCTGTCCGAGTCGGGCTTCCAGCATGCCCGGCGAGTGCTAACCCTGCGCTGAGCAGAACGCCGCAGCGTGCCTGCCACGATAAAAGTCAGCCTCCTATCGAGCAGGCACACTGCCGTTACTCAGCCATTGACGGTTTTTCCCACAGATTGATCCCGCCTTCCTGCGCGAACCGATCGATCTGCGCCAGTTCTTCAGCGCTGAAGCTCAGGTTCTTCAACGCCCCGACGTTCTCGATGATCTGCTCCGGCCGGCTGGCACCGATCAGCGCGCTGGTCACCCGCGGATCACGCAGGGTCCAGGCCAACGCCAATTGCGCCAGGCTCTGGCCGCGACGCTGGGCGATCTCATTCAGGGCGCGAACATGGGCAATGTTCTCCTCGGACAGGTGTTGGGCCTGCAGCGAGCCTCCCCCCGGCCGATTCACCCGGGCATCGGCAGGAATCCCGTTGAGGTATTTATCGGTGAGCAAGCCCTGAGCCAGCGGCGTGAAGGCAATCACGCCGGCGCCGAGTTCGTCAGTGGTGTCGAGCAGGTCTTTTTCCACCCAGCGGTTGAGCAGGTTGTAGGCCGGCTGGTGAATCAGCAACGGTACTTTCCACTCGTTGAGCAGCGCCGCCATCTCACGGGTTTTTACCCCGGAGTATGACGAGATACCGATGTACAACGCCTTGCCCTGCTGCACAGCGGTGGCCAGCGCACTGGCGGTTTCTTCCAGTGGCGTGTCGGCATCGAAACGGTGGGAGTAGAAAATATCCACATAGTCGACACCCAGACGTTGCAGGCTCTGGTCCAGGCTCGCCAGGACGTACTTACGCGAACCACCACCCTGGCCGTACGGGCCGGGCCACATGTCCCAGCCGGCCTTGCTGGAGATGATCAATTCGTCGCGATAGTGCTTGAAGTCTTCGCGCAGCAAACGACCGAAATTGATCTCGGCGCTGCCGTAGGGAGGGCCGTAGTTATTGGCCAGGTCGAAGTGATTGATGCCCAGGTCGAACGCGGTGCGCAGCAGGGCGCGCTGGGTGGCGATCGGGGTGCTGTCGCCAAAGTTGTGCCACAGCCCGAGGGACAGTGCCGGCAGCACCAGTCCACTGCGGCCTACGCGGCGGTAAGGAATAGATTCATAGCGGTTTTCGGCAGCAATGTACGTCATCGAATCCTCTCTGGGCGTTGGGGCAAAGAAGGCCTGGGAATAAGGTTATTCCCAGGCCTTTGAACCCGCTGAATCGCTTAAGTCTGCCTTTCCCTTTTACAGCAAAGACCCACTTGAGAGGAACGCAATTACGTGCATTTATGCACGCGAATCAACGCACCAGATGCAGGAACTGCAGGTGCCGCTCGTACTGGTCGAGGATGTCGTTGATGATCTGCTCCTTGGTGTAGCCCACCAGGTCGTAGTCCTGGCTGCCCTCACGCAAGTGCACTTCGGCGCGATAGTAACGGCGGTTGTTGATCTCTTTGGAACCCATGCCGCCACGGGCAAACGATGGCGTGAAATAGCCGCGCATCTGCACCTGGTAGATGAACGGATGCTCCTCGCCATGGCCGATTTCCAGGCTGACGCTGTCGTTGGCCGGGTCTGGCTGGGTGACCACGTTCAAGCCCTTCTCGACAAATACGGCGGTCACTTCTTCAATGGCCGGGCGCACCGTCGACTCGAGGAAGCGGTATACCTCGTCGCGCGACGGAAAATGCACGGCCTGGCTCAGACGCTGGCGCCAGCCACCACGGCCTTTGCGCGACGCCGAAATCGGCGCCAGCGAATGCAACTGCGCGATCTGCTTTTGCGATTCCAGATAGAACGCCTTGTGCAGCCCCCACATCATCAGCAACAGGATCAGCGAGAACGGCAGCGAGGTCAGCACGACCGCTGATTTCAGCGAATCGATACTGCCGGCAAACAGCAAGGCGCTGGTGACCAGGGCGGTCATCGCGCCCCAGAACACGCGCAGCCATTTCGGCCCGTCTTCATCGGCGTTGCCGCCTTTGGACGACAGGGTCGACAGCACCACCGTGCCTGAGTCCGCCGAGGTCACGAAAAATACGAAGCTGATAAACACCGTGACCGCAATCACGGTTTTACTCCACGGGTAGGTTTCCAGCAGCAGATAGAGGCTCATCGACGGCTCATCAATGGCCGACTGGCCCAACGCGGTCATGCCATGGTTGAGCACCTGGTCGATGGCGCTGTTACCGAAGATCGACATCCACGCCAGGGTGAAACCCAGCGGGATCAGCAGCACGCCAAACACGAATTCGCGGATGGTGCGGCCACGGGAAATCCGCGCGATGAACAGGCCCACAAACGGCGACCATGCGATCCACCAGGCCCAGTAGAACACCGTCCAACCGCCCAGCCAGTCGCTGGGTTTGTCGTAGGCGTATACGTCGAAACTCTTGGTCGGCAACGCGCCAAGGTAGTCGCCGATGTTCTGGATCAAGGTGTTGAGCAGGTGCTGGGTGGGGCCGGCAAACAACACAAACAGCAGCAGCGCGCAGGCCAGCAGCATGTTGATGTCGGACATCACCCGCACACCCTTGTCGACACCGGCCACGGCGACGATGATCGCCGCGCCCATCATCAAGGTGATCAAGCCCACCTGAATCCACTGCGTATGGGCAATACCGAACAGGTAATCCAGGCCGGAATTGAGGTGCAGCACGCCGAAGCCCATGTCGGCGCCCAGGCCGAACACCGTGGCGATGATGCCGAAGCCATCCACCGCGTAACCGATCGGGCCGTTGATGCGCTTGCCGATCAGCGGATAAAGCGCCGAGCGCAACGCCAGCGGCAGGTTATGCCGGTAGGCGAAGTACGCCAGTGCCATGCCGACAAAAGCGAACACGCCCCAGCCGTGCAAGCCCCAGTGCAGGAACAGGATCTGCATGGCCTGGCGCGCCGCATCGGCGTTCATTGCCTCGCCCTGGGGCGGTTGCACCAGGTGCGTCAGCGGTTCGGACACACAGAAGAAAAACAGTGTGATGCTGATCCCGGCGGCGAACAGCATGCCGGCCCAGGACAGGTAACTGAATTCGGGCTCGTCGTGGTCGGCACCGAGTTTTATCTTGCCGTAGCCCGATAGCGCGGTGACCACCACGAAGACCAGATACAGGGTCATCGCCAGCATGTAGTACCAGCCGACCGTGTTGGCCGCCCAGTTTTGCGCCGCCAGCAGCCAGGCACCGGCCTGTTGCGGGATCGCGATGACGGTAATGCCGAACAGCAGGATGGCCGTGGCGGCAAAGTAGAAAACGGGCGCATTCATGCGCACCAGACCGCTGGATGGGGTAGACGACGCACTCATGAGCGATGCACCCCCGGGGTGTGAAATGTGGCTGTGTATAACGGACTCAGCAAAGGTAAGCCTCCTGTTGTGAGCGGGCAGCGAACCACCGGTTTAACTTGAACGAACGTTCAAGTTAAACATGAATGGGCGGTCTGGGACTAATTTCGGGGCTGAGTGGTAGACAATTCCTACACTAGCTCAGGGACTGGTATGACGGGTTACGGGGGCAAATCGTTCAGCGACGTGAAGGTGAAATGCATTCAAATGTGGGAGGGGGCTTGCTCCTCGTTGGGTCAGGCAGCCTGTGACTATCTTACTGATACCCCACAGATCCAAATGTGGGAGGGGGCTTGCCCCCGATGGCGTCCTCAGGGCCGACCAGGATGTTGGATCAGACCGAGTACATATCCGTTTCTGCGGTCACGGCTGCTAATGGTTCCGCTTTTACAGCGGCTCACTTTTGAAAAGCGCAAAAGTAAGCAAAACGCTCTTGCCCCACCACTCGGCACCTCGCCTGGGCTCGGTGTGCCCTCTCTCCGGCTTGAATCCGTGGGCCGCCGCAATGGGCCATCCATGGCCCAGTGCGGCTAACCCGGCGTCCTGCCGGGTTACCCACGGATTCAAGCCTGCGTTCGGCCAGCGTGGTTTAACGGGGCGCCTGAGATCAAAAGCAGATCAAGATCAAGAGCGGCTCGCTTCGCATCGTGGTTACGGTGGGGTGGGTGCTACGCAGTTGTGTAGATACCTATGCCCCGATAGCGGTGGGTCAGTTCCAGTTATATCAACTGACAGACTGCTATCGGGGGCAAGCCCCCTCCCACATGGGATTAGCGTGCAGACTCTTTATTTCTGCGCCCCATCATCATGCTGCAAATTCGCCTGGGTAATATTCGCCCCGGCCGGCACGCTGCGGGTCAGCCAGACATTGCCGCCGATGGTCGACCCCTTGCCGATGGTAATCCGCCCCAGGATCGTGGCGCCGGCGTAGATCACCACGTCATCCTCAACGATAGGATGGCGCGGATGGCCTTTTTGCAACTGCCCATCCTCATCCGCCGGAAAGCGCTTGGCACCCAGCGTCACCGCCTGGTAGATGCGCACCCGCTCACCAATGATCGCCGTCTCGCCAATTACCACACCGGTCCCGTGATCGATAAAGAAACTCGGGCCGATCTGCGCGCCGGGGTGGATATCGATACCGGTGGCCGAGTGGGCGATTTCCGCACTGATCCGCGCCAACAGCGGCAAACCGGCGCGGTACAGATGATGGGCCAGGCGGTGGTGAATCACCGCCAGGATGCCTGGGTAGCACAGCAAGACCTCATCCACGCTGCGCGCGGCCGGGTCGCCGTGGTAGGCGGCCAATACGTCGGTGTCGAGCAGGCTGCGCAAAGCCGGCAAGGCCAGGGCGAAATCCTGGATCAGGCGAATGGCATGGGCGTCGATGTCACTGTCATCCTGGCCACCCTGACGCGCGGCGTAGCGCAATTCCAGGCGGGCCTGGGCCAGCAAGGCGTTGAGCGCGACGTCGAGGGTATGCCCGACGTAGAAGTCTTCACTTTCTTCGCGCAGGTCAACCGGGCCCAGACGCATCGGGAACAGTGCGCCGCACAACGCTTCGAGAATCTGCGCCACCGCTTCGCGGGACGGTAACTCGCGACCACCGTGCTCGCCGCTCAAGCGACCGTTGCGCGTTCGCCACTGGTCCCGGGCGCTGCGCAGTTGGCTGACGATGGTCTGCAATTGCCAATGGCTGGAACGCTCACTCACGGTTTTTTCACTCCTGACGAAATGGCCATCACTTTACGGTATGCACCCAGGCAACCCTTAAGAACCAATGGTGTGAGGCTAAGAACCATCCGACATAAGCGATTGGCCGTTGCCCGATGAAAAGTGCCTGCCTATAGTCGTCCAATCACTCAGTCACCGTGCGCAGCCATGATCAAACAACAACTCGACCGTTTTGACCGCCTGGACCTGCTGGGCGGCGCCACCGCCCTGGAAAAACTCGAGCGGCTCTCGGCCTGGCTCGGCAGGGACATCTACGTCAAGCGCGACGACACCACCCCGCTGGCCATGGGTGGCAACAAATTGCGCAAACTTGAATACCTGGCCGCCGACGCCCTCGCCCAGGGCGCCGACACGCTGGTCACCGCCGGCGCTATCCAGTCCAATCATGTGCGCCAGACCGCCGCACTGGCCGCCAGGCTTGGCCTGGGTTGCGTCGCCCTGCTGGAAAACCCTACCGGCACCGACGACCCCAACTACCTGGGCAACGGCAACCGTTTGTTGCTCGAACTGTTCGACGCCAAGGTGGAACTGGTCGAGAACCTCGACCATGCCGACGACCAGCTCAAGGCCCTCGCCGACCGCCTGCGCAGCAACGGCAAGAAGCCCTATCTGGTGCCCATCGGCGGCTCGAATGCCCTCGGCGCGTTGGGGTATGTGCGTGCCGGCCTGGAGCTGGCGGCGCAGATCGAAGACAGCGGCCTCGACTTTGCAGCGGTGGTGCTGGCCTCCGGCAGCGCAGGCACCCACAGCGGCCTGGCGCTGGCGCTGAGCGAAGCGCTGCCGAACCTGCCCGTGGTTGGCGTTACCGTGTCGCGCACCGACGAGGCCCAGCGCCCGAAAGTACAGGGCCTGGCCGAGCGTACCGCCGAGCTGCTCGGTGTAGAGCTGCCCGAAGCCTTCAAGGTGATCCTGTGGGACGAATACTTCGGCCCGCGTTATGGCGAGCCGAACGCGGGCACGCTGTCGGCGATCAAACTTTTGGCCAGCCAGGAAGGTCTGTTGCTCGACCCGGTCTACACCGGCAAGGCGATGGCCGGATTGCTCGATGGCATCGGTCGTCAGCGGTTCGGCGACGGACCGATTATTTTCCTGCACACCGGCGGCGCGCCGGCCTTGTTTGCCTATGACTCAGTATTCAACTGAATAAACGCGGACTGAATGTGGGAGGGGCTTGCCCCCGATAGCGGTGGGTCAGTCAACTTATCTGTAGCTGAACCACTGTCATCGGGGGCAAGCCCCCTCCCACACTTTGAACCCCTTCATATTCAAAATATGAATATGAATTTGGATTTTTATTATTTTCAAGTCTTAAAAACCCGCTTTATCATCGCGCCGAAGGCGAAGACGCGCACCGCGCTTTAAGGCAGGATACGGCTACTGCGTCACCGGCTTCGCTCACCATAAAAAACCATAGGGGCTCTTCATGACTATTTCTGTATTGCGTCGCACATTGCTGGTCGGCACATTGGGCCTGGCGCTCGGCGCAGGCATGCTCGGCCAGGCGGTTGCCGGCGAGCAGTTGAACACCATCAAGAAGGCCGGCGAGATCAAGTTCGGCCTGGAAGGCACCTACCCACCGTTCAGCTTCGTCGATGAAAGCGGCAAGCTCAGCGGCTTCGAGGTGGAGCTGTCCGAAGCGCTGGCCAAGGAACTGGGCGTCAAGGTCAAACTGCAGGCCATGCCATGGGACGGCATCCTCGCCGCCCTGGACTCCAAGCGCCTGGACGCGGTGGTCAATCAGGTGACCATCTCTGAAGAGCGCAAGAAAAAGTACGATTTCTCCAAGCCTTACACCGTCTCCGGCATTCAAGCGCTGGTGCTGAAAAAGAACGTCGACACCATCAAGACCGCCAGCGACCTGGCCGGCAAGAAAGTCGGTGTAGGCCTGGGCACCAACTACGAACAATGGCTCAAGGACAACCAGCCTAAAGCCATCATCAAGACCTACAACGACGACCCGACCAAGTTCCAGGACCTGCGCATCGGCCGTATCGACGCCATCCTGATCGACCGCCTGGCCGCCCTGGAATACGCCAAGAAAGCCCCGGACACTGCCGCGGCAGGCGACGCCTTCTCTCGCCAGGAATCGGGGATTGCCCTGCGCAAAGGCGAACCCGAGCTGCTCGACGCAGTGAACAAGGCCCTCGACAAGCTGCGCGCCGACGGCACCTTGAAGACGCTGTCCGAGAAGTACTTCAACGCTGACGTCACTCAATAATGGAAGCAGGTTTGCAACTCGCGCTGGACTCCGCGCCCTTTCTGCTCAAGGGCGCGTATTACACGGTGATCCTCAGCCTGGGCGGGATGTTCTTCGGCCTGCTCCTGGGCTTTGGCCTGGCCCTGATGCGCCTGTCGCGCTTCAAGCTGCTGAGTTGGACGGCGCGGGTCTACGTGTCGTTCTTTCGCGGCACGCCGTTACTGGTGCAACTGTTCCTGATCTATTACGGCTTGCCGCAAGTGGGGATCGAGCTGGACCCGATCCCGGCCGCCATGATCGGCTTTTCGCTGAACATGGCCGCCTACGCCTGTGAAATCCTGAGGGCCGCCATCGCCTCCATCGAGCGTGGCCAGTGGGAAGCCGCCGCGAGTATCGGCATGACCCGCGCGCAGACGCTGCGCCGGGCCATCCTGCCGCAGGCAATGCGCACGGCCCTGCCGCCGTTGGGCAACAGTTTTATTTCGCTGGTCAAGGACACGGCGCTGGCCGCCACTATCCAGGTGCCCGAGCTGTTCCGGCAGGCGCAACTGGTGTCGGCGCGCACCTTTGAAATTTTCACCATGTATCTGTCCGCAGCCCTGATCTACTGGATCCTGGCGAGCATCCTGGCGCATCTGCAACATCGTCTGGAAGACCGGGTCAACCGGCATGACCTGGAGTCCTGAAACATGATCGTGGTTGAAAAACTGACCAAACAATTCAACGGTCAGGTGGTGCTCAACGGTATCGACCTTGAGGTCAAGGCCGGCGAAGTCGTGGCCATCATCGGCCCCAGCGGCTCCGGCAAGACCACCTTCCTGCGCTGCCTGAATTTTCTCGAAGAACCCACCAGCGGCCGTATCAAGGTGGGCGATATTGAGATCGACAGCAACAGGCCGCTCAACCAGCAACAGGGCCTGGTGCGGCGTCTGCGCCAGCATGTGGGTTTCGTATTCCAGAACTTCAACCTGTTCCCCCACCGCACCGCACTGGAAAACGTCATCGAAGGCCCGATCGTGGTCAAGAAGATGCCGCGCGATGCGGCGGCCGAGTTGGGTCGCAAGCTACTGACCAAGGTCGGCCTGGCGGGCAAGGAAGCGGCTTATCCACGGCGCTTGTCCGGTGGCCAGCAACAGCGTGTGGCGATCGCCCGGGCGCTGGCCATGGAGCCCGAGGTGATTCTGTTCGACGAACCCACCTCGGCCCTCGACCCGGAACTGGTCGGTGAAGTACTGGCGACCATCCGCAGCCTGGCCGAGGAAAACCGCACCATGGTGATCGTCACCCACGAGATGAGCTTTGCCCGGGATGTGGCCAACCGCGTGATCTTTTTCGACAAGGGTGTGATCGTCGAACAGGGCGAAGCCAAGGCGCTGTTCGCCAACCCCAGGGAAGAGCGCACCCGGCAGTTCCTGAGCAAATTTCTCGCCCACTGACGCCCCCTCTGTAGGAGCGAGCTTGCTCGCGAAAAACGCCCAGGCAACTCGGTCAATCTGATTCACCGCGTTATCGTTAACGTTCTTCGCGAGCAAGCTCGCTCCTACAACGGGTTACCCTCCCATCGCGTAAAACCCCCCGTCATAAGCGCCTTTAAATCCCCCGCTCCGTCAGACCCTTCTGAATATCGCCAAACCCGCCGTTTAGCCTTTTGCCTCCATTGACCCTCCTCCAACAACCCTCTTATCTAGCGCCTTGAGGATTGGATCCTATCCCGGCTACTCACTGAATCGTTCTTTCGGCCCCTTTGCGCACCCGCGCCCAAGGCCCGGAACGATTGCTGCTGGCTGCATCAAGGAGATCACTTATGACGCACACTACAATCCCAGCCATGCTGACCGCACCCACCCTGCCCCAGGCCGTTCGAAACGGCATCAGTGCCCACGCGGCCACTCAACTGCAGGTCGATATCGCCCCGTACCCCGGCATGGAGGAAGGCGACTTGATCGAGCTGTTCTGGAACAACTGCTTTGCCGCTTCGCGCCGGGTGACGGCCGGCAAAATCGGCACCCCGACCCACCTGCGTGTGCCGGAAAGCTTCGTACAAGATGGCGCGGCCCGGGTTCACTACCAGATCATGCAGATCGGTCACGGCCCGGCGCGCTCGGCCACCACCCAGGTACGGGTCAAGACCAACTACCCGGGCGGCCACCCTTCGAACCTGTACAGCGACGAAAACCAGAACCTGGCGCCTGTCAGCCTGCCCGAAACCATCCGCCGCCAGGGGGTCAACAGTCGCCAGGTGCAACGCGGCATTCCGCTGTGCATCGAGCCTTACGCGAACATGGCCAGCGGCGATGCGATCACGCTGCGCTGGGGTGACGTGCGCATGGATCTGCCAAAAATCCAGGCCAGGGACGTCGGGCTGGCGGTTCAGGTCTGGGTGCCTTCAGCGATCATTATCGAAGGCGGTGACGACTGCCGCCTGGAGGTGACGTACTGCATCCTGGATCGTGTCGGCAACAATTCACGCTGGGCGCCGGCCCGCACCTTGCGCATTGCCGCGTGGGTTCCCATGGGCCCGGACGCGGACAAGGCCGTGTATCAACCTCGCCCTTTTGGCTCTCCCTGCGAACCGGGGTGAAGCCCCTTCTATGCATATTCCTAAAAGTTAGTTTATTTAAAAAATAAACACGCTTAGGGTATATGCACCGGACCACCGGACATTCCTGATTTTTCTGTTTTATTTCATTGAATGCGAGGTCGGTATGGTCAGAATTACCCCGGTGCATAACGCCAGGGCATTACGTGCAGCCAAGGAGCGGCGCTGATGTCTAACTTGGCTCTAACACCCCCCCAGAGTGATCTGGACGCAGCCCCCCTGTTGTTGCCGGCCACCGTGCTGCGCAACGACGCCCAGGCGCTGATCGCCGCCCATGAACTGGCCGACGCCGCGCGCCTGCAAGCCGCCAGGCGCGACCAGCAACGCCAATTGCCATGGGCGCAGATCGAACAGTTCACCCGCAGCGGGTTGGGCAGTATTTCCATTCCCCGCGAATACGGCGGGCCGCAAGTTTCATTCGTGACCCTGGCCGAGGTCTTCGCCATCATCAGCGCGGCCGACCCGGCTCTGGGGCAAATCCCGCAGAACCATTTCGGCATCCTGCACCTGCTGCAGAGCACCGCCAGCGAGCGCCAGAAAAAGCAGCTGTTCCAAAGCGTGCTTGACGGTTGGCGCATCGGCAATGGCGGCCCGGAACGCGGCACGAAAAACACCCTGGAGCTCAAGGCACGCATCACTGCCGAGGGCGACGGCTATGTGGTCAGCGGCCAGAAGTTCTACTCCACCGGCGCACTGTTCGCCCACTGGGTAGCCATCAAGGCCCTCAACGATGACGGCAAGCAAGTCATGGCGTTTGTGCGCCGTGGCAGCGACGGGCTGCGCATCGTGGACGACTGGTCGGGCTTCGGCCAACGCACCACCGCCAGCGGCACCGTACTGCTTGACCGGGTGCCGGTGGACGCGGAGCTGGTGGTGGACAACTGGCGCCTGGGCGAAAGCCCAAATATCCAGGGCGCCGTCTCGCAGCTGATCCAGGCCGCCATCGACGCCGGCATCGCCCAGGGCGCCCTGGAAGACACCATCGCCTTTGTGCGGGAACGTTCACGCCCATGGATCGACGCCAACGTCGAACGGGCCAGCGACGACCTGTATGTGATCGCCGATATCGGCAAGTTGAAGATCGAGCTGCATGCCGCGCAGGCGTTGCTGCGCAAGGCCGGCCAGGTGCTGGACCAAGTCAGCGCTGCGCCGATCACCGCGCAATCCGCCGCACGCGCGTCTATTGCAGTCGCCGAGGCCAAGGTGCTCACCACCGAGGTGTCATTGCTGGTCAGCGAAAAGCTCTTCGAACTGGCCGGCAGCCGCGCCACCCTCGCCGAATTCAACCTTGACCGGCACTGGCGCAATGCGCGGGTACACACGCTGCATGACCCGGTGCGCTGGAAGTATCACGCCATCGGTGCCTACCGCTTGAACGGCACGTTGCCGGCTCGGCATTCCTGGATCTGACCGCCCAGAACACTTTTTCCACGCGCTTCTGGAGAACACATGACGCTTTCCAATCACGTCGCGGTCATTACCAGCGATGAACAAGCCCTTATTGTCGCCAGCGACCTGGCCGAAGACCTGCGCCGCGACAGCGCCCAGCGCGACCGCGAACGTCGCCTGCCGTTGCCCGAGCTGGATATATTTTCGCGCTCCGGCCTGTGGGGCATCAGCGTGCCCAAGGCCTACGGCGGCGCCGGCGTGTCCAACGTCACCCTGGCCAAGGTCATTGCGCTGATTGCCCAGGCCGATGCCTCCCTGGGCCAGATCCCGCAAAACCATTTCTATGCCCTTGAAGTGCTGCGGGTCAACGGCAGCCCCGACCAGCAGCAGCGCCTGTACGCCGAGGTACTGGCCGGCCAGCGCTTCGGCAACGCTCTGGCGGAACTGGGCACCAAGACCGCCCATGACCGCGTGACCCGCCTCATCCGCGACGGCGAAGGTTTTCGCATCAGCGGGCGCAAGTTCTACGCCACCGGCGCGCTCTACGCGCAACGCATCCCCACCTCGGTGGTGGATGAAAACGGTGTCCAGCAACTGGCCTTCGTGCCCCGCGGCAGCGCCGGCCTGACGGTGATCGACGACTGGAGCGGCTTCGGCCAGCGCACCACCGGCAGCGGCTCTGTGGTGTTCGACAACGTGTGGGTGGACGCCCGGGACGTGGTCCCGTTCCAGAGCGCCTTCGAACGCCCGACCACCGTCGGCCCGCTGGCGCAGATTCTGCACGCCGCCATCGACACCGGCATCGCCCGCGCCGCCTTCGAAGATGCGCTGCATTTTGTGCGCACCAAGACCCGTCCGTGGATCGACGCAGGCAGCGACAAGGCCACCGAGGACCCGCTGACGTTGAAAAGCTTCGGCCACCTGAGCATTCGCCTGCACGCCGCCGAGGCGCTGCTGGAACGCTCGGGCGAATTCCTCGACCGCGCCCAGGCCGACAGCAACGCCCAGACCGTCGCGGCCGCCTCCATCGCTGTCGCCGAGGTGCGCGCCTTGAGCACTGAAATCTCCCTGGCCGCCGGCAGCACGCTGTTCGAGCTGGCCGGCAGCCAGGCGACCCTGGCCGAACATGGTCTGGACCGTCACTGGCGCAACGCACGGGTTCACACCCTGCACGACCCGGTGCGCTGGAAATATCACGCGGTGGGCAATTACTACCTCAACGCCGAAAACCCGCCGCTGCGGGGGACGATCTGATGAGCAAGAAAAAGATCCTGCTCAATGCCTTCAACATGAACTGCATCGGGCATATCAACCACGGCTTGTGGACCCATCCACGGGACACGTCCTCCCGGTACAAGAGCCTCGAGTACTGGACCGAACTGGCGCAAACCCTGGAGCGCGGGCTGTTCGACGGCTTGTTTATCGCCGATATCGTCGGCGTGTATGACGTGTACCAGAAATCCATCGACGTGCCGCTCAAGGAATCGATCCAGTTGCCGGTCAACGACCCGCTGCTGCTGGTCTCGGCCATGGCGGCCGTTACCCGCAACCTCGGCTTCGGTCTTACCGCCAACCTGACCTACGAGCCGCCCTATCTGTTCGCCCGGCGCATGTCCACCCTCGACCACCTGAGCCGTGGCCGCGTGGGCTGGAACATCGTCACCGGCTACCTCGACAGCGCCGCCAAGGCCATGGGCCTGACCGAGCAAGTCGAGCATGACCGCCGCTACGACCAGGCCGATGAATACCTGCAGGTGCTGTACAAACTCTGGGAAGGCAGCTGGGAGGATGACGCGGTGGTCAACGATCCCATGGCACGGGTGTATGCGCAGCCGGGCAAGGTGCACAAGGTCGAGCATCACGGCGAGTTCTACCAGGTGGAGGGTTATCACCTGTGCGAGCCCTCGCCGCAGCGCACGCCGGTGCTGTTCCAGGCCGGCAGTTCGGAGCGAGGCCTGCAGTTTGCCGGGCGTCATGCCGAGTGCGTGTTCATCAGCGGGCAGAACAAGGCCTCGACCAGAGTCCAGGTGGACAAGGTGCGCGCCAGCGCGGTGGCGGCCGGGCGCAATCCGGATGACATCAAGGTGTTCATGGGCCTCAACGTGATCGTCGGCGCGACCGAAGAACTCGCCTGGGCCAAGCACGCCGAGTACCTGAGCTATGCCAGCGCGGAAGCCGGAGTGGCGCACTTTTCGGCGTCCACGGCGATCGATTTTTCCGAGTACGAACTCGATGAACCCATCCAATACGTGAAAAGTAATGCGATCCAGTCGGCCACCACGGCCCTGCAGAACAACGACTGGACCCGGCGCAAATTGCTCGAGCAGCACGCCCTCGGCGGGCGCTATATCACGCTGGTGGGCTCGCCTGAGCAGGTCGCGGATGAACTGGAATCGTGGATCAGCGAGACCGGGCTGGATGGCTTCAACCTCACCCGCATTGTGACGCCGGAAAGCTATGTGGATTTCATCGATCTTGTAGTGCCGGAGCTGCAAAAGCGCGGGTCGTACAAAACCGAATATGAGCAGGGCACGCTGCGCGAAAAAGTCTTCCACGGCACTGCTCGCTTACCCGAACAACACACCGGCTCTACCTACCGCCACTAACCCCTGTAGGAGCGAGCTTGCTCGCGAAGACCGTTAACGATAACGCGGTGCATCTGGTTTACCGATGCGTCCTCAAGCTTTTCGCGAGCAAGCTCGCTCCTACAATTGGAAACTCATATGAAAAAAATAGTGCTCTCCCTGGCCTTCGGACTGTTCAGCACAGCCGTATTCGCCGCCGACGCGCCGCTGAAAGTCGGCACCACCGCCGCCTTCGCCATCCCGCTGGAAGCCGCCGTGGAAGAAGCCGGCAAACAAGGCCTGAAGGTCGAACTGGTGGAATTCAGCGACTGGATCGCCCCCAACGTCAGCCTCGCCGCCGGCGATATCGACGTGAACTACTTCCAGCACATTCCCTTCCTGGAAAACGCCAAGGCCGCCGCCGGGTTTGACCTGGTGCCTTATGCGCCGGGCATCATCAACAACGTCGGGCTGTATTCGAAAAAGTACAAGAGCTTCAACGACCTGCCCGAAGGCGCCAGCGTGGCCATCGCCAACGACCCGATCAACAGCGGGCGCGGCCTGCAGTTGCTGGCCAAGGCCGGGCTGATCAGCCTCAAGCCGGGCGTGGGCTACAAGGCCACCGAAGAAGACATCGTCGCCAACCCTAAAAAGCTCAAGATCCTGCAAGTGGAAGCCGTGCAACTGGTGCGCGCCTATGACGACGCCGACCTGGTGCAGGGCTACCCCGCGTATATCCGCCTGTCCAAGACCTTCGATGCAGAATCGGCGCTGCTGTTCGACGGCCTGGACCACCCGGAATACGTGATCCAGTTCGTGATCCAGCCCAAGAGCAAGACCGACCCACGGGTGATCAAGTTCGTCGACATCTACCAGCACTCGCCGGTGGTACGCGCCGCCCTGGATAAATCCCTGGGCAAGCTCTACCAGGTTGGCTGGGAAGCTAAAAAATGACCGCAGCCAATGCCCAACTGCGCGACCTGGGGCATGCACCCAGAGACGCCGAGCAGACTGAATTGCACCCGGACCTCAATAGCGCCCACGTGCGCTTTATCAACCTGGGTAAGACCTACGACGGCACCGTGCACGCCCTGCAAGGCATCGACCTGGCGATCCAGCGTGGCGAAGTGTTCGGCATCATTGGCCGCAGCGGCGCCGGCAAGTCGTCGCTGATCCGCACCATCAATCGCCTGGAACAACCCAGCAGTGGGCGGGTGCTGATCGATCAGGTGGATATCGGCGGCTTCGACGAAGACCACCTCGTCGCGTTGCGTCGGCGCATCGGCATGATCTTCCAGCACTTCAACCTGATGTCGGCCAAGACCGTGTGGCAGAACGTCGAGTTGCCGCTCAGAGTCGCCGGCGTGCCCAAGCCGCAGCGTGAGCAAAAGGTGCGTGAGCTGCTGGAGCTGGTGGGTTTGCAGGACAAGCACAAGGCGTATCCGGCGCAGCTCTCGGGCGGGCAGAAACAGCGCGTGGGCATCGCCCGTTCGCTGGTGCACGACCCCGAGATCCTGCTCTGCGACGAGGCCACCTCGGCGCTGGACCCGGAGACCACCCAATCGATCCTCGGCCTGCTGCGCGAGATCAACCAGCGCCTGGGCCTGACCATCGTGTTGATCACCCATGAGATGGCGGTGATTCGCGACATCTGCGACCGCGTGGTGGTGCTGGAGCATGGCCGTATCGTCGAGCAAGGCCCGGTGTGGCAAGTGTTCGGCAATCCGCAGCATGAGGTCAGCAAAACCCTGCTCGCCCCGTTGCAACACGGCTTGCCGCCCGAACTGCAAAACCGTCTGCAACCCGCCCCCACGTCGGCCGACGCCGCGCTGGTGCTGCGCTTGCAGTTCACCGGCAGCGATACCGATGAGCCCGACCTGGCCGCCCTGTTCAACGCCCTCGGCGGCCGTGTGCGTTTGCTGCAAGGCGGTGTGGAGCGCATCCAGGGGCACGCCCTGGGACAATTATTGCTGGCGGTGAATGGATCGCCGCACAGCGCCGAAGAACTGCGCAACCGCGCGGCGAACTGGGCGCAACAGGTGGAGGTGCTGGGCCATGTGGTTTGATCGTTTGGTACAGGGCGCCCTCGACACCTTGTTGATGGTGGGCGTGTCGTCGTTGATCGCCCTGCTGGTGGGGATTCCGCTGGCCGTGTTTCTGGTCACCAGCGACAAGGGCGGCATCTACCAGGCACCGGCGCTGAATCGGGTGCTGGGCGCCTTCGTCAATCTGTTTCGCTCCATCCCCTTCCTGATCCTGATGGTGGCGCTGATCCCGTTCACCCGCCTGATCGTCGGCACCACCTACGGCGTGTGGGCGGCGGTGGTGCCGCTGACGATCGCCGCCACGCCGTTCTTTGCGCGCATCGCCGAAGTCAGCCTGCGCGAGGTCGACCACGGCCTGATCGAAGCGGCGCAGGCCATGGGCTGCCGCCGTTGGCACATCATCTGGCATGTGCTGTTGCCGGAAGCCCTGCCGGGAATCGTCGGCGGGTTCACCATCACCCTGGTGACCATGATCAACTCATCGGCCATGGCCGGGGCGATTGGCGCCGGTGGATTGGGTGACATTGCGTACCGCTATGGCTACCAGCGTTTTGACACGCAGATCATGCTGACGGTGATTGTGCTGCTGGTGGTGCTGGTGGCGGTGATTCAGCTGGGCGGCGATCGACTGGCGCGGATACTGAACAAGCGCTGAGGTATAGTCCGGGAATCCAAGCACCCGGTATTGCCTGCCATGACCCTCAAGCCCGACGACCTCAACCAGATCACCGCCACCACCCTCGGCCACTACAACACAGTGGCCGAAGATTTCCGCGAAGGCACCCGCGATCACGATGTGAGCCAGAACATCGATGCGCTGCTGCGGCATATCCAGGGCACTGCGCCGTTTACCGTGCTGGATTTCGGCTGCGGGCCGGGGCGGGATTTGCAGACGTTTACGCGCCTGGGGCATATCGCCGTGGGGCTCGACGGCTCCGAGCGGTTTGCGCAGATGGCGCGGGAAGACAGCGGTTGCGAGGTGTTGCAGCAAGACTTCCTGAAACTGGATCTGCCTGCCGAGCGCTTTGATGGGATCTTTGCCAATGCGGTGCTGTTTCACATACCCAAGCAGGAACTGCCACGGGTGCTCAAAGAACTGCATGGCGCGCTGAAACCTGGTGGGGTGCTGTTCAGCTCCAATCCTCGGGGTGACAACCGGGAAGGTTGGAACGGGCCGCGGTATGGGTCTTATCACGACCTGGAGGCGTGGCGGGGATTGCTGACCGAGGCAGGGTTTGAAGAGCTGGAGCATTATTATCGGCCTGCGGGTTTGCCCAGGGAGCAGCAGCCTTGGTTGGCCAGTGTGTGGCGTCGGGTTTAAGTGGTTTATTGCCTGGGCTAATGCTATCGGGGGCAAGCCCCCTCCCACAGGAGAACGCATTCCAAATGTGGGGGGGGCTTGCCCCCGATGATCTTAATGGCGCCGAGAATCCACCTGATACACCACCGGTTTTTCACCCTCCACCAGCGCCGTCACACTGCGCCCGGCATACCCTTCTTTCTGCGCATCCGAAAAATTCGCCACCAACCGCGTCCCATCGGCGAACGTCGTTTGCTGCAACAGCTTGTCCACTGTCAACCAGCGAAAATCAATCATCGCCTGAGTCCCCAGCCGCTCATGCAGCGGGCGGAAAAACCGGTCCTGGCGCTGAATCACCGGCAGTCGCTCCTTGAGCGTCGACGCACTCAAATGGTAAAGCGGCGGTACGTTGTAGAGCAGTTGGGTCAGCTCGTTTTCAGCCCGTACGTTGCTCAGCTTGAGGCTGTCGAACAGCCAGTGATGGGTGGTGATCACCGAGCCATGGAACACTGCCTGATACAACGGCAAACGCATCGTCGGATCGAAATGCACCGTGCGCAGCGTCGTCCTCAACGGCACTGGCTTGAAGAACACCGCCGGCTGCTCCGGCGGGTACCAGTTGCCGACGTAATAGGGCGACTGTGGGTCCCTGGTCATCTCCCGATCACCCCAGCCGATGACCGGTGTTTGCATGCCATGGGCAAACAGGATGCCCTGGGCGGTGATGGCGTTGCCGTCTTCAGAACCTGCGGGCAATTTGAGCGAGGTGTTGATCCAGCGCGAGGCGTCGATATTGCCCTGGGCATTCTGCGCCTGGGTCATGGGAGCGCCGTCGCGGTAGCTGTCAAACAGCATGCTGGTGGCGTAGGCATCGAGGAACCAGGCGTTGAAGCCGGCTGCGGCCTGCACCGCTTTTACCCGTGCTTCCAGCAGCGGTCGCACACAGCGCGGATCGGTGTAGTGACCGGACTGCTGGAAGCCGGTTTTCAATTTGCCGTCTTTCAACATGATTGCGCAGTCGCGGTAAGCCTTGCCGCCCAGATGGGCGGTGGACCAATCGGGGTTTTCAGTAGCCGACAGCGCCGTTTCATAGGAATCGTAGGGCGCTACCAGGTAACCGGCCTCCACGCCCGCGCGAATCGCTTCGGGATGCCACAGGCCGCCTTCCCAGCCTTCGCCCAGTGTCAGCAGCAGACGCTTGAGCCCGGCATCGCGCAAGGACTGGATGGTCGAATTGCCCCAGGTTTCGGGGCGGTCATTCAAGGCTCCGGCGAAATCCAGTGCCAGTTCGTTGCGCAACTCGCCGTAGCGAGTGGCAAGGCGATTCATATCAGGCGCTTCCACTTGCCAAGCCTGCCGAGCCTTCTTGTTGATGGCCGCATTGAAGCCGCGCAACAGCAGGGTTTGCTCATAGCGATTCAATGCGCTTGTCTGCGCGAGGACCTGCGCAGGTTCCTTGTCCATCAGCCCACTGAGCTCGTGCGTGCGCAGCCGTTTGATCAACGCGGGCCAATCACCTACATCGTCGAGCGTCAGCAAGTCGTTGCCCCAGAGGTAAACGTGACTGGCGCCGAGCAGTTTTACCGCCTCGGGGGTTTGCCGCAGCTTGTCCGCCAGTGACTCGTAACGGCCCTGCTCGACCAGCCACTGACGATAGCGCCTGGCGCCGGCCAGCGGGTCGGCCTCGCCCAGATACAGGCGCAGCGTCATCGGCTGCTGTGGCTCAAGCGAAGTGAATTCATGGGCCACGGACAGCGCCACGCCCTGGCCGTCCGCTTGCCATTGGAGGCGATTGTTATAGGGGTTGGTCAGCAGCCAGTTGAGCGTGAAACGCCCGTGATCCAGGCCCCATAACGGCAAGCTGAGGTCCTGGGTGGTATTGAGTTCGCCACGCTCGATCAAAAAATCTTTCCACACGGCATTATCGGCCGGCACGTAATGCCCCTCGGCCAACGGCCAGATCAGCCCTTGGCCCATGGCCCCGGCCGGCTGGCGCAACAGGGCCAGCTCACCCGCTTCACGGGCATTGATTGTCAGGCTCAATTCGCGCTGTTCAAGCCGGGCCGTCAGGCGATAGGCGCCGCTGTCCCACTGCCAGGAGACCTGTTTGGCGTTGGCTTGCAGCGCGTTGACCGCATGCGCAGCGACACCGCTGGACGCTTGTACCGAGGCATCGCCGGCAGGGGCAACGCGCAACGCCAGGGTGGCGGGGTCGAGATCAACGCGCCACAAGGCGTTTTCCAGCACGGTGGAGGCGAAGGCTGACGGCGCGAGAAGAAGCGTGCAGAACAGAAAAAGTGGGCGCAGGCACTGCATGGGAATCGACCTGGATAAGAAGAAGGCCGAAAGAGTAAAACAGGCTCAGGCTCGCCGGGACGGCAAGCGGCGGTTTCAGAAGCTTCCCACAGCCTCAAGCGAGATGAAATGCCAAATGTGGGAGGGGGCTTGCCCCCGATGGCGGTGGTTCAGTCACCTGATGCTTGGCTGACATACCGCTATCGGGGGCAAGCCCCCTCCCACAGTTTTTAACTGCGTTGTTCCTGTTGTTCCTGCTTGGGCTCGCGGATTTTGTACCAGGCCACATAGAGGGCCGGCAGGAACAACAGCGTCAGCAACGTGGCGATAATAATCCCGCCAATCATCGCGTAGGCCATCGGCCCCCAGAACACTTCCCGCGCAATCGGGATCATCCCCAGGCTGGCCGCCGCGGCTGTGAGCAGGATCGGCCGGCGCCGATGCTCGGTGGCTTCGACCACCGCGTCCCAAGGCGAATAGCCGGCCACTTCGTACTCATGAATCTGCGTCACCAGGATCACCGAGTTGCGGATGATGATGCCGATCAGCGCCAGGATGCCCAGGATCGCCACAAAGCCCATGGGCGTGCCGGTGGGAATCAGCGCCAGCACCACGCCGATCAGCCCCAGCGGCGCGACACTCGCCACCAGGAACATTTTCTGCACGCTGTGCAACTGGATCATCAGGAAGGTCGCCATCAGGAACAGCATCAACGGCACCACGCTGGCAATCGGACCCTGGGCCTTGCCGCTTTCTTCCACGGTACCGCCGGTGGCGACCTTGTAACCTACCGGCAGGCCGTCGCTGAACTTCTGGATGGTCGGTGCCAACTGCTTGACCAGGTCGGTGGGCTGCATCTCGTCGCGCACCGCGGCCTTGATGGTAATCGTCGGCTTGCGGTCGCGACGCCACACCAGCGGCTGCTCCAGTCCGTAGCGCACGGTGGCGAAGGCCAGCAACGGAATCGAGGTGCCGTTGGGCGTGACGATCTGCAGGTTCTGCAGGGTTTCCGGCGTACCGCGCTCGGCGTCTTCGGCGCGGCCGACCACGTTGATCAGGTAGATATCGTCATGCACCTGGGTGACCGACGCCCCGCTGACCACGCTGTTCATCAACTGCGCCACGTCTTCGGACGACAGCCCCAGTTGCCGCGCCTTGTCCTGGGCGATGTCGACGCGCAAGACTTTGCCGGGCTCGTTCCAGTCGTAGATGATTTCGCCCAGGTGGGTGTTCTGATCGAGCAAGGTCGCCAGTTCGATGGCGTGCTTGCGCACCTGGTCGGTGTCCTTGCCGGACACGCGGTACTGGATCGGCCGGCCTACCGGCGGGCCCATTTCCAGCGGCTGCACGAAGCTGCCGATACCGACGAAATCATCGCGCAGGCGCTTCTGCAGACGCGTAATCAACTCGCCGCGCTCTTCCAGGCCTTTGCTGACGATCACCAGCTGCGCGTAGTAGGGGTTCTCCAACTGCTGGTCCAGCGGCAGGTAGAAACGGATCGCGCCCTGACCGATGTAGGTGCTCCAGCGAGAAATGTCCGGGTCGTCCTTGATGATGGCTTCGAGGCGATCGACCGCCTTGCGCGTCTCGTTGATCGAGGCGTTCTGCGGCAGGTTCAGGTCAACCAGGATTTCCGGACGGTCCGACGACGGGAAGAACTGGTTCTGCACGAACTGCATGGAAAACACCGAGGCCACGAACAACGCCACGGTGATGCCAATCGCCCACCAGCGGTTGCGCATGGCCCAGAGCATGCCGCCGTTGAAGGCGCGGCCAATACGCCCAGGCTCGGCATTGTGCGGTTTCACCTTGGCGCTGAGGATATGCACGCCAATCACCGGCGCAAACAGCACCGCGACCACCCACGACACCAGCATGGCCACGGCGATCACCGCGAACAGCGTGAAGGTGTACTCGCCCGCCGAACTGGCGTTAAGACCAATCGGCACAAAACCGGCCACGGTCACCAGCGTACCGGTGAGCATCGGGAACGCCGTGGAGGTGTAGGCGTAGGTCGCGGCCTGCTCCTTGGTTTCGCCCTTTTCCAGGCGTGTGATCATCATCTCCACGGTGATCATCGCATCGTCCACCAACAGGCCGAGGGCAATGATCAAGGCGCCCAACGACACCCGCTGCATGGTGATGCCGCTGTATTCCATGAACACGAACACCAACGCCAGCACCAGCGGAATCGAGCACGCCACCACCAGCCCGGCGCGCATGCCCAGGCTGATAAAGCTCACCACCAGCACGATGATCACCGCTTCGAACAGTGCACTGGTGAAGCCGCCGACGGCCTCTTCCACCACTTCGGCCTGGTCCGAGACTTTGTGCACGCCGACGCCCACCGGCAGGTCGGCGGTCAGCTCATCCATGCGCCCGTGCAACGCTTTGCCGAACGACTGGATATTGCCGCCTTTCTGCATCGCAATCGCCAGGCCGATGGCCGGCTTGCCATTGAAACGGAACATCGGCCGCGCCGGGTCGACGTAGCCACGGCTGATCTCGGCAATGTCGGCCAGGCGATAGAAGCGGTCATTCAGGCGCAGGTTGACGTTGGCCAGGTCCTTCTCCGAAGCGAATTGCCCGGAGGTACGCACGGAAATCCGCTCCGGTCCGGCCTCGATCACCCCGGCGGGCGTGACCGCGTTCTGCGATTGCAGGCTTTGCACGACCTGGCGCTGGTCGACCCCCAGCGCCGCCAGTTTGCGCGTGGAAAAATTCAGGTAAATCACTTCGTCCTGCTGGCCGATCATCTCGACCTTGCCCAGCCCCGGCACCGAACGGATCTCGGCGCGCACCTGCTCCACGTAGTCGCGCAACTGGCGCATCGACAGGCCGTCGCCGGTAAAGGCGTATACCGAGCCGAACACATCACCGAACTCGTCGTTGAACGACGGCCCCTGCAGGCCCTGGGGGAAGGTGCCGCGAATATCGTCGATCTTCTTGCGAACCTGGTACCAGATCTCCGGGATGGCCTTGGCACTGGTGGTGTCCTTGAGGAACACGAACACCGTGGACTCGCCCGGCCGGGTGTAGCTTTTCACGTAATCGAGGGAGTCGAGCTCTTCGAGTTTTTTCTCGATGCGGTCAGTGACCTGCTTGAGGGTTTCTTCCTGGGTCGCGCCCGGCCAGCGGGTCTGGATCACCATGGTCTTGATGGTGAACGAGGGGTCTTCCTCGCGGCCCAGGTTCATGTACGAAAACACGCCCATCAGCAGCGCGACGAACATCAGGTACCACACGAAGGACTGATGCTTGAGGGCCCAGTCGGATAAGTTGAAGCTCCCTTTCATCGCGGGCTGTCCTCGTCGATTTTGACTTTCTGCCCGGGTTTCAGGCTGTTCACGCCGGCGGTAACGATGCGTTCGCCGGGTTTGACGCTGCCGTTGAGCAAGACGCTGTCGGCATCCCGGCTGACGACCGTGACGTCACGCGGCTGCACCGTCTGGCTCTGGGTGTCGAGCAGCCAGATGCGGGTCTTGCCGTCGACCTCCTGCACGGCGCTCAGGGGCACCTCGATACGCGGCGCGATGGCGCTGCTCAGGGTCACGCTGATGGCGGTGCCCAGGCGGAACGCGGCGGGGGTTTCGGTCAGGCTCAGGCGTGCGCGGCGGGTGCGCGTGGCGCTTTGGGCCTGGGGCTCGATCTCGCGCACGATGGCGGTGGTGTGCACGCTGGGGTCCAGTTGCCCGGCCACCAGGAACACCACATCCGCAGGCAGGCGCTCGGCCAGGCCGGCGGGCAGGTCGATCACCGCTTCCTTGATGTCCGGGCGGGCCAGGGTCACCACTTGTTGACCGGCGCTGACCACCTGGCCGGCCTCGGCATTCCAGGCGGTGACGATGCCGGCGTGGTCGGTGCGCAGTTCGGCGTAGTTGAGCTGGTCCCTGGCCTGGTTGACCGAAGCACGGGCCTGGTCGAGGGTGGCCTGGGTGGTTTTCAGGTCGGTCTGGGCCACGTCGAGCTGGGCCTGGGCGCCAACGCCACGGTTGAACAGTTCCTGTTGGCGGCGGGCATTGGCCTGGGCATTGATGAACTGCGCCTGCACGCGCGCCAGGTCGCTCTGGGCGGCGCGCAATTGGTTCTGCTGGTCGGTGGGGTCGAGCACGGCAAGCAAGGCGCCCTTCTCCACCTCAGCGCCCACGTCCACGGCGCGACGGGCAATACGCCCGGGGACACGGAAACCCAGGTTACTTTCGTAGCGCGCCTGAATGGTGCCGGCAAAGCGACCGAGGTTTTCCTGGTCTTCGGCCTTCACCTCCATGGACAACACCGGGCGCACCGGTTCGGGCGGCGCCTCTTCTTTGGAGCAGGCCATCAGCAACAGGCTGGCGGCGACGATTACCGTCAGTTGCCTCATGGCTGGGCTCCTTGCCGGGCGATTTCAACCGGCATGCCGGGGTGCAGCAATTGCCCACCGGCCACCACGACTTTTTCGCCGCCTTTAAGGCCATCGCCGATGATCACTTTGCCGGTGAGGTAACGCGCCACCGTGACCTTATGCAATTGCGCCTTGCCGTCACCGTCCACCAGCCACACGGCGGGTTCGCTGAGATCCTTGGTCAAGGCCGACCACGGCAACTCGATGCTGGGCTTGGCCGGGCCATTGGCGGTGGCGCTGACCACCGAACCCAGTTCCATGCCCTTGGGCAGGCTTTGCAGGGCGATCTTCACTTGCACGGTGCCGGTATTGGCGGCCACCGCCGGGGTGACTTCGCGAACCTTGCCCACGGCCTTGATGTCCGGGTTGTCCAGCAGGCTGACGGTAATCGGCGCATCCGGCGGCGGCTCCACCAGCAGGGACTCGTAGACGTTGAACACCGCGTCGCGCTCGCCATCACGGGCCAGGCTGAAGATCGGCACGGTGGCTTGCACCACCTGGCCGACTTCGGCCTGGCGCGCGGTGATAATGCCCGGCGCGTCGGCGATCAGCGCCGTGTAGCCAAGTTGCTCACGGGCGTTGGCCAACTGGGCCTGGGCGGCGGCGAGGGCGCTCTGGCTGCTGCGCAGCGCGGCCTGGGCGGAATCATATTCGCTGCGGCTGGTGTAGCCCTTGGGCAGGAGTTTTTCCTGGCGCACGAAGGCCGCGGCCGTCTGCTTGACCCGCGCCTGCTCGGCCACGACCTGGGCCTGGGCGGAGTCGACATTGGTTTGCAGGTCCTTGGGGTCGAGTTTGGCCAGCACTTGCCTGGCCGTCACCCGGTCGCCCACATCGACCATGCGCTGGATAATCTTGCCACCCACACGGAAGGACAAATCGGTTTGCACCCGCGCCTGGATATCCCCGGTCAGCGTCACCGCCGCAGCGAAATCCGCCGGCTGCACGGTTTGCACGAATACCCGGGAATGGGCTTTGGGTTCGGTCTTTTCCTGACCACAGCCGCCGAGCAGCGTCAGTAAGCCAAATCCGAGTAAAAATGTCGAAATGCGACCGCCCATGCAGGCTCCTTTTGCGTGATGCCGACTTGCCAGTGTGTATGCGACTGTGAGCTTAGTTCAGGGTTCCTTAACTGCATGGAGGATCCCATACTCCAATGGAGGCCGCCATCGGGGGCAAGCCCCCTCCCACATTTGATTGTATTCACACGCCAGAACGTGTGAACCCAATCCAGTGTGGGAGGGGGCTTGCCCCCGATAGGGCCGGTACAGTCAGCACAAAAGCCAGGCATCAGCCCTGCCACTTCCCACCTTCAACAATCACACTCTCAGGCTGGGTGTCATCGCTCAGCTCTTTACGCACATACTGGTCATACAACTTGAGCAAAAACTTCTCTTCGCCCAATTTCGCCAGTTCCGCATTCACCCAGTCGCGCAGTTCGATATTGCCTTTCTTCACCGCTGGAGCAATCGGCGCTTCATCACCGAGTTTCTGTTCCAGCACACGGTAGCCGGGGTTCTGCTTGGCCCAGCTGAACAGCACCAGGTTGTCCTGCGCGTAGGCATCGCCACGCCCGGCCGACAGTGCTTGCAGCGACTCGGAGTTTTTCTCGAACTTGAGCAGTTTCCAGTCCGGGTGGTTCTTGGTCAGCCAGATATCGGCAGTGGTGCCGGTGGTGACGATGGTGGTGCGGCTCGCCAGGTCATCCAGGCTTTTGACCGCGCTGTCGTTCGGCACCAGGGCCTGTACCGCAACTTTCAGGTTGGGGTTGGTGAAGTCCACCGCTTCCTTGCGCTCCGGCGTGACCGTCATGTTGGCCAGGATCAGGTCGACCTTGTCGCTCTGCAGGAACGGTATACGGCTGGCGGGCTCCACGGCGACAAATTCGACTTTGTTTTCATCGCCCAGCAGGTCCTTGGCGAATTGGCGGCCGATGTCGGTATCGAAGCCGACGTAGCGGCCGGCCTCGTCGACGAAACCGAACGGTGGCTTGTCGGTGAAGACGCCGACGATCAGCTTGTCCCGCGCCTTGATTTTGTCGATGTAGCTGACAGCCGCAGGTTTTAACGGTTCTTCGGCTTTCTTATCGCAGCCGGCCAGTAACGCGACGGCCAGCAGTGGCAGCAGTAACTTTTTCATATCAGTTCCGGTTCCTTGCGCTTTTTGGGCAGTGTTGAAACAAAGGAGAACTTCTCCAGGAACTGCTGCGCGCGTGCGGTCTGCGGGTTCGTAAAGAATGCCTCGGGGGTGTTGTGTTCGAGGATGCGACCGGCCTCCATGAACACCACGCGGTCGGCGACAGCGCGGGCGAAGGCCATTTCGTGGGTGACAATCAGCAGGGTCATGCCATCGCGGGCCAGGCCCTGGATGACTTCCAGCACTTCCTTGACCATCTCCGGGTCCAGGGCGGCGGTGACTTCGTCAAACAGCATGACCTGAGGGTTCATGCACAACGACCGCACGATGGCGATGCGTTGCTGCTGGCCGCCGGAGAGCTGGCGCGGGAAGGCGTCGCGCTTGTCGGCAAGGCCCACGCGTTCGAGCAGTTTTTCAGCTTGCGCGCGGGCTTCACGCGGGTCGCGTTTTTGCACTTTGAGCGGGCCCAGCAGAATATTGTCGAGCACGCTCATGTGCGGGAACAGGTGGTAGCTCTGGAACACCATGCCAATGTCCTGGCGCACCTGGCGCCAGTCGGTGCGCTTGTCCAGAAGCTCACTGCCGGCAAACCGCAGGCTGCCGCTGTGAGCGACTTCCAGCCCATTGAGGCAGCGCAGCAAGGTACTTTTGCCGCAACCGCTGGGGCCGAGGACCACCACCACTTCGCCGCTTTGCACACTCAGGTCGATGCCCTTGAGCACCTGCGCCTGGCCGAAGAATTTGTTGAAACCCTGAAACTCGATCAATGCGCTCATGCTTGGGCCCAGCGCCGTTCCAACACCTTGGAGGCGGCCGACAACGGGTAGCAGATAAAGAAGAAAAACAGGAACAGCGAGCCGTAGATCAATACCGACTCGTAGGTGCGCTCGATGATTTGCTGGCCGACCTTGATCACATCCACCACACCGATCAGCACCGCCAGCGAACTGGTCTTGATGATGCGCGTGTAGACGTTGATGGTCGGCGGGGTCATGCGCTTGAGCGCCTGGGGCAGCAGTACGTAGCCGTACAACTGCGGGTCGGACAACCCAATCGACAAGCCCGCTTCACGCTGACCGCGCGGTAGTGAATGCAACGCGCCTCGCACCACTTCACCGACCTCACTGGCCCCCCACAGCGACAACACCAATACCGCGCACCAGAAACTCGGGAGGCTCAAGCCAAAGAAGATCGGCAGGCCGAAAAACAGCAGGTACAACCACACCAGCACCGGAATCGCCCGGAACAGCTCCTGGTAAACCCGCAGCACAGCGTTGATCACCCTGTTGTTCAGCGTTCGCAGTACGCCATACAGCACGCCGCCGACCGTACTGAAGGCAATGCTCAAAAACGAAATCGACAGGGTTTGCGCAGCGCCCTTGCCCAGTTGCGGCAACGACACCCACAACAACTCAAGACCCGAACTGGCCATGCTGGAGCCTCCTTTCCAGGCGGCTGAGCAGCAGCGACAACGGCAAAAACAGCAGCACGCAGATCAGCGTCAGTACGGCGAGCATCTCGTAGGTCTTGTAGTAGAGCGCGATGTAGCTCTTGGTGGTGTAGAGAATCTCCGGCACCGCCACGGCGGAAACCACCGTGGTTTCCTTGAGCAGAAAAATGAAATTGGCGAACAGCGCCGGCAGGCTGAGAATGCCGGCCTGGGGCAGAATCACATGGCGCAGCAGTTGCCAGTCGGACAGGCCGATGGACTTGCCCGACTCGATCTGCGCCTGCGGTACCGCCTCCACGCCGGCGCGCAGCACTTCGGTGAGGTAGGCGCCGCCGAGAAAGGTCATGGTGATGATCGCCGCCCAGAACCCGGAGATATTCAGACCCAGGGCCGGCAGCGCGAAGTACACGAAGAACAGCTGAATCAGCAGCGGTGTGTTACGCGCCAGCTCCACGTACAACGCCACCAGGCGTGACAGGTACGGCGTGCGAAAGACCAACAGCGCCGCATTGATCAGCGCCACCAGCATGGAGGTGGCAATCGCGATCAAGCCGACTTGCAGGGTCACCCCCACGGCTTTCAGGAACGCCGGCAAGGTGCTGAGGATAAACGCGAAATCGAAGGTCATGTGCAGTCCATATCGCCGCATGGGTAATGCCGCGAGCGCAGTCCGTTCCGGCGTGGATAACGTCGGGTAGCGCGAACTTTAAAGGTATAAAAAGCAAAATTTAAATACCGAAAATACATATGGATATCACTCAAAAAGCTAACCCCAGATTTACCATCGAATGAAGTTCAAATGTGGGAGGGGGCTTGCCCCCGATGGCGGAGTGTCAGTGACAGATATGCTGGCTGACACACCGCTATCGGGGGCAAGCCCCCTCCCACATTCTTGGTTGCGTTAAAAATTCAGGGCCAAAAAAAACGCCGACGCTGTAATAGCCGTCGGCGTTGAAACCTTGAAGGGGGTTTTGGCTTACATCAGAACGCCGGCACGACCGCGCCGTTGTACTTTTTCTCAATGAAGGCTTTGACTTCCGGGCTGGTCAGCGCCTTGGACAGTTTCTGGATAGCGTCGCTGTCCTTGTTGTCCGGGCGAGCGACCAGGAAGTTCACGTAGGGCGACTTGGCATCTTCGATGATCAGCGCGTCCTTGGCCGGGTTCAGGCCGGCTTCCAGCGCGTAGTTGGTATTGATCACGTCCAGGTCAACCTGGTCGAGTACGCGCGGCAACAGGGCCGATTCCAGCTCCTTGAATTTGAGGTGTTTCGGGTTGTCCTTGATGTCCTTCGGCGTGGACAACGCGTTGGTCGGATCTTTCAGAGTGATCAGTCCGTTCTTTTGCAGCAGCAACAGGGCGCGGCCGCTGTTGGAGCCTTCGTTCGGGATGGCCACGGTGGCGCCATCTTTGAGCTCGGAAATATTCTTGATCTTTTTCGAGTAACCGCCGATGGGCTCGACGTGCACGCCGACCACGGTCACCAGGTTGGTGCCCTTACCTTTGTTGAAGTTTTCCAGGTACGGAAGAGTCTGGAAGTAGTTGGCATCCAGGCGTTTTTCGGCAACCTGCGTATTGGGTTGTACGTAGTCGGTAAAGACTTTGATTTCCAGGTCCACGCCCTCTTTGGCCAGGGTCGGCTTGATCAGCTCGAGGATCTCCGCATGCGGGATCGGAGTGGCGGCTACCACCAGTTTCTCGTTGGCCTGGGCGAAGCTGGCAGTCAGGGCAGCCGCCAGTGCGGTAAACAACAGAACCTTTTTCATGCAATGTCCTTCTAACGACCGTTTTTTATGTGAGGTGCCAGCGAAGTGCTATCGCGGCGTGGAGTGGACAATACCTAGATTTTTTATTCCCGAACAATATCTTTTATTCACGTTGATATTCCATTTTGCTCATACAGGAATTTTCGCAGCGTCTCCCGCTCCGCAGGGCTGGCGCTCGCGAAAATCCGCCGCACTTGCTCCAACGGCGAGCCGGCGCTGGGCAAGTTCAGGTGCTCGGGCAGAATTTCATCTCCGCTGCTCACCAACAGCGCAAAGTGAATGACGTTTTCCAGCTCGCGGGTGTTGCCCGGCCAGCTGTGATGCTCCAGCACGCGTTGGGCGGCGTCGCTGATCAGCGGCACCGGCAGGTCCAGGCGCTGGCTGTAGATGCCCAGGAAGTATTCGGCCAGGGACAGGATGTCGCCGACCCGCTCGCGCAGCGCCGGCAGGTCCAATTGACCTTCGCTCAAATAATGAAACAGGCGCTCATGAAACTTGCCTGCCGCCACCGCCTGGGCCAGGTCGATGCTGGTGGCGGCCACCAGGCGCACGTCCACCGGGCTTGGCTGCTGGGCGCCGACGCGAGTGACCTCGTGGTTTTCCAGGGCGGCGAGCAATTTGACCTGGATCGGCAACGGCAAATCGCCAATTTCATCCAGGTACAAGGTGCCGCCATTGGCCGAACCGAACCACCCGGCTCGGCTGCTCGCCGCGCCGCTGTGGCTGCCGGCGGTGTAGCCGAACAGTTCCGCGTCGGCATAGGTCGGGCTGATCGCGCCGCAGTTAACCGATACGAACAGGCCCGTGCGATCACTGCCACGGTGGATATGCCGCGCCAGCAGCTCCTTGCCGCTCCCGGTCTCGCCACGAATCAACACGGACAGCGCACGCGGCGCGAGATTTTCCAGGTCTTCGCGCAGCTGCCGCGAACGTGGGTCGACAAACACCAACGCCTTGGCGCGAATGCTCAGCGGGCTTTTTTCGGCGTCGGGAAAGGTCAGCAACGGCTGGCCGTAGGTTTCATGCAGACTAATGGCAGGCTCCCGCCCCATCCACTCAAGGGACGGGGCGTTGAAATAGGTTATGCGCGGCGCCGAGCGTGATGCTCAAGGCGATTCTGCAGGCGATAGAGGTAGGCGAAACCCTGTTCCCAGCGCTGGTGGCCGGACTTCACATTGATATGCCCGGCACCCGACAATATGCCGGCTTCGGCGCCCCACTGGCGCGCCAGTTCCAACGCCCGTGGCGCGCTGACGGCACTGTCGTTGTCGGAACTGACCACCTGGCTGGGAAACGGCAACAGGTCGGTAGGAATCGGCGCAAAGTTGCGCAGGGCGGGGGCACAGGCCGGTCGTTCGACATCCGCCGGCGCCACCAGCAAGGCGCCGCGCACCTGGCGCAGGCACTGCACAGGCGCGGTGGCCGCCCAGTGCGCCACGGTGATGCACCCCAGGCTGTGGGCGATCAGGATCACCGGCGTGCTGTCGGCGGCGATCGCCTCAGCCAACGCGGCCACCCAGTCTTCACGGCGCGGGGTCAGCCAATCGTCCTGCTCAACGCGCGCACTGTTGGGCAGGCTGTTCTGCCAGTGACTTTGCCAATGTTCTTCTGGCGATCCTTGCCAGCCCGGCACGATCAGGTAACGAATCGACTCGCTGTGCATGGGTGTGCCCTCCTGCAGCGTTTAACGTTGCTGATCAGTATAGGGACACGGTTTATATTCGTTAAGGAATAAGAAGCTATTTATTAATAACCAAAATATCAAGCCCGCCTGCAATCAAACGGTGGGAGGGGGCTTGCCCCCGATAGCATTCTGTCAGTCAGCACATCTGATACTGATACACCGCTATCGGGGGCAAGCCCCCTCCCACATTTACCTCATCGGCCATACATAAAAAAAGGCCGCACCCTGCCAAGGAAACGGCCCAAAAATCGTCGAGGCTTGTTTACAACTAACGTGCGGTTATCACCGACAGCCTGGTAATCCCCGCGCGTTCGATAGACGCCATGGCTCGCGCCACTTCGCCGTAGTTCACGCGATCGTCAGCCTGCAGTTGCACCCGCACATCGGGGTCCCTGGCCCTGGCCGCCTGCAGGTTGAATTCCAGCAGGTCCGGCTGGATTTCGTCCTTGTTGATAAACAGCTTGCCGGCACCGTCGATGCTCACCACCAGCGGGTCCTTCTGCTCGACCGGCGCCACGGCCTCGGTCTTGGGCAGGTTGATCGGGATCGAATTGGTCAGCAGCGGCGCGGTGACGATAAACACCACCAGCAGCACCAGCATCACGTCCACCAGCGGCGTGACGTTGATCTCGCTCAGCACCTCATCACTGTCTTGGGTGGAAAAGGCCATCTCAGGACGCCTCCTTCACTTTCTGCGGGTTACCGGCGCTGGCTTTGTTCAGCGCCGGGTGCAGCAGCACACGGAAGGCGTTCTTTTGCGCCAGGCTGTAGAAGTCGTGGGCAAAGTCGTCAAGGTCGGCGGCCGTCAGCTTCAGGCGGCGCAGGAAATAGTTGTAGACCAGCACCGCCGGCACCGCGACGGCAATCCCCACGCCCGTTGCAACCAGCGCCGCACCGATGGGGCCCGCCACGGTTTCCAGGCTGGCTGAACCGGCGGCGCTGATGCCCTTGAGCGCCTCCATGATGCCCCAGACGGTGCCGAACAGGCCGATAAACGGCGAGGTGCTGCCGATGCTGGCGACTACCGCCAGGCCGGTTTCCAGGGAGCGGCGCTCACGCACGATCTGCTGGCGCAAGGCACGCTCGAGGCGGTCCTGGTGATTGATGGCCTGGCTCAGGTCCGCCACGTGCTGGGTATCGCCAACCTGGATCGCGGCATACCCGGCCCGGGCCACCCGGGCCGCTGCGCCCGGTTGGGTATCGGCCAGCTCGGCGGCGGCGTCGAGGCTCGACGCGGCCCAGAACTGTTTGTGGAATTTGCGATCCTGAGCCTTGAGGCGCCCGAACTGCACGCCCTTCAACAATGCCAAGCCCCAGGTGGCGACCGAAAAGACCACCAGCAACCAGATCACCGCGCTTTCGATGGATTCAAGTGGAGATGCCAAAGCCATGATGTGTTCCCTCTGTGCAGCTGAATAATTAATGAATCTTGAAATCGATCGGTACGCTGACCCAGCCGTCCTGGGCGACTTCACCCTGCTTGGCCGGCACGAAGCTCCAACGCTTCACGGCGGCCAACGCGGCGTCATCGAGTTGCTGGCGACCGCTGCTTTTCTGCAGCTGGATCTCACCGGGTTTGCCGCTGGCCAAGACGTGTACCCGCAGCAACACGGTGCCCTCCCATCCACGCCGCTGAGCCAGTGACGGGTATTCCGGCGCCGGGTTCTTCAGGTACGCAGCATTGGCCGAAGCGGGCGTAACCGGCGCCGGCGCTGGTGGTGCAATTGCTGCCGGGGGCGCCGGTACGGGCGGTGCGGGCGGTTGTTCGACGACCTTGGGTGCCGGCTTGGGCTCAGGTTTAGGCAGCGGCTTGGGCTTGGGCTTGACCAGCGGTTTCGGCGGCGCCGGCTTGGCGGCCAACTCATCCACTACCGGCGGCGGTGGCTCGACCACGGGAGGTGGCGGCGGCACCGGCGGCGGCGGTTCAACCACCGGCGGCGCCGGCCGGGAAAACTCGATGGTCATCGGCGGAATTTCCGGCGGCACCACCGGCAGCACCGGGGTGGGCTTCTGGCTCACCCAGTAGATCACCGCACCGTGCAAGGCCAGCACCAACAAGCCCAACAGAACGCCTTCGCGTCGGCTGGAAAAACGCTTGGGGGTCTGCTGCAGGCGCAACTGCCCCAACGGCGCACGATGCGGCCGGCCAAGGTCGACCAACTCACCGCTCGGTGCAGGGCGCCCTTGCGCCTCAGTGGCACGGGCGGCGGTCTGGACATTGCCCATTGATTCACTCCCCCTACGGTCTTCAAACCCAAAAACCGACGAACCTGCGTTGCAGGCCGTCCAGGGTTGAATCATCGGGCTGGGTGCTTATCTCTTAAAGTAACCTTTAAAGTTATGCTTATGCCTAATTTGAATAAATAAAACTGACTCATACGCCAAAGCCACGGTCTGCGTGGCCTAGCGCCGAGGTGGCATTTTTCAATGCGTTTCAGGCATGCAAAATATTCAGTAGAGGCATGGCTCAACCGGGCTGTTTGCGCACAAATCGAACAATTCAGCCTGTAAGCACTGCCCTGCCGCACTCAGGCCGCTGCGGGCATACAACGCCAGGCGCACGCCTTGCACCACGGGCAAACCGCTCTCTTTGCCCAACACCACATGCCCGGCCTGCACCACCCTCAGCGGCAACAGACTCACGCCCAACCCCGCCGCCACGGCCGAACACACGCTGGCCAGGCTCGCGCTGGAATAGCCGATACGCCAGCGCCAGCCGCCCACTTCAAGGTGGTGCAGCATTTCATTGCGGTACAGACCGCCAACGGGAAACGCCACCAGTGGCAACGGGTCGCGTCCCAGGCACGGCGTGCTGCGGCTGTCCACCCAGCACAGCGGCTCGGGCCACGAGGCCAGGCAGTCATCGCTGCTGCCCATCTGCTTGACCAGCAACACGTCGAACTCACCGCTGCGGTATTGTCGTTGCAATTCGGGGCCCAGGCCGCTGGTGACCTCCAGGCGCACCCGTGGATAGGCCAGCACAAACGCCGAGAGCAACGGCATCAGCCGCTGCGCCGCAAAATCTTCCGGCACGCCCAGGCGCAGCACACCGTCACTTTGCTGGCTGATCAACACATCGGCGGCTTCCTCATGCAGGGCCAGGATGCGTCGCGCATAGGCCAGCAAGCGCTCGCCTTCGGCAGTGGCGACGACACGGCGTTGGTCGCGATCCAGCAACTGGCAAGCCACGGCAACTTCCAGGCGGCGGATCTGCTGGCTGACGGTGGATTGGGTCAAGTGCAGGCGCTCGGCGGCGCGGGTGAAATTGCCGCAATCGACCACGCAGACAAAGCTGCGCAGTAATACCGGATCGAACATGGTCATTCTCTTTGCCACTGATTGGCATGGTTATATTTAATTTCAGAATACCCGGGGCGCTGGCGATACTCACGCCACATTTAACCGGTGCATAGGCGCTGCATGACCCTCAATAAGTCCCTTGCAGGCTGGAGCCTGCTGGTGGTGCTCGGCCTCAACCTGCGGCCGATCCTCAGTTCCATCAGCCCGTTGCTCGGCGAAATTCGCCAGGCCACCGGCCTGAGCTTCCAGAGCAGCGCCCTGCTGACCAGCCTGCCGGTCATCTGCATGGGCCTGGTGGCGCTGGTGGGCGTGCGCGTGGAAGCGCGGCTCGGTGAACGGCGCGGTATCGCTCTGGGCCTGGTGATGATTCTGCTGGCGTGCCTGGCGCGCTGGCTGATGGGCCAGGCGTCGGCGCTGCTGGTCACCGCGTTGCTCGGCGGCGCGGGTGTGGCGCTGATCCAGGCGCTGGTGCCGGCGATGATCAAGCGTGAGTTTCATCAGCGCGTGCCGGTGGCGATGGGCGTGTATTCGGCCTCACTGATGGCCGGCGGCGGCCTGGCGGCGTTGCTCAGCCCGCTGGTGGCGACGCACTTCCAGCAGTGGCAGGCCGGATTGGGTGTGTGGCTGTTACCGGCGCTGGCAGCCTTGTTGCTATGGACGTGGCTGCCGCTGGGCGCCGCCAGGAATCCACACGTGGCGCCCGCCTTCAAAGGTTTGCGCAACCGTCGGGCGTGGTTGCTTGCGCTGTATTTCGGCCTGGTCAACTGCGGCTACATGAGCATGGTGGCCTGGCTGCCCGCCTACTACCAGCAACTGGGGTGGGGCGTGCTGCCCAGCGGCTCGCTGCTGGCCTTCATGACCATTTTCCAGGTGATCGCCGCGCTGCTGATGCCGGTGCTGGCGCAACGCGGCATCGACCGGCGCCCACTGCTCGGCATCAGCCTGGTGGCGCAAACCCTCGGCTACCTCGGCCTGATCATCGCGCCGCAGGCCCTACCCCACGTGTGGGTGGCCTTGTGCGGCTTCGGCCTGGGCGCGTGCTTCGCCCTGAGCCTGCTGCTGACCCTCGACCACCACCGCGACCCACGCCAGGCCGGGCAACTGGCCGCCTTTGTCCAGGGCGTAGGCTTTTTGATCAACGCCATTTCGCCGTGGCTGACCGGTTGGCTGCGCGAATTGACCGGCAACTTTGTCAGCGCCTGGATCGTGCTGACAGTGACTGCGCTGGCGATGCTGCTGGTGACACGGGTGTTCAGCCCGGCCACCTATCGCACCGGGCTAAAAGTCGTAGCGCCCAGTCACGCCTAGGGTGCGCGGCGTGCCCAGCAGGCCCTCGTAACCGCCGTTGGCGCCGGTCCACAGGGTGCTGTAGTAGGTTTTGTCGAAGGCGTTTTTCAGCCACAGCGACACGTCCCACTGGCCCTGTTGGTAATTGCCGCGCAGACCGGTGGAGAGGTTGACCAGCGCATAGGCCGGGATCTGCCCGTAGTCGGAATCTTCCACGGTGCCCACTGCCTTGGAGCGGAAGGCATAACTGGCGGTGACGTAGGGTTCAAAGCCGTTATCCAGGTTCCACTTGTACTCGCCATTGGCGTTGGCGATCCATTTCGACGCGCCCACCACCTGGTGGCCAGTGAGGTCGCAGGACGTCGGTGCGCCGGGGCGCAGGCTGACTTCCGGCGGGCATGGCGCGTCCTTGTAAGACAGGTAACTCACATCGTTGAAGGAGCCGTTGAGGTTCAGCGTCAGGCCCTTGATCGGCACCAGCGTACTTTCCACCTCTACCCCCCGCGAGCGCACGGAGCCGGCGTTGGTGAGGTACTGCACACGGTTGTCCTGGTCGTAGGCGTTGGTCTGGTAGCCATTGACCTGGGTCCAGAACAGGTTGGCGTTGAGTTGCAGGCGTCGGTCCCACAACGTGCTCTTGAAACCCAACTCAGCGTTGTTGGCGCGCTCGGTGCCGATCAACAGCGAGTCGGCCCCCGCCGTCGGCGCCGAACCCACCGCCAGGTTGACGCCGCCGGACTTCTCGCCGTGGGAAAGCGTGGCGTAGCCCAGCAAATTGTCATTGAAATGGTAACTGAGGTTGAGCAGCCCCGACGGCGTGGCGCTGTATTGCGTCAGGTCACCCGAGTCATACGCCCCGGTACGCCCGCGTCGCGCCGTGGCAGCAGCGCCGGTGACCGCAGCGCCGCCCAGCGGGGCATTGCGTGTCACCCAGGCACTTTTTTCTTCGTAGGTGCCGCGCAGGCCGGCGGTGAAATCCAGCCGTTCGGTCAGGTGCCAGGTGCCTTGGGCGAACAGCGCAAAACTGTCGGTGCGGATATGCCCGTTGCCGATGCTGCTCACGTTGCTCAACGCGCCGCTCGGCGTGCCGTTCCAGATGTCGGCCTGAGGGCCGTAATAGGCGAAGGACTTGTTATCCAGGTCAGAGCCGAAGTAGTAGGCGCCGAGCACGTAATCGAAAAACCCGCCCTGGGGTGAAGCCAGGCGAAATTCCTGGGACCACTGCTTGTCCTCCACCGATACGCCGGCGTTATACGAGGCCGGCACGTTAAGGCCGTCATCGTTGCGCGGGGTGAAATTCCACCAGCGATAGGCGCTGACCGACGTCAGGGTGAAGTCGCTCGGCAAGGTCCAGTTGGCTTCCAGCGAGGTACCGCCCTGGAACACGGTGACGCGCTGGTCGCTGTCCAGGTTGACCTTGCGGTGGGTGCCATCGACCAGGGTCGCGCCCGCAGCGTTGGCCCGGGACTGATAGAGGTTGGTGCCGCTGATGGTCGGCCCGGTGCTGTAGAGCACGCGCGTGCCGGCGCTGGAATCCTCCTCGTTGTAGTCGCCGATCCAGCGCAGGTTGAAGGCCTCATTGGGCTTGTACAGCAGTTGCCCGCGAAAGCCCTGGCGCGAACCGCCATTGAGGTCGTGGCCGTCATGTTCATTCTTGATGTCGCCGTCGCTGCGCGTGCGATAGGCCGAAAAGCGTCCGGCCAATTCATCGGTAAGCGGCCCGGAAATCGTGCCCTTGGTCTGGAAATAACCGTCCTCGCCCAACGAAGTTTCGATGCTGCGCTCCGGGGTGAAACTCGGCGCGCGGGTGCTGATATTGATCACCCCCGCCGTGGTGTTCTTGCCGAACAGGGTGCCCTGCGGGCCGCGCAATACCTCAAGCTGCTCGATATCCATCAGGTCGAACACCGCCATACCGGGGCGCCCGAGGTAGACGTTGTCGATATACAACCCCACGCTGCCCTCCAGGCCGTCGCTGGCCGGGTTGTTGCCCAGACCGCGAATCGACACGCTGGACTGGCGCGCATGCATATAGGCGACGTTGACGCTGGGCACCAGCTGCTGCAGGTCCTGAATCCGATACACCCGCTGGCTCTCCAGCGCCTGGCCGCCGATCACGCTCATGGGCGTCGGTACCGCCTGGGCGCTCTCGGTGCGCCGCCGCGCTGTGACCGTGACGGTTTCCAACTGGCCACTGGCGCTCTCGCCTGCCGGAGCCGGCTCGGCAGCATGACTGGGGGTCCAACTGGCACTGCCCGCCAGCAGCATCGCCAGGGGCAGGCGCTTGAAGGGTACAACGGGCTTGAACAGACTCATGGGCGGCTCCGGAACCCAGGAATATCCAGCAAGGCATATTCCTTAAGGTTATTTATTTATGGTTTTAAGAACATTTACTGCATAAGAGATAGCCTTTATAAGGAGTCGACCTAATGCATAGCCAATGCATTTCCCGGATATTTTTGATGTGAAAAATGCATATCGACCTGCGCCAGCTTCGCCACTTCATCGCCCTCGCCGAACACCGCAGTTTCGTCGCGGCGGCGTTGACGGTGAACCTGTCGCAATCGGCCTTCAGCCGCAGCATCCAGGCCCTGGAACACAGCGCCGGGTGCCAGTTGGTCGACCGTGGGCGCAAAGACCTGGCGCCGACCAAACAAGGCCAGGTGCTGCTCGAACATGCCCGGCGCCTGGTCAGCGGCGCGCAGCAACTGGCCAATGAGATCAGCCAATTCAACGGCCTGGAGGCCGGCGAGTTGCGCTTCGGTTGCGGCCCGGCGCCGGCCGGTGGCTTGATCCCCCGCGCCATCGGCAGTTTTATCGGGCGCTACCCCAAGGCCCGCGTGCAGTTCCAGGTGGACGACTGGGAAAGCCTGAGCAAACGCCTGCTCAGTGAAGCGTTCGAGTTTTTCGTCGCCGACACCCGCCACTTCGAAGCCAACCCCGACTACCACACCCACCGCCTGCGCCCGCGCCGCTGGTATTTCTGCTGCCGCATCGGACACCCCCTCGCCACCCACGAAAGCATCAGCCCCGTCGAACTGATGAGCTACCCGCTGGCCGTGACCATCCGCCCGCCGAACCTGCGCAAAGTCATCGTCGACCTCAGTGGCCGACCGGACTACCTGCCCAACGTCGAATGCGAAAACGGCTACAGCCTGCTGGGCGTGGTACTGCGCTCGGACGCCATCGGCATCGTCAGCGCCAACAGCGACGTGCTGCACATGGCACGGGGCGAGTTGGTGTATTTGAAGATCGAGGGGCTGGATGAAAACCTGGAGGAGCGTTACACCCGCTACGGGATTGTCAGCCGTGCGGGGTATCGGCTGTCGCCGTTGGCGGAGGCGATGATTGAGCAGATCAAGGAGGTAGATGAGTTGGATGAAGATATTTGCACGCTTGAGAATATCGCTGTGTGAACCGACGCCATCGGGGGCAAGCCTCCTCCCACATTTGGAATGCATTTCAAGTGTGGGAGGAGGCTTGCCCCCGATGACGTCGGTAGCCACACCCATGCATTCACTGCATAAAACCCAGACCTCAAATGCACTTGCCAGCATGCCCCCGAACGGCGAAAAAACGCTCCTGTCCTCCGACCGGTGAATCCCTATGTCTGAACCAAAACCCGTACGCAACGTGCTCTACATCATGTGCGACCAACTGCGCCGCGATTACCTGTCGTGCTACGGCCACGCCCATTTGCACACGCCGAATATCGACCGTCTCGCCGCAGCCGGCGTGCGTTTCAGCCGCGCCTACACCCAGGGCACCATCTGCGGCCCGTCGCGGATGTCGGCCTACACCGGGCGCTACGTCAGCAGCCATCAGGTGGCGTGGAATGCGGTGCCGCTGCCCCTGGAAGAGCTGACCATCGGCGACTACCTGCGCCGCCACGGCATCCGCACCGCGCTGGTGGGCAAGACCCACGCCACGCCGAACCTGGAGGCCTTGCAGCGCTTGAATATCGACCCTGAAAGCGCCCAGGCCGAGGCGCTGAACGAAGTGGGCTTCGACACCTATTTCCGTCACGACGGTATTTACCCCGACAGCCCGCTGTTCGAGGACAAACGCGAGTCCGCGCCCTACACCCATTACCTGCGCGAGCAGGGCTACAGCGGCAGCAACCCGTGGCATGAATGGGCCAATGCCGCACAGGGTGAAAACGGCGAAGTGCTCAGCGGCTGGCATATGCGCAACGCCGGGTTGCCGGCGCGGGTTGCCGAGCCGCACTCGGAAACCGTCTACACCACCGACCGCGCCATCGACTTTATCCAGGAGCAGGCCGAACAACCCTGGTGCCTGCACCTGTCCTATATCAAGCCGCACTGGCCCTATATCGCCCCGGCGCCGTACCACGCGCTGTATGGCGCCGAGCATATCCAGGCGCCGATTCAACCGGCGCACACCAGCGATCACCCGGTGTACCAGGCCTTTCGTCAACACCAGGAGAGCCTGAACTTCTCCCGCGACGAGGTGCGGCTCACGGTGATTCCAACCTACATGGGGCTGATCAAACAGATCGACGACCAGCTCGGGCGGCTGTTCGATTTCCTGCAAAGCAACGGGCGCTGGGATGACACGCTGATCGTGTTCACCAGCGACCATGGCGACTTCCTCGGCGATCACTTTCTCGGTGAAAAGGAATTCCTGCTGGAGCCTGCCGTGGGCATTCCCCTGATCGTGCGCGACCCGCGTGCCAGTGCCGATATCAGCCGTGGCTCGGTGGATGCGCGCCTGGTAGAGACCATCGACGCACTGCCGACCTTCCTCGACGCCCTGGGCCTGCCTGCCGCCGAGCATCGCCTGGAAGGCCGCTCGCTGATCCCGCTGCTGCACGGTGAACCGACGCCTTGGCGTGACTATGCGATTGCCGAGTACGACTACGCCTTCCAGGCCCCCGCCCGCGAGCGCCTGGGCCAGCCGATCGACCGTTGCCGCATGACCATGGTGCGCAGCGAGCGCTGGAAATACCTGGCCTATGACGGCTTCCGCCCGCAGCTGTTCGACCTGCACAACGACCCGCAGGAAGTACACGACCTGGGCGCCGACCCGGCCTATGCCGACGTGCGCGAGGTGCATGTGGGTTATCTGTTCGACTGGCTGCGCGGGTTGAAGCGGCGAACCACCATCAGCCACACCGAGATTGAGGTGCGTGGCCAATGGTTTCGCTACGGTGAGCCGGAGGCGGAGAAGGTGGTGCAGATCGGCGTCTGGTAGAACGATGCAAATCACTGTGGGAGGGGGCTTGCCCCCGATGGCGGTGTGTCAGCTACTGAAAGGTTGACTGACACTCAGCTATCGGGGGCAAGCCCCCTCCCACATTTGGATTTGTGTTTGCCTAGAGACCTTTGGTGGTTTTGCTGGCTTGCCCCTGCACACCCACCGGCACATCGCCCTTGAGCGTCACCCGGCGCACGATGCGCTCTTGGGTGCCGTAGTCGTCCACCGCGTAATGCTGGGTCGCGCGGTTGTCCCAGATCGCCACGTCGCCGCTGTTCCAGCGCCAGCGCACGGTGTTTTCCAGGCGGGTGACGTGGCTTTGCAACAGGTTGAACAGTTGCGTCGAGTCGGCCTGGGAATAGCCTTTGAGGCGTTTGACGAAGTGCCCCAGCAGCAAGGTTTTCTCACCGCTGACCGGGTGCACACGCACCACCGGATGCTCGGTTTCATACACCGTCGAGGTGAACACCTTGCGGTACTCCTCGAGCCGCTCCACCGCCACATCCGGCTTGAGCGCGGCGTAGTCGTATTCGTTGCTGTGGATGGCCCAGAGGTTATCCGCCAGGGCGCGCAGCTCGACGCTGAGGTCGTCGTAGGCCGCCGAGGTGTTGGCCCATACGGTATCGCCACCGGATGTGGGCGCCAGCACCGAACGCAGGATCGAAGCTTTGGGGTAGGCATCGACGAAGGTCACGTCGGTGTGCCAGGAATTGGCGCGCTGGCCGCGAGTACCGTCCAGCTCCATCAGGAAACGCGTGCCGGCACGCACCGGCACGGTCGGGTGGGCAATCGGCTCGCCGAGCAGATGGGCAAAGGCCTCCTGGCTCTGGTCGTCAAGGTGGGACTGTTGGCGAAAGAAGATCACCTTGTACTGCACCAGCGCGTGCTGGATGGCGTCGACAGTGGCGGCATCGAGATGCCCCGACAGTTTGATGCCACGGATCTCGGCGCCGATGCGGCCGGCGACCGGATGAATGTCCAGTGCCTGGGCGATGGGTTGAACAGCTAATGCGGCGTTGCTCATTGTGGTGACCCTCATGTGCCTGCGGATGGTGAAACGCTCGTCGGCAACGCTCTATTAATATGCTTTTTAGATCTAGCAAATTAACGAATGCTTCGTTGACGGAATAAGAGCTTGCATTTAAAACCTCAGCTGCGTCGCTCGCAAATGCCTTCGACATATTTTTCAAATGCCGGGAATGCATATGGATCTGCGTCAACTGCGCTACTTCATTGCCCTCAACGAACACCGCAGTTTCGTACGCGCGGCGGACGCCATGGGCATCACTCAACCGGCGTTCAGCCGCAGTATCCAGGGGCTGGAACAGGAGTTCGGCTGCGTGCTGATCGACCGTGGCCACAAGGACCTGCGCCCGACGCCGGAAGGCCAGGTGGTGCTGCAACACGCCCTGACCCTGGTGCACGGCGCCGCCTTGCTGAGCAGTGAAGTCACGCGCATGACCAAGCTCGATGCCGGCGAGCTGCGCTTCGGCTGCGGCCCGGCGCCGGCGGTGAAGCTGGTACCGGATGCGGTGGCGCGGTTTATCGGCGCGCACCCGAAAATCCGCACCAGTTTCCAGGTGGACAACTGGGAAAAACTCAGCCGCGCCCTGAGCCGCGAGGAGATCGAATTCTTCATTGCCGACATCCGCCAGTTCGAAGCTGACCCGAACTTCCAGACCCGTGCGCTGACCGCCAAGCGCGGCGTGTTTTTCTGCCGCCCGGGGCACCCGCTGCTGGCCAAGGACAGCCTGTCGACCAATGACATGTTCGACTACCCGCTGGCCGCGCCGCTGATCTCCCAGGGCATTCGCAAACTGCTGGCGAACCTGAGCGGGCGCATGGATTTTTCACCGAGTATCCAGACCGAACACTTCCCGGCGCTGGTGAAAATCGTGCTGCAGTCCAACGCCATTGGCGTGGGCACCGAGGAAGCGTTCGCCGAGGACGTCGCCAACGGCGCGCTGGTGCTGCTGCACTGGCGCAACCTGCCGCAGAACATGGAGACCCTGAGTGCGCGGTGCGGGATTGTCAGCCGTACCGGGTCGCGGTTGTCGCCGGCGGCCAAGGCGATGATTGAGATGGTGGTGGAGGTCGACAGGCAGGATATAAGTTTGGCGGTCTGAAGGGCCTCATCGGGGGCAAGCCCCCTCCCACACTGGATTGGGTTCACAAGTTCTGGTGTGTGAATACATTCAAATGTGGGAGGGGGCTTGCCCCCGATAGCGATCCCCCAGGCACCACTGGGCTCAAAGCCCCGCCGCCACCAACCCAGGCGCCACCCACTCACTCACCTGAAACGAGCGGCGAATCAACTTCTCCCTGGAAGCCAGATCCACCGCATCCTGCAATTTTCCCAGGAACACCGGATCCAGCGTCGCGGGGAAAATCCGGCTGAGTTGCTGGTCCTGCAAATCCTTGGTCAGGATCACCGGCGGATAGCTGGCCAGCCCCGACACCAGCTCGATGTAGGCCTGTTTGTTGTTGTCATCGGTCAACCATTGCACCGCCTGCTGCTGGGCCTTGAGCAACTTGGCCACGGCGCCTGGATGCTCGTCGACAAACTGTTTGCTGCCCACCAGCACCGCCTGGATGCTGCCGGCGCCGTTCAGGTCCTTGGTGGTCAGAGCGATCTCGGCCAGCCCCTTGGCTTGCAGCGCCGTGAGGTTCGAGCCGCCCCAGGTCGCGTCGATCTGCTTGGCGGCCAACGCCGCACCGGCCGCGTTGTAATCCAGGTTGATGACTTTCAGGTCCTTTTCACTCAGGCCCTGGCTGGCCAATGCGCTGTCGAATGACAACTGGCTGGCCGTGCCGCGAAACACCGCGACGCGCTTGCCCTTGAGGTCGTGCAGGGTCTTGATGCCCGAGCCGGGCACCACGCCCAGGTACTGCTTGATGTCCCGCGCCGTGGCGCTGAGCAAGCGGGTATCCAGGCCATTGGAACGGCCAATGATGGCCGCCAGGTCGCCGAGATAAGCGAGGTCCACCTGGCCATTGGCGAAGGCTTCGTTGATCACCGGGCCCGCGCCCTTGAAGTAATTCCACTGAATCGTGATGCCCTGGTCGGCAAAGGCTTTTTCGAAGATCTGTTGTTGGCGCAATACATCGGTAATACCGCCACCGCTGTGTTGGCTTCCGGCGCTGAGGTCGGGCACGGCGATGCGGATTTCCTTGAGCTCGGCGGCCTGCACCAGACCCGCCAGCGCGGTAGCGGCGAACAGCGTGATCAGACGTTTGAAGGGCAGTTTCATAAGGGCAGCTCCTGGTGGGCGACGGTCGCCTGGGGAGCTGAAAGTAGCCATAGGCAGATAGAAACTTTAAATACTATAAATTCACAATTTAATAACCTTTTGAACTATGCGAGACAAACCGCAGGCTGCAGCGAGCTATGCATAAACAGCATGGAAAATATTCTCCGAATGCATTGGATGCGTATCAGGTACGGGCTTTAAATGACCTTTCTTATCTCACAATCATCTTGATTACGTTTTTATAAGATCGAAATCACATAACCAAAGGGAGGTCCTCGATGGCCCGGACCGCACGGTTGAGCACGCCTCTGACAACGCCCACATTTCGCTGGCCGGCGCTCAGCCCCTGGCTGTTGCCGCTGGCGCTGTTTGCCTGGTGGTGGCTGGCCAGCCGCAATCAGTGGATGAGCGAGCAAATCCTGCCGCCGCCTGCACTGGTGTGGAGCAGCGCGGTGGAACTGGCGGGCGGCGAGCTGTGGGACCATCTGGCGATCAGTGTGCAGCGCCTGTTCTGGGGCTTGCTGGCGGGCATCGGCGCCGGGGCTTTGCTCGGCGCCTGGCTGGGCTTCAGTGCGCGCGCCGAGCGCCTGGTGTTTCCTGCCTTCAGCGCGCTGGCGCAAGTACCGACCCTGGCGTGGATTCCGTTGTTCATGGTGTTTTTCGGCATCGGCGAAACCCTGAAACTGGTGGTGCTGGTCAAGGCCATCGTGGTGCCCGTGACCCTGCATACGCTGGTCGGTGTGCGCGATGCGCAGCCGCAGTTGCGCGAAGCTGCGCGCGTGCTGCGCCTGCCCACTCACCTGCTGATCCGCCAGCTGATCCTGCCCGCCGCACTGCCGGCGTTCATGGCCGGTGTGCGCCTGGCCCTGGCGGCCGGTTGGACGTCGCTGCTGGCGGTGGAGTTGCTGGCCTCCAGTGAAGGCATCGGCTACCTGATGGTGTGGGCACGCCAGTTGTTCATGCTCGATATTGTCTTTGTGTGCATCGTGGTCATCGGCGTGCTGGGCGTGGTGATGGACCGTGGCGTCGGCTGGCTGGATCGCAAATGGGTGCGCTGGCCGCATCCGGCCACGGCGCACATCCGACGCGGCCCGCGTTACCAGGGTTGGCAGCGCCTGCAGCCGTGGCTGCTGCCGCTGGGGTTGCTGGCGTTGTGGCAGGTGGCGACGCAACACGGCTGGGTCGACGCAAATATCCTGGTGAGCCCATGGACGGTGCTGCAGACAACCGCCACGGGCGTCGTGGATGGCACGCTGTCGGGCGCGCTGGGCAAAAGCCTGGGGCGCACCCTGGGCGGCCTGGTACTGGGCGCCAGCCTGGGGTTCGCCATGGGACTGTGGCTGGGCTTGTCACCGCGCAGTGAGCGGGTGCTCGGCCCCACCCTGGCGGCGTTGCGCCAGATCGCAATCTTCGCCTGGGTGCCGCTGCTCACGGCCTGGTTTGGCCTGGGGGAATTGGCCAAGTGGGTGTTCATTGGCCTGGCGGCGTTTTTCCCGCTGTTTATCGCCACCCAGCGCAGCGTGTTGAACCTGTCACCGCAACTGAGCGAAGCCGCGCAGGTGCTGCGCCTGAACCTGTTCCAACGGCTGCGCCGCCTGATACTGCCCGGCGCGGCCGCGGGCATTTTCGCCGGCCTGCGCCTGAGCCTGATCTACGCCTGGCTGGGCACCATCGGCGCGGAATACTTCATGCCGTCCAATGGCGGCATCGGCAGCCTGATGATCGGCGCCCAACAGCTGCTGCGCATGGATTTGATCATGAGCGGCATGCTGCTGGTCGGCCTTACAGGCGCCACCCTCAACCTTATCGGCCAACGCCTTGAAACCCGCGCCACCGGCTGGAGACACGCATGAACGCACCGATTGTCAGCTTCAACCATGTGGGCAAGTCTTTCGAGGTGGATGGCTTCGAACTGGAAGCCATCCGCGAATTCAACCTGCAGATCGTCGAGGGTGAATTTGTCGCGATTGTCGGTTCGAGCGGCTGCGGCAAGTCCACGCTTTTACGCTTGCTGGTAGGGCTGGATACGCAGTTTCGCGGACAGATCCAGGTCGATGGCAAGCCCGTGAACGGCATCGGTGGCGAACGCGGCATCGTGTTCCAGGAGCACCGCTTGTTTCCGTGGCTGACGGTGGCGCAGAACATCGGGCTGGGCCTGGTCAATGAGCCCTTGAGCGAGGCCGAGCGCAGCCGACGCATTGGCGATTTTATCGAACTGGTGGGCCTTACCGACTTCACCCGCGCCTATCCCCATCAACTCTCCGGCGGCATGGCGCAACGGGTGGCGATCGCCCGCGGCCTGGTGGCCAGCCCACGGATTCTGCTGCTGGACGAGCCCTTCGGCGCACTGGATGCACTGACCCGCCAGCAGATGCAGGACGAACTGCTGGCGATTCGCGCCCGCGCCAAAATCACTACGGTGCTGGTGACCCACGACGTGGAAGAGGCGATTTTCCTCGCCGACCGTGTGGTGGTGATGGAACCCCGACCGGGGCGGATCAAGCAGGTGGTCGAGATCGCCCTGCCCCATCCGCGCCAGCGCAGCAGCTTTGAATTCCACCAATTGCGCGAAGAGCTGCTGCATGAACTGATCAGCGACGATCACTACCAGCCGCCGGGGCGCGAACAGATTCGCGACCTGCCGCTGGCGTTCATTGCTTGCTCAAAGCGAGTTCGCTGTCCGGTTGCGCTTCGCGTTCAAACCGATTGGCCCGCGCAAAGGTGCCGAAATCATTGAAGCGCACGCCCATCTCGGCCATGACCGTGTGCGCCACCCTGACCGTCATCTGGCGGATATAGAACGGCTCCTTCACCACGAAATGGTGGATGCCGTGGGTGCTGCCGAAATTGAAACAGAACGCCTGCAAGGGCCACATCCACCAGGGGTTGAGCACCTGGGTCTGCTGGATCACATTGCCCGGCTCCACATCGCCGTAGTAGTGCATGTTGGAGCTGACAAAGTGCAGGCAAAAGGTGCGCAGCACGTTGGGGCCGATGATCACCACCGCCGCGATGTCGATCACCTGCATCATTTGCAAGGTGCCGGCTGACCACTCGATGGGCATGCCCAGCAGGCCGGCGATGCCATTGGCGGCATGAAAGCCGAGAAAGACGTACCACGCGCCCCAATGCAGCAACGCCAGGGGGGCGTACACCAGCAACACGCGCTTGAGGATGCTGAACCTGTGCGGCCAGGTCCTGGCGCGCAGCAGGCGGATCACGGCGGACATCATGTTGTCACCCACCATCAGCAAGCGTGCGATGCCCCAGGGCTCGCCGTTGGTGATCGCACGCTCTTCCATATCGGCCTCGGTACCGGAGACCTTGTGATGATTGAGATGCAGGTGCCGGCGAATCCACGGGTTGATCGTGCTCGGCCGCGCCAGCCACACCAGGCCCATCATCAGGTTGTGGGGCACGCGCTGCTTGCGAAAGTACATGCTGTGGATCAGGTCGTGTTCCAGCTCATGGGTGAGTGAGGCGAAGAAAGCATTGAGCAGCAGGCACACCCACCAGGCAATGTGACCGCTGATATACAGGGCTGCCGAACCCAGCATGCCGACCAGTGCGAACGCCAGGATGCCCGCGCCCAGCGCGTCCTGATGCAGCAGCCAGGGATGCCGCCGGCGCAGGCGCGCGCCCTCGGCCAGCACCACCTCACGGATATGCGCCGAGCGCTGTTGCGCGTTCATCTGCTGGGGACTTGCACAAGTACCGTCCATGCTTCCATTCTCTTGTGGAGTGATGCCTGCATCCTGCACCCAACCCTGGCGCAGGCTGCTAGCTCCGCACGCCAACCTGTTGACCGCAAGCGCCAATCGCCATGACTGAACCGACTTCCCTCGCCAGCTGGACCCGCGCCCTGCGCAAGCAACTTGATGCCTTGGGCCTCGACAGCGCCGCGCTGTGCCTTGAGGCGGGCCTTGACCCGCTGCTGATGGACGACCCGAACGCGCGCTACCCGTTGTCGGCCACTACGCGCCTGTGGGCACTGGCGGTGCAGGCCAGTGGCGATCCGGCGATTGGCTTGCGCGTGTCGCGGTTTGTCAGCCCCACGACCTTTCATGCATTGGGTTACGCGCTGGTGGCCAGCGGCAGTTTGCGCGAGGTGTTCGAGCGCATCGTGCGCTATCACCAGGTGGTCAGTGATGCCCTGACCCTTGAGTTGAGCCGTCATGGCGACGGCTACCGTTTTCGCCTGCTGCAACCCGACGGCAGCCCGGCGCCGGCGCCGGAAGCCATCGATGCGTTTGCAGCGATCTATGTGCGTACCTGCCGCAATCGCCTGGGGCGCGACTACGCACCGCTGGCGGTTTACCTGCGGCGCCCGGAACCGGTCGACCCCGCGCCCTGGCACAGGGTGTTTCGCGCGCCGGTGTTCTTTGGCGCCGAGGAAGACCGCCTGGAGTTCGCCGCCCACGACTTCGACAGCCACCTGGACGACGCCAACCCGGAGTTGGCCGAACACAATGAAACCGTGCTCAAGCGCACCCTGGCGCAACTGCAGCCGCTGACCTGGGAGCGCAGGGTGCGCGCCGCCATCGAGGCACAACTGCCCGACGGCGAACCCGGCGCGGAGCGGATCGCCCAGGCGCTGCACCTGAGCTTGCGCAGCCTGCAGCGGCACCTGGCGGATGAAGGCTGCCGGTTTGACGCGTTGCTCAATGAATGCCGACAGAACCTGGCGCTGTTGCACCTGCGCGACCCGCAGTGCTCATTGGCCGAGATCAGTCATTTGCTGGGGTTTGCCGATACCAGCAGTTTCAACCGGGCGTTCAAGCGCTGGACGGGGATGACGCCGGGGCAGTTCAGGGAGGGGTTGGGGTAGGTGAATGGGGGTGTTTTTGAGGGCCTCATCGGGGGCAAGCCCCCTCCCACATTTGAATTGTGAATACTTTCAAAGTGTGGGAGGGGGCTTGCCCCCGATAGCGGTGCCACTGGCAATCACCGCCCCCGATCACGCCGCAACAACTTCCTCACCCGCGCCACCAACGCCTTGGCATCAAACGGCTTGAGCAAGTAATCATCCTCATGCAATTCCAGCCCACGCAGCCGATCTTCAATGCCATCAGGCGTGGTCAGGAACAGCACCGGCGTATCTCCGCGCTGGCGAATCGCCTGCTGCAACTTCCAGGCATTCAGGCCCGGCAGCATCACATCCAGGATCACCAGGTCGTACTCGGTGCTTTCCACAAAGCGCTGCGCCGCCATGCCGTTGGCCGCCACTTCCACGCCGAAACCGGCTTCGCTCAGGCCCTGGGCCATGCGTTGCGCCAGTTGGGGCTGGTCTTCCACTAACAACACCTGCATGCCTTACCTCTGGGTTTGATTACAAACCTGTCATCAAATTGTGCGGCTTTTGACCACGTCCACTGGCTACCGTGACGGCCTGCCTTCTGGAGCCCTCACCATGTTTCGCACTGCCTTGTTCCTGAGCCTCGCCGTGGCGACTGCCGCCCAGGCCACACCGCAACTGCCACGTCACGCCGAGCTGGACCTGCGCACCGCACGCCAACTGGCCGATGCCGGCCTGGCGCACTGCACCGCCGCGCTGACCGTGCTCGACCGTGGCGGCAACCTGTTGCTGGGCCTGCGCGCCGACGGCGTCGGCCCCCACAACAGCCTCGCCAGCCAGCGCAAGGCCTACACGGCGCTGTCGAGCAAAACCCCGACCCGGCTGTTCGCCGAGCGCGCGCGCAACAACCCCGAGGCCGCCAACCTTAACAGCTTGCCCGAGTTGCTGTTGCTCGGCGGTGGCGTGCCGCTGTTCGCCGACGCCGAGCTGGTCGGCGCGCTGGGCATCGCCGGTGCCGGCGGCGCCGCGCAGGACGAAGCCTGCGCCGTACAAGCCGCCGAGCAACTGGGCCTGAAAATCACCCCCTGATTACCCCTGTCAAAAAGGACGTCTCGATGAAAACCCTCAGCATGACCCTCGCCGCCCTCAGCCTGAGCGGCCTGTGCACAATGGCCATGGCCGCCGGCAACCCGCTCAGCGTGCACGTGCTCAACCTGGAATACGGCCTGCCGAGCGCCGGCGTCAACGTCACCCTGGAAGAACACGTGGGCGATCAATGGCAATCGCTGTCCCAGGGCGTGACCAACCAGCAGGGGCGCATCGCCGAACTGTTTCCCGCTGATCGCAGCATGAAACCGGGCGAGTACCGCGTGGTGTTCAAGACCGGCGACTATTACAAGAAAGCCAACCGCGAAACCTTCTTCCCCGAAGTGCCGGTGATTTTCCAGGTCAAGCAGGCCGATCAGCACTACCACATCCCGCTGCTGCTCAGCCCTTACGGCTTCTCCACCTATCGCGGTTCATAGTCCGGCAGCCAGGCGCAGGCCATTGAGGTCGAGAATCTCGATGGCGCCGTAGCTCAAGCCAAGAATGCCCTGTTGCTCCAGCGCCTTGAGCAGGCTGTTGGTGGTCTGGCGCGACAGGCCGAGCATCGCCGCCAGGTCCTCCTGGGGCAGTTGCAACACCCGGCGCGCTTGCGTTCGCTCACCGTAGCCCTGAGCAATCATCAGCAGCCGATGGGCCAGGCGCGCCGACGCGGGCATCAGGCTCATCTGTTCGATATTGATCAAGGACAGGCGCAGTTTGTGGCTCATCAACAGGGCCACATCGCGCCAATACGTCGGTTGCCGCTCGAGAATGCCGAGCATCGCCGCCTGCGGCACCTGCGCCAGCGTGCAAGGGCCTGTGGCGAGCGCATCGTGGGTGCGCGGCAGCTTGTCGAACAGGCAGATCTCGCCGAACCAGTGAGGCGTCTCCACCAGGCTCAGCACCGCTTCCTTGCCCTCGGCATTCACCGCACTGATGCGCACCGCCCCTTCCAGTACCGCATACAGGCCACACGGCGGATCGCCGCGCTTGAACAGAAACTGCCCCGCCGTCAGCGTGCGCAACCGCGCCGCCGCCAGCAGGCTACGCTGCAAGTGTGCAGGCAGGTGGCCAAACCAGTGGCCGCTGGCCAAATGCGCGTGCCATGTGCCTGTGTCCATGGGAACTCCGAAGATTGTCGCCCAGTTGACAGTTAGGCGCCGACTGACAGGGCATGATCAAACATCCTACAGGAGGAACAACAATGAAAAGCCTCGTCGACCACCTCAGTCAATACGCCGCCTACCACCGCGACCCACGCAATATCGCCAGCCATTTCATCGGCATTCCCTTGATCGTGGTGGCGGTGGCCGTGCTGCTGTCACGCCCCGAATGGACGGTGGGCGCGCTGTGGATTTCCCCGGCGGTGCTGCTGGCGCTGTTTTCGGCGTGGTTTTACCTGCGCCTGGAACTGGCCCTGGGCACCTTGATGACGCTGCTGATGGGCTTGTCGGTATGGGCCGGGCACGTGCTGGCGGCGCAAAGCACGACGGTGTGGTTGAGCAGCGGTATCGGGATGTTTGTGGTGGGCTGGGTGATTCAGTTTGTCGGGCATTACTACGAAGGCAGGAAGCCGGCGTTCGTGGATGACGTGTCGGGGCTGATTGTGGGGCCGTTGTTTGTGGTGGCGGAGCTGGCGTTTTTGCTGGGGGTGCGCCAGGCGCTGAAGCAGCAGATTGAGCAACGCTCAGGCCCGGTGACACGCCGCGATCTCAAGCCCAGCAGGATCTGAATGTGGGAGGGGGCTTGCCCCCGATGGCGGTGGATCAGTCAGCATATTTGTGACTGACACACCGCTATCGGGGGCAAGCCCCCTCCCACATTGGCCCGGTTTTCAAATGGGGTTCCGGGGTGTGCTCAGGCTTTTTGCCAGACCTTGGGTTTGAAGAACAGGGTCTCGCCACGGGTCAGGCCGGTCAGGCTGTCGTGGTCCTTCACCACTTCGGCTTCGATCAGCTCGGGCTGGCCTTCGACCTTGAGGGTCACGCGAGTCGTCGCGCCCAGCGGCCGGATGTCGCGCACCTCAGCCGCGTGGTGATCCTCCAGCTCATGCCGCGACAGCGACACTTCGTGCGGGCGAAACAGCAGGTGTTTGTCCTCGCCCAGGTGCAAACGGTTGGAGTCACCCAGGAAGTGGTACACAAAATCGCTGGCCGGGTTTTCGTAGACGTCGCCCGGTGAGCCGATCTGCTCGATCACGCCCTTGTTCATCACCACGATACGGTCGGCGACTTCCATGGCTTCTTCCTGGTCGTGGGTCACGAACACCGAGGTCAGGTTGATATCTTCATGCAGGCGCGCCAGCCAGCGGCGCAGTTCCTTGCGCACCTTGGCATCGAGGGCGCCGAAGGGTTCGTCCAGCAGCAGCACCTTGGGCTCCACCGCCAGGGCGCGGGCCAGGGCGATACGCTGGCGCTGGCCGCCGGAGAGTTGTTCCGGGTAGCGATCCGACAACCAGTCGAGCTGCACCATGTTCAGCAGTTCGTGAACCTTGCTTGCGATCTGGCTCTCGGTGGGGCGCTGGTTTTTCGGCTTCATGCGCAGGCCGAAAGCGACGTTGTCGAACACGGTCATATGACGGAACAGCGCGTAGTGCTGGAACACAAAGCCCACGTTGCGATCACGCACATCGTGGCCGGAAACGTCCTCGCCGTGGAACACGATGCTGCCGGCGTCCGGGGTTTCGAGCCCCGCTATGATGCGCAGCAAGGTGGTCTTGCCGCAGCCGGACGGGCCGAGCAACGCCACCAGCTCGCCACTCTGGATATCCAGGTTGATGCTGTCCAGGGCCTTGAAGGCGTTGAAGTTCTTGCTGACATTACGGACTTCGATCGACATGACTTATTCCTCACCGGCGCTGTTGCGCAGGCGGTTGATTCGGTTCTCGCTCCACTGCTTGAGCAGCAGGATGAAGAGCGCCAGGATCAGCAACAGGCTGGCCACCGCAAAGGCGGCGACGTGGTTGTATTCGTTGTAGAGAATCTCGACATGCAGCGGCAGCGTGTTGGTGACGCCGCGAATATGGCCGGACACCACCGACACCGCGCCGAACTCACCCATGGCCCGCGCCGTACAGAGCACCACGCCGTAGATCAGGCCCCACTTGATGTTCGGCACGGTGACATGCCAGAACATCTGCCAGCCGTTGGCACCGAGCAGGCGCGCGGCTTCTTCTTCCTGGGTGCCCTGCTCCTGCATCAGCGGGATCAGCTCACGGGCCACGAACGGCACGGTGACGAAGATGGTCGCCAGCACGATGCCGGGCAAGGCGAACACAATCTGGATGTCATGGTCCTGCAACCAGGGGCCGAAGAAACCCTGGGCGCCGAACATCAGCACGTAGACCAGGCCAGCGATCACCGGGGACACCGAGAACGGCAGGTCGATCAGCGTCACCAGGATGCTTTTGCCACGGAATGAATATTTGCTCACGCACCACGCGGCGCTGACGCCAAACACCAGGTTGAGCGGCACCGAGATCACCACGGCGATCACCGTGAGTTTCAGCGCCGACAGCGCATCCGGTTCAAGGATCGCGGTAAAGAACGCGCCGAGGCCGTTCTTCAGGCCCTGGGACACCACGATCAACAGCGGCAGCAGCAGGAACAGCGCAAACACCAGCCAGCCGAGGCCGATCAGGATACGTCGCGAGGTCGCGCTGCCACGCCGGGCGGCGTTGGCCGAGGACGCGGCGGAAATAGACGATTGGGACATGTTCCGCGCCTCCTTATGGACGTTCGATGCGCCGCTGCAACAAGTTGATCAGCAGCAGCAGGACAAAGGAAACCACCAGCATCAGCACACCGATAGAGGTGGCGCCGCGGTAGTCGTACTGGTCGAGCTTGACCATGATCAGCAACGGCAGGATCTCGGTTTTCATCGGCATGTTGCCGGCGATGAAAATCACCGAGCCGTACTCACCGACGCCACGGGCGAAGGCCAGCGCGAAACCGGTCAGCCAGGCCGGCAACAGGGCCGGCACCAGGATGTGGCGGAACACTTGCAGAGGCTTGGCGCCCAGGCAGGCGGCGGCTTCTTCGACTTCCCGGGGGATGTCGGCCAGTACCGGCTGCACCGTGCGCACCACGAAGGGCAAGGTCACGAAGGTCAGCGCCAGGGTGATACCCAGCGGGGTATAGGCGATCTTGAAGCCCAGGTCGGCGGCGAACTGGCCCACCAGCCCGTTGGGCGCATACAGCGCAGTCAGCGCGATGCCGGCCACGGCGGTGGGCAAGGCGAATGGCAGGTCGATCATCGCATCGATAATCTTGCGTCCGGGGAAGGTGTAGCGCACCAGCACCCAGGCCAGCAGCGTGCCGATCACGCCGTTGATCAGCGCGGCGTACAACGCGGTGCTGAAGCTCAGCTTCAACGCCGCCAGCACGCGCGGCGCGGAGATGATGTTCCAGAACTGATCCCAGGTGAGTTGAGCGGCGTGTACAAACATCGCCGCCAGGGGGATGAGCACGATCAGGCTGAGGTACACCACGGTGTAGCCCAGCGTCAGCCCGAAGCCGGGTATGACGGGGGAGGTACGACGCGACATAAGAGTCCTTGGTTAAGGGAACAGACATGCAAAACCCGCAAACGAATGCGGGCTCTCCTGACCCCTGTAGGAGCGAGCTTGCTCGCGAAGATCGTCAACGATAACGCGGGCAGTCTGAATGCACGCGGTGCCTTGAAGTTTTTCGCGAGCAAGAGCTAGCCGCCCGCCTCGCTCCTACAGTGATCGGTGTGTTTATTGCGCCGTGTAGATCTGGTCGAACACGCCACCGTCGTTAAAGAATTTCGGTTGGGCAGTTTTCCAGCCGCCGAAGTCTTTGTCGATGGTGACCAGGTCCAGTTTAGGGAACTGCTGGGCGTATTTGGCGGCGACTTTCTCATCGCGTGGGCGGTAGAAGTTTTTCGCCGCAATCTCCTGGCCGGCCGGGCTGTACAGATGCTTGAGGTATTCGGTAGCGATTTCGGTGTTGCCCTTTTTCTCGGCGTTCTTGTCAACCACGGCCACCGGCGGCTCCGCGAGGATCGACAGGGACGGCACGACGATGTCGAACTTGTCGGCGCCGCCGTCTTCCTTGAGCGCCAGGAACGCTTCGTTTTCCCAGGCCAGCAGCACATCGCCCTGACCGTTGTTGACGAAGGTAATGGTGGAGCCGCGCGCGCCGGTGTCGAGGATCGGCACGTGCTTGAACAGCGCTTGAACGTATTCCTGCGCCTTGGCCTCGCTGCCGCCGGTCTTGAGGCCATAGGCCCAGGCGGCGAGGAAGTTCCAGCGCGCACCGCCGGAGGTTTTCGGGTTAGGCGTGATCACCGACACGTCGTTCTTGATCAGGTCGCCCCAGTCCTTGATGCCTTTGGGGTTGCCCTTGCGCACCAGGAACACGATGGTCGAGGTGTACGGGGTGCTGGCATCCGGCAGGCGGGTTTGCCAGTTTTCCGGCAGGGTCTTGCCCAGCTTGGCGATTTCGTCGATGTCGCCGGCCAGGGCCAGGGTCACCACGTCGGCGCGCAGGCCGTCGATCACCGCGCGGCCTTGCTTGCCCGAACCACCGTGGGATTGCTGGATCTTGACGTTGTCGCCCGGGTGGGACTGTTTCCAGAAGCTGGTGAACTCAGCGTTGTAGTCCTGGTACAGCTCACGGGTGGGGTCGTACGAGACGTTGAGCAACTCGTAGTCCTTGGCGACGGCGGAACCGGCAAACACGGCACTGGCCAGGGCGGCCAGGGCGTAACGGCGAATCGACGACATAGAAGCTCCTGAAATTCTTATGTTGGCGCAACCCTGTAGGAGCGAGCTTGCTCGCGAAAAACCCAAGAGCACCGCGTTAAACCTGATGCGCTGCGTTATCGTTGGCGTTTTTCGCGAGCAAGCTCGCTCCTACTGGTGGCTTATTCTTAGGCGGGTTTGTTACCCGGGTTCTGCAGACGAAATTTTTCCTTGCGTTCGATCTGTACCACTTGCGCGTTGTGTACGGTGATTTCCACCGCGCCAAACCGCAGATCGCGCAGGGCGCTCTGGATCTCACGCAAAATGGCTGCTTCGTCCTGGCCGTCGACGCTACGTAGAGATGCGCTCATGGTCTCGCTCCTGAAATGAATAGTGCCTGGCAGTGGCGGCACTGCTTGCGGCGTGAGAGCGATAGTAGATAAGCGCGGATATTCTTAAAAATACTATTTAAGAATGTTTATATAACCAGAAAGAATTTTCTGACAGGACGTGGGGTTGCGCGTGGGTTTTGAACCACAGCACTGAAATAAAGCCTTGTGCAGTTCCAATGTGGGAGGGGGCTTGCCCCCGATAGCGGTGTATCAGGTTAGTCACTCTTGGCTGACACACTGCCATCGGGGGCAAGCCCCCTCCCACATTTTGGCTGTATTTCAACTCTGGATAGGGGGTGCCCGGGTCCAATCTATCTCCTGGGCCGGCACCGGCTTGCCAAACCAGTACCCCTGCCCCATGTCACATTCCTGATCCAGCAGGAAGCGGGCCTGCTCCACCTGCTCGATCCCCTCGGCATGCACCTGCATGCCCATGCTTTTGGCCAGGGCGATGACCACCCGCACGATGGCGGCGTCGTCTTCATCCCACGGCAGGCCTGCGACAAAGCCCTGGTCGATCTTGAGTTTCTGCACCGGCAGGCGCTTGAGGCGCAGCAGCGAGGAATAGCCGGTGCCGAAGTCGTCGATGGCCAGGCGCAACCCCAGCTCACGCAGGCGGTGCAGTTGTTCGAGGGCGACTTCCGGGTCGTCCATTACCGCGCTTTCGGTGACTTCCAGCTCAAGGAAGGCCGGGTCCAGGCCTGTGTCGTGAAGCACCTGGCCCACGTGTTCGTAAAGTTCGCGCCGGGCAAACAGCCGGCTGGACACGTTGACGGCGATAAAGCCCAACGGTGCGCCCTCCGCCAGCCACTGGCACATCTGGCGGCAGGCCTGGTTCATCACCCAGGCGTCGATGTCGGCGATCAACCCGGTGCGCTCGGCGATGGGGATAAACTCACCCGGCGGTACCAGGCCGCGTTCCGGGTGCTGCCAGCGCACCAGCGCTTCGACGCCGATCAGGCGGCTGTCCTGCAGGCCGTGCACCGGCTGGTAATAGACGCGCAGTTCCTGTTGCTCAAGGGCGCGGCGCAGTTCGCTGGCGATCTCCACCCGATTCTGCGCGTGAGCGGTCAGTTCCTCGGTGTACAGGGCGTAGCCTTCACGTCCCGCATGCTTGGCCTTGAACAGGGCCGAGTCGGCGTTGCGCAACAATTGCTCGGCGCTCAGCGCATCGCTGGGAAACAGGCTGATGCCGATGCTGGCGCTGATAAACAGCTGGTTGCCGTCAAACACAAACGGCTCCTTCATGGCGTCGAGCATGCGCTGCGCCATGGCAGCTGCCTGCATCACCTGTGGACAACTCTCCACCAACACCGCGAACTCGTCGCCGCCCAGGCGCGCCAGGGTCACCCCGGGCCTGAACAGCCCCTTGAGACGCTCGGCCACCAGCTTGAGCAGCTGATCGCCCACGTTGTGGCCCAGGCTGTCATTGATGATCTTGAAGTGGTCCAGGTCCAGCAGCAGCAACGCACAGCCACGCTTGTGCACTTGCGCCGAGGCCAGGGCCTGCTCGGCGCGGTCGGTGAACAGCAGGCGGTTGGGCAGGTCGGTCAGCGGGTCGTGATTGGCCAGGTGCGCCAGTTCATGTTCGGAGTCCTTGATGGCGCTGATGTCCGAAAACACGGCGACATAGTGGCTGATGTGGCCTCTCTCATCGCGGATGACGCGGATGGTTTGCCACTGTGGATAAATTTCTCCGCTCTGGCGTCGGTTCCAGATTTCGCCGCTCCATTCGCCGTCGCGCTCAAGGGTCTGGAACATCTGCCGATAAAAATTCGACGAATGGCGGCCGGACTTGAACAGGCTGGGGGGCTTGCCCATGACGTCTTCGCGCCGGTAGCCGGTGATCTCCATGAATGCCCGATTGACGTGCACGATCACGCCCCGGGCGTCGGTGACCAGCACGCCTTCGCGGGTGCAATCAAACACCGCAGCGGCCTGTTGCAGGCGCTCATGGTTTTCTTTCAGGGGTTGTTGCAGTTGGTGGACACGGGCGAAACGCACACCCATCAGGCCGATAGCCAGCGCGCTCAGGCCCGCCCAGACATAGCCGCGCCATTGCAGCCAATGCGCCAGGGCCTCGGGTTCATCGATAAAGTTGATCAATAAGTGGTGGCTGAGCCTGAGCCATACGATGGAAATCAGCAGGTATACCAGCCCCGCACGCAGGGCTCCTCGGTATGTAAACAGCATATGGTCAGTAATCCTTACCAAAAAACAGAATCGCCCTACGAAGGCTGAGGATTATAGAATAAGAAACATCCAGTCACTCCTATCTGAAAGGGCGGCTGGTTTTCTCTGTAGGCTTAGTGATAATGCGTGAGCTGTTCTTTACTTTATCTGAGGGCCATACAGCCTATGTGGTACAACGGTTTTCTTGACCTGTCAGCCTGGCAACTGGTGGCAGTCACGCTGTTGATGACCCACGTGACCATTATTGGGGTCACGGTCTATCTGCACCGTTATTCAGCCCATCGCTCGCTCGAGCTCAATGCCGGCCTGAAACACTTCTTCCGCTTCTGGCTGTGGTTGACCACGGCGCAGAACACCCGCGAGTGGACCGCTATCCACCGCAAGCACCATGCCAAATGCGAAACCGCCGATGACCCGCACAGCCCGGTGATCAAGGGCCTGTCCACCGTGCTGCGCAAAGGTGCCGAGCTGTACCGCGCCGAGGCGGAAAACCCCGAGACCCTGCGCATCTACGGCAAGAACTGCCCGGACGACTGGATCGAACGCAACCTCTACACGCGCTTCCCGCTGCTGGGCGTGGCGCTCATGGGCGTTATCGACCTGCTGCTGTTCGGCACCATCGGCATCACCATCTGGGCGATCCAGATGATGTGGATCCCGTTCTGGGCCGCCGGCGTGATCAACGGCCTGGGCCATGCCGTGGGCTATCGCAACTTCGAATGCCGCGATGCCGCCACCAACCTGGTGCCGTGGGGCATCATCGTCGGCGGCGAAGAGCTGCACAACAACCACCACACCTACCCCAACTCAGCCAAGTTGTCGGTCAAGAAATGGGAGTTCGACCTGGGCTGGGCCTGGATCAAGGTGTTCAGCTTCCTGCGCCTGGCCAAGGTGCAGCGCGTCGCGCCGATCGCCCACCGCGTCGAAGGCAAGGGTCATCTGGACATGGACACGGCCATGGCGATCCTCAACAACCGCTTCCAGATCATGGCCCAATACCGCAAATTGGTCATCGGCCCGTTGGTCAAGCAGGAGCTGGAGAAAGTCGATCACTCGGTCCGCCACCAGTTCCACCGCGCCAAGCGTCTGCTGTCGCGGGAAACCAGCCTGCTGAACGATCGCCACCACGTGCGCATTCAAAGCATGCTGGAACACAGCCAGGCGCTGAGCGTGATCTACGAAAAGCGGCTGGCGCTGCAGCAGATCTGGCTCAAGACCAGCACCAACGGCCATGACATGCTGGCTGCGATCAAGGAATGGGTACACGAAGCCGAAGCCAGCGGCATCCAATCCCTGCGCGATTTTGCCCACCAATTGAAGACCTATTCACTGCGCCCCGCAGGGGTCTGACGCGACTGCGGGAGGGCTCGCCCTCCCGCACACTGGCTTTCTGACGCCATTTTCCGGGCACCGTCAATCGAGCCCGATCACGGAACTTCACTGCAATTCCCCTCTCTCAAAGAACACTTCGCCATCATGGTGACCCCTTGTAGTGACCGCTGTTCCATCCTGCGGCGCGCCCAGAGAGAGTTGTTCCGATGGTTCACGAAAAGCCCTGCACGCCTGATGTGTCCACTGCCCAGCCACCACGCCCGGCGGCGGCGTCGACGCTGTTGGCGCTGATGCATGCCCAGGGTGAGGTCGAGCGCCTGAGTGAGCGTGAGCAACTGCTCAGCTCGCTGCTGGTGAGCGTGAATGCCGTGTTGTGGGCCATCGATTGGGAAACCCGCCGCGTGCTCTACGTCAGCCCGGCCTATGAGCGCATATTCGGCCGCAGCGCCGGTTTGCTGCTGGCCGACCATCGGGAATGGCGCAACAGCATTCACCCCGAAGACCTCGACTACGCCGAACACAGCCTGGCCCGTGTATTGGAGCAGGGCGCCGTGGAAGACCGCGAATACCGCATCGTCACGCTCGACGGGCAGATCCGCTGGCTCAGCGACAAATGCTATATCAACCAGCAGGCCGAGCCGGGCAAGCCGCTGATCGTTGTGGGTATGGCGGAGGACATCACCGAAAAAAAGCACCTGGAGCTGGAACTGCATCGCCTGGCCACCACCGACGTGCTGACCCAGAGCAGCAACCGACGGCACTTCTTCGAACTCGCCAACCAGGCCTTCGACAGCGCCTGCGCGCAGGGCACACCGCTGGCGTTCCTGCTGCTGGACATCGATGATTTCAAAGACATCAACGACACCTACGGCCATCTGGAGGGCGACCAGGTGCTGCGGCGTATCGCCGAAAGCGGGCGTGGGGTGTTGCGCCGTGGCGACCTGTTCGGACGTATCGGTGGCGAAGAATTCGCCGCCGTCCTGCCCGGTTGCGCCCCGGAGATGGCCCTGCAGGTGGCCGAGCGGCTGGGCAAGGAAATCCAGGCGTTGAGTTTCAGTGTCGAAGGCCACGCCTTTACCGTGACGGTCAGCCAGGGATTGACCAGCCTGCGCGAGGATGACTCAACGCTGGACAAACTGTTCGGCCGCGCCGATGCGGCGATGTATGAAGCCAAGCGTCAGGGGAAGAATCGCGTGATTGCAGCCTGACACTGTTCGAAATGTGGGAGGGGGCTTGCCCCCGATGGCGGTGTGTCAGCCGGTATATTCATCAACTGACACACCGCTATCGGGGGCAAGCCCCCTCCCACAGGGGTTCAGCGCTTACAGCTCGGCAAAGCACTCTTCAATGATTGCCAGGCCCTTGTCCAATTGCTCGTCAGGCGAGGTCAGCGGCACCAGTACGCGCAACACGTTGCCGTAGGTACCGCAGGACAGCAGGATCAGGCCCTTGTCACGCGCCTTGGCCACTACGGATGCAACGGCAGCGGCGTTCGGCTTGTGGCTGTCGCCATCTTCAAACAGCTCCACCGCGATCATCGCGCCCAGAGCACGTACTTCACCGATCACCGGGTATTTGGCCTGGATGGCCTTGAGACCGGTCACCAGGCGCTCGCCGACAGCCTTGCAGCGGTCCAGCAGGTGCTCTTCTTCGAACACTTCCATCACCGCCAATGCGGCCGCGCAAGCAATCGGGCTGCCGGCATAGGTACCGCCCAGGCCGCCTGGAGCAATGGCGTCCATGTATTCGGCCTTGCCGCACACACCGGCCAGCGGGAAGCCGCCGGCGATGGATTTGGCGAAGGTGGTCAGGTCGGCGGCAACGCCCATCTGTTCCATGGCGAAGAAGGTACCGGTACGGCCGGCACCGGTTTGCACTTCGTCGGCGATCAGCAAGATGCCGTGCTTGTCGCACAGCTCGCGCAGGCGCTTCATGAAGGATTTAGGCGCGACGTAGAAACCGCCCTCGCCCTGCACCGGCTCGATGATGATCGCAGCGATATCACGCGGCTCGGCATCGTTCTTGAAAATACGCTCGATGCTGGCGATCGCGTCGTCGTCGCTCACACCGTGCAGTTCGTTCGGGAACAGCGCACGGAACACGCCGCCCGGCATCAAGCCCATGCCGGCCGAGTACGGCACGACTTTGCCGGTGAGGCCCAGGGTCATCATGGTGCGGCCGTGGTAAGCGCCGGTGAACGCGATCACGCCGGCACGGCCGGTGGCGGCGCGGGCGATTTTCACGGCGTTTTCCACCGCTTCGGAACCGGTGGTGACCAGCAGGGTCTTCTTGGCGAAATCACCTGGGACCTTGGCGTTGATTTTTTCGCACAGTTCCACGTAAGGCTCGTAAGCCAGGACCTGGAAGCAGGTGTGAGTCAGCTTGTTCAGCTGTTCGGTCACGGCGGCGATGATTTTCGGGTGCACGTGGCCGGTGTTCAACACGGCGATACCGCCGGCGAAGTCAATGAACTCGCGACCTTCAACGTCGGTCACGGTGGCGTTCTTCGCGGATTCGGCGAAGATCGGGTGAATCTGGCCGACACCGCGCGGTACAGCGGCTTCGCGGCGTTTCATCAGGGAAGCGTTGGTCTTGCTCATAAAGTCCTCATTCGCCGCTCATCGGGCGGCGTGGCTCAAGGATAGGTGGCGGGGAGGCAACTACGGCAGCATGCGATGATCGACTGCCACAGCTTTCCCGGCCACTGCGAATAACGGGTAAAACACGCAAAGGGTCAGCGCTCTCGTGCCCTCTGCGTTTACTGCATTCCCTTACAGGGCTTAGATGCCCAGGCAGAGGTATTTGATTTCCAGGTAATCCTCGATCCCGTACTTGGAACCCTCACGGCCCAGGCCCGAAGCCTTGATGCCGCCAAACGGCGCCACTTCGTTGGAGATCAACCCGGTGTTGACGCCAACCATGCCGTATTCCAGGGCTTCAGCCACACGGAACACACGACCCAGGTCACGCGCATAGAAGTACGACGCCAAGCCGAACTCGGTGTCGTTGGCCATCGCGATCACGTCGGCTTCGTCTTTGAAACGGAACAGCGGCGCCAGTGGGCCAAAGGTTTCTTCCTTGGCCACGGCGGCGTTTTTCGGCACGTCGGTGAGGATAGTCGGCTCGAAGAAGTTGCCTTCCATCGCCTTGCCACCGGCCAGCAGCTTGGCGCCTTTGCTCAGGGCATCGGCAATGTGCTCTTTGACCTTGGCCACGGCTTTTTCGTCGATCAGCGGGCCAGTGGTGGTGCCTTCTTCCAGACCGTTGCCGATCTTGAGTTTGGCCACGGCCACTTTGAGCTTTTCGGCAAACGCGTCGTACACCGAATCCTGGATATACAGGCGGTTGGCGCACACGCAGGTCTGACCGTTGTTGCGGTACTTGGATATGATCGCGCCTTCAACGGCCTTATCCAGGTCGGCGTCGTCGAACACAATGAACGGCGCGTTGCCGCCCAATTCCAGGGAGACCTTCTTGATGTCCTTGGCGCATTCGGCCATCAACTGGCGACCGATCTCGGTAGAGCCGGTGAAGGACAATTTGCGCACGATCGGGTTGCTGGTCAGCTCGCCGCCGATGTCGCCGGCGCTGCCGGTGACCACGCTGAGCACACCTTTGGGGATACCGGCGCGGTGTGCCAGCTCAACCAGGGCCAGGGCCGAAAACGGCGTTTGCGAGGCCGGTTTGATCACCATGGTGCAACCAGCGGCCAGGGCCGGGCCGGCTTTACGGGTGATCATCGCGGCCGGGAAGTTCCACGGGGTGATGGCTGCGGTCACGCCGATAGGCTGCTTGATCACGATCAGGCGCTTGTCGGGCTGGTGGCCGGGAATCACGTCACCGTAGATACGCTTGGCTTCTTCGGCGAACCACTCGATAAAGGACGCGGCGTAGACAATTTCACCCTTGGCTTCGGCCAGCGGCTTGCCTTGTTCGAGGGTCATCAGGCGGCCGAGGTCGTCCTGGTTCTCGATCAACAGCTCGAACCAACGACGCAGCTTGTTGGCGCGCTCCTTGGCGGTGAGTGCACGCCAGGCCGGCAGAGCCTTGTCGGCAGCTTCGATGGCACGGCGGGTTTCCGCGGCGCCCATCTTTGGCACAGTACCGAGAATCTCACCCGTGGCCGGGTTGTTGACCTTGATGGTTTGACCGTTGTCCGCATCGACCCAAGCGCCATCAATGAAGGCTTGCTGGCGGAACAACTGGGTGTCTTTAAGCTGCATGTCGGCTTTCCTTAACAGCACCGCGCGCACGCGGAGCGAATTAGAGTTGTTGAAAGGCGCCTTGTGGGCTGCCGTCAGGAAATCAGCCTCGGTGCGCAACATCAATATAGAGCGCACGGGAGACAGAGCGTTTGAAATCTCAAACGAATCCTAGGATCAATGGGGGGAAGGGGCAATAGGCTGTTCGAAAAAAAGAACGTAAACGGGGCTTTTGCCGGATTTTTCTGATCAGCGTAGTTGGCCCGGATTTCATTGCATCGTTCAGTGGCGCCCAGCGCAGGGCCTCTATACGGCAGCTTCCTACACTCAAACGCCCAAAGACCAGCATGGACGCCCAAGGTCGACATGGGTATGATGTCGCCCGCACAAGCATCCGTAGCTCAGCTGGATAGAGTACTGCCCTCCGAAGGCAGGGGTCGTGGGTTCGAATCCCGCCGGGTGCACCATATACTGGTTTCTGGTTGTCTCAGACAATCTACGAAACACCCCAAGAAGCCCGCCCTGTGCGGGCTTTCTTGTTTCTGGCTATTCGTCGCCTGTAATCGCGACGACAAGGGCCACTACTGGGGCTTGTTGGTCGAGTCCGATGACCCGGACGGGCACCAAAAAGCGCTGGAACATTCCAGACCGAACCATGAGTGGTGACTTCGGCGAGAACGTGCTCGCGTGCTGGTAGACATGAGTCTTCGCCGTGCCGGAAGCCGGTCACGACGCAATGCCTGCAACTACCTGCAGAATAATCTCGGCGGCTTCGACAGCGCCCAGCGCGCACGATTGATGACGCGCCTGGGTTGGCACGACAACGCCTTCTTTTGCCAGGACAGCAAATCGGCGCGCTGTGCGTTGGTAATCACCACTTGGCGTTTGTCGTCTCTGTGGCCTTTGCAGACCCACTGTTGAACATGCTCGGACATGAGTCGGGCGGCTTCCACCTCTACGGCGACAGCTCAGGCGGCAAGACCACACACTTGCAAGTCGCCGCCTCGGTCTATGGCGGTCCGCGTCTGGTGCGTTCGTGGCGCTCGACAGATAACGCCCTGGAGTCCATCGCCGCTGCACACTCAGACGGCCTCCTGGTGCTGGATGAAATAGGCATGTGCGATCCGCGCATTATCGGCGAGACGGTTTACATGCTCGGCAACGGCACCGGTAAGGCCCGGGCGAATGATCGAGGACAAGCGGGCCGACAGGTGCAGGAGTGGCGCTTGCTGTTTCTCTCGACGGGCGAAAAGACGTTGGCGCAGCACATGGCGGATGCCAACTAGGAGCTGAAAGCGGGCATGGAGGTGCGCATGCTCGCCGTGCCTGCGGATGCCAGCAAAGGCCTCGGGATGTTCGATGTGCTTAACGGTTTTGAGGACGCTGCCGCCCTCTCCGATGCCCTCAAGGCCCGTGTAGCCAAATACTACGGCACGCCCCTCACCGCCTTCCTGCACGCACTATGCGCGCCAGGAGAAATGCTCAGGTGGTCGGTGATCGTTCGCCGCACGGTGGAGCAGTTCATCAACCAAAACCTACCCGCATCGGCCAGTGGTCAAGCCCAACGTGCCGCCCTTCGCTTTGGCCTCGCAGCAGCGGCCGGAGAGTTGGCCACCGCCTTCGGTGTCACCGGTTGGCCTGATGGTACGGCCACGACCGCCGCATGTGTGTGTGTGTCTGCATGCGTGGCTAGCAGAACGCGGAGGCGCCGGAAACTTCGAGGGCGATGCGATTTTGGCGCGGCTGAGGCAGGTCATCGAGCGCTTTGGAGAAAGCCGCTTTACGCGCTGGGAATCTGCCGCCGCCAAGATCGACGAACACGGCCCACGCACGATTGATCGGTTGGGCTTTCGCAAGACGATGGAGCACGGCATGGGCGAAGCCTTGCACACCACCAACACCTACTACGTGCTGCCGGAAGCCTGGAGGGCCGAAATCTTCAAGGGCATGAATATCAGTGCGGTGAACAAGGAACTGCTGCAACGGGGCGTGCTGGAGCCCGGAAGCGACGGAAAGGCGTACAGCTTGATTCGCCTGCCGGGGTTAGGACCTCAACGCTGCTATGTGGTGAAGACAGTTCCTGGAACGGATGAAAGCGAGGCCAAGGCCGCCTGATGGCATGCCTGCTGATCGAGGTAGCGCCGGCTCAATCCCGGCCTCGCCAGCCATTCGACAACCATCTCTATCAACCACACCACCCAGAGACAATACAGATGAACACTATCCAAGAATTGAAAGACCGCCGCGACCAACTGACCCTTGAAGTGGAGAACATTCAGCTCGACCTGGCGCCCTTTGAAGCGGCACTGGAAAGTCCAGAGGTTATCCAACAGGGCCGTCAACGGGCCGTGCAGGATGAAATCAACGATCACAAAAGATGCATCGACTCGCGAAATCTCGAGATCAGCGCACTGAACCAGAAGATTGATCGCTTTGAGACATTGGGAAACCGTGAGAGCTTGGCTGCGGGCTATCTCAGCGATATGGCGAACTGGAAAGCCGATGAGATGGAACTCAACGAAAAGCGCAGCAGCATCGAGACCCGGTTGCAGCAGGTCCGCCAGAGCGATCAGGAAGACATGGCAAAAGCTCGACAAGCTGAAACGGATGCAGCCACCGCCTATGCGCAGGCTGTCGCATGGGGCGACGTGGAGGGCGAGAAAGCCGCTAATGCAGAAGCTCAAAAGGCAGCAAAAAACCTCACAGCCGCGGTTGAGCATCACCGCCGTCAACAACTGCTTATCACCGCCCTGGAACAAGAGCTGGTGACGATTGATCTGCACATCACAGAGGCACAAAAAGAACGCGCCAAGATCGAGAAAAAAGCGGCTCACCTGGCTAACACTGTGCTGGAGGAACAATGGAATGAGGCCGCGAAAGCGCTGCTGGAAACAGGCGGTAAGTTGTGGGCCGCACGCGACCTGATTAATAGAGACCCGGTTGCATTGATGAAGCTGGATATCCCTGAACAGGGCGAGCGCTTTGGAAGCTGGACCTGGCAAGAACTCGCAGATCGCTCACGCCAACACAGTCTGCTTGACCTATTGGCGGCCTAAACCAAACCTCCCCCGAAGCAGCCTGCGAAAGACAGGTTGTTTCGGGCATACCATCGGTCTAACCATGAACAAACCACCACAGAACAGCGCACAGATGCCTGATTACCTAAAAACCCGAAAGCTGCATTTGAACGGAATAATTGCCGGCATGGAGGGCGTGAAAAAGCTCAACGTAAGGGCAAACACTGACACTAAAGTTGAGACGCTCACGATTGATGCAATCAACGCAGAGCTTGACTTCATTGACCTTCAACTCAAGAAAAAGGACGGGTAATTGAGAAGCGGAAGCCTAAGCAGCTTCCGCATCGCTAAATCCCTTCTTCACAAGCAAGGGTTCAGATTTACTCGGCTTTCGGCCTGTGGCGCCTGCGAGCTTATGACCGCTTCCGGCCAGAAGCGGTCATTCAGACAAAAACAACAACTCGGCTCGCTAATCCCACTTTTGACACTCTCATGTGGTCAAAGGCACTTGGCTTCGCCATAAAAAATTGTGATTCGCATGCTGGCCAGTTGACGCTATGGATTTGTCCGCGTAAATAGGAACCTAGCCAAGGAATTTTTTCAAGGAAGAGCCGCAGATGAGCAAGCCATTGTTCGCATACAACATCCTAATCAATCATTACGTTTTGCAGCGTCGTAGTTTATCTATTAAAAATTTGAAGAGTGGACTCTGAACTTCATCTTTTGTTTGCTTGGTACTGAACCAGCAGTCGTTATCGCCTGAAAGGATTATCATTTAGTGAAAACTGGAAATAGATTTAACTGGCTGCATATTAGCGACTTCCATCAAGGTATGCGAAGCTCAGAGCATCTTTGGTATGACGTAAAAGGAAGTTTTTATGAGGATATCAAGTATCACTGCCTTAAGTACGGAGACTTGGATGTCGTCATTTTTTCTGGTGATCTGACTCAACAGGCTCAGAAAGGGGAGTTTGATGCCGTAACAAAAGAAATCGAGGCGCTTTGGGAACAGTTCAAAAGTGTTGGCCAAAACCCATCTTTGTTTCTCGTGCCCGGTAATCATGATCTCGAAAGGCCTAAAGCTCACTCACCAGTCGCAATGGCTCTCCAATCATGGATGAATCCTGATGTTGTCGAAGCATTTTATCAAAAAGACGGCCCATATGTTGACCAAGTCAAAGCGATGTTTAAGACCTATTCTCAGTTCTTAAATAAACTAAGGTCTTCTAAAATCCCTTTATTAGAAGATAGTGTTGGCGTGCTACCGGGAGACTGCTGCGGAGTCTGGAAGCAAGGGGAAAATCGTGTTGGCCTGATAGGTTTGAATACTGCTTGGAGCCAACTTACCGGCGGAGCGCTTCAAGGCAAACTAGAATTAGGCGTCAAACAAATTCATCACATCACTAAACAACATATTGGTGAGTGGGCATCTGAGAATCATGCCAATTTTCTTGTAACGCATCATCCTGCAAGCTGGTTGTCTCCTAAGTCCGAAAGTGATTTCAACCTAGAAGTCAATCCCTTAGGCCGCTTCACAGCTCATCTTTTTGGTCACATGCATGAGTCTATAGCTGTACAGGAGGACTACGGTGACTCCGAAGTAAAACGCTCGTTCCAAGCCTCATCTTTGTTCGGGTTAGAAACTTACGGTGAAAAAAAGGAGCGACGGCACGGTTATAATTTTGGACAGATAGATTTCTCCAATGACGTCATTATGTGGTGGCCCAAGCGAGCAGAGCAGAGAGCTGGAGCCGGAGGCTGGACTATTCGTCCCGATACAGGTTCGCTGCCAAGGCAACAAAACGAGTGTGTTACCTACAAGATTCAGTTAAACAAAAAAAAAAATTAACTGAAGAGGCATCTATCCAAGGCAGAGTTGGCTCTATAGCGGCCTCAGTCCAGAAAGAATCGGATTTTGCGCATAGGAAAGAGTACATTAGTTCAAAATACCCTCTGCCAGCTTTCCATAAACATATGCTTAATGCTTTTCCAGCGAACGCTTTTAGGGAGGCGATTAGGCAGTTGCACTCAGAGAGAACTTTGTGGCTTGTCGCCTCATGGGATATGTACAGTGACGAGTTTATTCGCTGCTTGGAACATCAGACGGGCAGTAGCAAGGTTTGGGTTCAGTTAAATCTGGCAGAATACAAAGGTATAGACTATTTTTTTGAGAACGTTAATAACTGTTTAGGCTTCAGGCTTCAAGAGTTTTGCGCGATTTTAGCATCTCATCCAGATCATGCAGTTCTTATTGACAATGTTCCCGCGGAGTCACGAATTTCAAGCAAGGCTATTATAGATGAGGTTCTATCAATAACTCAGTACCTTAAGGATATGGTACCAAACATTCAGATAATTGTGAGAAGTCGTGCGCTTAGTTCTCGCGTCCCTGTCAACCCTGTTGTTCTGTTAGCCTTGGATGAACCAGCCTGTAATAAATTCACACTGTCTCACCCCTCAGGAAGTCAAGTTCCGGAAGCGGCGATGGCAGCAGGTGAGATTTACAGAATGTCTAACGGCCGCCCAGGAATTATCAATCAGATTTTATCTAAATTATCGTATACGCCTTTTACGGACTTAGCTAATGAAACTTCAGAGCTGGCAGTGCGCAATATAAATGTTGATGACTTAGCGCCATCATTAATTGCTGCAATTGACCGTCTACACAAAGCATCGAACGATGATCTTTTTCAACTACTGGCTTGCCTTTCCGTCTTTCCGTATGGTGAAGATATTGTTAGGCTAAAATATTTCCGCAAGAATCAGCCGTTTTATCCCGTGCAGACAGGTCAGTTGGTAAATGTTGGCCTGATTGATGCTATTACACATAGTTTTTTCGAACGTGAAAAAATCGAGCTGCCTAAAATAGTTAACGCTATTCGCCCAGCCCAGCTATATGTCCGTTACTTATCTAGAGACAGCTACAAAGATCTAACAGAAAAGGCAATTGCACTTTATTTTGGAAAAGATTGGCGCTTAAAAGAGTACAAGATCGGTTCAAATTTCTCTCAGAACAAATTAAATGAGTTTGAGTATGCAACGCTAAACGCAAATACTTTGTTGCGTCGATTTTTTAACGATTCTTTGATTTCATCTGAGTCCAGTGATCTGCTGGATAGCTTAGGGCTTTTGTCATTCTATACAAAAAAAATGGACACTGCTTGTCATCATCGCGAAATATGCAATCTTTGCTATTTGATTGTCCCCAAACTCAAGGAGAATATTAAACAGCGTCTTGCTCAAGACATTTTGTTTCGATATGCAAATAGCCTGCGCATTCTTGACGATGATAATAAAGCAATTGAGCTTTACGAGTATTTGCTCGGGGCGGAGAATCAAACACGCCAACGTAGGGCGAGCATTTATCTAAATATAGCTATGCTTCATGACGATAATGGCAACGCTTCTGATGCTGTTAAGTTTGCAAAGATGGCAAAGGATGAAACAGATAAAAAGGCCGCAACTTATCGGCATGCAGATTCAATTGTCATTGGCAGGTCAAACTCAAAGCACAAAATATTAAAGCTTCAGAGGTTGAATCGAGCATGTTTGCGTGACTCCCATTTTACTACAGCAAATAATATTGAACTTCGTATTGCGGCTTATCTTGACCCTGCGCTCAGAAAGGATATCTGTCTTCGGATGGCAAATAGAGCATTAAAAGAAAAAGACATCTTTAATTATGTTAAGTCCACAATTAACTATGCTTCGTTAGCACTTGAACAGGGTGATAAGCTATCTCACAGCATGCTAAACAACCTTAAAGGTTGTTACGATTATGTGAGGGCGCAGCGAAAAACCTTACTATTTAATCGTGCTCATATAAGCCTTTGGCAAGTGCTGCATGAGCGCGGAGAGTTGGCAGAGCTAGCGCATTTGTTCTCTCTAAGTTCTGTAACCTATCGATTAGCTCAGAATGGAAAAGCAGAGTTGAGCTTTTTGAGGCTTTTATTAGCCTCTGGCGCTCTTGGGTCTTCAATTCTCGAAGAGGATCGCCTATATATTATGGAGCGAATGAATACGTATGAGGCTGAGCTCGCTGAGTTGGCTGATCAAAAAAGCACATTGTTAAGCTGACTGTGTTTTCTTGTAGAGAGAGTGCCCATTTATATGGGCTACTTCCCTAAGCAAATAGTACGCCCCCGACTTGGTACGTTTTGCGGTGCGTTCGATTTCTAATTTTTTTGGTTTGTTTTTGTGTATGCGAATCGCCTCTGGTTTCCTAAACGCATCCGATTGGCTGTTTTTGGCCAACGGCACCTTGGGGTCGAAAGCTGCCGGTCGTGGGTTACTGCTTTCGACCCATACGACTCTCGGCAGTGATCACGAAAGGCGACGCCACTCACTCATTTGGGTCTGGCGGTATGATTGAAAGTCGTGAGTGTTTGGTTTATGAGTAGATCCTCTAGCCAACGGGCTGCCCCATCAGGGCAGCCTCAGACCTAGAAAGGCTTCTACTTGCGATTGTTCCAGCGTGTCATCAAACCTTTCATTGTCCGGCTATCGCCGAAAAACTTCCCAATGATACTCAGGTCTTCTTCCTTCAGCCCAGCAGGCTTCAATTCCTTGAGAACGGCGTCGGTACCCAGCACTTTCGCCCAAGTGGCCATATGGCCCTTGGCGGTCTCAGAGGCTGCGTTGCGAAGTTCGCTCAGCAACTGCTTGGCAAAGTCGACCCGCTCCTCATGTGTTACCAGCCGCTTACTGATGTCAACTCGCGACGCATGGACAGCAGACCAGCTCAGTGGACTGTCCGGCGTTTTGAAGATAGTAATCGCGAGCGTGAGTACCTCTCGCGACTCTTTGTGATCCTCTCCACCCTCAGCTCGGACGATTTGCTTGAACAGACGAGCTCTGTGTTCATCCGTCGTCTGCGCGTCGAGAAGAAGCTTTTTGAGATTGTAGTGGCCCTCGGCAGCCAGTGCCCGACACCATAGGGACAACGCAAGGTCAGGATCTTGTGTGTTGCCACGCATTCCTAAGAGCAGCACGCCCTTGGTGGTCTCAAAGTCCTCCTGCATCGACAGGTTGGGCGTCAGAGCCCTCCAGACGCGCTCCAGCAAAGCTACTTCATCGGCGTTCCCGAAGCTGATCGGGTCAGGCAAGTGGGCCATTTGCTCTACTGGAACCTCATGACCACTGGTGCTTAGGAACTCAGCGGCTTCTTCTGGGTTTTGCTCCCAAACGAAGCGCGCGATCTCCACAAGCGTAGTGGCAAGAGAAGACGGCACGATCTTTTCAACCAACATGCTGTTCAGCGATGCCAGAGTATGCCGTCCAACGTAACAAGGAACTTTTGTGACAGCGAGACGCGCCTCGGTGAACATCGCCTGCGGGTTGTAACCGCTGGTGAGAACATCCTCTGAAGGCCAACGACCGACCATCGTGCGGTGCAGCTCTTCATATACATCTGGGTAATCCTTGGCATTGCTGACCAGATTTTGCAGCGCTGGGCCCAGAACGATTGGGCTTGCCTGCAGTATGACGCGGCTCAATCCTGGAAGCAGGAATTTCAAGTAGCTATCCCACTCATCTGCTTTGCCTGGCAACGTTGTCAGAAGCTTGTCGAGATGCGCCTGCAGATCCGAGCGCCCCCAATATTCAAGAGGAATGTGAGTGGCTGCGTCGGTGTAGAGACTCTCGTCTCGCTCATCAAGCACGGTGCCTTCTGTCAGCTGTGTAAGATGTGTGGCAACAGCCTCCTGGTTCCCTTCAGACAGGTTCTCATAGGCCTCAAAAATCACCTTGCGACACTCGCGAGGAACGTCCTCTAGCGGCGTTGCGATCCAATGATCCAAAACCTCGCCGAGCGCGTCCTCATCAAGAATGACGAACTTTTCCAGGACAGTGGCCGCGTCGTTTTCGTAGCCTTCGATTTCGCTAAGCCCTGTGCAGAGATCGGCATACGCCTGGTAGTGCGAGGCATCAAAGCGTGGAAGCCGCGAAGCCCCGATGTCGATAAGCAGGCGGAAGGCTCGCGGGTAATCGAGTTGCTCCTGTTTGACCTCCCTGACACGCCTGCACAGGAGTTTCAAGCACTCCAACACTTGCTTATCTTCGGCGGAGCGATGGTGCTGCTCTACTGCATTCAGCACGCAGCTGATTGGCTCTGGCGCATAGAGGCTGCTTGCCGCTCTGATCTGTGCCCACATCTTGAACCGGCTGTCTTCACCTTCAATGGCCAGTTGCGCCCAGACGCGATCAACCCTGGCCACGGTAGATTCCGCCCCCAGCGCGGCCAGCGCTTGGCCGTCATCGATTTCGCCCGCTTCGTGCGCGAGCAGGGCCGCAGTCAGCTGATCCACATAGGCCGGTCCGATTTCTGGAAGCAGCGCTGACTCAAAGCTGTCCATCCATTTGTGGAAGTCGAGGAACGGGAGCTTGAGGGAGCCTTTTGCAGTGGTAACTGTTCGATCGGTAAGCCAGCTCATCAACGTTAGATTCGGCTGGGCTGGTAAGCCATGAGCGTCCAGCACGTGTAGCGCTGTGTTTGCGGCACACTTGGCGATGCTGATGGCTTCCTCCATGTTGGGCGCTTGGCCCGTAGGGAGATCAAGCATGCCCGGTTTCTCTATGTTGAGCAGGCTGTCGATGAGCACGGTAGCAACGTGCTGCTGATCCACTGGGTTGGCAGCCTTAACGATGCGATCAATTTTCTCAACGCCCAGAGACGTTCGGAGCTCTGGAGAGGTGACCAGGTCGTTGCAAAGAATGCCGAGTACCATTTCCCGAGTACGGACTGGCAGGCGATCAATGATGTCTGCCACCACGCGCATTGCGTTGAACTTCAGTGCTTGTTCAGTACGGTGCAACTCACTGAGCATATTGTGCAGTAACTGCCCCTCGACGTCGCTCAACAGTTCGTTTGCCCGCGGCGAGAGGGTTTCCAGGAAGCCTTGGGTGTCGCCTGAAACTAGCTGGTTGTAGATCTTTGAAGCGTGAGCACCATATTGGCGAGTGACGGTGTCTTCAGAAAGCAAGAGAAGGCTTTGCAGAGATTCGGGCCAGTTTATGCCGACCAGGCTTGCCAAGAACTGGCGTAGATCCCGGCACCCTTCCACAAGGATCGGCTTGTCATCTCCCTCCTGTGTAACGTATCGCTTAAGGACTTGATGTGCCTCTAGCGGTTCGTTATGAAGCGATGTTTGCCTGACCATGAGGTTGGTCAGGCGGAGCAGAAGCTGGGGATCATCCTGGAGATCACGGTAGAAACCCGGGAAGCTCACGCGTGCGGCACTTAGCGCGCCAAGTGCGATCGGGTGCTTCGTGACAGCCCCCTCATGCAGACCACCAGGGCGGTCACTGCCAATGGCGTCGAATTCCCGCGTCTTGGCGAGCCACCAGGTCTGAGTGAAGGCGTTGACAATCTGAAGGGCATTTCGAGGGTCAGTGACGTTCACGTGAATCATGCGATCCACGATCTGTTCCACTGAAGCACCCTTATCAGCGATATCTTGCACGAGCTCGGGGAAGCATTTTAGCTTCGAAAGCGCGAATTGGCGCATGTCATTGCGTGGCGGCGGCGGAATCTCAAGCCTGAACTGGAATATGCGGTCGAGGTAACGGCGCGCATCGGCAGAGCTGAAAATCGAGCCTGGCTGCTCAGGGTTACTCCGGCGCTTGAAGAGCGCGTCTGCCACCTTGCCTTCATCGCAAGAGATGACGAATACCAGCCCCAGGTTTTTGGGCAGTTTTTCTGTAGGGATTTCCATGAACGTGCGGACTGCGTCCAATCCCAACACCATCTCTTCTGCTGACAGGCGATCAAGGTCATCTACGAAAATGACAAGACGCTCGTAAGGCACTGAGTTGTCTTTGCTGGGCTTGAATTTGCGTAGCTGCTGGAGGAGTAACTCCTCGTACTGCTCGGCACTCACATTCGGCAGATGCACTCGGGTGATCGTGTTGAATGGGTTAACTGTTGAGGGCTTCATAACGCTAATCAGGTAGGCGTAGACTGCACTGACTGCGGTTACGAAGAGCCCTTGGGCTATGCCGCCGTCCAATGGTAGGTACAGCAGCCCGACGATCACCAAGATGACGTAGACAGTGAAGGCGAGCGCAAACGCGGGCACCGGCGCTGCCCAAGTGTGGAGGTGCTCTTTGATAAGCTCCTTGACCTTCTTGGGCACCGATGTGGTGTGAGTCACGTTTCGATACAGGTCGTCCTGCAGCTTGCTCTCCTCTCCCCCTAGCTCAAGGAACACGTGGCGAAGAAGCGCTCGTTTAATATCTTGCTCTTTGCCACCGAACCGCCAGGCGTTGAAAGTGATGCTCTTGAAGCGTTGACTTCTGGGCTGCTGTCCACCAGCAGTCGAGGTGTCGTCTGCAAGTGCCCTCGTATAGAGTTCCTTCACCGAGCTCTTGCCGGTCCCCCAGCCGCCCAGCAAACCGATGCTGAACGGGGGCTGATGCCCTTCATCCTCGATCAAGCAACGCAATGCTTGAGCATAGTGGCGGTGTCCAAAAGCGTCCTGGTCTTCGCGTTCAATATGGCGATCCAGGACGGCGGGCATCATGCGACGCGGATCTTGCATTCGATCATCCCTAAACTGTGGCAATTGGCTACCTTGGCAAGAGCTTACTGACCTTGTGGTCGGGTTACTAGCGCATCTGGGTGGAATGACCCAATGCCTGGCTGTCTTCTGACAGGAAGCTTGGCTTTACAATATGGTGAAGCATCGCGGCGACGCCGGCGTATCAGCGCTCTCGCCACGAACGTAAGAAGGTCGAAATGTTGTTTGCCCACCTCAAGCGCATTCTGAAACTGGATCGCTTGCGACTACTTGGCATGAGTGGCGCGTCCGATGAGTTCACGCTGGCCGCCGCGGTACAGAACCTGCGACGACTGGACAAATCTACCTTTTAAGGGCCACCTGCTACGGGATAGGTGCGCCTGCACGAAGCAAAAAACCTCAAACTAACCCACTAACCGAGTTGCAAAACTCAACGAAGGGCCGAAAAGCCAATCAACGTGGTGAGTAGGTTCCCGGTGGTGGTTGTGCCTGAGTTCAGACGAACTGAAAATTTGACTTTTCAACAGAATCGGTCGCAAGCTGCCCTCCATGAGCGGCAGCTTCTGGCGGTAGCGGCCCTTCTAAACGGGCCCCTAAGTCGATGGCACCCGCTGTAATCATCACAATCAGCTCCAGCCAAGACATTCATTGATGTAACACCTCTTTGCCATGTAACACGCATATGGACAAACCTGCCACAGCTGTGTAACGCCATATAAAGATATTAAAATCATATAGTTATATACTTATGTAACACCCGTAACACCCGTAACACTGTTTTATTAGGGTAACCCCATAGCCCCTATAGTATTGCTCCTTCAGCGAAGCTGAAGTGGGTCATGCTCTTGGCTTTGGTTCGACAGTAGGGACCCTGAAGCATTCTTTTAGGTACGGGGCATAGAACCCGTGCGTTCGTGTTAGCGGATGGATTTTATAAGTTGGTTGACAGGTTGACGTGGTTGACACCCATCACCATGGTTGACGCCATGCAGGTGTTCACTATCAGCAACAGATAGAGTGACCTTTACCTAAGCTGTAACGATAGCCCTTTTTCTTCAAGATCCTTTCAATTTCAACGATTGAAATTTCAGTAACTTCCGGCACTTCCCACTAACTCGATCCCGCGGGTTTCATGCCCCGTGTACTCAGGATATCGTCAGGGTCCCCAGCACCTTTTTCTGCAACCCACCCGAGATCTCAGATGAGTAACCTCCAGAACCTAATCGTCAATGCCCGATCCGGCTTAGCTCTCGACGAAAAAATCTCTAATGACCGTTGGCAGGCAATCGCTAAGCAATGCGGTGCCGCTGAGATCGAAGAAATCGAACAGCGTATCGTCAGCTTACGAGCCGAGTTAGAAACGGTTGAGGAATGGGACGGAGATACCCAAGATGACATCCACCTAGCAATTAATACCTTCACCCAATTACTGAAGGCCGCGAAATCATCGACTGGCTATCAGCACAGGAATGGCGTTGTTCAGTGAAAACGCCACCAGGAACACGGCCAGCCCTACGTCGATCTGTCGGGTGTATTTGAGAAACAGTGCCTTGATCGGGCCCTGGCCGAACAGCAGGGCCACCACGGAGTACCAGATCACTTCCAGGGTGGAACACAGCAGCACCACCAGGACTTTGTCGATGTCCGAGCGCGGCACGGATAGAAAGCCGGCGTAGATGCTGATCATGAAGGCGATGGTTTTCATGTTGCTGATATTGGTGATAACGCCCACGCGGTAGGCCTTGGCGAAACTGGTCACGCCCGGGGCGGTGCTTTCGGCCGTGCCGGTGTTCTTGGCCAGTACGCTTTTGATGATGCTGTAGGCGATGTACAGGAGGTAGGCCGAACCGCATAACGTGGCGACTTTGGAAAACGCCGGGTACTGGTGCAACAAGGCCGCCAGGCCGAGCAGGGAAAGGGTCGAGAAAAACACGCCCACCGTGCAGATGCCCAGCGTCGCGCCGATCCCGGTGGTCACCGAGCCCAGCGAGGCGAAGCGGCTGACAATTATAAAGTTGGGGCCCGGGCTTATCACCGCCAGGATGTAGATCAATGCTGCTGTGAACATGGGAACTCCTTGTATGAAGCAGCAGCTCTCCAGGCCAGCCAGCAGGGACAATGATGTCTTTTCGACGATTAACTTAGCAGTAATTACACGCCCCGCTACTGACTATAAATTCATATGCTTATGACCCCTTTCACCCAGACTGGCGATGGTATCGCGCGATACCATCGCCACAGCGTCAGCGAGGCTGCAATGCTTTGAGCCGCTCCTCAAGATTTTGCTTAGGAAAGCGTTTTTGCAACTCAGCCACTTTCGCCGCCGCCGCTGCATCATCGCCCGCCGCGCGCAGGCGCAACACGTCCTGCAAGCCCTGCTCCAGCGGCTGCGGCGCAGCGCTCTTGGCCAGCTTGCCTTGGGGCAAGGCGTCACTGTTCATTTCGGCGCTGAACGACTCGGCACGCGGCGGCGCGCTCATGGGCGCAGGCGTGGAGAAAGCTGCCGGGGCAGCGAGGCGCGTGTTCTGTACCGGGGCAAGCTCGGGGGTGCGCGTCATCACGCCCGCCAGCAACGCCACACCGGCCACGCTGGCGAACGCCATCTGCCAACGCGGTTGCTGGCACAGCCGCAGCCAGCGTTGCCACAGGCTGGGCTTGGGGGCAGGCGCTTCGCGGCGGGCGGCGTTGAGAATGAATGTGTCCAGGAATGCGGGCGGTTCGCCGGCACTGTTCTGGCGATAGTGCTGGATCAGCGCTTCGTCGCGCGGATCGTTCGGGTCTCGGGGGGCAGTCATACAGTTACCTCGTCAGCCAGCAGGCGCCGCAATTTCTGCAGGGCATAGCGCAAGCGGCTTTTAACGGTTTCCAGCGGGGCACCGGTGAGGGTGGCGATTTGCGGGACTTCGAGGTCGCCGTGCAGGCGCAGCAGGAAGACTTCGCGCTGGTCTTCGGGCAAGGCTTGCACGGCGGCGTCGAGGCGCGCCTGGTCGCGGTTCAGGCTCAGTTGCTGTTCGGGGCCGGCGCTGTCGTCGGGCTGGGCGTGCAGTTGTTCATCGTAGCTGTCGTGCAAGGGGTTGTGGATGCCGTGCTTGCGCCAGTGGTCGATCAGGCGGTTGCGGGCGATCTGGAACAACCAGGTGCGAAAACTCGCCCGGCCTTGTGGCTGGGTGGTGCTGCGGATCAGGCTGAGCCAGGTGTCCTGGTAGATTTCTTCGGCCAGTTCGGGTTTGTTGCACAGGGATACGAGGAAGCGGTACAGGCCCTGGCGGTGCCGGGCGTACAAGGCTTCGAACGCAGCAGCGTCGCCGATGCGGTAGCGGGCCAGCAGCGATTCGTCGCTGGGGGGATCGTCTGGAACGGCCATGTAATGGGCGAACTCCTTCTGTCAGATCGAAGTAGATCCAAGTGTGGGAGGGGGCTTGCTCCCGATGGCGGTGGGTCAGTCAGCACATTTGGTAATGATAGGCCGCTATCGGGGGCAAGCCCCCTCCCACAGTTGATCTTCATTGTGCTCGGGATAAGGGTTTCAGGCTTTGGGCCAGTTCGACCAGTTGCACGAATTCATTGCGCAGGCCGAACGGGTCGTCGCCGCGGGCCGAGCGGGCCAGGGCGGCGGTGTCCTGCAAACGCATGTTGCCAGTGTAGCGGCCATCTCCCTTGAGTTGTTGGGCGAAGGCGGCTACGGCGGCGCTGAAGCGCAGGTCGTCGCTGGGCTTGGTGGATGTTTTGTCGACGGCCCGTTCGATCAACTGGCTATCACCGCCCGCAGCCTTGTAGCGTACGCGCACCGTCGCCAGTTCGGCCGAGGTGTTTTCAGTCGCAGGCGCTCTGGCGTAGCGCAACGGCTCCAGCCAGCCCTTCTCGCCCTTCGGCACGATTTCATACAACGCGGTCACCGTGTGCCCTGCGCCGATTTCGCCGGCATCGACTTTGTCGTTGTTGAAATCCTCACGCTTCAGGGCGCGGTTTTCATAGCCGAGCAGGCGGTATTCGCTGACCTGTGCCGGGTTGAATTCCACCTGCAATTTCACATCACGCGCCACCACGGCCAGGGTCGAGCTGAGCTGGTCCACCAGCACTTTGCGCGCTTCGCGCAGGTTGTCGATGTAGGCGTAGTTGCCGTCACCGGCGTCAGCCAGTTGTTCCATCAGGTGTTCGTTGTAGTTGTCCACGCCAAAGCCGAGGGTAGTCAGGGATACGCCGCTTTTGCGCTGGTCCGCTGCCATGTGCTTGAGGCTGTCGAAGTCGCTGATGCCCACGTTGAAGTCGCCGTCGGTGGCCAGCAGGATGCGGTTGATGCCTTGGTCGATGAAGCCTTCGCGGGCCATCTGGTAGGCCAGTTCGATGCCGGACGCGCCAGCGGTGGCGCCACCGGCGGTGAGTTGGTCGATGGCGTTGCGGATTGTGGTTTTGTCACGCCCGGAGGTGGGTTTGAGCACCACGCGGGATTCACCGGCGTAAACCACCAGTGATACGCGGTCCTGGTCGCGCAGTTGATCCACCAGTAATTTCAGGGTGCTTTTAACCAGCGGCAAGCCTTCGCGTCGGTCCATGGAGCCGGACACGTCCACCAGGAACACCAGGTTGGCCGGGGCCAGTTCTGCCACGGTTTTGTCGGAGGCCTTGATGCCGATACGCAAGAGTTTCGTGCGTGGGTTCCACGGCGTGGTGGCGACTTCGGTGGTGACGCCAAAGGGTGAGCCGTCGGTAGGCAGCGCGTAGTCGTAGGGGAAATAGTTGACCATTTCCTCTAGCCGCACCGCGCCTTCAGGCGGCAGGCGGCCCTGGTTGAGGAAGCGTCTTACGTTGGCGTAGCTGCCGGTGTCGACATCCACGCTGAAGGTGGAGACCGGGGTTTCGGCGACGCGGTGCACGGGGTTGTCGGGCAGGTTGGCGTATTGCTCGCGCGGTTCGCTGCGCTCATCCCGGGTCGCCGTTTCCCGCATCATCATTGGGGCAGGCATGACCATGCGTTTGACGACTGCGCCTTGGGCCGGGGCGCGTTGAAGCGTTGCGATGGGCTCCGCTGGTTTCGCCAGGTCGGGGGACGACGACAGCCCGCATCCGGCCAGCGCCATCAGCAGGGTAACGGTGAAACCTTGGGCAGCAGGACGCAGGGAGAGCAGAGGGTGGGACATGGGCTGGGCCTCGTGAGTGAATGAGCCGTTCACAAGGTCAGACGCGGGGTGGGTGGGGTTCGGGTTAAGCCCCATTTACCTGACAGCAAAAAAACAATGTGGGAGGGGGCTTGCTCCCGATGGCGGTGGGTCAGTCACTGCAGTAGTGACTGATACACCGTCATCGGGGGCAAGCCCCCTCCCACAGTTGATCTTCAGTGTTTGAAGAACGTCAGTCCGTGCCGTATTTCGGGTTACGCGGGCCGTACAGGATGCCGGTGCGTTGCCCTGCCGACAGCAGCCGTGCACTGGTGATACCGGCAATCGGGTGCGCGGCATCGGTGGAGCTGTTGATCACCTGCTTGACCGCCGCCGTGATCAGCATGCCCACCAGGCCGCCACCGTTGTTGTTGCCTTCCTCGCTGGACGCCCGCGCCGCGCCGGTCCACAGGGTGGTGCCGGTGCGCAGGTCCACCAGCTTGGCCGAGGCCGTCACTGAGGTGTCGCTGGAGATCAGCATGTACTTGGTGCCGTATTCACTGACGGTGATGTACAACGCCGCGTCGGCACCGAAGATGTCATGCAGCTTGGTCGGCGGCACACCCTGGATGTCGTTGGCGGTGGTCAGGCCGTTCTGGCGGAAGGTTTCGTCCACCAGTGCAATCGGCAACACGTAGTAGCCGGCTTCGGCCAGCGGGTAGGTGACTTGCGACACCAGGCTGTAGGACGCCTGCACTTCCGGCGATTCATTGATCGGCGGCAGTACCAGGATCGACTTGGGCCGCGCCTGTTTGTACGCCGAATAATCAACTGTCTTGGGCGCCGCGCAACCGCCGAGCAACGCCAGGGCCAGCAGGGCGCCGGTGAGTTTTAACAGGCTCATTTGGTGGCGACTCCGGTCTTGGCGTTTTTCAGCAGAAAGTCCATGTACGCAGCGGACTCGGGGAACAGGGCTTTCTCGGTGCGAAACTCCTGCACCATCTGGTCATCCTTGCCCATGTTCATGTACAGCATGCCCAGGTGCGCGTGGTAACCCGGCGGCGCCTTGCGGCCACTGGCGTTGATCTTCTGCAGATCGCGCTCCAGTGCTTCCACCTGCGCTTCCTTGGGCTCGCCCTTGAAGTACTCGTAAACCTGCGGCTGGTAGCTTTCCCATTGATACAGGGGCTGGGGCGCCGTCTGGCACCCGGCTACCGTCGCGATTGCTGTCAGCATCAGCGCCAACTTCACTGCCTTGCTCATCCGTGTACTGCTCCTTGTGGTGTGGCTGATCAGTTACGCGGGTTCCAGGCGCCAGCGTTGATGCCGTCGACCAGGCGGTTGATCGCTTCGCGCATGGCCAGGTCGAGCACCTTGCCATTGAGGGTGGAGTCGTAGCTGGCGGTGCCGCCGAAGCCGATCACTTCACGGTTGGACAGCGCGTACTCACCGGCGCCCTGGGTGGAATACACCACTTCGGAGGTGTTGATGTTGACGATATTCAATGCGACTTTGGCGTAGGCCACTTGGGTCTTGCCACGGCCGAGGATGCCGAACAACTGGCGGTCGCCGGTTTCTTTGCGGCCGAACTCGGTCACATCGCCAGTCACCACATAGTCAGCGCCCTTGAGCTTCTGCACGGTGCCTTTGATTTTGGCTTCCTGGGAAATTTCGCCCATGTTGTCGCGGTCCAGCACGCTGAAGCGGTTGGTCTGCTGCAGGTGGGTGATGAGGATGGTCTTGGCCTGGCCACCGAGGCGGTCGACGCCGTCGGAGAAGATGCCGCGCATGTAGCTGGAGCGGTTGTCGAACTTGCCCACGGCAATCGGTACGCGCACGCCGGAATAGGCCACGTTGGCGCTGGCGACCTGTTCCACCGGCATCGCGCGGTTGCTCTCGGTGGCGCAACCGGCCACGGTCAGCAGCGCCGCGGCGGTGAGGCCCGACAGCAGGATTTTGGACAGTGTCTTCACAGGGTGCTCCTTGGGTGAGGAAATCAGCGTTGCTGGGTTTTCCAAGGAGTTAGGCAGCCTGGACACTATGCTGGCCTGAATTCTTCCCTGAAAGACCGTGATGCAACGGCTGCGGCATTTTACGGGGTTGAGAGCGGTTCTCAAGGTGTTTCGGCCCGAGTAGTGAAATCCAACACAAACCTTTGGAATGTGGAGATCCAATGTGGTCAGTCAACCCATCATTGACTGGTCTACCGCTATCGGGGGCAAGCCCCCTCCCACATTTGGTTTGCGTGAATCCGGGGCAGCTTGCGCTGTCTCAACCTGCTTACGTAGAGCGTGATGCCTCTGATATCAGTGTGGGAGGGGGCTTGCCCCCGATGGCGGCGAGCCAGTCAACACATCATTGACTGACCCACCGCTATCGGGAGCAAGCCCCCTCCCACACTTTGTTTTGCGGTGTGGCTTAGAAGGCGTAGCGCGCCTTGAGCATTACGCCGTCGGCATCAAAACCACTGCGCGCTTGGCGGGTGTAGCTGGCGCCGACGGTGAAGTCCGACACCTGGTAGTTCACGCCCACGCTGGCCTCGTAGCTGTCACGCGCCACCGATGCGCCGGTCACGGTAAACGCCGAACCACCGGCGACGAAGCTGGAGGTTTGCGCCACGCGATCGCCCATCAGGTCGTGGTAGGCCATCAAGGTCGCTTCCGGTTGCAGGCTGCCCGCGCCCATCGGCAAGTTGCCCGCCAAACGCACACCGGCACCCAGTTCGCCCACTTCATAACGTTGCGAAGACGTGCTCAAGGCCGCCGACGAACCTTTCTCGGTGTAGCCATCCATGCGCACGTTGGCATAGCGCGCAGCCACACGCGGCTCGATCACCACCGCCTGGGACGGCTTGAAGCTGTAGCCGCCGATCACGCTAGCCGACAGCACATTGCTGTCGTAACTGCCCTTGGCCGTGGTGCCCGCGACGTGGCGCTTGCTGTCATTGTCGTTATGACCATAGCTGAGGCTGCCATCCACGAACCAGTTTTGCAGCGCCCAGTTGCCGTACAGCGACAGCGCGTGGCCTTCGACGTCGGTTTTGTTGCCCAGATCCGAATGAATGTTCGAATTCAGGTAGCTGTACGCCACGCCCAAGGTGGTGGTGTCGTTCACACGACCGTCCACGCCCACCGCCATGCCGCTGCTGTTGGCCGAGTAACCGTTGTTGCCGCCACGGCCGTCCTGATCCATGTTGCTGCTCAGGCCCTGCACCCACACACCACCGACTTGGTGGCTTTCACGCTGGTCGGTGAGGCGGTTGAAGATCGCGCCATTGACCACGGTTTGTCCCGACAGCGCCACGTCGAGGGCGCCACGGTTGACGTCCGGCGTGAGTTGATCGGCGAGCTGCGCCAGTTGCTGCGCAGTCCCGGCGTTGGCCAGGCTCTGGAACACCGGATCGTTCTGGTTGAGCCCGCCGAGCACATCGTTTTTCAGCACATTGACGGCGGTCGCGGCCGACGCACCCGCGCTGACACCCGCCAGTTCCTGCTGAACTTGCTGGTCGCTTTTCACCGCCACCACGGCCTTGACCGTCTGCGCGTCGGCCGAGTAGCTGAGCACGTTCAGCAATGACGACGCACTGGCCACGGCCACGCCGTTGTTCTGCACGTTGGTGGCTTGCAGCAAGGTGTATTGCGTGCCGGCTTTAGGCGCCGCGAAGTCGCCCGGGTTGGCGCTGACCGTCAGCTTGGAAGCTTGAGCCAGATTGGCCGTGCCGTTGACGGTGAGGTACGGCGTGGTCGGCACCACGCTGTCGGCCAGGTGCATATCAATGCCCGCACCGCTGGCCACATTGAGGTCGCCGGTGATAGCAGTGCCGGGCGCCGAGAGGTTCAGCGAACCCGAGTTGACCGACACCGGCGCGATGATACGGCTACCGCTGAAACCCGCCTGACCGCCGATGTTGACGGCGCTGAGTTTGAGCAGGTCGCCGGTGATTTTGCCGCCGGTCCAGTTCAGGCTGGCGAGGTTGTTGGCGTCGACGGCGATGCCGCTGTTGCTGCGGATTTCGCCGGCTTGCTGGTTGATTTCAAACGCCGCGACCTGCCTGGCCGCATCCACCTGGATCGCCGTGCCGTCCGCCGCGATGAGTCCACGGTTGACGATACCCCGTGCGCCTGTGGCGCTGTTCTGCGCAAAGCTGGCGCCGAAAAGATAGAAGGCATTGGCCGACGCGCCCTTGGCTTCAATGGTGCCGGTGTTGAGAATGTAATCGACGGTGCCGGAGAAAAAGCTCAGCCCCCTCGCCTCATTGCCAGTGGCGGAAATCAGGCCGCTGTTTTCAATACGCAGGGGGTTGGTGTCGGTTTCCACTTCCATGCCCCAGGCGCCATCACCGGTGGCGATAATCGAACCCGAGTTCAACAGCTTGCCGCCGATGGTGGTCGGCGTGTCGCCGCTGACGTCAAGGATCAAGCCAATCGCATCCGGACCGGCCATGTCGATCACACCGGTGTTGGAGACGTCGCCCGCAATGGTGGTGCCGTGCAAGTAAATGCCTTCGCCGCCGCCCAGGTAGCCGGGCGTCGTCACGGTACCCACGGGAGGTGTAGAGCGGATGGTGCCGGAGTTGATAACACTGCCGCCAATGGTGGTGGTACCGATTTCAAGCCCTTCATAGGCGCCATGGTTCATCAGGATATTGCCCGCCTGAACCACATCCCCGGTGATGGTGCCGGGAGTCAGATTGGAAGGGCCAGACCAGAACATCGGGTCGATGGCAATCGCACGAATGGTTTTGCCCTGTGAGTCCAGCGTGATGTCCGCGCGGTTGATCAGCGAGCCTTGAATGTTGGTGTTCACAAAGCCGAGACCGGCGGGATCAGTGGTGCTGGAATCGACCACCCGGGAAAACTTGCCGGTAATGGTGACCGGCTCGTTAAACGTCTCATTGGCCCAAATATTCTTGCCCTGCCCCAGGTCGAACTCGACTGCCAGCACCTGCGTGCTGATTGCCCCGACCATGATTGCCAACAGACTTTTCTGGAACTGCTTGCGCTTCATTTCAAACTCCATGAACTACAGTCAACGCCGCCAATACGCCCGGCAGCAGTAGGTGTGCTGTGCGAAAGGATCAATCAATCCGAATGAGGCTCTCCCGGCGTCCCTGGGAATCGCAGGCGCGAGCCGGTGCACCGCAGGCGGTGGCAGACAGGAGGCCGTAATAGGGAGAGGTTCACATCAATCCTTAATGTCATTTGAAAACGCTGCAGTCCATGCAGCCCGACCGGTTGCGGGTGGGCGGGGTAAGGACATCGAGATAAACAAAATGTTCAAAGCCATTCAACACGCCCCCAATCCCGTAGGAGCGAGCTTGCTCGCGAAGATCCCCAACGATAACGCGAGCAACCAGAAACACACGGTGCCTGAGCGTTCACCATCACGCCCGCACCAACCAACCGCGTTACCTCACCATCAGACCTACTTGAGCTCCTTCACCAGATACTGCGCAGAAATCTGCGTAATCCCGGTCAGTGCCCGACGCAAGGCCTCCGGGTCTGTGCGATAGGTGAGCGGCGTGTAGCCATAAACGTTCTGGCCATTGAATGGCGTCACCGTTTCAAAGGTGCGCCAGATCATTTCATCGCCGCGATTCATCTGCGCCACCACGCTGAGGGTAGGGTAAATCACGCTGCTGAAACCCTGGGTCAGGCGAAAGCCCCACTCGGACACGGTCAACTGGATCTGCGCATCGGCCGGTTCATCGTCGCCGACCACCTTGAGCGTCGAAGTCTTGCCCAGCGCATCGACAAAGCCCTGCTTGAGCAACACGCCTACATCGAGTTTTTCCGCCTCCATCACCGCCAGAATGGCCACCGGCGTCGGCATCTCGGCCAACTGCCCAAGCTTCATCCCGGCGGCAAACCCGGCACCGCTCAACGCCGCAGTGCCGACCTTGGACGCCCCGCTGGCCATGCCGGCACCCGCGCCCAGTCCGGCACCCAACGCAGCGCCCCAAGCTTGTTCACGACCGAAGTACACCATGTTCTTTTCCCACTTCACGGGCAGGACGTTGACGGTCTTGATCTGCGCGCGGTTTTCGGGAGTGAGGGGGTGGCTGACGCAACCGCCGAGGATGAGGGTGGTGAGGAGGATCAGGAGAAGGTTTTTCACATTGGTCCTTTAATGTTTGGGGTGGGGCTTGTGGATTGGCGTATTAGTGATGCGTTTGTTCGTCGACAATGAGTGGGAAGACATTAGCGGTTGGGGGCACTCTTCGACGGGGCGGCATTTTGATGCCTTGCGTGGGTTTGGTGGTGCGGCTTATAGTCCGGCGGTCGCCCAAAAGGCGACCGGGTTTGGCGACCCGAAGAACGAGCCCTCAATAATCCAGAGAGCTTAATGATGAATCGATACATGCCCCTAACCGGCCACGACTGCACCGTCCCAGCGCTGATCATCGACACCCAGGCACCTCTCGACGTCCTTCACGACGCCGCCGTGCACCGCATTCGGGCCGTCACCCAACTGCTGGAAAACCTGGCCTTTCGCGAACAACTCAGCAGCGATGCCGTAGTGCTTTCAGACTTCGCCCACTTGCTGGCCATTCCGCTGCGCGATGGGTGTGATTTGCTGGATGTCATCAGTCGCAGGCTTAATGCCGATCCGTCCTGAGTGAAAATCGGGCGACCTTGGTGTCGCCCGCTTTGTGCGTGATCAGCGCAAACTAAATAAATCCGTCCCTTTTTAATCTCATCCCCCACCTGACAGCGTCTTATTGCTCCGCGCGCCAATCGACATAACCTTTCACCACAATCAGCTGATTACGGATGAAGCTTGAAAAGTTATCGGCCAACACCGCCACCTCATCGATTTCCGAATCAATCTCTACTATCGACCAATTATTACCTACATCAAAAGCATAAAATACATCACTGGTAGTAGCCGCAAACACATACATCCGACTATAAGCATCCACATCACATCCGGCGATAGCAGCGTATTTAGCCGGACCGTCTTCGATATAAAGCGCGCTGTCTAAATCGCCAAATCCAAAGGCGCCTAGAAAAGCCAGATAGTCTACAGGAACACTGTCGCGGTCCGCTGCATCAACCCCACTCAGTATAGATTCATGGTCAACCAGGCGGCTCCCGTAATCACCCTCGTACAGTTCAGCAGAAGTGATATGGTTGATGAGTTCACGAATTTCAAGTGTGTATTCCATTCTCTTTTCCGCCCTTGTTTTTTCACATCAGTCATTAGCTCGAAAGCATGCTGCAAAAGAACAAAAGAGAACAAAAGGGGACAGGTTTATTTAATAGCTCCCGGCGCAAATTTAAATAAATCAGCCCCCTTTTTCTCGCGTCATTTAACGCAGCACACCTGATCATCAGAAAGATAATAAAGTCCCTCCAGCTTTCCGCAAATGGAAGGAAGACCAAAAACCGGTTCTGAGGCATAAGAAATAGGCAGCTCGGATCTAATCGAACCGGCAAACTCCGAACTTTCCCACACTGGAGTTACTATACCGCTCCAAAAACTTACGGCGCCTCCCTTATCAGACAATACAACAGGTTTTAAGTATTCAATTGCGGCATTGGAGTCCCAATATAAATAACCGCGATACACAGCGCCACTTTCACCAAAAAAATCAGCTCGAACGACAATCTGAAAGTCTGAGCACGTTTCCTGTTCGACGAGGGGGCGTACAGTTAATTCATCCTCCACGGTGTCGCCCATCGGAAAAAACCAAACGCTATAGCGATCAAGATCATCAGCCGTTAGCTCATATACTTGTTTGTCCGACACAAATCGCCCCCCATGTAATTAAACACAACAAAAGGGGACAGAATTACTTAATAGGTCTCTCAACTCTAATTTAAATAAATCTGTCCTTTTCTCCGTTTACTTCCTCTCAGCCCCTTATTCAGCTCGCTTTCATTGCACGGCTCTAGATTTCACACTTTAAATAAAATCTTTCTCAGCATGACTTGCCTTTCAGCCTGGATTCCTACATCCGCTGTAAAACACTGCTCGCAAGCAACAACCTTCAAAACATCACCCAAATCTTTTACGAAAAAACAGTCGACATTCATCAACTCTTTTTCGTCCACGCCTAATGATTTAAGCAAAGACTTACCAACCCACATTGGCGCACCAACCGCCTCTATATAACCTTTCCTCAAAACCCAGCGCCCAGGATTATTTGATATATCTACAACCTCTTGGGTAAGCGGAAAAGGTAATCCATTGCTTTTTTTAGGTAGATGGGAGTGCTCAACATTGGCCACTTCGAAGAGTGTGATATTCTCGGCATTTTGCCACCAATCATATTCAGCATCATAAACTCGAGCCTGAACGAAAGCTGGCTCATCTATTAATGAAGCAATCAACGAGTGCGCCATCTCAAGAGAATTTGCGAAACTCTTTATATCTAATCGGCACAGTTCTTTATCCGCCACAAGCGAAAATTCGATAGAACCACCCGCAAACTCAACAAAAAAACTTTTGCGCTTATTTTGTTCCAAGTAGCGCAAAACCTCACCAAATAACATTTTTTTGCCGGTGAATCCATCAATCACCTCGGATTCCTTAAAGTGATTGAGCTGCTGCACCAATCGCCGCCATACATCTGGCGAGCTAGCGTACAAGCCTTCGCTAAAAACAACTTCGACTTCAAACATATGATTATCCGCCAAGAACAAAAGGGGACAGATTTATTTAATGCGCCTTTAAACTCTAATTTAAATAAATCTGCACCCTTTTCTCGCACCCTTTTCTCCATACGTCTTATAGCGTCTATTGTTTCAAATCAGCTATTAGTTTAGCTATCACTAACTCGAAAGCATTCTGCAAAGTGCTACGGAGAGCTTCAGGATTTATTGAGTACTCTTGAGGTGTATACGCCTGGACATTTCCCTCACTGAACGCTGTGACAGTTTCGAAATTCCTCCAAACTACTGCGTCGCCGAGCTTCATGGTCGCTACAATGCCCACTGTGGGATAAAGCTCTGCACTGTAGTTTTTTAAGGCAAAGCCCCATTCTGACACGACGAATTCTATATGCGCATCGGCCCGGCTGTCCTCCGAAACAACTTTGAATAAATGCTCAGCACTTATCCGCGCTTCCATCTGCTGCTTAAACAACTTCCCTGGATCTATTTTGTTGCGCTGCAAATTCAACAAAATTGCCTGCCGTGGACTTAAAACTCCACCATCAGCTACTTTCGCGCCCGCTACCACACCCACGCCAGCCATAGCACTGGTAGCGACTTTGGAAGAATCCGATGCCATTCCCACAGCCGCTCCGGCACCGGCACCTAAGCCGGCCCCCCAGGCTTGATCCATACTCGTGTATTTGAACTGCTGCTCCGAAAACGAGGCAGGCAAAATAGTGACAGTCGTGATTTTATGGCGGTTTTCAATGCTCAGGTCTTGTGTTACGCAGCCACCCAGCAGAAATATAGTGCAAAAAACTACGAAAATTTTTTCCATATATAACACTCTTGAAAGTTAGGCGAACTTGAAAACTAACCCCAAAAGACTTACCCCCTAAGTAAACGCAACTTCGCCCATCAAATCTTAACGCCCACCTTAGTTATAGCACGACGAAAGGCCATTTTTGTGTCAGATTCACGTATAAATCGCCTCAACGCCACGACTAAACATAGCGAAACTTCCAGAGATCACCGCTCTTCATCCAATACCTCTCAGCATCTGGTATTAAAAAACTAAAATCTGAACACTTGGATATCCAATCAGAATATGAGAGTTCCTCGTGGAATCGGTCTTGATCCATATGCATATATATTCTTCTATCAAAATTAATATAGAATACGGGCAACCTAGACGCTATACGCCCAACAAGACCGAATATATCCGCACTCAAACTCGCGCCTGACAAAAAGTAGCCCTCAACCTCTTTCAACAGCCGGGGCAAACTACAGTCGTCATCCAGCTCAAAAATTTTTGAAAGGTCTTCACCCGTCAACACGCTTTCACTAACACTATTTAGATACTGTGGAAAATTATCGGCTGTCAACTTTAAAATTCCACCACGGAACACCCTACACGCTTCTTCATACTGCGCCTGGGTAATATGCCCTTTATCCAAATATGCGCGATAGTCTTTTTCTGCATCCAATGAAAAGTTATACTTATAATCCAAAACCCAATAACACTTAGCACCACTTACAAAAAAACAGATACTTTTCTCACCAGACCATAAATCATCAAGCACTTCTTTATTTAAATTCAATTCCCGAACTCCTTTAAAAATTCTTCATGAGAGTAAACGCGGGCGTTGCTTGAGTGCTTTTCAAGCAATGATTCCCACACCTTAGGAAGCTCCAGCGCTGTCCCAGGCTTGGTCGGATCTACAATCTTAGGCGCTGACGGGTCTCGGTTGACTCCTGGAATCGGACGTTGAGGAACTGCGTTAGCCATAATTTCACTATGGAGTTTAGCATCGACATCAAATACAACTACAGTGCCATCCGGGCGTTTGTTTGTTAAGTAGTAGTTAGCGTGAGCGGCGTCCCCCACGCTGACGCAGAGCTGACCAGTGCAACCGGGATTGATACTAATACTCCCATCAGCATTTGCCGTGAGGCGGTTCTGGCTAGTTGCGGCTCCGGCGCCCCCGCCTTCGACTCTGAAATACTGCTCTGTTTTAGGCGTTTCCACCGTTGGCGGAGCTTTAGGATAAACACCGAATCCATCCGCGTCTGCTGAGATACCAGCCCCTTTATCGCCGACACCCGCCGTCGCTTTACCCACCGGAACCTTATTCAACCAGTTCTCGGTAACCAACGCATTACCCAGGTTAACGAGCATCGCAGCCCTTTCCGATGCATCCAGCGCTTTACCTGCTGCTCTTTCAAGCCAGGTAGTTTTTTTCATCCACTCGTTTAGGTGCGTTTCCTCAGCAGGGGTAAGCCATTTCTCTTGTATATACTTGGCGAAGATAATTTCATCGTCAGTCGCATAGGTCGCGCCCCATGGGTCTACACCTTGAGCGGGAGAAGCAGGTTTTTTAGGGTTCCCAACAAGCATCCCGTACATGTCGTAAGACACCGTGTGCTTGAACGTATCCAGGAGTTTTTGCGCAACGGGATCATCCATCTTGATCGTTGCAGACCTGATGCTTTCTGCACATTCGCGGGATTCACAGGCACTGATTGCTGCGGAGCGCGATGCTGAAAGTTCCTCATACTTTTTAATAATGCTGCGGATTTTTCCGTCAGAGCACCCTGTGCTGGCTCGACAACCATCCAACTCATTAAGCAGCTTTTCGGCTGTTGGGTGATCAAGGCTGTTGAAGGATGTCGCTTGCTGAGCGATCCATCCGGCGACGGCTTGATCCTTGTCGGAACCGCCCGTCGCGGCACTAACCGTCACACCAATCAGTTGAGAGGTCATTGCCAGCAACTGGTCGTGCATCGGCCCGTCAAAAATCGAGTCGCCCAAGGCCGTGACGAACGCTTCATTGGCTCCGGCGGCTAAAGCGCCAGACTTGAAACTGCCGCCCGCTGCCTCTGCGAGCAAACCACCCACAATGGCATGGGCACCTACCTTCGCAGGAATTCCCGTGAACTCTAACTGGGTACCCAATTTGTTATAGACAGACGCACTCAGCACGTTGGCTATCGAACTAATACCTGCTTGAGTAAGGGTCTCACTCAAACTACCGCCATTGAGTGCGGTGTTAGTGACCGCACCGAAACCTTGTTGCGCCAAGGTGTAGCTCGCAAATTTTGTGAAACCCTCCATCTCCCCCAAATTGAAGCCATGGGTAGCAGAACCTGCCTCCTCGGGCGATACCGAATAGGCTTTGTCGAGTACACCTGCAGCAAAACCTGCAGCGATTCCTGATGCGAGATAACCCTTGAGGCTATCGCTTGAAGTAACGTCCTTGAATGTATCGCTCAAGTTACCTTTGTTATTGATCCCGCTGACGACACTCTGAGTAATCATCGCCGTGTAGCTGGCAGATGCAGCGGCACCAGCAGCAGTACCTATGGTCGCTGCGGTAGTCGCACTCAACCCCGCCGCCGTTGCTGCGCTCGTTGCGCCTGCGCTGGCAGATGCCCCGGCTGCCGCCGCTGCTCCGCTACCGGCCGTCAAGACCGTCACAACGATGATCACGACAAGCATCGCACCAGTGCCCATGCCGGAATGGCTGTACTTGAAGGAATCATGCGTTTCCTTCACAAGCCGCCAATCGACATCGCCCCGCTTTTCAGCGTCTTTAAGCCACGCAAGCTGTGGGTCTGCCTTCACCATGGTGTCGATGGTTTGGCTGATGGTGTTCTGATTAATTTGCTTTACATCAATGTGCAGGCCATTTACCGCTTTAACGACCAAATCACCTTGGGAAATTAATGCCGTCTGACGCAGAGTTTCATCGGTGTTGCCCTTCCCCTTGGAGCTGTTCCACGCTAAGTCACTTTTGCTTTTCTCATGACTTTCCTGATGCAGGTCCTTGACCGCCTCGAACGTTACTGCCCCTCCGCTGATCAACGAGAGGTCCTTACCACTCTCGAGCTTGGCCCGCTGATATAGCTGATCACCGCCACTAACCAGCGACAAATCGCTACCAGTCTTGATCTCAGTCCCCACATTCGTGACGCGGGTCACCTCATCACGCTTGGTCTTCTTCGCGCCCCAGCCCCCCTTCTCCTTCATGTCGTAAAGGCTGTAGGTGCTGTTCTGCGCCGCCAACAAACTCAACTTATCCCCGCTATACAGATAAGCCTCATTCCCCGCACTGATCCTGCTCGCCACAATCGTGGTATCACGCCCCGCCTGGCTGACAAAATCCCCTCCCGCCGTCAGTACGCTCGCCACTTGCGTGGTCTGGTCGTCCGAGGTCTTGATGCGTTTTTTGCCGTCCTTTTCCTTGCCCTCAACATTGTGCATGTCGCTGACCGACGCGACGTTGAGGTCGCGGCCGGCGGCGATGTTGAGGTCTTTGCCGGCGGTGGCGGTGCTGCCGATGATGTTGACGTCTTGCCCGGCCTGCAGGTTGAGGTTGCCGCCCGCCGTGACGCTGGCGGCGAGGTTTTTGACGTCGGTGGTGATGCTGGATTTGTGCCCGCCGTCGCTGAATTCGTGCTTCACGCGAGTATCACTGGCGGCGACTAAATTGAGGTCGCGGCCGGCGGTAAGGTTGGCGTCGTTGCCCGCTGTCAGCGCGCCTCGGTTGGTGAGGTCGCGGCCGGCGTCGATGGCGAGGTTTTCGCGGGCGACGATGGTGCCGGCGCTGGTGTCGGTGAGGGTGCGCATGCCGGCGCCGTCACGTACCTGAATGGCGGTGGTTTCGTTGGTGATGTCGCCCTTGAGGGCCGTGAGGCTGACTTGTTTGCCGCGGATTTCGCCGGCCATGGCGTTGCGGATGCTGTCTTGGGCCAGCAGGTTGAGGTTGTTGCCGGCTTCGACCAGACCGCCGGTGTAGATGCTGCCGCTGCTGATGGCGGAGAGGTTGTTGCTGGCGCGCAGGGTGCCGACGTTGATCAGGTCGCCGCCGGTGACCAGGTTGAGGTCGCGGCCTTGGATGAGGCTGTTGCCGCGCACGTTGCGCGAGTCGGCCTGGGCCAGGTACAGCACCGGCACGAGCACGGTCTGGCCGTCGATGACGCGGTTTTCCATCCACACGATGTCGTGGGTCAGGGCGCCGACTTGCTGGCCGGTGAGGGCCACGCCGAGGCTCAGGCGCAGGGCGTCTTTGCTGGCCAGCGCGTTGTCCATCAGGTAGCGGAACTGGTCGGCGTCGCTGTACAGGCCGCCGGCGAGGAAGCGTTGGCCGGTTTGCGCGAGGACGGCGTCGCGGATCAGGCGGGTTTCGTACTGGCCGTCACCGAGGCGGCGCCAGGCGTTGTCGGCGTTGAAGCCGAGTTTGCCGAGCATGTAGTCGGAGCTGAAGAAGCCGGACACCGAGGTGAACTCGGGGTTGGTCTCGATCAGGTAATGGCTGGTGGGGTCGGCGTTTTTGACGAACAGGCCATACTCGCCCTTGGGCAGTTGGAAGGTGGGCGAGGTGGTGGGGTCGACCGGGGCGAAGGCGGTGCCGGTGTAGTCCACCGGAACGAAGCCGCCGCCGGGGGCCACGCCTACGACGGGCAAGACGCTGCCGGGGGCCTGGGCGCTCGGGTCGTTGGCGTGTTTGCTCAGGTTGATGTTGATGCCGCCGACGGGGATGCCGGTCTGGTCGTCGCCGAGGGTGCCGGTCAACTGGGCCAGGGTGTTGTTGTGCAGCGTGCCGTTTTGCAGGGTGCGGGCGACGTTGAGGTTGACCGTGCCGCCCGCCTGCAGGGTGGCGTCGTAACCGGGGCCGCCGTTGTCGGTCCAGGTGGTGACGTCGCTTGAATGGACGAAAGGCCGGCTATTGGGTGAGCGGCTTTTCAGTTCTTCGAAGCGCGCCTTATCGAAATTGCCCGCCGCCGTGGCCGCATTGAACGCGGGAACGTCGACATAGCGCATGCGCTCAAACAAATCGTCGGGAACGTGCCCCGGCGTGTTGACGACAATTTTGCGTTGCCCCGTGCGCGTGGCGGCGCCTTGATTGAGCAGGTCACCGGCGGTGATGCTCAGGTCGCCATTGGCGGCCATCAGGCTGTAGCGGTTCTGCACATTGTCGCCTTGCAGCAGCATGTTTTTGCCGGCCACCAGGCGCGCCGATACTGAATCCTTGGTCGCCGCCTCAAGGTACGTTTCGTAGATGGTGATCTCGCCACGTTCCCAGTCGTCTTTCTCGCCGCAGTGTTGCGAACAAACCCAATACAGGCTGCCGGTGGTGAGCGTCTGCCCGAGTTCGAATTCGTCCTTGGCGTTTTCGATAAAGCCTGCATTGATGCCGATCGAGCCTTCGCTTTCCACGGTGCCGGAGCGGTTGCTGAACAGCACGGCGCGCCCGCCATCGCGGGCGGCGAAGCTCAAGTTGCCTTTGCTGTAGACGTCGCCATAGCTGTTGCTGAAGCCATTGCTGCGCAAGGTCATGTCGCCGCCGCTGAACAGCAGCGAATCGGCGGCATTGGTGATGCCGTTGACCGCCGTGAGGTTCACCGCGCCCTGGGCACCGAGGGTGCCACGGTTGTTGATTTGCGCGGCGGCGATATCCAGTTGCTGGCGGGCGGTGAGGAAACCGAGGTTGTCCAGGGTGCCGCCCAGGGTCAGGCGGGTATTGGTGGCGGCCAGGCGGCCGCCGTTCTGGCTGAGGTTGTTGGCGGCGACGGTGAGTGTTTGCAGGGCCGAGACGCGGCCGCTGTTGCTCATATCGCCGGTGGTGATGCTGATGTCACCGTCGCTGAGCAACTCGCCGCCGTTGTCCAGGCTGGCCACGTTGAGGATCAAGCCCTTGGCGCTGGCCATGCGGTCACCGGCCTTGAGGGCCAGCGCCTGGTCGCTCTTGTAGGTGAGCACATCGTTGAGTTGCACGCGGCCCAGGCCGTCGACGTTGCCGAAGGCCCAGTCGGCGCTGCCCATGCCCTGGATATTGCCCTGGCTGCCGGAGAGGCTGGCGGTGTTGAGGTGGAACAGGCCGGTGCCGGCGTGTTGCAGCATGCCGTTCTGGTTGTTGAGGCTGGCGGCGTCGAGGCTGAAGGCCTGGCTGCCGAATTCCAGGGTGCCGTTCTGGTTGTTCAACGCACCGCTGAGGTTGACGCTGCTGCTGGCGCCGCCCAGGGCGCGCAGTTGCCCGCTGGCGCTGTTATCCAGGTTGCCGCCGGTGAGGGTCAGGCCCTGGTTGGCCTCGATCAGACCGCCCTGGTTGGTGAGGGTGTCACGTGAGGTCAGGCTGATCTGATTGCCGCTGACCTGACCGCCCGCGCTGTTGTCGAGGGTGGCGCCGCTGACGGTCACGTGTTCTTTGCCGAACAGTTTGCCGCCACGGTTGGCCAGGGTTTCGACAGTCAGTTGCAGGTTGCCGACCAGGCTTGCCATCAGGCCGCCGCTGCCGTTATCGACGCTGTTGGCGGTGACGGTCAGGCTGTCGCCCTGCACGGTGCCGCCCTGGTTGTGCAGGCGGGTGGTGGTGAGCACGGTGGGGGCGCCGCTGCTGAGGATCAGGCCCTTGCGGTTGCTCAGGTCCTGGCCGCTGTAGGTCACGCCTTCGGCGCCGGCCAGCAGTTGGCCGTTGTCGTTGTTCAGCTGCTGCGCGGCGATGTCCAGGCGCTTGCCGCGCAGGGTGCCGCCGTCGTTATTGAGGGTGGTGAGTTGCTTGACCAGCACGCTGCGTTCGCCCGCGTCGATCTGGCCGCCGACGTTGGTGAGCAGGTCGCTGACCTTGAGCACCACGTCGCCGCCATCGCTGACCAGTGCGCCTTTGTCGCTGTTGTTGAAGGTCTGCGCGGTGACGTCGACGGTCTGGCCCAGCAGGATGCCGGCGCTGTTGTCGAAGCGCTCGCCCTGCAGTTGCAGCAGGCCTTCGCTCTGGATGCGGCCCTGGGCATTGAGCAATTGGCCCGGGCCTTTGAGCAGCAGGCTTACGCCCTGGGCGCCACCGGCGAGCAGGCCGGCGTTGCGGTTGTCGAGGCCGGAAGCGCGTACGTCGAGGCGGTCGCCCAACACGCGCCCGGCGCGGTTGTCGATGTCGCCACCAGCCACGTCGAGCAGCAGTTGCTTGCCGACGATCGTGCCGCCCTGGTTATCCAGGCTGGCGGCGTGCAGGTCGATATCGCCCTGCCCGGCCTGCAGGCGACCCTGGGCGTTGTTGAGCTGTTGCGCGGCGGTCAGCGTGAGCTTGCCGGTGTCGGCGCTCAGCACGCCGTCTGCGTTGCTGCCGAGGGTGCCGGCTGTAACGTTTAGATCGGTGCTGGCCTGGGCAAAACCCTGGTTGTTGTTGAAGGTGTTGGCGACGCTCAGGTTGAGCGCGCCGCCGTCGGCCTGGATCAGGCCCTTGAGGCTGTTGTCGAGGTCGCTGGCATTGACGGTCGCGGTTTTGGCTACCAGTACACCGTTCTGGTTGTTCAGGTTGCCGGCGTTGACGGTGAGGTCGTTGGCGATGACTTGCCCGCCGTTGTTGTTAAGGTCGGCGCTGGTCAGCGCGAGGCTGCCGCCGGCCATTTCGATACGGCCCTGGCGGTTGTCCAGGGAGGCGCTGTTGAGCGTGGCGGCCTGGCCTTCGCCGAAGCGGATCAGGCCGCCGAGGTTGACGATGGCCGGCGAGCTGATCACCAGGCTCTGCTCGCCGAACAGGCGCGCGGTGGCGCCCTGGTTGGTGAGCTTGGCGCTGCTGACCTCGATGTTCTTGGCCTGGATGATCGCGCCCTGGTTGGTCAGCGCTTGCGCGGCGGTAATCGCCAGGCCTCGGCTGGCCAGCAGGTTGCCGCTGGTAGTGACGGTTTGTGCGTTCACCACCAGGTCGCCGGTGGTGTTGCGGGTGTTATCGGCGGCGACGCCGGCTTCGATGATGCCGGGGTTGTTCACGCTGGCCGCGTTGATCTCGATGCGCTGGCCGGCGGCGATGCTCTTGCGGTTGACCAGGTCCTGGGCGCTGCTCAGTCGCACGTTGCCGTTGGCGTAGACCTTGTCGGTGAGGTCGACGGTCTGTGCGCTGACGTTGACGTTACCGGTGGCCGCCGCCTGCGCCATGCTCAGGCGCCCGTTGGCGTCGAGTTGGATATCGCCGCCACTGGCGGCGAGCGTACCGTCGAGCTTCACGCCCACACCGGCCTCGGTGCCCACCAGCTTGATCGCGCCGGCGTACATGCCGCCCAGGGCCGACGAGTCGATCGCCAGCTCGGGTTTGGCGCTGCCGTCATCGGCGCGCACGGTGGTTTTCAGGCTTTGCGCATCGACGTCGTTGCGCCCGGCGATCACGTTGAGTTCGCGGGCGTTGATCTGAGCGTTGATTTTGGCGGAGCGAGTGATGATGTCGAAGCGCTCGACGTTGCTGGCGTTCAAGCCTTCGCCGTCGATGGTCACGGCGCCGCCATCGACCTGGTAGCTTTTCAACTGGCCGGTTGGGTCGATGACCGGCTTGCCGGTGGTCAGGGTGACGTTGGGCGTGTTGATAAAGCCGCAACCGCTGCACGTCACACCATACGGGTTAGCCACGATGACCTTGGCCGACTGCCCCGCCACTTCGGTATAACCGCGCAACTGACTGGCGCTGCCGCCGTTGACTTCGTTGAGGATGACGCTGGCCGCGCCGCCCTTGAGGTTGGGGTTACCGACAATGATCCCACCCAGTTGGGTGTTGACCATGGGGCCGTTGCCATTGTTAAGGATCACGCCGTTGGGGCCGACGTTGTAGTCCTTGAACTGGTTATGAGACAGACCCGCGCCGTTCGGCGTGGCGATATTCACCACCGGCACGCCGTTGCCCGCCGCGCCCACGGTAGTGCCCGGCGCGCTGACCACGATGCCCTCGGCCTGGGCCAGCAGCGGCTGCCAGAACAACGCATTGGCGAGGATCAACGCCAGCCCGCGCTTGGGCAGGCCTAAGAACGCGTTTCGCGGCTTCAGGGCAGCAGAAGGTTGGCGGGCCAGGAAGGCGAATTGTCGAACGTCCATTTTCGTAGTCTCGTTGCAGCGGGCATTAAGGACATGCGGCAGTAACCGGCGCTGGGTGCTCGCTCATTACTGTCGACATGCGATCATCAGGCTGGCTGGCTGACTGGAGATAGAACGTCAGCTCTTATTTCCATATTGAGAAAATGCCATTACTTAGCCATCAAATCGCCGAATAGGTTAGTACAAAGAAAGGGGGAAAAGTTCGCGAGGGATGTGTGAATTGGATCCCACTTATCGGAATTTATGGGTGGGGGTGGTTTGAATAGCGTTGGCGCAGCGGGCGAGTGGGATTGATCAGTTGCTGCCACGTCAGTGGAGGCCTACCTGAGTTCGGAAGAAGCGGCCGAAGCTCAGGGAGGATATCTATTGTTTTGCGCAACTAGTCGATGGGACTTCTGCGACAGGGCCGGGCGTCTCTAAACTGGAGTGCTCTCATTGTGGCGACTAGGCCTGGAATACTGGCGATTCTGCACAGATTTTGGAGGACGAGGATACTTGGAAATATTGGAGCGGGCTCTGCGTGATGAGGTGCGCCATCAAGCGCAGAGCTAAGGGTGAGTTTGTGGGGATTCCTCAGGGTCTGGCCCCTATTCCCCCAAAAACACCGGCGCAAGGCCGGTGTTGAGAATGTCAGATGAAGTTGAAACTTCAACAACTCACCAGACCTCATGAGTCTCAGCTCTGTAATTATTTTCAATACGCTCAACAAGCAATGGCGCACTGATAATTCCTCTTGTGGAGTGCCTCAGCTCTTCCGAGCTAATCTCTCTCTCCAGCCGAAGTGCTTCGCTTCCATTCCACAGCCAAATAGAGCCTCCCGGCCCGCCATTCCTGGAACGGAACGTAGGAAACACTTGTAACCTTTCGGGAACCGGAACATTTGCCACAACGGATAGAAGGCCTTGATTTACCGCACTTTGAACAACAAAAAATGCGGAAAATTGTGGTTCACCATCAACTACAACCGAAAAATCTTTTGGTTGTTCATTATGAAACCCTGGGAAAACACGAATTAAAAAACCAAACTCCGGATGTTTATGAGTAACTTGCGCATATGCGACACCCTGCGAGGTTAACACCTGCAAAATGTCGCCCAGCTTTACTTTCTTAGCCATTTAAAATCCTTCATATCCAGCTTTTTTCAGCAGCTCGGCGCCGCGAATCAAACCCTGTTCATACTTAGTTGGATTTTTGACAGACGATATAGAGTTTATCTTATTGATTAATGTGCCGCCATCTTTACCAAGGCCATGGTAATCGATCAGTGTTTGCTCGACTGCCCGTGCGTCAGCACGTGACAGGTTCTGTAAACCCTCTATTCTGTCAATCGTGATGCCTTTTTCTCTGAGGTGAGCTTGACCGCGCTTAACTATGTCGTCGGTTATTCCAACATAACGAGTCACGCCATCGACAACGCAGTTATAAATACAGGTCTTTCCGCCTATAGAGGCAACCTCACCTGCGCCTTTTGCATCACCGCTAACAACATCCGCTCCAACCGCTCTCGGCTCATTGCCCACGTAACGCTGCCAATCCGGATGGTAAGGATCAGCCTTCATCTCGTCCGTAATCTTGGTAAGGCTAGTCGGCTTAGGAACTTCACCTGCGCCTTTTGGACCAAGAGCGCCACCTGTTACAGTCTCAACATTCCGCGCCGCCGCCGCAGCATCCGCAGTAGCAGCTACCTCCTTCCCAAGACTACCAAATCCACCAACGCCCAGAGCCCCACCGCCAGCCATCGCAGCACCAAAAGGCACCTCTACTGCTGCTATTGTCAGTTCGGTACAAGCTACCGGGTTCATCCCACAGGCATTTAACAGGGCTGGACCAAGTAACATGCCTCCTGTCACTGTTCCGACTACAACAACACCACCCACCAACGTATAAGCAAGGCTTTCACGACGCTCACCATACATTTGCGCCGAGCACGCCTCTGTGCTCAGTCCTGCACAGTTTTGCTCCTTGTAGTGCTCGTTTTCAGCGTTGATGCGCTCTTCGGCTTTTTGTTCAAGCGTCTTACCCTCAGTTAATGCAATGGCAATATCAGCCACTGAGTTGTTCTCAACGGCATTGTTGCCAGCCTTTGCACCGGCAAGTGCACCGCTCAGGTCACCTCCTGCAAGCCCGCCTGCCAAGCCCGACGCCAATGTCGAAAGCGCCGATACTGTCTGTTTCTGCTTCTCGCTCAAATTCTCGGTTTTAATACCCGGATACAACTGCGCCGCAATCAACTCCCCCGTACCAGCTCCTGCGGCACCGGCAACCGCCGAGTTCCCTTGGGCTTGTGCAACTACAGCACCCAATACCACGTGGGCCATGATTCGGGCGGTATCGTTGCCCTGCGCTGACTGCTTGATGAGGTTCGCCAGATAGGGCGCCGACGCGCCCGCAAGTGCGGAGCCGATGTCCCCGCCTGCCAGCCCTTGCAAAGCTGCCGTCACCGCTTGAGCGGCACGTTGATAATCGCCCCCCGTTCCGTACGGTTCCATCACCGTACGGGTCACCTGTGCAGCGATCTCTTTATCCGTCGGCTGGGTATTGCCCTCACGGATAAGCTTGTCGCGCGCAGCCGCTACCGCTTCGGGATCTTTTTGAGCATTGGCCGCGTTAATGGCACCTTGAGTGCGTGTGATATCCGCCGCCTGAGTACCAATATCCGCAATCAACTGCACTTGCCGCAGCCGTTTCTGCTCTTTCTCCTTATCGAAGATGGGGCTGATGGCGCCGTTGGCGTGTTCAACATCGTGGCTCAGCGTCGCAACATCCTGCTGCTGTTTGGCAGGGCCGCGGATGTTGAGGGTGCCGTTGGAAATGGCCGAGGACGTGGTGCCGCTGTCGCTGTCGCCATGGTTGAATGCGACCAGCGTGCCACTCGGCATATTGCTGACAAAGCCTTCGGCACCATTATTGCCACTGCTGACGCTGGCGCTCTGCAACTGGCTTGTGTAGTCAGCCTTGTTCTTTAAAACGCTCCAGCCGAGGGTGCCGGTGTTCAGGCGGTTTTTGTCCGGCGTGGCCGTGCTGGCGATCACGCTGCCATCGAGTTGGGTATGGTTGCCCACATCGACCTGGTAGCCGCCCTTGCCGCCGAACAGGCCAGTTTGCTCCTGCACACTTGTATAGTTGGAGTCGATCTTGCTTTTGCTGACGCTCAGCGAGCCGCTACCCGTCATGGTGCCAATCGTGAAACTCGCGCCGCCGCTGACATCTGTTTGCTTGGACTTGTAGTCGTCGGTGTCCTGCAGACTTTGCAGCGTCAGGTCGCGACCGACTGCGGCTTTAATCTGATCTGCACTGACCTGCGCGCCTTTAAGGATGGTGTCGCGCCCACTGATCAGACTGACTTGCTTGCCAGCATCCAATGTCGTTTCTGTCCAAGTTGTACCGGTGCCTTTCTCGTTGCCGCTGCCCTTATTCGCATTGGCAAAGATGCTCAGGCCAGCACCACTGGAACCGAACCCAAAGCTGAGACCTATGGCACCACCGCCACTGCTGTTCTTGCCATCAAGCTTTTGTGTGTTGGCGGCGGCTTCCAGGCGGATATCACGCTCTGCAGCCAGCGTCATTTCATTGCTGGCCTGGAGCTTGCTGCCCTGAACGCGGATATCACCGGCGTCACCCGGCGTACCGTTCCCCTGCGCCACGATGGTGAGTTTATTGCCGCTGGTGAGGCTGCTGCCTTGGCTTGCTGTCTGCTCCTGGGTCTGTTTGGAGCTGGATTTTTGCGAGCCGAGCGAGATGGCAATGCCGACAAACTGCCCAGCGTTGGCGCCGGTCATGCCTCCATTCTGCTGCGCCGCTTGCCACGCCTGCACCCCCGTCAAACCCGCCTTCACACCTTGCAGCGCCGAGAGGCGGCCGTCGTCCTCGCTTTTGGCTTGCTTGGCAGTTCGGTAAGCGGAGTCCACCGCGCTACCCACGGTGCCGGAGAGTGCCAGGGTCAAACCACTGGTTTTGCTTTTGGCCGTCTGTTCGCTGCGGTTGTTGTTTTCGGACGCCAGGATGCTGACATTTTGCCCAACCAGGCTGATGTCTTTACCGGCAACCACGTCAGAGCCTTTGATGGTGAGGTCTTTGCCCGCCCGGATATCCACGCTGCCCAGCACACTGCCGACGTTGCTGGCCCGGGTGGTTTCGGTGCTGCTGGTGAGGGTGTTTTTGTTGCTGCTTGAGCCCAGGGTGACGCCGATGCCACCGCTGCTCATCAAGCCCGATTTTTTGGTCGAGGACGAATGGCTTTGCTCGAAGGTTTCCGTCGCGCCGTCGATCACCACATTACGCCCGGCGATCAGGCTGGTGGCGTTGGTGGAGACCACGTCACTGGCGCTTGTGCCGATGTCTCGACCGGCACGCACGACCACCGTGTCGGCGCTGATGGAGGAACCCTGTTGGGTAATCTGGTTACTGCTGTCGATACGCGTCTTCTGGCTGCTGGACAGCAAGCCGTTGCTGGTCTTGGTCTTGCGGTAGTAGCTGTAGTCGCTGTCTTGGGCGGCGTTCAGCGTCAGATCATTGCCCGCGTAGAGATAGGCTTCCTTGCCCGCGCTCGCGCGGCTGGCGCTGACGGCGAGGTCGTTGCCTGCACTCAGGGAGAGGTTGTCGCCAGCTACCAATGAGGTGCCTACCTGCTGAACGTGATCCTCTTTGCTGGTGACCTTCTTGGAATCAAACGCCGAATGCTGTTCATTCGCCGCCGAAGCCAGGTTCACATTGCCCTTGGCCACCAACGCCAGATCACGCGTGGCATTCAATTGGCTGCCAATGGCGCTGATGTCCCGCGCCGCCACAATCTGGAAGTCCCGCCCGGCTTCTACCACCGTGCCGTACTGGGTCACGTTGCTGCTGCGCGAGTAGGTGCTGACGCTATTGGCGTTACGTTGTTCGGCAGTGACGAGGTTCACGTCACGCCCGGCCTGGATACGGGTGTCGGTACCGCTCTTGAGCACACCGCCGGTGCTGTTGACGTCGCGACCGGCTTGCAGGGTCAGGCTGTTGGCGGCTTCGATGCGCGCGGCGTTGTCGACGAAGTCGCTGCGTTCGGTGCGGTAGCCGCTGCTGCTCTGGTGGCTGGTGACCGTGCGTTCGTTGAGCACATCGCCATTTACCGCAGCGGCGCTGACGTCGCGCCCGCTGATGATGCCGCCGGCGCGGTTGGTGAGGCTGTTGCCGGCCAGCAGGTCGAGACGGTTGCCCGCTGCAATGAGGCCACTGTTGACCATGTTGCGTCCGGCGCTGGCGGCCAGGTTATTGGTGGCGCGCAGGGTGCCGACGTTGGTCAGGTCTGTGCCGCTGACCAGGCTCAGGTCGCTGCCGGTGATCAACGCGCCATTGGGCGCCAGGCGGTTGTTGGCCTGAGCCAGGTAGAGCACCGGCACCAGCACTTGCTGGCCGGCGACGGTGGCGTTTTCCATCCACACAATGTCGTGGGTCAGGGCCGCGACTTGTTCCGCGGTGAGGCTTACACCTACCGACAAATTGAGCGCCTGGCGGCTGCCGATGGCGTTGTCCATCAGGTACTTGAACATCGCCGTGTCGCTGGTTTGGCCGTCGATGAAGCGCTGGCCGGTGCGGGCAATGACCGCTTGCTGGATCAGGCGCTGTTCATAGAGGCCGTCGCCCAGGCGTTTTTGCGCCTGGTCGGGGTCGTAGCCGAGCTTGGACAGCATGTAATCGGAACTGAGGAACTGGCCGAGATTGGTCAGCTGCGGGTTGGTTTCGATCAGGTATTTCTGTGGGTTGGAGACGAACTGGCTGTCCGGCAGGCCTTGCACGCGGTTGAGGGTGACACCGTCGGCCGAGGTGCCGGTACCGGCTACCACCGGCGCGGAAACCGGGGCTCGGTCTACGCTGCCGCCGCCCAGGGTCCAGCCTTGCGGGCCGGTACTGGCCGGTGCGCTGGCGCTTTGGCCGCTGAGGCGGAACAGGCCGCCCTGGCCGCTGGGCAAGGTAAAGCCGGGCAAGCTCAGCGGGTTGATCTGCTGCTGGGCCAGGTCCGGAGGCAATTGCGCGTTGAGGGTGACGCGGGTCGAGTAACCGTTGGCGGCACTGGCGCCGGTCGCGCCGGTGGTGGTTTTTGCACCCGCCCCGATGTAGGTGTAACCCAGGCGCACCACGCTGTTGTCGATACCGGCCTGCGCCTTGACGTCCACCGCGCCGCCAGCCTGAATCACGGCGGCGTAGCGCTGATCATCGCTGGCGATTTTGGTGACTTTGCCGAACTGGGTGCGCTCGCTCTCCATGATGCCGACGAAGTTGGCCACGGCCGCTTCAAGGCCGCCAAGGTCGTTGGGCGTGTAATTCGGGCTTTGGTACCAGTACTTGTTGGTCAGTGCGCTGGCGGCATTGAACCAGGCACGTGGATGTTCGGTGCGCGCGGAGGTAAAGAGCCGGTACGTCTCGGTCTCGCCGGTTTCGATCCCCGTATTGACCAGGCTGTTCAGGCGCGCCGTGAAGTTGCCGCCGGCTGCAATCGAACTGCTGCTGTTGAGCAGGTCGCCGCCGGCCAGGGTCATGTTGCGGCCGGAGGTGATGCTCGAGCCGGCACTGGCGGCGGTCACTTCCAGTTTGTCGCGGGTCACCACTTCCCATACGTAGTTACGCCCTGTGCCACCGGCATGGCAGTCGCCGGCGTTGACGTATTCGATGCAGGTGCCTTCGGTGGCGGAGGCGGTGTATACGCCCGCATCGTTGACGGTCAGTACCGCACGTTCATTCTTGATCGTGGCGGCGGTGAGGGTCAGGTCACCATCACTCTGCATGCTCGATGAGCTGTTGATAATGCTGTCGGCCAGGCCGCCCTTGCCGTCGCGATCGACACTCAGGTTGCCCATGCTGTAGAGGTCGCCGTAGCTGTTGTTCAGCGACGCCACGCGCAGGCCCATGTCGGCGCCGCTGAAGATCAGGCCGTGGTCGTTGAGCAATGCGCCGGTGTTGACCGTGAGCGCTTGCCCGCTGCCGAGGGTGGCGTAGTTGTTGAGCGCACCTGCGTCGATCAGCAGGTCGGTGGCCGAGGTCAGGCGGCCACGGTTGTTCAGGGTGCCGCTGAGGGTGGCGCGGGTCACGCCGCCGCCGGCGATGCTGGCGGTGTCACTCAAGTTGGCCTGGGCGGCGGTCAGGTTCAGTTTGCCCAGGCTGCTGATGCGTCCGCTGCTGTTCAGCGCGCCGCTCAAGCTCAGGTCAAGGTCGCCGTCGCTGGCGATAAGGCCGTTGGTGGACCAGTTGCCACCGCTGCCGATAAAGCGCCGGGCGCCGAGCAATTGGCCGGTCGCGGTCTGGTCGAGGCTGTTGACGTTGACGGTCAGTTGCCCGGCCTGGATCACGCTGCTGTTGGTCCAGGTGTCCTGGGCGATGGTCAGGTCGCCACGGGTGACCAGGCTACCGCCCACATCATCGAGATTGCGCGGCGCGATGCCGAAGGTGCCGGTGCCCACATGCAGCACGTTGCCGCCGAGGTTCTGCAGGCGGTCGGCGTCCAGGGTCAGGTTGGTGTTGGCCGTTTCCAGCACGCCGTTGCGGTTGTCGAACAGCCCGCCAATGGCGAACTCGGTGGTGCCGCTGTTACCCAGTGCGCGCAGGCGGCCGGTCTGGTTGTCCAGGCTGGCGGCGCGGACCTTGAGGGTGGATTCGCTTTCGATGATGCCCAGGCGGTTATTCAACGCGCCGCTGAGGTCCAGGTCGACCTGGCGGGCGGCAATCTGGCCATCGTTGTCGCCGCTGTTATCGAAATCGTGGCCGACCACGCGCATCAGGCCTTTGGCATAGAGCCCGCCGTTGCGGTTGTCGAAGTTGCCGGTGGTGACCAGGCCGTCGCCGGCCTGGGCGGAAATGCGCCCGCCGTAGTTGTCTACGCCACCGGCCTGCAGGTCCAGGGTCTGGCCCTGCATCACGCCGCCCTGGCGATTGTTGGTGAGGTCATAGCCGTTGCGCAGCACACCCACCACTTTGGTCTGCAGCAAGGCCTGGAGGCTGGCGAGGGTGCCGCCACGGTTGTCGAGGCTGGCTGCGCCGGCAGTGAGGTTGCCGGCCTGGGCGAGCAGTTTGCCGCTCTGGTTGTCGACCGCATCGGCCACATCGAGGGTCAGCGCGCCCTGGCTTTGCACCGAGCCTCTGGCGTTGTCGAGACGGTTGGCGCTGAGCGTGAGGTCAGCGTTCTGGCTGTAGATCAAGCCGTCGTTGCCGTTCTGTACCAGGCCGCTGGCGGTGATGCTCATGCGCGCGTTGGCCGCCAGCGTGCCGCGATTGCGGTTATCCAGGCCGCCGGTCAGCAGCGTCAACAAGCCTTGGCTGGCGAGCTGGCCGCCCTGGTTGTCGATCTGCGCGGCACGGCTGATCAGCAGCGGGCCGGCGCTGGCCAACTTGCCGTTGGTGTTGGTCAGGGTCGCCAGCAGGTCCAGGCGAGTGGCAGCGCCGCCGTTGATAGAGCCGGCGCTATTGTTCAGATTCTGCGCGGTCAGGTTCAAGGCCGTGCCGCTGTCGATGGCGCCACCGTTGGCGTTGTTCAGCAGCCCGGAGACGTTGAGGGTTTGTTCGGCGGCGCTTGAAAGTACGCCTTTGTCGCTGTTGTCCAGCTCGGCGGCGCTGACCGTCAGCGCTTTCTGGCTGACCAGCGCACCCGCGCCGCTGTTGAGCAGGCGGCCGGTGAGCGTGGCATTCAGGTCGCCGTAGCGGCTCGACAAGGTGCCGCCGTTGCGGTTGTCCAGGCTTGCGGCAGTCGCGTTCAGGCCTTGCCAGCCGGACATCAGCCCGTTCTGGTTGATCAGTGCGTCGGCGTTGAGCACCAGCAGGTTATTGCTGATCAGCTTGCCACCGCTGTTGTCGAGGGTGCGACCACTGAGGCTCAGGGTCTGCGCGCTGGAGAGTTCGCCGCCCTGGTTCTTCAAGTCGCGCAGGTGATTGATGCTCAGGTTGCCGGCAGTGGTGATCAGGCCACCGGTGTTGTTCAGGTCGCCGGTGGCGGTGCCGAAGTCCAGGGCAATCGCGCTGCCCAGCAGCGAGCCGTTCTGGTTGGCCAGGCTCGCGGTATTGATGCTCAGAAGGTTGGCCGCGTTGATCAGGCCCTGGGCCTGGTTGGTCAACGGGCCGCTCACGTTGAGCAGGGTGTCGCCACGGCTGGTGAGGGTGCCGCCGCTGTTGTCCAGGCTGGCGGCGCTTGCGTCCACCGCAGCGGCGGCAATCATGCCCTTGACGTTGGTCAGGGCCTGGCCGATGCGCAGCGCCAGGGTGGTGTTGCCGAGCACCTTACCGCCGCTGTTGTCGAGGTTGTCGGCCGTGAGGGTGAACGCCTGGCTGCTGGAGATTTCGCCGCCCTGGTTATTGACGTCCTTGAGATTGTTGAGCATCAAGAGCGGGCCGTTGATCAGCCCGCCCTGGTTGTTGAATTGGCCGCGATTGAGTTCAAGGGTCAGGCCGGTGGCGCTGGTCACCTGGCCGCCTTGCTGGTTGTTCAGGTCGCGGGTGTCAATGCGCAGCGCATCACGCGCGCTGAGGGTACCTTGTTGGCTGTTGTCGACGCGTGCGCTGGTCAAGGTCAGGCTGCCGTCCGTGACCAGGCGCCCGCCCTGGTTGTCCACCGCGTCACGGGCGGTGATGCTCAGCGGGCCGGCGCTGGAGAGCGCGCCACCACGGTTGACCAGGGTGCCCGTGGTCAGGGTAAGCAGCCCTTCGCTGCTGATCAGGCCCTGGTTGCGGTTGAGCAATTGATCGACGTTCAGGTTCAGGCCAGTGCCGGCCACTACCAGGCCGCCATCGCTGTTATCCAGTTGCGTGCCGTTCACCGCCACGCCCGCACGGCTGGAGAGTTCGCCGTTGCGGTTGTCGATGCTGGCGACCTCGACCTGCACGCCGCCGGTGCTGGCGACCAGGCCTTTCTGGCGGTTGTCCAGCTTATTGCCGGTGAGGTGAAGAACGCCCTGGCTGGTGACGCGCCCGTTCTGGTTGTCGAGCGTGCCGGCGTTGAGGCTCAACGCGTTGCCGGCCGTGACCAAGCCTGCGACGTTGTCCAGGGTGGTCACAGTCAGGGTGGCAGTGTCCAGGCTGGAGATTTCGCCGCCGGTATTTTGCACAGTGCCCAGCGTGGCAGTCAGCGGCCCGTTACTGGCGATCAAGCCGCCCTGGCCGTTCTGCAGCGCGCCGGCGTCGATAGCCAGCGCGGTGTTGCCGAGGACTCGTCCGTTGTTGCGGTTATCGAGGGCAGTCGCCGTGACGCGGGTGCTTTGCCGGGCGCTGAGAGTGCCGCCCTGGTTGTTCAAGGTTGGGGAATCGACGCTCAAGCTGCGGCTGCCGATCACGCTCACGCCGTTGTTGTTAATGGCCTGGCCGTGCAGGCTGACGTCACCAGTGGTGTTGCGGGTGTTATCGGCGTTGACGCCGGCTTCGATGATGTCTGCGTTGGTCAGCGTCCCGCCGCTGGACAGGGCAATGCGGTCGCGTGCGGCCAGGCTTTTGCGACTGTTGAGATCGCCCTGGGTTTGTACATCCAGAGCGGTACCGGCATACATCGGTCCCTGAGCGTCAAGGCTGGCGGCTTTGACATTGATTGCGCCGCTGGCGGCGGTCTGGGCCAGGCTCAAGCGCCCATTGGCGTCGAGCTGGATATCTCCACCACTGGCGGCCAGGGTGCCGTCGAGCTTCACGCCCACACCGGCTTCGGTGCCTACCAGTTTGATCGCGCCGGCGTACATGCCGCCCAGGGCCGACGAGTCAATCGCCAGCTCGGGTTTGGCGCTGCCGTCATCGGCGCGCGGCGTGGTGTTCAGGCTTTGTGCATCGACGTCGTTGCGCCCGGCGATCACGTTGAGTTCGCGGGCGTTGATCTGCGCGTTGATCTTGGCCGAGCGGGTGATGATGTCGAAGCGGTCGACGTTGCTGGCGTTCAGGCCTTCGCCGTCAATGGTCACGGCGCCGCCATCGACCTGGTAGCTTTTCAACTGGCCGGTCGGGTCGATGATGGGCTTGCCGGTGGTGAGGGTGACGTTGGGGGTGTTGATGAAGCCGCAACCGGCGCAGGTCACGCCGTACGGGTTGGCCACGATGACCTTGGCCGACTGCCCCGCCACTTCGGTATAGCCGCGCAACTGGCTGGCGCTGCCGCCGTTGACTTCGTTGAGGATGACGCTGGCCGCGCCGCCCTTGAGGTTGGGGTTGCCGACGATGATCCCGCCCAGTTGGGTATTTTGCAGCGCGCCGTTGGCGTTGTTGAGAATCACGCCGTTGGGGCCGACGTTGTACTGCTGGAACTGGTTATGGGACAGCCCCGCGCCGTTCGGCGTGGCGATGTTCACCACCGGCACGCCGTTGCCCGCCGCGCCCACGGTAGTGCCCGGCGCGCTGACCACGATGCCCTCGGCCTGGGCCAGCAACGGCTGCCAGAACAGCGCGTTGGCGAGGATCAGCGCCAGCCCGCGTTTGGGCAGGCCGAAGAACACATTTCGCGGCTTCAGGGCAGCAGAAGGTTGGCGGGCCAGGAAGGCAAATTGTCGAACGTCCATTTTCAGTTTCTCGCTGCGGCGCAACGTTGAATTACAGGAAGAAATCCAGGCGGAAGTAGATCGGCGCTTCGCGCTCGGTGACGACGCCGGGTCTTTCCAGCGAGTGGGCAAAGGTCACGCTGGTGCTGACGTTTTTGCCACGGGCGAACAGCTCCAGGGAGTTGCTGGACACGCGGCCGTGAACGTTGTCGTTGTAGCGGTCGTTGCGGATCACACCCTGGTCGTAGCCGACGCTGGCGCCGTATTCGAAAAACGCCGGACGCATCCAGTCGAGAGTCACCGGGCGCGCCCAGCGCACTTCGTTGCGCCAGTAGCCGCCGCTGTCGCCGGTCAGCAACTGGTCCTTGAAACCGCGCACCGAAGCCGAGCCGCCGAGGCTCATGCGCTGTGGCGAGAACAGCGGGTCTTCACTGCGCTGGCCGGTGGCCAGGCTGCTGAAGCTGAACGACTCGCCCCACAGGCTGAACGGTTGCAGGTAGCTGACGGTGGCGGTGTATTTGCGGTAGCGCGAGTTCGGCTGACGGCGGCCGAAGGCGTCGCGCTCGTCCTGGGACTGGGCGTCGAGCAAGCCAATGCCGCTTTGCATGCCCAGGTCCAGGTTGACGAAGGCTGTGCCGATACGCCGACCGTGGTTGACGCCCAGTTGCAGTTCGCTGAGGCGGTTGCTGCTGGGCGCGGTGCGCACATCGAGGATGTAGTTGTTGGTGCGCAGGTGTGCCAGGCCGACGTTGACCGAGGTCTTGCTCACGTCATCGCGGTGGATGACCCGTTCGGCGCGCAGTTGGTGGTTCTGGTTGTCGCCGTCCTGCTTGTATTTGAAGTCATCGGTCACGCCGAAGGTGCGGTAGTCGCTCTCGCTGTAGGTGTAACTGAAGTTCCACCAGCCCCACGGCACGTTGTAGTAGAGCATGGTGTTTTTCGAGGTTTTCTGGTGGTCGCTGATGGCGTCGTGGCCGCCGCGCAGAATCAACTGGTCGCCCAGGCCCAGCGGGCTGTCCCACTCAAGGCCGGCGCCCCATTGCTGTTCGCCGGTGCTTTTCTGGCCGTCGTTATTGCGCGACAGGCTGGCGCGCCAGGGCTTTTGCGCGGTGTTCTTGACCACCACGTCGCTGCCGCCGACTTGCTTGCCGGGGGTCAGCTCCATCTGCGCCTGTTTGGACGGCAGGCGGTTGAGCTGGTCCACCAGTTGCTCGATTTCGCGCAGGTTCAGCGCTTCGCCGACCTTGCCGGGAAAGGCCATGGCCAGTTCGCGTTCGGTCACGGTGCTGCCTTCGGCGCTGCGCAAGGCTTCGAGCTTGCCTTCCACCACCAGCACCTGCAGGTGGCCGGTGGAGAGGTCTTGCTGCGGCAGGTAGGCGCGGCTGGTGACGCGGCCTTTGCCGAGGTAGTAGTCGGTGATGGCCTTGAGCAAGTCGTTGAGCTGGGACACGCCCAGGCATTGGCCGACATAGGGCTTGAGCAGGCGCTCGCGCTCGGAGGCCGGCAGGCTGTCGGCGCCTTTGAGCTCGATGTCCTTGATCGGGAAGCAACGGGTGTCGGCGGGCGCGCTGGGCGCCTCGGGTTTGGCCGCTTTGCCGGGCAGATCCTTGAGTTCTTCAAGGCGCCGTTGTTGCTCCTCGAGCAGGCGGTTCTGCCGATCGCGGATCAGGTCCTGGTCCCCGGGCGTGGGGGCAGCGAATGCAGTGTTCAGGCCCAGGCAAGTGAGCAGGAAGGTGCATAGAAGAAACCGAGTCCGTGGCATTGGCAGAGGCATGTTCGATCCGTCGAAAATCAAAGGCCGGCAAGCTAACATCGAACTCCCGGCAGTCCAAGATGCTGGGCTGCGGGGCGTTCGAGCGTGTCTGCGGGCCAACCTAATGATTAGTAACAAAAAATAATTATCGAACAGGGTGCGGCCGGATTGCTGAGACGTTTAATCCGACCGGCGGCAACTGTTTCGACAGCGATTCGACTGACGGGCAATGATCGCCACTATTTAGCCATCAAGGGTCGTCGAGTTAGGTTTAGTACCGGGGAGGGGAGGAAAGTTCGCGGCGTTTTTGTGATTTGGGTCCCATTTATCGGAAATCCGATCAGTTTTGTTGAACCCGTGCGCACTCACAGCGCTGGAGATCAATGTGGGAGGAGGCAAGCCCTAATGCCAGCCAGTTAAGGTTTTTTGTAGGAGCGAGCTTGCTCGCGAAAAACGTCAACGATAACGCGTGCTTCCTGAATGAACGCGGTGCCTGTGAGTTTTTCGCGAGCAAGCTCGCTCCTACTGAGGGGGGCATTAGGGCAAGCCCCCTCCCACATTGGATATTTGCAGGACTGAAGAATCAGCCAAGGCCTTTGTCTTTTTCCGAGCCGGACACCAGGGCCAGGCCGGGGCGTTCGACGTCGCGGGAGACGTGGGATTTGATTTCGCCCACGCCGCCTTCTTCATCGTTGTGGATCACCAGCACACCGGGACGGCGCAGTTGTTCCAGGTCGCCCTCGCCCAGCTTGAAGCTTTCACTCAAGTGCTGGTCGCTCAGGGCATGCGCCTCGGCGCGGCGCTGGGCGAATTTGCGGCCTTTGCGTTGCTGGTAGCGCGCCCAGGCGACCAGGATCACGGCATTGAACAGGGCGATCCACAGGTAGATTTGCAAGGTGTTGAGCGCGGCGAAGATCGGCGCTTCCAGGCGCGGGCCGCCGTGGGTTTCGAGCATGGCGCTCATGCCCCGGGCCAGCAGCCAGACCAGGCCGGCCCAGGCCAGCAGGGTGAGTAACACATCGATAATCCACATCGCCAGGTTCTGGCGGGTTCTGACCAGTTTCATCGTCACGCCTCCTCTTGGGCAGGTTTGATACCACGGTCCGGGCTGACCCAGCGGGCGCGTTTCTGGTGTTGGTTGAACAACACCTTGGGAAAGCTGACCAGGGTGGTGAACAGGCTGACCAGCCAGAACACCATCGGGTACCACACGGTCCAGAACAGGGTTTTCCACAGGTCTTTTTCGTAGCGCCGGTCAATCAGGATGCTCACCGCGAACTGCAGCAGGCACACCATCGCCAGCACCAGCCCGGTAAACGCCGGCGGCACCAGGGAGTCGACGGTAATCGCCTGCGGCAACACCATGAATTTGCCCAGGCCCCAGAACACCACCGAGAGCAGGAAGGTGAAGGCCCAGCCGGTGGACAGGCAATATTCGAACAGCAGCGGCCACAGGTAGCGATGGCGCCATTGCCAGATGCCACGGATATTCTTGAACAGCACTTCAGCGCCGCCCTGGGCCCAGCGCAGGCGCTGTTTCCACAGGCCGCCGACGGTCTCGGGCATGAGAATCCAGCACAGCGCGCGCGGCTCGTAGAAGATCGCCCAATGATCGAGTTGCAGCTTCCAGCTGACATCGATGTCCTCGGTGATCATGTCGGTGCTCCAGTAGTCGATGCGGTTCAGCGCCTTCTTGCGGAACGCCACCACCACACCCGACACCGTGAAGATGCGCCCGAACACGCGCTGGGTACGCTTGATCAGGCCGATGATCGAGGAGAACTCGCCCACCTGTACCCGGCCGATCAGGGTCGAACGTGTGCGCACACGCGGGTTGCCGGTGACGGCGCCCAGGCGCGGGTTGTCGAGCATCGGCGCGACCATGTAGGCCGCCGCGTTTTTGTCGAGCAACGCATCGCCGTCGATGCACACCAGGTATTCGCTGCGCGCCGCCACCGCCCCCATGCGCAGGGCCACGGCCTTGCCCTGGTTCTGCGCCAGGTGCAGCACCCGCAAGCGTGGGTGTTGCAGCGCCAGCGCGTCGAGTATCGCAGCGGTGTTGTCGCTGGAGCCGTCGTTGACCGCAATCACTTCGATGTTCGTGTACACCTGGCCCAGGGCGGCCGCCATGGTGTCGGCGACGTTATCGCCTTCGTTGTAGCAAGGGACGATGATCGAGATCAGCGGGTTGCCGGCCAGGGTCGGCGCCGGCGTGTCTTCCTGCCACGGCCAGTGGCGTTCCCAGTGCAGCCAGAAGTACAGGCCGCCGGCGATCCACAACGCGGACATGAACAGCGGGTAGAAAAACACGAAGTCCATCAGGAACTGCCCGGTGACCAGGAAGATCAGGCCCAGGGGCACGCCCAATACCAGTGCCAGCACGAATATAGCCAGGATTCTGTCGAACATGATCAAGGGTTCCACTGGTTGGAAAGGGCCGGACGTACCGTCTTCAGGTCCGGGGAATTTTCCAGGAAGTTGTCCGGGTAGTAGCCAAAGCTCTTGACCCCCTGGCGTTTGAGCACGCCCATCCATTGCGCCAGTTGCTCAGCGCTGATATCCGGCGCGGCGTTGGTGCGCCAGTCTTTGGCTTGCAGCTCGAACACAGTTTTTTCCATGGCGCCGGGGCGCGCCTTGACTGTCGCCACCAGTTTTTCCAGCCAGGCATCGGACGCCTTCAATTCCTGGCCTTCCATCAGCGGCATGGCCATCGGCGCGGTCCAGTCGTAGGCCTGCAGGAAGTCATCGAGGTTCTGCGCGAACCAGGCTTCGCTGGCCGGGTTGAGCATCGGCTCGGCGAAGATATTGCGCGCGGTCTGCACCTGCGGCCCGGCGATGGCGCGAACCTTGGTGGTCAGCTCTTGGGTGAAGTCGATCAGGTAGCGGCTCTTGAAGCGGGTCCAGCGCTGCAGCGTGGCGGGATCGGCGCGCAAGGCGGCGACAGTGTCCGGCAAACCATTGGCCGCGTAGGCCTTGAGCGCGGCGGGGCTGGCGTCTTCGAAGTCCGAGAGCACGGCATCGTCGTGGTACAGCACACCATCGATGGCGCTGTTGCGGGCCAGGTCTTCGTAGATTTCACCGATGATTTTGCGCACCTGCGGGTCGAACGGCGACAGGCGTTTGTACTGGTCGGGGTCAGTGCCCAGCCTGGCGGTGTGCGGGTCCCAACGGGTCACGCGCGGCAGCTTGGGGTCGAGGGCGAAACTGAGCACGGGCATCCAGGCATACACGGCGGCGTGGGCACGGGTGTGCAGCTGCCAGGCAACGCGGTTGAACAGGTCGGCGCGCACCGGCAAGTGACGGTTGGGGAAGTAGAGCGAGTGCACCAGGCCGTCGCCCTTGGGGTCGGCGAAGGCTTGCAGAAAGACGGTGCCGGCGCCCATGTCCACCACGCGCTGCACCAGTACGTCGAGATTGCGCGCCTGCTGGGCCGGGTCAGGGTCGTAGACGTTGTCCAGGTCCACGTGCAATACGCGCATCGGTGCCGGGGTCTGTGCGGCGACGATGCTGTTGGCGAAGTGCTCGCCGTCGGGGTCGGAGGCCACCAGGAAGCGCGGGCTGTTCATCAGATCACTGGAACTGTCGAGGCCGTCTTCCAGGGTCAGGGCCATCTGGTAGCCCTGCTCACCGACGATCGCCAGCGACGTACCTTTGGCCGCGCCATAGGGCCACACCCACACCCGTGGTTTCTTGCCGGTCACGGCCTGGATCTTGTTGGAAATCGCCACGACGTCCGCGCGCTGCCGCGCATCGAACTGCGCCTGGCTTTCATAACGCCCGGTGGCCGGGTCTAAGCGCAGGGACGTTGCCGCCGGCTCCAGGTTGCCTTGAGGGTTGGCCAGGATGCCTTTGTGATTGGCATCGGTGTGCGCGGCGATTTACACCAGGCCCGACTGGGACACTTCACGAACCTGCTGCCAGGTGAGGAATTCTCCACGGGGGCGCGGTGAACCGGCAAAATCCACCGGCTTGTTCAGCGGCGTGTCGATCCAGTAGCCCACCGGCGCCAGCAACGCCGGCCAGTGGTAGGCACGCAGAATCGGCATCACACGGGTGTAGAAGCTTGCGTAACCATCGTCGAAGCTGAGCATGATGGCCTTGGGCGGCAGCGCCGGGCCGCCGTTGCGCGCGGCCAGGATCTGGTCGACGCTGACCGCCTGGTAGCCGTTCTCGCGCAGCCAGGCCAGTTGTTCGATCAAGCGTTCGGTGCGCACCGCCACCACCGCCTGATCCGGGTCGCGATCATTGACGTCATGGTAGGCAATGCCCAGGAAATGGTTTTTCGGCCACGGCGCTTCGTTGAGCGCGGTTGGCCGCTGCGCGGGTGGGGTATAGGGCGCGGGTTGCTGGGCGCACGCGGCGGCCAGCATTAGACCCAGGACCAACAAGCAACGGCTGAGGACGGTCATGGTCAGGCTCTTCTAGAAACGGTAAGTGAGGTCGACGAGCAGACGCAGATCGCGTTCGCGGTCGCCGTCATAAGGTCGGCTGATCAGGCTGAGGTTGGCGCCCATTTCCAGTACGTCGTTCCAGCGAAAGCGCTGGCCGTAGCCGACAAGGCCGATGCCGCCGGTGGAGTAGTCGTGCTGGCTGTAGGTGCCCGCACCGATCTGGAACTGCTGGCTCCACTGGGTCTCGTAGCGGTGATAGAGCACGTGGTTGACGTTGATCACGGGCAACACCGTGAAGTCCGACTTCGGGTTGAAGTACGCGGTGTCTTCCTTGCTGTTGCGGCTCGCGCCGACTTCCAGGCCCAGGTCGATTTGCACATGGGGCGAGCTGTAGAGGCCCTCGCGTCCGCTGAGCAGCGCTTCGACGCGGTCGTTGCCGTCACTGAAGTGCGACGGGCTGAGGGTAAGCTTCCACTCGCGGCTTTCATTGGCGCGCCAGCGGATGAAACCACTGCCGCCATTGGCCGTGACGCCGTCGTTCAAGGCGCGCAGTGGCGTGGTGCTGAGCAGGTAGCCGACGCTGCCGCCGTACTGCCAGTGGTCGTTGATGTCGCGGGCAATCGAGACGGCCGCACCTTGCTTGGAGCCATCGCCGTAGGAGTGATTGGACACCTCGGCTTCGATCGTCATATCGCGGGTACGCCGCTCCACGCCCACGCGCTGCCAACGGTGCTGGCCGGTGCCTTCGCTGAAGTCGGCGGTGGCGTAGCCGGCACCAGCGAACAGGCGCCAGTCTTCGTCGATGGGCGGCGTGTAGATCACACTTTCGATGCCCCAGTCGCGGCTACCGGCCACTGCGCCTGCGTCGTTGTTGTTGCCGCCGCCGTAGCTCTTGCCGGTGTAGGCCTCGACGCGCAGTTCGGCCATGTCATGCACATCGCGCAGGCGACTGAGGCGCTGCACCTGGCGGTTGTCCGGGTTGCGTGCGACCACGTCGTCGGTGAGGGCGTCCATCTGGCGCCACTCCTGCAGGTCCATGGCGGTGTAGGCCTGGGACACTTGCAGGCCGATGTCGCGGGGCGCCTGGGCTTCGGTTTCCTTGAGGGTACCTTCGGCGCGGCGCGGCCAGTCACGGGCGCGGTACATGTCGGCCTGGGCGATGCGCAGGCCGACGTTGCCCGGCGCCTTGGCTACCAGGGCTTCCAGGTTGGCTTCGCTGCCCGGCAGGTCACCGCCGAAGGTGCCGGCCTGGGCGGAGAGTTGCTGCGCGTCCATCCAGTTGTCGTTGGGGTTGCCAATCGGCAAGCCCTTGAGTTCGACGCGGGGTTTCTGTTCCCTGGCCAGGGTGTCGGCGACCTGGCGGGCGTCCTCGACTTTGTCACTTTCCAGCAGGGCGTAGAACAACGCGGTGCTGTCGTCGACGCGGTAACTGGCGTCGGCGTCCGGCGCGCTCAGCACCTGGCGATACAGGGGTTCGGCTTTTTCCGGCTGGCGCTGGTCGAGGTAGGAGGCGGCCACCCAACGCAACGCGTAAGTGGGCAATTGCACACCTTCAGCGTTGAAGGCCTGGTACTCGCGGATCACCTCGGCGGTACGTGCCCTGGCCTTCAGCGCGCCCAGGCGGTCGATGCGCCAGCGCACCACGTCGTCATGGGCGCTGGCGTCCGGGATCCAGCGTGCGATCAGTCGGTCGTAGTCACTGAGGGCGCGGTCGGCGACCACGTAGCGTTCTTTTTCGGTGCGCGTGGCGAACTCGGCGATGCGCACGCGCTCGGCGGCCAGATCGCCTTCCAGGCGGCGCTGGGTCACCGCGTTCACCAGGCCCGGGCGCTTGGCCGACAGGCGCAGCGCGGCTTCCGGCAGGCGGGCCTTTTGCAGGGCGACGAGGTATTCACGCGCCACGTCGGGTTTGTCGCCGGCACGGATGAACGCCTGGTCGAACTCGAACAATGCGTCGTAGTTCAGGCCGGCGCGGGTCAGCGCGTAGCCCAGCGCCATGCGGCGGTTGGGGTCATTCGGTTGCGCCGCCACCAGCGCGCGCAAGCGTTGCACCGCCTCGCCGGCTTTGCCGCCATCGGCCTGGGTGAGCGCCAGGCCCAGTTGCAGGTCGATATTATTCGGCTCACGCAGCAGCGCCTGGCGATAGACCGCCTCGGCCTGGGCCCACTGCTTTTGATTGCGATAGGTGCGCGCCACCGTGGCCAGTGCCTGGGTGGTGAGGTTGCGATGCTTGCCCTGTGCCTCATACACCTTCAACACTTCCGTGTCCTGCCCGGCCCAACCGGCAATCACCAGATGATCGCTGACCTGGCCTGGGCTCTGGCGCTCGGCGGACAGCTGGCGCAACTGAGTCAGTGCCGGCGTGAAGTGACCGTTGCGCGCCTGGATGATCAGGGCGTCATAGGCGGGATCGGCCACGGCATAGGCAGGCATCAGCAATTGGCTGCACAGGGCTGCTGCGATGAGCAGCCGCAACCGGCCTGAAGCGCTGAGTGGAGGGATTGGCAACATGTCGTCGGCTTCCTTACAAGGAAAGCCGCAACGATGGGTGATCCTGAGCGATGTGCATCAGGGTGTCGGCGTCTCGGGCCCCGACCTAGCTTTCCTGGGCGAACTATCCCTTAGCCAGGCAGGGGCAAGGGCAATTCAGAACAATTGTTCAGAATTGACCGGCAAGGATCTTTCGCCAGTCACAAAACAAAATGTGGGAGGGGGCTTGCCCCCGATAGCGGTGGGTCAGTTATAAATATACTGACTGACAATCCGCCATCGGGGGCAAGCCCCCTCCCACAGTTTTAACTGTATTCCAGGGTTACTGCGCGCCGCCCATTGCACCGGCTTTGGACATCACGAAGCTGATGAATTGCTCGACGGTCATCTTATGGCCGTTGAAGGTCACTTCGTTGTTGGCGTAGTGCAGCTTGGACACTACGTCGGTGCCCACCAAGGTTGCCAGTTGCGTACCCACGGCCACACCGCTGACCATCTCGGCCGCCATTTGCGATTGCTGTTCGATGGCTTTCGGGTCGGTCACGCCGCCGACCTGGGCTTGCAGCGTGGCCACGTCGCTGATCATGGGTTTGGACAGGGTGAGGTTGGCGTCCAGCAGCGCAATCATCTGCTTGCCCAGCTCAACGGGTGGCAGTTCCATGGAGGCCGGCTTGGCCAGGTCCAGGACAAGGTTGAACTTGCTCTCGCCATGGGTGGTTTTCAGCGACAGGTTTTCCACGGCCACTTGCGGCTTGGCGGCCAGCACCTGGTTGACGTTGGCTTCGGCCAGGGTCTGCTCGGCTTCGGTCAGTTGCAGCTCGGGCGCGGGTTGGCCGGCAGCGGCGGCGGCTTGCACCGGCTGCATCTTGTCCTGGTAGAGCTTGGTCAGCACCAGCATCGCCGGGATGTCGACGTTTTTCATGCTGACGGCCATGGCGGCCGAGCCGACAGGCTTACCCTGGTAACCGATTTCGTCGATCTTGTAGTCGACGCGGCCGGCCAGGTTGTTGTCCTGGGTCTCACTGGAGTCTTTCTGCTCGAAACCCTTGAGGGTCAGCACCGATTTCTGCGGGCCGAAGGTGACCTTGGTGTCGGTCAGTTCGATGGTGTTCTGACCGGTGTAGAAACCGAACGTGGATTTGGCCAGATTGCTGGCGACGGTCAGGCCGGCCAGTTGGGCTTCGAACGCGTCGCCATTGGCGTCGACGGCCGCAACCTTGAGGCTGTTCATGTAGCCGTCAGCCTTGACCTTCTGGCCCTCGGCGCTGCTGTCGAATTCCAGGTTGGCGCCGGAGAAGCTCACCGAGGACTTGTCGTCCTTGAACTCCAGGGGCAGCAGTTCGACGTTGCCGTTGACCGAACGGCTGTAACCGATATTGGCCACGCCTTTGAGCGGCGACACGTCTTTGGCGGCAGCGAACCATGGTTCGGTGGTGGCGTTCTTTTCCAGTGCGTAGTGACTGGTGGCCATCACCGGCAGCCATTTCAGGCTGACCAGGCGCGAGAACGGCAGCGGGCCGTGTTCGATATGGTCGACGAACAGCAGCTCGGGGTTCGGGTTTTGCTCGCCGAACACACTGCCCTGGCCCTTGAGACGGTAATGGGCAGTGCTGCTGAACACGCCACGGTCCAGGGAGACCAGCTCCAGGGAGACGGTACCGTCCACGCCGGCCATGGAGGTCTGCAGTTCCTTGTTGGCGTTCTGGATCGCGGTTTGCAGCACCGGCTCCAGTTGTTTACCGGTGTACCAGGCGCCGCCTGCACTGACGACGCCTACGGCGACAACGAAACCCAAAAGAACGACTGCTGGCTTATTCATGAAGTGACCTGATCAAATCCTGTGAGAAGTGGGCTGTCTTCCTTGAACCCCGGAGGGGTCCTTGTAGGAGCGAGCTTGCTCGCGAAGAACTCATAGGCACCGCGTTTATTCAGAATGCACGCGTTATCGTTGACGTTTTTCGCGAGCAAGCTCGCTCCTACAGTAGTGGCCCGTGTGGCCGAAAGGCTGGGGAAGATTAGCACTGGCGGGCGCAAACGGCCCAGCCTTTCAGAGGTATCAGTTGCGCAGGAGTTCAGGAGTTCAGGAGTACTCCAGTTCGATTTCATCCAACTGGTGATCGAAACTCTTCAGGCGTGCCGTCCAGGTGTAGACCAGCACCTCGAACTCGCGGTGTATCACCGCGTTGCCGGGGGTGTCGGCCTTGGAGTCGCAGAAGTCCAGCTGGTAGCGCTCACGGGCCATTTGCGTGGCGACATCGGACAATTCCCGCGCATTATTCAGCCAGTGCCTGCCGTCAGCGACCTGCCGGTCGAGCACGACACATTGCTTCTTCAGCACCTCGAGGCTTTTTTCCAGGGGCGTGCCGGTGAGGTCGCCCATGACTTCCTGGAACGTGCGGCCGGGTTGCCAGTAGCTGCCCCAGAAATAGCGGTCGAACACGGTTTCGACACGGCGCAGGGCCACCTTGGTGTCCCAGATCGCGACGCGGGTCTTGCCTTGTTCCAGCAATTTTCGCTTCACCCGTTGGTTTTGATAGGAGGCCCAGGCCACCACGCCGATGGACAAGGTGCCGATCACCAGACAGGCGCTGTCGAGAAACACCATGGCCTTGTCGAGTGGGTGGGCGAGCATGACCCCGTAGAAATACGCGGCCGATAACAGCACCAGTGCGAAGAGCACGCACCAGAAAGCGGGAGCATAAGGGTTTTTCATTATTCGAATCCCCATGAGCAAACGCGAGCAGTGTCGAGTAAGGCGTCACCACGCCTCACCTGACAAAGCATAGCCATAACCTCACGGTTTGCCGGGTTTTACCCCTTGCGTTCGTCCGCTTTCCCAGCCGCCGCCCAGGGCCAGGAACAGGTCGATCTGGCTCATCGCAACCTGGGTGTTGGCCGCCGCCAATTGCGCGCGCATGGTGGTGTAGGTGCGGGTCGCCTGCAGGTCTGCCAGGAACGACTCGCGCCCGGCCTGGAAGAAGCGATGGGTCTGGTCCGCCGCCTCGCGAGCAGAGCGCTCGGCGTCGGCCAACGCTTCACGGCGTTGCAACATGGCGGTGTACTGCGCCAGGCCGGTCTGGGTTTCGCGGATAGCATTGAGCACCACCCCGTCGAAATGCGCCAGGGCGCCCTGGGTCGCGGCCTCGGCTTCATGGATGCGGGCGCGGGCGCCGTTGGTCGGCACCGTCCAGCTGATCATCGGGCCAAAGCCCCAGCGATTGGTCGCCGGCTGGCCGAGGTTGTCGAGCAGGCCCACCGTGCCCACCGTGGCGCCGATGGCGATGTCCGGGTACAAGGCGCCGGTGGCCACGCCGATGCGCGCGGTCGCAGCGGCCAGTTGGCGTTCGGCCTGGCGCACATCCGGGCGGCGCTTGAGCAACGTCGCACCGTCACCCACCGGCAACAGCTGGGCGATGTGCGGCAACTCGGCGCAACTGGCGGTGCCGGCCGGCAGTTGATCGAGGGGTTTGGCCAGCAGCATCGACAGACGGAACAACCCCGCCTGGCGCGCCGCTTCATAGCGCGGCATATCGGCGCGCAGGGATTTGTACTGGGTCTGCGAGCGCGTGACCTGGGTTTCATCGCCACGGCCGGCGTCGCGCAGGCGTTGGGTCAGTTTGGTGCTCTGGGCTTGCAGGTCGAGGGACTCGTTGGCGATTGCCAGCTCTTCGTTGGCGGCGCAGACCTGGGTGTAGGCGCGCACCACGTCGGCCACCAGGGTAATGCGCGCGATATCGGCGGCCGCCTGGGCCGCGTCGGCGCTGGCCTGGGCGCTTTCGATGCCGCGTTGCAAGGTGCCGAACAGATCGAATTGATAGGAGGTGGTGATGCCCACGCTGCCGATGTTGTCCACCGGGACTTTGTCCGCCAGCAAAAAGGCTTCGCCGGATTCCTGCAACCGCTGCGCTTCAGCCTTGGCCCCGGCACTCCAGCCGCCGGCGGATTCGGCCTGCTGTGTCTGATAGCGCGCACGTTGCAAGTTGGCGGCGGCCACGCGCAGGTCGGTGTTGGAAGTCATGGCCTGGCGCACCAGTTCATCCAGGCGCGGGTCTTTGTACAGTTTCCACCAGTCGGTCGGCACGGGCGCCGACACCACGTTATTACCCTCCCCCGCGATAGTCCCTTGCAGGTCGTCACGGTTGACGGCGGCCGTGTCCGGCAGCTTGTAGTCAGGGCCTACCGCCTGGCAGGCCGACAGCAAGAACCCCAGCGCAGCGGTGGCCAGCAGTTGCTTCATGGCGGGTCTCCGGCGCCGGCCTTGTCATCGATGATCGACACCGTTGCAGTACGCCCGGCGATCATGCGGAAGTCCGCCGGCACGTCATCGAAGGCAATACGCACCGGAATCCGCTGGGCCAGACGCACCCAGCTGAACGCCGGGTTGACGTTGGGCAGCAGGTTGGAACCGCTGCTGCGGTCGCGGTCTTCGATACCGGCGACGATGCTCTGCACGTGGCCGTGCAGGCGGGCGTTGTCGCCGATCACGCGGATGTCCACGCCCATTCCGACGCGGATACCGTCCAGTTTGGTCTCTTCGAAATAGCCGTCGATATGGAAGGAGTTGCTGTCTACCACCGACAGCACCGGACGCCCGGCGGTGACGAATTCCTGGGCGCGCGGCGCGCGGTCGTTGACGTAGCCGTCCACCGGGCTGCGGATCACCGAACGGTCGAGGTTGAGCTGGGCGGAATCCACCGTCACTTGCGCCTCCGCCAGGGCCGATTGGGCACGGGCCACGCGGGACTGGCTCTCTTCCAGTTGCTCGCTGGGCACCAGGTTGCCCAGGCCACGGTTACGCTTGTACTCGCGCTGGGCCTGGGCCAGGGTTTCCTGGCGGTCGGCCACGGCGGCCCGGGCCTGGCGCAGCGCCAGCTTGAAACGGTCCTGGTCGACGGCGAACAGCACCTGGCCTTTGCTCACCAATTGGTTGTCGCGCACGTCCACGCGCTGGATCAGCCCGGACACGTCCGGAGCGATCTGCACGATATCGGCGCGGATGTGGCCGTCACGGGTCCAGGGCGCAAACATGTAGTACATGACCATGCGCCACACCACGACGACCGCGAAGCTCACGATCAACAGCGTCAGGACGACACGGCCGATAGTCAAAAAAGGTTTTTTCATGTCATCAGATATCGACTGAGTGAGTCCACCGCGCCCAGCAACAGCGCGTAGAGCCCCACATTGAACAATGCCCGGTGCCAGACCAGGCGATAGAAGTGCATGCGCGTCAACAGCCCGTGCACCACCAGAAACAACACATAGGTAATGCCCATCAGCACCAGCAGCGTGGGCAAAAATACCCCGCTGATATCCAGGTCACCGATCATAAAGGCGCTCCATCAGGTAACGGCGCTTCGATTTCCGTGCCGCCAATGAACTCCACGCCGGGCAACAGCGCCAGGCGCAGGCCGGCCAGGGCATGCAGCAGGTGCAGGCGCGTGTCATCGGCGTCTTGCAGGCCCTGGCCGTTGAGGGCGCGGCGCGTGCGGTCCAGGGTCATCAGCAGACCGCTGGGCGCGGGCAAGCGTTCACCGGCCTTGAGGCATGCCTTGAAGTAACCGCCCACCCCTTCCACCACCTGGTTGAGCAGCACACGCGGCACGCCGAGGATGCGTGGCGAATAGGCGAGCAGATCGAGCAGGTTCAGCGCCACGCGCAGGTCGCGCAGGGCGGTGCCGGTGTCCTGGCCGGTGAGTGCCAGGCGCGGCAGGTGCTGCATCAGACGGTCGAGCATTTGCGCGGCCATGTGCCGGTGTTCGGCCAGGGTGGCGGGTTCGGTGAGGCTGACGATGTCGCGCCAGCTGAAACGGGTCAGGCGCTTGGCCGCCAGTTCGGCGCCGAAGGGCCGGGCGATCAGGGTCCATACGAAGGCAAACAGCAGGCCCACGGGCCCGGCCAGGTTGACGTTGGCGAAGTTGAGAAAGTCCGCGTCATAGGCGCCCTGGATGCTGATGAACGACGAGGTGTTGACCAGCGTCAGCAGCATGCCCAGGTAGAAGCGTGGCTGTACGGTAAGGGTGCCGATGCAGATGAACGGCACGGCGAACGCCAGCACCAGCATGGGAAAATCGTGCAGGTTGGGCAGCACCAGGAACAGATAGAGACTGGCGAACAGCACCGACATGGCGGTCCAGAAAAAGAACCGGTAGATCTGCGGTGCCGGGTCGTCCATGGAGGCGAAAAAGCTGCACGCCACCGCCGCCAGGATCACCGCGCTGCCGCCGTCGGTCCAGCCCAGCAGAATCCACAATACCGAGGCGACGATGATCGCGGTGACGGTGGAAAACGCCGAGTAGAACATCAGGCCACGATCAAGGAATGGCGTGAGCCGGCCCAGGCGCCAATGGCGGTAGACGGCGCGCCAGGTGTCTTGGCTTTCACATTGAATGGCGGCTTGCAGGCTGCGGCAGTCCTGCCACAGGTCGACCCACTCACCGAGGCGATACAGGGCATTGGAGAACAGCAGCGTGTGACGGTCGTCCAGCGCTTCGCCTTGAGGTTGCGCGGCGTCGATCGTGTCACGCAGCACGCGCCAGCGTTCCAGGGGGGCGGTTTCGGTGGTGCTTTGCAGCCAGGCGTTGGCCTCATGCAGCAATGGCGTGAGCCGATCGAGAAACTCCGGTGCGCGATGTTCGATGGCGTACACCGCATCGTCCAGGGCATCGATGACCGGCAACAGGTGAATCATGCGTCCGCGCAATTCCTTGGTGTTGCGCACCGTCTGCGGCCGCGCGCCTTCGTGGGGCAACTGGCCGATCATCAACTCGAGGGTATTGAAGGTGGCGACCATGCCGCCGCGCAGGCCGCTGATGGCTTCAGGCTCCACATCGCGGGTGAGAAAGCGCTGGCTGTAGACCTGGGCGTCGCTGAACCACTTGGCAACCGAGCCATCGAACACCGGCATCAGGCGACGCGGCCAGAACATCGCACCCACCACGGCCGCCACGGCGATGCCGAGGAAGATTTCCTCGGTACGCGCCTCGGCCACATCCCACACCGCCAGGGGGTTATCCACCACCGGCAGGGCAATCAGCGGCAAGGTGTAGCCGGCCAGCATCAGGGCATAGCTGTTGGCTGTGCGCAGATGCAGGGAAAGGAACAGCAAGGTGCCCGTCCACAGAGCGATCACCACCACCAGAATGTAGGGTGACTGCACGAACATCGGTACAAAAAACACCGCCGCCGCCGCGCCCATCAAGGTGCCGATCGCGCGGTACAACGCTTTGGAACTGGTGGGGCCGACAAACGGGCTGGAGACGATATACACCGTGGCCATCGCCCAATACGGACGCGGCATTTGCATGAGCATGGCGATGTACAGCGCGATCATCGACGCGGCGAAGGTACGCACCCCGTAGAACCAGTCGCGAGCAGGTGGAAAGCCGGTAAGGAATCCGTTCAAGGCGACACTGCCTCGGCCGCTTCGAAGGCCCGCAGCACCCGCAGCGCGGCTTCCAGATCCGGCGTGGCAATATCCGCCAGGACTTCGTTACGCAGGCGCACCAGTTGCGCCTCCACCGCCTGCACCAGCTCACGGCCACGCTCGGTGAGGCTAAGGGCCTTGGCACGGCGGTCGTGGATGTCTTCGGTGCGGCAGACGTAACCGTCACCGCACAGCCGGTCGAGCAGGCGCACCAGTGATGGGCTTTCCATACCGGAAGCCTGGGCTACTTTGACTTGATGCACACCGTCGCCCAAGCGACCGATCATCAATAACGGCACGGCGCAGGCTTCGGAGATGCCATAGCTCACCAGCGTGGTCTGGCAGATCTTGCGCCAGTTACGGGCGCCCACCACCATGCTGCTGCTGAGGTTCATCTGGAGTTGCTCGAGGGATTGAGGCATTGGATAGCTTGCATACAGTTAGTTTGCTAACTATTAATATGATGGAGGGACGAGTCGTCGTCAAGTTTTGAAACAGTTTCTCGATGGATGGAGCGATTCAGTGGCACACCACAGCCTCCTCCCACATTTAGATCTGTGAGCAATCGCCCTTTTACTCGCCAATCAACCTCATGGTCTCCTCTTCAATAAACCCGAACACCTCTTCCGCCACGCTGTACTGAAACTGCTTACGCCGGTGCTTCGAGACCTTCCCCTCGTTATCCAGGCACATCATCACCAGCTTCGACAAATCACTCCCACGAACGTCGTAGCGTTGGTTCACCGCCTTGATCACACGGTCGTAGCGATCGAGGAATTCGGTTTCTTCGCGCAGTTCCACTTCCAAGGCACGGCGGGCCATTTGCAGGGTGAATTCGACGCAGCGGGTCGCATCCCAGTAGCGGTAGATCGAGGGATGGCCGATGAAGTCAAAGGCCATATGCTCCGCCTCCAGCCAGGTGACGTTCCAGAATTCACGGGTTGGCTGGGAAAAGGTTTTCAGCGCCTCCAGGTAGGCTTGCTCTTCGTGCTTCATGGCGACGGAGACCGGTAACAACAAGCCGTTTTCCAATGCACCGTAGTGGCAAAGCGTCTGGTGAATCAGGAAGCGAGACAGGCGCCCATTACCGTCCATGAACGGGTGCAGGAAGACGAAGCCGAAAGCGGTGACCGCCGCCGCAACCAAAGGATCGACGTCTCGCACGGGCTGGTTGGCGAAGGCCATCAGCTCCTCCATCAATTCCTGGCAAAGCGCGGGGGCGGGCGGTACGTAGCTCACACCGGCTGCGCCGCGCAGCCCGTTGTGCAGATGGTTCTGTTCGTGGCGAAACGCGACGGCTTTGTCGAAGGGGTTGGAGACGGTGCTGTTTTGCAGCTCGACCAAGTAGTCCTCGGTGAGCAAACGGCCTTCGTGGGCCTGGCGCAGGAGTTGAACGAAGCGACGGGATTTTTCTTCGCTGGGTTGTTCTTTTTCGATGGCAAATGAATCGCGGGTTTCGTGCAGGTACGCCCACTGGATGGCGCGGTCCATCATTTCGGGTGGGAGGGTGGCCATGAAGGATTTGGCGCGAGCCAATACATCAAGCGCCAACAACGCTTCCAGCTCAGGCGTTCGCTCTACGGTGGCGCAATAATGCAAAGAGCCCAAACCATTGAAATCCACTCGCCAACGACTGTTGCGAATACTGGGGCCAGTCACATAGCGCTGGGGGTCGAACAAGGGAACGACGCGCCCACGAACAGGAAGGGCGTGATCAAGCATTTTCCCGGTAAAGCCTTCCCAAAGAAAACAGGCTTTTCGGATAAACGCACCGTTGGGCGAGTCGGCCAGCGCCTCTAGGAACGGCTCTGGGCCGAGCTGTTCGAACACTTGGGCAAGTATCGCCAGATTCACCCCTTCATGCTTAAGTGCAAACAGTACGTGCTCAAACAGCGCATGCTGGGCAGGCGCCACCGAATGGGGCACCGCCAGGCAGCCACCGATCAGAGAAATCCTAGTCACCGGCTTGATCATCGCAGCCCGCAGCGGTGCGATCACTTTTAGATCCAGCGCCTCACACAGATGAGCGTATCCGACTGTCGGCATGGCGAGCCCTTCCAGAAAAAATTCACTTGAGCGATTAAAGCCCAGTTTTTTTTACCGCTCACCATTTTTTTTTTTATCCCTGCATTTCTTTGGATATTTTTTTACACCGCTCGCCCACCCTGGGACTTCAGATTCAACTCGCTGCACAGGGCGACTCCATGGAATGTTCCTCACAAGCCTGTTCAAGAGCGAGCCCTTTCAGGAGCGTCTAGCGACAGCCTTCAGGCTGCGGCGCCGGTACGTTGCATAACACGAACAACCGCGCCCTGGCGCCTCCGCCGTCCTGGCGACTGAGTTCGCGCCAGCCGTTCGGCAGCGGCGCGAATTCATCCGGCGCTTCGTTGCTGCTGATCAACCATACCCGCCGAGTTTGGACAGGCAGTGCTGACAGGCGATCCAGATAGATGCGTCCGCCGTCCTGGTCCACCAGCGTGCCGAAGCCATAGGCATTCGGTCGCGTCGAGGTGCCGTCGGGTTTGGGCGGGGTGTAAAGCTGCAACTGCGCGTCGGTCTGGTCGTAATACACGTAGCTGAGGTACCACATCATGTCGCTGAGGACGATGCGGTCGTCTTCCTGGTAATTACGATTGACGAACTCCACCGGCACGTTGAATTGATCCTGCTCATCCACCTCGAAGTTGTTCTTCAGGCCCAGCAGTTCCATGCCAACAAACAGCACCAACTGCGCTGCGCCCAACCATGACAGGCGTGACGGCAAGCGGTCGATGGCCATTGCCAGGACGATCGGCAAGCCCAGGGCGTACACCGTGAGATAGCGCTCGATAAAGACCGGCGAGATAAACGACACGCCGTACACCAACAGCAACGGCAGCAGGAAAAACAATGCAGGCAAATGAGCCCCGGGGTTGCGCCATGCCGTCACCAGGACCACCGCGACCAACCACAGCGGAAACATCCAGAACAGCGGCGCCCAGAGATCAACGCCTTCATCCTGCAACACGAACTGCCAGATCATCGAGGGCAGGGACAGCAGGCTGACCGGCTCTTCCCAACCAATGTCCCCGCCTACCTTGAGTTGTTCGACGTGCTGCACCAGGTCCAGGAGGTTCGGCAGCCAGGGCAGGTACAACACCACAATCGCGGCGTTGGCCACCCACCATGCCGGGCGCGTGATCAAACGCTGGCCGGGCGGCTGCAGCCCCAGGTATGTCCAGTGCACCAGCACGCACAGCGCCGTGAAGTAATGGGTGTAGAAACCGGCGCTCATCAACAGCACATAGGCGGCCAGATAACGTGTGCGCTCGGGTTGGCGCGTCCAGTAGACCAGCGCCAGCGTCGCCCCCAACAGCCATACACCGAGCAGCGAATACATGCGCACTTCCTGGCTGTAGCGCACCGCCGTCGGCAGCAGTGCCAGCAGGATGCCCGCCAGCACTGCGGCGCGACGGGTGGACAGTTGCCGCGTCAGCCAGATACCCAGGCCCACCACGACGGCACCGGGGATGGCGCTCATGCTTCTGATCGACCAGATGCTGTCGCCAAACATTTCGATCCAGCCGCGCAGCAGCAGAAAATACAGCGGCGGGTGCACATCGTGAGCGGCGTGAAACCACAGGTCGCTCACCGCGTATTCGCTGAGCAAGAGGCTTGAGCCTTCGTCACCCCAGATCGCCGCCGACGTCAGGTGATAAAAGCGCAAGACCATGGCCAGCGCCAGGATCGGCACCCACCAGAGGCGGCCAAGCCAGCCGGCGCCTTCCCAGGTCAGGCGATTGAGCGCAGGCAAGGCCCGGCTTTTTCCATTTTGCTCTACCACAGACCGACGCATATCGACTCCGTTACAACTGCCCTCTACAGGACAAACACTGCCCATGCGCAAACACCGCCACTTTAGGCCAAAAGCCCAGGGGCCGTTGCTGGAATCGGACAAATCAACAATTTGCGTAGGCCTTCACCGAAGCACTCGTAGGATCAGGCTATGATTGCCCTCCTCCACGGACTCAGGATCAAGGAAACGTTATGCGTATCGGTTTGCTGTCACCTCTGGCTCTGGCTCTGCTGGCCGGTATTCCCCTGGCGGCCCAGGCCAGTTCCGACGATTCGTGCTACCCCGACTGGCGGGTGTCGCGTGACAGTCTTGAACCCTGCAGCAACCAGCCTTTTCTCAGCCCGGGCAACGATAGCCGGGTCAACCTGCGCCTGTTGCTGGCCGATAAAAAAGCCGCGCCGCTGACCCCCAATGCCCTGGGCGAAGACGACTTGGCCCAAGGCTTCGGCCCGGTGCCGTTTCCGGTATACCGCCTGGTGCCGATCCCGGCCGCAAATGATGAGCCCGACAACCAGGCGGACGACTCACGCACCGCCGAGCTCGACACCCTGCTCCAGCCGCTGGGCATCAAGCGTGAGGAATACAAGACCGCCGGCGAAGCCTTCCTCAATGGTGAAGGCAGCCGCTGCCGCAGCAATGATGATGACAGCGCCATGGCGTTTATCAGCCAGGTGATCAAGGCCGATATGCCACCGGCAGAGCGGGATGTGTTGGTCAAAGCACGTTTACAGCTGCTGACAACCTGTGACTGGGACGGCCAGGTAGTGGACGCGCAATTGACCCCCTCGGCCAACGCCCAGGTGTTCCGCACTTATTTGCAGGCCGCCGCTGACTTCTACAGTGGCCGCTTCGGTGATGCCGAGCGCGGTTTCGCCGCCGCGACGACCAGCGATGTGCCCTGGCTGAAGGAAACCGCGCTGTACATGACCGCGCGCACCTCGCTGAACCAGGCCCAGGCCCAGGCCTTCGACGAATACGGCATGCCGCAGCGCGAGCAGGTGGATAAGCCCGCGTTGAACGACGCCGAACAAGGCTTTCTCGGTTACCTGAAAACGTATCCGCAAGGCGATTACGTGGCGTCCGCCCGTGGCCTGCTGCGTCGGGTGCACTGGCTGGCGAACGACGATGCCAGGCTTGCCGAAGACTTTACCTGGCAATTCACCGAGGCCAACGACGCCCAGCGCAATGTCAGCGTGGATGAACTGGTGGAAGAGGCCGACCTCAAGCTGCTGATGGTCGGCAACAAAGCGGCGAACAGCCCGATGCTGCAAGGCGTCAGCGACCTGATGGCGATGCGCGCCCACACCACGCCCCTGTTGAGCCGCGAAGACCTCGACAAGCAAAAGAGCACCTTCGCCAACGAGCCGGCCTTGTTCGACTACCTGCAAGCGGCGTATGCGCTGTACGTCGAGCATCAGCCCGACGCTGCTCTCAAGTATCTGCCCGCAGATGTACCATCGAATCTAAATTACCTCGCCTTCAGCCAACAAACCCTTCGCGCCCTTGCGTTGGAGGCCAAACAAGACTGGGCAGGTGCGCAAGCCCTGTGGCTGCAACTGCTGCCCCTGGCCAAGCAGCCGCTGCAACGCGACCAGCTGGAGCTGGCCCTGGCGATGAATTACGAGCGCAGCGGCCAATTGGCCAAGGTATTCGCCGCCGACTCGCCGATCAGCGCCAAACAGGTGCGCTACATCCTGCTGCGCAACGTCGCCGGTCCCGACCTGCTGCGCCAGCAGATCGCCAATGCCAGCGACCCGACGGAACGCCAGAGCGCGCAATTCGTGCTGCTCTATAAAGACCTGCTGCACAGCCAGTTCGCGACCTTCGCCGACGACCTCAAGCACGCCTCGTTCTCCGAAGACAAGCTCGGCACCAGCCTGGGCTACACCTACACCAGCGGCCAGACCTTGAAGCTGTTCCAGTGGAACGGCGACAAGGCCGAATCCGGCTACGCCTGCCCAAGCATCGCGCAAACCGCCGCGACCTTGCAGGACGACGCCAAAAACCCGCACGCCTTGAACTGCTTCGGTGAGTTCATCCTGCGCAACGGCCTGGACGGCATGCCCCTGGAACAACCCCGCGCCGCCGGCAGCCTGGGCAGCACCGCCTCGGACTTCAAGGGTGAAACCTTCTCGCGCCTGGACGGCTACAAGCAGGTGATCGCCAACGCCAAGGCATCGAAAACCGACAAGGCTTATGCGCTGTTCCGCGCCATCAATTGCTACGCGCCGGCCGGCTACAACAGTTGCGGCGGCGAAGACGTTGCGCCGGCCGTGCGCAAGGGCTGGTTCCGCCAGCTCAAGAGCGGCTACGCCGACACCCATTGGGGCAAATCGCTGCAGTACTACTGGTGAAAACCCTATGGCTGGGCTTGCTGTTGCTGGCAAACCCGGCCTTCGGCACCGTCGACGCCCGCGACTATGACGCCTTCTGGCTGTGGAGCGGTGTCACGCCCCAGCCGGTGATCAAGCAGGCCAGAACCCTGTACATCCTGCAAGGCCAGATCAACTCCACCCGCCGCGCGCCACAGCGCGGCGTGCAATTGATCGCTCAGGGCATCAGCGTACCGCGCCTCACCCAAGGCGAAGTCTGGGTGGTCTACCGCGCCCACACCCTGCGCTGGCCGGAACGGGTATACACCCAGGTGCTCGGCCAGGTGCAACGCTGGCGTGACGCGGGCAATCCCGTCATCGGCATCCAGATCGACTTCGACGCCCGCACACAATATCTGCATGAATACGCCGCCTTCCTGCGCGACCTGCGCCAACGCCTGCCCGCCGACCTGCGCCTGAGCATCACCGGCCTGATGGATTGGAGCAGCAACGCCGACCCGGCCGCCATCGCCCAGCTCAAAGGTATGGTGGATGAAGTGGTGGTGCAGACCTATCAAGGACGTCAAAGCATCCCGGATTACGCGGCGTATTTGCCGCGGATGAATCGGCTCGGCGTGCCGTTCAAGATCGGCTTGATTCAAGGGGGTGAGTGGCAAGCGCCGGGGTATTTGCAGGGGAGTGAGTGGTTTCGGGGATATGTAGTGTTTTTGCAGAACCGTTGACACGCTGGCTGATTGTATGCAAGAAAGTGTCCTCTGTCCGCGGACAGAGGACACTAACCTTTTGGGGCCATATGAAAAGTCAAGACATCCTAGTCCTCTTCAAACTGATCAGCCTCGAACTACAGGCAAAAGGGGAGCGCGTAAAAAAACGGGCGTTTTCTGTGGAAAAAGAGACCGCGGCCCTCGGTTTTCAAAGTCTTCCGGCCTATATTGAGAACTTCGAAACCGTTCAACTTTCAACCATGGAGGACTGGCGCGGCTGGGATGACGCAGACGAGGATTCTGAAGAACACGCTTCGCAAAACTACTCTGTGAGAGCTCTGTCCTCAGCTTTGGGTCTGAGCAAAACCGAAGTGTCTTCATCCCTGAATCGTTGCAGGGAAATCGGCTTGATTTATACAAGGCACATCGATGGAGTCCCGTTGGTAAGAAGCACAGCGCTGCTCGATTTAGTTACGCACAGCATTCGCTATATTTTTCCGGTTAAGCCTGGCGCTATCGTCCGAGGCATTCCAACGGCCTTTGCCGCACCGGTATTGGCAGGCAAAGTGATGAGCGGAGGCGACCTTATTCCCGTCTGGCCAGATGCCTACGGAAAAAGCAAAGGGCAGGCAATTACACCGTTGTACAAAACCGTTCCCGGCGCCGTGAAGAAAGACGAGCTTCTCTATCATTTCCTGGCCCTCGTTGATGCCATCCGCATCGGCGGACCGCGTGAGACCAAAGTCGCCGACGCCATGCTGCGGGAGTGGATACTGTGACGTCCAACCGAACAATGATGCTGCAAATGCTTGAGGAGGTTGCCGGGGCTCTGGGCGAAGAGTTATGCGAGCAAGTTGCCTTTGTCGGTGGATGCACCACTGTCTTGCTTATCACTGACGAATACACACTGGAGTCAATTCGTGGTACCGATGATGTGGACTTGGTCATTCATCTGACAGGCACCGCTGATTGGTATCGGCTGGAAGAAAAACTCAAACCTCGAGGTTTCAAAAACACTGGCCAAGACTCGGTAACCTGCCGTTTACGACTGGGCCAGTTGAAAGTCGATTTCATGCCGACGCAGGCAAACGTCCTGGGCTTCGCCAATACTTGGTTCGTGGGCGGGTTAGAACGCGCCATTGGCTACACCTTGCCCAACGGAACGCGGATCAGATTGTTCGCAGCACCTTGGTTCCTCGCAGCCAAATTGCAGGCTTATCAGGGACGCGGTCGTGGCGATGTACTGATGTCCAACGACATTGAAGACATCATCGCCCTGGTCGATGGCAGGGAAGAACTCATCGAAGAAGTGAAACTAGCGCCTATCGAACTGCGGCATTTCGTGAGCGAACAATTTACGGCACTGCTTGCGTTACCCGCATTTGAGGACGTGATCCAAAGCACCGCCCAGGATCCAGCTCGTGCGGCGTTGATTCACGAACGACTGACCGCGTTGATTGGATTTGGAGCGGCCGCTTGATCCTGCAGTTGAGCTTGAGTCGGCAAGGAACCGATAGGGTAGAGAACCGCGATGTCAGCGGCTCGGCACACAATGCTGGCACAGACCTGTATGTAATTGCCGACGGCACTTCAAAACCAAAGAGTGGCGAATTGGCAAGCGCTTTGAGTCACCACCTGCTTGAGTGTTTTCGCCATGCGCAACCCATTGTGGTGTCTCGTCCTGAACACGCCCTGATGCTAGTGCTGACTTCCCTCGACGAAGTGCATTCAAACATTTGTCCAGACTTTCCCTTCGCATCCACCAGCTACCTTGTATTGCTGGTAGTTGGTCACACAGCGATCTCCATTCACGCAGGTGATTGCTGCCTGGGCCATCTGGAGAAGTCTCAACGCCTGAACTGGGTGAATTCACCCCACTGTGGTCCAAATTGGAAAGGCGATCTGAGCCATTCGTTCATCGCCAATTCTCCAGCCCGCAAAAAACTGCTCAACTGCATGAGCCATCGACGGGCTCACGAGCCTCACATTCAATCCATGCAGATTGCCCAAGACACGACATGGATCATGGCGACAGATGGATTCTGGGCCGAACTCTCAGCCGAGGACCAGTTCAAGGCCATCGTAGAACGTACCCTTGACGGGTGCGCAACCGAAGACGACGTCACGTTCATGTTATTGCGTACGTAAAAAAGCTATTACCAATCGTAGATCACGCTCGACACCACCTTCGGCCATTCTGCGTAGCAGCAATCCAAATTACTGGTGCACAGCGAGACGTAGGCCTTGTTGGTACGCCCGGCTTCCTCCGATCATTTCTGAACGACTTGCAACGGATACACCGACTCCCACCCTCCTCCCAGCGCCTTGTACAAGCCGACCATGGCCAACGACACACCCGTGGAGCTTTCCACCCACTGCTTCTGGGTCGCCAGCAGCGCGCTTTGCACGGTGAGCACATTGACAAAATCGGCCACGCCTTCGACGTACTGGTGTTGTGCGGTGGTCAGTGCGATCTGGTTCTGGCGCACGGCTTCAGCCAGGCTGTCGCGGCGCAGTTGGCTGGCATTGTAGCGGGTCAGTTGGTCGTCGATTTCATGCCAGGCGCGCAGCACGGTTTGCTGGTAGGAAATCGCCGCCTCCTGTTGCTGGGCTTCACGTAAATCGACCATGCCTTGCAGGCGCCCGCCGTTGAACAGCGGCAGGCTCAGCTGTGGACCGAAGGCAAAGGCGCGGGAACCCCAGGAGCCGAAATCCGAGAGTTGCATGGCTTGGGAGCCCAGGCTGCCGGACAGGGTGATGCGTGGGTAAAAGTCGCCCTTGGCCACGCCGATGCTGGCAGTGGCGGCGTGCAGGCGGGCTTCGGCCTGGCGGATGTCGGGGCGGCGCTCGGCGAGTTCCGATGGCAGGCCGATCGCGACCTGGCGTTGGGTTTGCAGCACGGGAGCGTCTTTGGACAACTGCGCGTGCAGGGCCTGAGGCGGCTCGCCCATCAGCAGGCTCAGGGCGTTGATCAACTGGTCCTGGCGTTGCTGCAGATCCGGCAGGCGCGCTTCGATGGCGGCGACCTGGGCGGCGGCTTCGGCCACGTCCAGGTCAGTCGCCACGCCGTCGGCCAGGCGCAGTTGCGAGAGCTTGAGGCTGTGGCGGGCGACGTCGAGGTTTTGCTCGGTGACGGCGCGGGTGTTCTGTACGCCGCGCAGCTGGATGTAGTCCTGCGCGGTCTCGGCCAGCACCGACAGCAACACGGCGCGGCGGTCGTTTTCGGCGACTTCCAGGGTGGCGTCGGCGGCTTCGGTCTCACGCTTGACCCGACCCCAGAAATCCAGCTCCCAGGCAGCGGAAAAGCCCATGTCCCATTGGCTGAAGGCCGAGCGGCCGTTCTCGCCGGAAGGGTCGTTCAAGCCTTTGCCGCTGTTGCGCTTGCGCTGGTAACCACCGCCCGCATCGACGTCGGGGTAGCGCTCGGCGGTGGTCACCTGGCGCACGGCGCGGCTCTGTTGCAGGCGGCTGCCCGCCAGTTTCAGGTCGAGGTTATCGTTGAGGGCGCGGCGTGTCAGCGCTGACAACTGTTCGTCGTGGAACACGTCCCACCAGCGCTCCTGCAACGGGTCGCTGCTGACACGGCTGGCCGCCTGACGCCCCTGGGGCTCACTCCATTGGGCGACTTGCGGGCCTTGCGGCCGCTGGAAATCCGGGCCGACGGTGCAGGCACTCAGGCTGATGAGGCTCAAGGTGAGCCAGGCGAGCTGTCTCATTGCTGGGCCACCTCAGGGTGTGGCGCGACCGCCTGGGTGTCGACGCTGGCCTCCACCGACATACCGACGCGCAAGCGCTCGGTCAGCGGCTGATTGGGCTCCAGCACGATCTTCACCGGAATGCGCTGTACCACCTTGGTGAAGTTGCCGGTGGCGTTGTCCGGCTTGACCGAGGCGAACGTCACGCCTGTGGCCGGCGCCAGGCTTTCCAGGTGACCGTTGAGCGTCTCGCCGTCGAGGCTGTCGACGCGCACTTGCACGGCTTGACCGGCATGCATATGGGACAGTTGCGTCTCCTGGAAATTGGCCACGACATAGGCTTCGGCCAGCGGCACGACCGCGAGGATCTTGCTGCCCGGTGTCACATAGGCGCCGACCCGTACCGCCCGCTCACCGACCATGCCGTCGACCGGCGCGACAATGCGCGTGTAGGACAGCTGATAACTGGCCATTTCCAGCGCGGCCTGGGCGCGCTTGAGCCCACCTTCGGCGGCGTCGCGCTGGGCCGTGAGGATTTCCACTTGCTTGCGTTCGGCGGCCAGCACTGCGGTGGACTTGGCCAGGCGCGCGGTGGCCTGGTCGATGCGGGTCTTGGCTTGCTGGGCGTTCTGCACAGTGCCTGCGCCGACGCCGGCGAGGTGGTTGTAGCGGTTCAGTTCGTGTTCGGCAAACGCCACTTCGGCACGGTCCGCCGCCACGGTGGCCTGGGCCTGGGCGATCACCGAGCTTTGGCGCTCCAGGGTCGCGCTGGCGTTTTTCAGTTGCGCCTGGGCGACCAGGGTGTCGGCGTCGGCGGCCTGGGCGGCGGCGCGAAAGTCGCGGTCGTCGATCAGCGCCAGCAGTTGCCCGGCCTTGACACGCTGGTTGTCTTCCACCAGCACTTCCTTGATGAAGCCGGCAACGCGGGGAGCGACCAGGGTGAAATCAGCCGCGACGAAGGCGTCGTTGGTGGTCTGGTGCTTGCTGCCCAGTACGCCCGGCGCAACCAGGTAAACCAGCACACCGACGGCAAATACAGTAATAACGGAGACGGCAATTTTGTCTTTGCGTTTCATGGAAAGTCCTTGTGGTCAGGCCGGAGCGCGAGGCGGATAGATCCGCGTGGGCATCCAGAAAATCAGTAGGATCAACGCCACCGCGACACCGGCCATGACGACGTAAAGATCCGAAGAGGTCAGCACCACGGTCTGTTCGTGCAAGCGGTGGGCGAGGCCCGGCGCGTCAGCGTCGGCAAGGGGCGAGTTGCCCAGGCGGTCCACCAGCATGGTCGAGTGAAAATGCCCGCGCCGGGTGGTCAACGTATCCAGCACGGCGGTGGCGATCACGGCGGACAGGCCCTTGACGGTGTTGAACCAGGCCGAGGCGAACGGCCCTTCGATGGGCTGGATACTGCCGGTGGACAACATCAGCAACGGCAACACGGCCATCGGCTGACCGAAAATCTGCAGCAGGTACCAGCCATAAAAATCATCGCGGATCCACGCCGAGGTCAGGTGCGAACTGCCGATACAGCACAGCACCAGCATGCCCAGGCCTGTCCCCAGTACCCAGCGGCAATCGACCCAGCGCAGGTTGCACAGCGCCGCCACCAGCGGCAGCGCGATCAACTGTGGCAGCGCCATCAGCAGCATCACCGGCGCGGTTTGCAGGGGGCGGTAACCCTGGACCTGGGCGAGAAAACTCGACGGGATGATGATGACCGAGGTCAACACCATCAACACGCCGGCCAGCACGATCAACGCGAACGACAGGTTGCGCAGGCCGAGCATCTGCAACTTGAAGAACGGCAGCGGCTGCGACCATTCATTGAGCATGAACAGCACCATCAGCAGCGTGCCGCCACTGAGCAGGAAGGTGATCAGGCCCGACTCGAACCAGTCCAGGCGATTGCCTTGCAACAGGCCGATCACCAGCATGCAGATTGCCGGAAAGCCCAGCAGCAGGCCGCGCCAGTTGAAGTGTTTGAAACGCTCCAGGCGCAGCGGGTCCTGCGGCAAGCCGTAGGCCACGGCGGCCATCGCCAGCAGGCAGGGCCCGACGATCTGCCAGAACGCCCATTGCCAGCCGACATATTCGGTCCACAGCGCCGCCAGCGGCGTGCCCAGGCTCGGGCCGAAGGTGGCCGTCAGGGCATAACCGGCCAGGCCGTATAACTTGACGTTGGCCGGCAGGAACCGCAGCGCCACGGTCATCAGCATCGGCGGCAACGCGCCACCGGCCAGGCCTTGCACGGTGCGCAGGAGCAGCAGGCTTTCGTAGTTCGGTGCGAACGGGCACAGGATGCCGAGCAGGGTAAACAGGCCGATGGCACACAGGGTGAAACGGCGCAGCGAGAGCGTCACCGCACACCACGGCGCGAACGCCATCGCCGCCACGGAGGTGGCGGTGTAGGCCGCGACCAGCCAGGTACCTTCGTCAAAGCCGATGTACAGCGCACCACGGATATCGGCGAGGGCGACCTTGGTGACCATCTCGTTGAGGCCGGACACCAGCACCGCCAGCAACACACCGACCAGGCCGATGATGATGCGCGGGCCGAATACCGGTGGGCTGGGCGCAGTAGGTTTGGCTGCGGCCTCGAAGGCGGGGGCAGCGAGCGATGTCATGGACAGGTAACTCGGAATAGGAATACCCGAGCAGTTTAATCAGGCAAATGCATGACAAAAAGTGACTTGTTGGCAGGTTATAAGTGCGCCAGGCGCAATCCACCGGGTAATGCAGAGCTTTTAATGTGGGAGGGGGCTTGCCCCCGATTGCGGTGTTTCAGTTTCACATCAGGTGACTGTCACACCGCTATCGGGGGCAAGCCCCCTCCCACATTTTGATCGCGCATGGCTTGAGATTTCAGCCCGGTTGGGCTTCCAGCCAGGTGGCGTGGCAGCTCTCGCGCATGGTTTCGCGCAGCCATTTGTGCGCCGGGTCCTTGTCGAAGCGCGGGTGCCAGGATTGCGCCAATACCAGGGTCGGCAGCGAAATCGGCAAGGCGAACGAGCGCAGCGGCAGTTTCAGGCGCCGAGCACTCAGGAGGGCTTCCTTGGGCACCGGTAAAAGCAGGTCGGAGTCGGGCAGCATGAACATCGCACCGTGAAAGCCCGGGGCGATCATTGCCACGCGGCGCTCCAGGCCCTGGGCATTCAACGCAGTATCGATGGGCCCACGGGCGATGCCGCGCCGCGAGATGCTGATGTGGGAATAGCTGGCAAAGCGTGCGGCGGTGATATCTTCGTCGAACAGCGGGTGGTCTTGCCGCGCCAGCCCGACAAAGGTGGTCGAGAACAGATTCTGCACCTTCGCTTCCGGGCTGGCGGGCATGGTGTTGCTCACCCGCAAGTCTAATCGCCCCTCGCGCAGGGCTTCGTCGTCGGTGTCGCCTTCGGGCACGAAGCGCAGTTCGCAGAACGGCGCCGCGCGCTGCAGGGTGTCGAACAAGCGACCGCCATACACGCCGATGAAAAAGTCATTGGCGCGCACGCTGAAGCGGCGGCGCAGGGTGCTCAGGTCCACTTGATCGGCGGAGCGAAACAGCAACGCCGCCTGCTCCACCACATTGCGCACCTGGCCTTGCAGTTCCAGCGCCTTGGGCGTCGGTACCAGGCCGCGACCGGCGCGTACCAGGATCGGATCGCCCACTGCTTCGCGGATACGCGTGAGGGTGCGGCTCATGGCCGCCGGGCTCAGGTTCATCCGCCGCGCCGCGCCCACCACACTGCCCTCATCGAGCAAGGCGTCGAGGGCGACGAGCAGGTTCATGTCCGGTAGTTGCATGCCAAGCACTCTTGATTGATCGGGAGTGAACTGGACGCAATCCTAGCAGGCTTTATCGGTTCAGAACGGCGCGTCGCCCTGGATGGTGGTGCGGAATAACTTACGCCGCAGGTGGCTCGGGCAACCGGCGGCCAGGTGGATCAGTGAGCGGTTGTCCCAGAACAGCAGGTCGTGGGGCTGCCACTGATGGCGGTAGATATTTTCCGGCCGGACGCTGTGGGCATAGAGCTGGGCCAGCAGGTCGCGGCTTTCGTCATCCGGCAGGCCGACGATGCGGGTGGTGAAGCCTTCGCTGACGAACAGCGCCTTGCGGCCGTTTTCAGGATGGGTGCGCACGATGGGGTGTACCACTTCGGTCACCTGGGCAAGCTGCTCCGGGGTCAGGGTCGGCCGCCAGTTGCCTTCGAATTTGGTTTCGCTGTAACGCGCGGTGTAGGAATGCGCGGCGCAGCGCCCTTCGACGGCGTTGCGCAGGTGCTCGGGCAGTTGCTCCCAGGCTTTGTGCATGTCGGCAAACAGGGTGTCGCCGCCTTCGGACGGCAGTTCCTGGGCATGCAGCATCGAGCCCAGGCTGGGCAGTTCCTTGTACGACAGGTCCGAGTGCCAGAACTTGCCCGCATCGCCCAGGCCGATGGATTGGCCGTTTTCGATGATGTTGGAGACGATCAGGATTTCCGGGTGGTTGGCCAGCAGGAACTGCTTGAGTACATGAATTTGCAGCACGCCGAAGCGGCGGCTGAAGGCGATTTGTTGTTTAGGGGTGATGTGCTGGTCGCGGAACACGATGACGTGATGGTCCAGGTGCGCGCGGTGAATGCGGACGAAGTCTTGTTCGTTGACGGGTTGGGACAGATCCAGGCCGACGATTTCGGCACCGACACTGCCGGGGAAGGGGCGGATGTCGAAGGTTTGAAGGGTGGCGGGCATTGGGTTCACTTCCGGCGGACAGGGGAGTGAATTTATAGGCCTGAGAGAGGAAGTTTAAATACTGTTAGGGCATATCCATATGCATGGGGTGATGCTGATGGCCCTATCGGGGGCAAGCCCCCTCCCACACTTGATTGTGAACACATTCAAATGTGGGAGGGGGCTTGCCCCCGATAGGGCCGGAGCAGGCGATAGAGATCAACGCTCGTGCAACGCCTCCGCCCGCGCCTTGATGATCGGCTTGAGCAGGTAGCTGAGGATGCTTTTCTTGCCGGTGATGATGTCCACCGAAGCGACCATGCCGGGGATGATCAGCAGCGGCTTCTCATCGGTGCCCAGGTGGCTGCGGTCGGTGCGCAGGGTGATCATGTAGTAGGTGGTTTTCTTGTCTTCATCGGTGATGGTGTCGGCGCCGATGCGTTCGAGCTTGGCCTTCAGGCCACCGTAGATGGTGTAGTCATAGGCGGTGAATTTGACCACCGCTTCTTGCCCAGGGTGCAGGAAGGCGATGTCTTGCGGACGGATCTTGGCTTCCACCAGCAGGGTGTCGTCCAGCGGCACGATTTCCACCATGTCGCTGCCCGGCTGGATCACGCCGCCGACGGTGTTGACCAGCAACTGCTTGACGATGCCGCGCACCGGCGAGGTGACCAGGGTACGGCTGACGCGGTCTTCCAGGGCGCGGCCAGTGGATTCGGCCTTGTTCAGTTCGGTGCGCGCCTCGTTGAGCTGGGTCAGGGCTTCGCTGCGGAATTTGCCACGGGTCTCGTCGATCTTGCGCTGCACTTCCTTGATCGCCGATTCGGCGCGCGGGATCGCCAGGGTGGTGGCGTCCAGCTGGCCGCGGGTTTCCATTTCGGCGCGCTTGAGGCGCAGCACTTCCACCGGCGATACCGCGCCCTGGGCCACCAGCGGCTCGGACATGTTGATTTCCTGACGTTGCAGGGACAACTGGCTGCGGTACTGGCTCTGCTTGGAGGTGAACTCACGCAACTCCTGTTGGCGCTGCACCAGCTGCTCCTGCAAACCGCCGACTTCGTCTTTCAACTGCTGGCGGCGGCTCTCATACAGTGAGCGCTCGTTGGCGGCCTGGCTGGGTGCGGCCTTGAGTACATCGTCGGGAATATTCAGCGGGCGGTCGTCCACCTGCGCACTCAGGCGCTCAACGCGCAGTTGCATGGCCAGGCGCAGCGCTTCGGTTTCCCCGGCGTTGGACACGAACCGCGTGTCGTCCAGGCGAATCAACGGCGCGCCGGCCTCGACGATCTGGCCTTCCTTGACGTACAGCTCGGCGACGATACCGCCTTCCAGGTTCTGGATTTTCTGCAGCTTGGACGACGGAATCGCCTTGCCGTCGCCACGGGTCACTTCGTCGATTTCGGAGAAGCCCGCCCACACCACCAGGAACACAAAGAACGCGATGATCGCCCAGATGGTCAGGCGGATGACGCGCGGCGCATCTTCGATCAGCGCTTTGTTGACCTCGGGCAGCGGCTGGCCCTGCAGCGAGTCGGAACCTTTGAAGTAGCGCCCGACCGCGCTCTTGATGGCATTAAGCGACACTGATCTGCCCCTTCTTCAACGCTTCCATGACCACGGCTTTCGGGCCGTCCGCGAGGATCTGCCCACGGTCGACCACCAACAGGCGGTCCACCAGGGACAGCAGCGAGGCACGGTGCGTCACCAGGACTACGGTCTTGTTTTGCACCACGGCGTGCAGGCGTTGTTTCAAGCGTTCTTCACCAGTGTTGTCCATGGCGCTGGTGGGTTCGTCCAGCAGCAGGATGGGCGGGTTGAGCAGCAATGCACGGGCCAGGGCGACGTTCTGGCGCTGACCGCCGGACAGGTTCTGCCCGCGCTCGCCAACCTGCAACTCGTAGCCCTGCGGGTGCAGGCGGGCAAATTCGTGCACACCGGCCAGTTCGGCGGCTTGCAGCACCATTTCGTCTTCGACGTAGCGCGCACCGCTGACCAGGTTGTCGCGCAGGGTGCCGGCCAGCAGTTGGATATCCTGGGCGACGTAGCCGATGTTGTGGCGCAGTTCACTGACGTCAATCTGGCGTACGTCCACACCGTCTACCAGCAACGCGCCGGAGTCAGGTTGATACAGGCCGACGATCAGTTTGGCCAGGGAGCTTTTACCCGAGCCGCTGCGACCGATGATGCCGATCTTTTCCCCTGGCTTGATCACCAGGTTGATGTTTTTCAGCGCCGGATTCTGTTGGTTCGGGTAGGTGAAATTCAGGTTCCGGCACTCGATGGCGCCTTGGAGGGTGCGACGGCTCATGGGGCGCTCTTCGAAATTGCGCTCCTGGGGCAGCTCCATCATCTGGTCCACCGAGGTCATGGTGACCTTGGCCTGCTGGTAGCGCGTAAGCAGGCCCGACAGCGAGGCGAGCGGGCTCAAGGCGCGGCCGCTGAGCATGTAGCAGGCAATCAGGCCGCCCATGCTGAGGTTGCCATCGATGATCTGGTACACGCCGAACACGATCATGATCACGCCGGCCAGTTGCTGGATCAGCAGGGTCATGTTCATCGACAGGCCCGACAGCAACTTCACCCGCAGTTCGAGCCGGCTCAAGGTGCCGATGGTCTGTTCCCAGCCGTACTGGCGTTCGCTCTCGGCGTTGTTGACCTTGACCGCATCCAGCCCGGCGAGGGTTTCGATCAGGCTCGACTGGCGCTCTGCGGCCAGGGCCATGGTGCGTTCCATGGTCGCGACCAAGGGTTTTTGCAGGGCGTAGCCGATACCCAGGGCAATCGGGAATGCCAGTACCGGAATCCACACCAAATGGCCACCGAGCAGGGCGATCACCAGGAAGATGAGCAGCGTGAACGGCAGGTCGATCAGGCTGGTGAGGGTCAGCGACGCGAGGAAGTCGCGCAGGCTCTGGAACTCATGAATGTTTTGCGCAAAGCTGCCGACCCGCGCCGGGCGGTACTTCATCGACATGCCGACGATGCGCTCGAACAAGGTGGCGGAGATGATCAGGTCGGTTTTTTTACCGGCCAGGTCCAGGCACAGACTGCGCAGGCTCTTGAGCACCAGGTCGAACAGGTACGCACCGCAGATGCCCACGGCCAGCACCCACAGCGTAGAGGTGGCCTGGTTCGGCACCACGCGGTCATACACGTTCATCACGAACAGCGGCGCGGCCATGGCGATGATGTTGATCAGGAAGCTGGCGGCGATGGCATCGGTATACAGCCAGCGCGAACGCTTGAGCGTGTCACGAAACCAGGATCGCGCCCGGGGAATCAGCGTGCCATGGTTAACGTCGAATTTGTGCTGCGGCTGGGCAAAGAAGACTTTGCCGGTGTAGTCGTCGGCCAGCAGCTCGCGCTTGATCAGCACTTCGCCGCCATCGCTTTCACTGAGCAGCACCCGCGCCTGATCGTCACCTTCCCAGCCGACCAGCACGGTACTGCGTCCGTCCTTGAGCAGCAGCAGCGCCGGTAAGGCGATGGCCGGGATCTGTTCGAGCCTGCGTTGCAGCAGCCGGCCTTGCAGCCCGGCGCGCGCGGCGGCGCGCGCCAGCAACTCGGCACTCAGACGCTGCGAAGGCAGCGGCAGGCCGGTGGTGAGCATGGCCGCGCTGGCCGGTTTCTGATGCAGGGCGCAGAGTGCCAACAACCCGTCGAGTAACGGATCGTCGTGCAGCGTGCGTGGATCATGACTGAGATGAACTCGACTGACTTCGGATTCCACGCGGGGGCACTCTCAACTAACAGATGGGGCGATGGGGTGACTCAGTTCATCCCAGGCAGTTGGACTTTGGGCTTCACATCGTTTTGCACGATGGAGGCCATGGGAGCGACGACGCCTTGGCTTTTGAGCAATTCGCCCATGGTCGCCTTGATTCGGTACTGAGTAAATAACTGAATGTTCTTGATCTCTTCCAGGCGACGCGAAGCGGTGAACAATTCGTTCTCGCTGTCGAGCAAGTCCAGCAAGGTACGTTGGCCCAGGCTGAACTGTTGCTGGTAGGAGGTGCGCACGCGGGTGCTGTGGTCCACGTACTGCTGGGCCACCGGCAGTTGCGCGTTGGCGTTGTTCAAGGCGTTCCAGGCCAGGCCCAGTTCTTCATTGAGCTGGCGCAGGGCGTTGTTGCGGATGTCCAGGGCCTGGTTGGCCTGGTAGGACTTCGACTGCAGATCGGCCTTGTTGCTGCCACCGGCAAACAGGTTGAAGCGCATGCGCACCATGGCTTCCCAGCCGTTGCTGTGGTTGGCGTCACCGGAGACGTTGTTGTCGGCATTGGTGCCCAGCTCAGCGTCAAAGCGTGGATAGAAGCTGGACTTGGCAGCCGCGTATTGCTGCTCGGCGGCTGAGATGTCCGACTCGGCCGAGCGCAGCACCGGGCTGTTGTCGAGCATCTGGCGCCTTGCTTCATTCAGATCGGCGGGGAGCATGGCCATGAACGGCGCCGGACGCTCGAGCTGGTCGGGCATCTGGCCAACGGCGCTGAGGTAGTTGGTTTGCGCATCCGCCAGGTTGGTCTGCTCGGTGATCAGGTTGTTGCGGGCCTGGGCCAGGCGCGCTTCGGCCTGGTCCTGGTCGGCACCGTTACCGACGCCGCGCTGGGTGCGCAACTTGATCTGATCATAAATGCGTTCGTGGTTGCGCAGGTTGTCTTCGGCCAGGCGCACGAACTCGCGGCGGGTCAGCACTTCCAGGTAGACCTGGGCAACGGTCAGCGCGGTGCGCTCGGACGTACCGAGCAGCGAATAGGCACGGGAGTTGACGTTGGCTTGTTGACGCCCGACTTCGCTGGAAGTGGCGAACCCATCAAAGATCATCTGCTGCAGGCGCAGGCTGGATTCACCGCGATTGAGGGTTTCCCAGTGGTTGCCGCCCGTGCCATTGGCGGCGCGGGTGGACGCGTTGTCGGTGCCTGCACGGCCATAGCCGGCGTTCAAATCGACACGCGGAAGATAACCACCCTGCGCGGCGCGCAATTGGTAATCGGCGGCGATGCGGCTGTTTACACCGGCCTGAATTTCAGGGTGCACATCCAGTGCCTGCTGCATGGCTTGGGGCAGCGTCTGGGCTTGTACAAAGCTGGCGGCGAGAGCGAACGGTATTGCCTTGAACAGGTGCAGACGCATTAAAAATTCCCCAGGACTTTCTTGTCTCAAATCACAGCGATTGGCGCCGCCGCGTCGGATAATGGCTACCGTAATGACCGTACGTCGGAAAGTTCAAAAAGCGGAACTGCTTCACACATGTAGGACGGTTCGCCGCATAAATATCAATGTGACATTACAGGGGCGATTGTTTAGGATGGCGGCCATAAGGTCAATAGTTTGGCATAAACTAGATAGCCAAATAATCTAGCCAATAATTTGACGTCAGTAACTATTCAGACTACGCCCCCTCCAGTTTGGCCCTCCCCCTTGAGCGGCCACACGGAATCATCAGAAACGGATCGCCGGAGAAATATTTAATGAGCAATGTTGTTGCCATCGTCAAAAGCATTGTTGGTCAAGTGTTCGTTATTTCTCCGGAAGGCACGCGCCGTGTGCTGGTTGAGGGTGATCGCCTGTTCGCGGGCGACCAGATTGATACAGGCCTGTCGGGCGCAGTGAGCCTGGAACTCGCGGATGGGCGCACGTTGGACCTGGGCCGCGACACCCAGTGGAGCGCCGACATGCCGGACGCCACCGCCGACCTGGCCGCCGCTACCGAGCAGGCCGCGCCGTCGGTTGCCGAACTGCAGCAAGCCATCGCCGCCGGCGCCGACCCGACCACCGAACTGGAAGCCACTGCCGCCGGCGCCACCGCTGCCGGTAATGGCGCGGCGGGCGGCGGCCACAGTTTTGTGGTGCTGGACGCGACCGCCGGGCGTGTCGATCCGACTATCGGCTTTCCCACCGCCCCTATCGGCCAGGGCACATCAACCCTGAACACCTTTACGGGTGCCCAGGCTTCTACCGGCAACGGCAACCTGGCGCTGCAGCCTGCGACCTTGAGCCTGAGCGCCACGCCTAGCATCACCGAAGCCGGAGGCGTGCTGACCTACACCGCCACCGTGACCCAGGCCGGCACCAGCGACCTGGCCATCACCCTGTCCAACGGCGCGGTGATCACCATCCCGTCCGGCCAGTTGACCGGCACCGTCAACGTGCCCCTGGCGCCTAACGACAGCCCGTACCTCGACGCGAGCCAGATCAGTGTCAACGTCACCGGCACCACCGGCGGCAACAACCTGGTACTGACCCTCGACCCTAACCCGGCCGTGACGCAGATTACCGACACCCTCGACACCACCACCGTGACCTTGACGGCTGGTTCGAGCGTGACTGAAGGTGGCCAGATCACTTACACCGCGACCCTGACCAACCCGGCGCAGACGCCGGTGAGCGTCACCTTGAGCAATGGTTCGGTGATTACCATCAAGGCGGGTGAGTCGACAGGTACTGTTGTTGTCGATACCCCGGCCAATGATGTCTACGTTAATGGCTCGACCGTCAGCACCACCATTACCGGCGCAACCGGTGGCAACTTCGAAAACCTGGTGCCGAGCACGACGCCTGCGGTTACCACTATTACTGATTCGGTCGATGCCACCACTGTCACCCTGACGGCCGGTTCGACTGTGACCGAAGGCGGTCAGATCACTTACACCGCCACCCTGACCAACCCGGCGCAGACGCCGGTGAACGTCACCTTGAGCAATGGTTCGGTGATTACCATCAAGGCGGGTGAGTCGACGGGTACGGTGGTAGTCGATACCCCGGCCAACGACGTCTACGTTAATGGTTCGACCATCAGCACCACCATTACCGGCGCAACCGGCGGTAACTTTGAAAACCTGGTGCCGAGCACGACGCCTGCGGTTACTACAATCACTGATTCGGTCGATGCCACCGCCGTTACGCTGACTGCCGACACGACCGTGACCGAAGGCGGTCAGATCACCTACACCGCGACCCTGACCAACCCGGCGCAGACGCCGGTGAACGTCACCTTGAGCAATGGTTCGGTGATTACCATCAAGGCGGGTGAGTCGACGGGTACGGTGGTAGTCGATACCCCGGCCAACGACGTCTACGTTAATGGTTCGACCATCAGCACCACCATTACCGGCGCGACCGGCGGCAACTTTGAAAACCTGGTGCCGAGCACGACGCCTGCGGTTACTACGATCACTGATTCGGTCGATGCCACCGCCGTTACGCTGACTGCCGACACGACCGTGACCGAAGGCGGTCAGATCACTTACACCGCCACCCTGACCAACCCGGCACAAACCCCGGTGAGCGTCACCTTGAGCAATGGCTCGATGATTACCATCAAGGCGGGTGAGTCCACAGGTACTGTTGTTGTCGATACTCCGGCCAATGATGTCTACGTTAATGGCTCGACCGTCAGCACCACCATTACCGGTGCAACCGGTGGCAATTTCGAAAGCGTGGTGTCGAGCACCACGCCTGCGGTCACCACCATTACTGATGTGGTCGATACCACCACTGTCACGCTGACGGCCGGTTCGACCGTGACCGAAGGCGGTCAGATCACCTACACCGCCACCCTGACCAACCCGGCACAAACCCCGGTGAGCGTCACCTTGAGCAATGGTTCGGTGATTACCATCAAGGCGGGTGAGTCGGTTGGCAGCGTGATCGTCGATACGCCGCCGAACGACGTCTACGTTAATGGCAGCACCATCAGCACCACCATTACTGGCGCAACCGGCGGCAATTTCGAAAGCCTGGTGCCGAGCACCACGCCTGCGGTCACCACCATTACTGATGTGGTCGATACCACCACTGTCACGCTGACGGCCGGTTCGACCGTGACCGAAGGCGGTCAGATCACTTACACCGCGACCCTGACCAACCCGGCGCAGACGCCGGTGAGCGTCACCTTGAGCAATGGCTCGGTGATTACCATCAAGGCGGGTGAGTCCACAGGTACTGTTGTTGTCGATACGCCGGCCAACGACGTCTACGTCAACGGTTCGACCGTCAGCACCACCATTACCGGTGCAACCGGCGGCAACTTCGAAAACCTGGTGCCGAACACGACGCCTGCGGTTACTACAATCACTGATTCGGTCGATGCCACCGCCGTTACGCTGACTGCCGACACGACCGTCACCGAAGGCGGTCAGATCACTTACACCGCGACCCTGACCAACCCGGCGCAGACGCCGGTGAGCGTCACCTTGAGCAATGGCTCGGTGATTACCATCAAGGCGGGGGAATCGACAGGTACGGTGGTAGTCGATACGCCGGCCAATGACGTCTACGTCAACGGTTCGACCGTCAGCACCACTATCACCGGCGCAACCGGTGGCAATTTTGAAAGCCTGGTGCCGAGCACGACTCCGGCACTCACCACCATTACCGATTCCGTCGATACCACAACCGTTACGCTGACCGCGCCGGCTGCAGCGAACGAGGGTGGTCAGATCACCTACACCGCGACCTTAAGTAATAAGGCCGGTACTGACGTCACGCTGAAGCTGGATAACGGCTCAAGCATCACGATCAAAGCCGGCGATACCGTCGGCACCGTGACCGTGCCAGCACCAAGCGATGACGTGTTTATCGACAAGAGCACTCAGACCGTCCAGATCACTGAAACCACTGGCGGCAACTTCGAGAAGCTGGAAGTTGCTGGCAGCGGTGCGACTACCACGATCAACGACACCATCGATAAAGTCGACGTAGTCCTGAACGCCACCACCACCGTCGGCGAAGGCGGCAACATCGTTTACACCGCCAGCCTTGTGGATAAAAACGGCGCGCCGGTGACCAACACCACCAACCCGCTGACCGTCACCCTGGATAACGGCCAAAGCATCACTATTGGTGTAAACCAATCGAGCGCCAGCGTTTCGGTTATTGCACCGGATGACGTCTACAAAGGTGATCAGACCGTCACCACTGCTATCAAGACTGTCACTGGTGGCGAGCACTTCGAAAATCTGGTGCCAGGCACTACGCCCGTTAATACCACCGTTACTGATACACCAGGCACTGATAACACCACTACTGTCACCCTGACGGCTCCGGCCCAGGCGAACGAAGGTGGCCAGATCACGTACACCGCTACGCTTTCCAATAAAGCGGGCAGCGACGTCACGCTGAAGTTGGATAACGGTTCGTCGATTATCATCAAGGCTGGCGATACCGTCGGCACCGTCACCGTCCCTGCGCCAAGCGATGACGTGTTCATCGATAAGAGCACTCAGACGGTCAAGATTACCGACGCAACGGGTGGCAACTTTGAGAAGTTGGAAGTTGCTGGCAACGGCGCAACCACTGCGATCAACGACACCATCGACAAGGTCGATGTAGTTCTGACCGCCACCACTACCGTCGGTGAAGGCGGCAATATCGTCTACACCGCCAGCCTTGTGGATAAGAACGGCGTGCCGGTGACCAACATCACCAATCCGTTGACCGTCACCTTGGATAACGGCCAGAGCATCACCATCGGTGTAAATCAATCGAGCGCCAGCGTTTCGGTTGTTGCGCCGGATGATGTGTACAAAGGCGATCAAACCGTCACCACTGCTATCAAGACTGTCACTGGCGGCGAGCACTTCGAAAATCTGGTGCCAGGCACTACGCCAGTTAACACCACCGTTACTGATACTCCGGGCACCGACAACACCACCACTGTTACGCTGACCGCGCCAAGCGCAGTCAACGAGGGTGGCCAGATCACCTACACGGCCACGCTTTCCAATAAAGCGGGCAGCGACGTCACGCTGAAGTTGGATAACGGTTCGTCGATTATCATCAAGGCTGGCGATACCGTCGGCACCGTCACCGTCCCTGCGCCAAGCGATGACGTGTTCATCGACAAGAGCACGCAGACGGTCAAGATTACCGACGCAACGGGCGGCAACTTTGAGAAGTTGGAAGTTGCTGGCAACGGCGCAACCACTGCGATCAACGACACCATCGACAAGGTCGACGTGGTCCTGACCGCCACCACTACTGTTGGTGAAGGCGGCAACATCGTTTACACCGCCAGCCTTGTGGATAAGAACGGCGCGCCGGTGACTAACATCACCAACCCGCTGACCGTGACGCTGGATAACGGACAGAGCATCACCATCGGTGTTAACCAATCGAGCGCCAGCGTTTCGGTTATTGCACCGGATGACGTGTACAAAGGCGATCAGACCGTCACCACTGCTATCAAGACTGTCACTGGTGGCGAGCACTTCGAAAATCTGGTGCCAGGCACTACGCCCGTCAACACCACCGTTACTGATACCCCAGGCACTGATAACACCACTACCGTCACCCTGACGGCTCCGGCCCAGGCAAACGAAGGTGGTCAGATCACGTACACCGCGACGCTTTCCAATAAAGCGGGCAGTGACGTCAATCTGAAGTTGGATAATGGCTCGAGCATCACGATCAAAGCCGGCGATACCGTCGGTTCCGTCACCGTGCCTGCTCCAAGCGATGACGTGTTTATCGACAAAAGCACTAAGACCGTTCAGATCACCGAAACCACTGGCGGCAACTTCGAAAAACTGGAAGTTGCAGGCAACGGCGCAACGACAACGATCAACGACACCATCGATAAAGTCGACGTGGTTCTGAGCGCCACCACTACTGTTGGTGAAGGCGGCAACATCGTTTACACCGCCAGCCTTGTGGATAAGAACGGCGTGCCGGTGACTAACATCACCAACCCGCTGACCGTGACGCTGGATAACGGACAGAGCATCACTATCGGTGTAAACCAATCGAGCGCCAGCGTTTCGGTTGTTGCGCCGGATGATGTGTACAAAGGCGATCGAACCGTCACGACCGCCATCAAAACCGTGACCGGTGGCGAGCATTTCGAAAACCTGGTGCCAGGTACCACAGCGGTCAACACCACTGTTACCGATACCCCAGGCACTGCTGATACCACTACCGTCACGCTGACCGCGCCAACTGCCGTCAACGAAGGTGGTCAGATCACTTACACCGCTACGCTCTCTAACAAAGCGGGCAGCGACGTCACGCTGAAACTTGATAATGGCTCGTCGATCACCATCAAGGCCGGCGATACCGTCGGCACTGTGACCATCCCTGCGCCAAGCGATGACGTATTCATCGACAAGAGCACTCAGACGGTCAAGATTACCGACGCAACGGGCGGCAACTTTGAGAAGTTGGAAGTTGCGGGCAACGGTGCGACCACCACGATCAACGACACCATCGACAAGGTCGATGTGGTCCTGACCGCCACCACTACCGTCGGTGAAAGCGGCAACATCGTCTACACCGCCAGCCTTGTGGATAAGAACGGTGCGCCGGTGACTAACATCACCAACCCGCTGACCGTGACGCTGGATAACGGACAGAGCATCACTATCGGTGTAAACCAATCGAGCGCCAGTGTTTCGGTTGTTGCGCCGGATGATGTGTACAAAGGCGATCAAACCGTCACCACTGCTATCAAGACTGTCACTGGCGGCGAGCACTTTGAGAACCTCGTGCCTGGCACCACGCCGGTTAACACCACCGTTACTGATACGCCGGGCACCGACAACACCACTACCGTCACGCTGACCGCACCAAGTGCCGTTAACGAAGGTGGCCAGATCACCTACACCGCGACCTTGAGCAACAAGGCCGGTACTGACGTCACGCTGAAACTGGATAACGGTTCGAACATCACCATCAAAGCCGGTGAAACTATCGGCACCGTGACCGTGCCTGCTCCAAGCGATGACGTGTTTATCGATAAGAGCACTCAGACGGTCAAGATTACCGACGCAACGGGCGGCAATTTTGAGAAATTGGAAGTTGCCGGCAACGGCGCAACTACCGCGATCAACGACACCATCGACAAGGTCGACGTTGTACTGACCGCAACCACCACCGTCGGCGAAGGCGGCAACATCGTTTACACCGCCAGCCTTGTGGATAAAAACGGCGCGCCGGTGACCAACATCACCAATCCGTTGACCGTCACCTTGGATAACGGCCAGAGCATCACCATCGGTGTAAATCAATCGAGCGCCAGCGTTTCGGTTGTTGCGCCGGATGATGTGTACAAAGGCGATCAAACCGTCACCACTGCTATCAAGACTGTCACTGGCGGCGAGCACTTTGAGAACCTCGTGCCTGGCACCACGCCGGTTAACACCACCGTTACTGATACGCCGGGCACCGACAACACCACCACCGTTACCCTGACAGCTCCGGCCCAGGCGAACGAAGGTGGTCAGATCACGTACACCGCGACCTTAAGTAATAAGGCCGGTACTGACGTCACGCTGAAACTCGATAACGGTTCGAACATCACCATCAAGGCCGGCGATACCGTCGGCACTGTGACCGTGCCTGCTCCAAGCGATGACGTGTTTATCGACAAGAGCACTAAGACCGTTCAGATTACTGAAACCACTGGCGGCAACTTCGAAAAATTGGAAGTTGCAGGCAATGGCGCAACGACAACGATCAACGACACGATCGACAAGGTCGATGTGGTCCTGACCGCCACCACCACCGTCGGCGAAGGTGGCAACATCGTTTACACCGCAAGCCTTGTGGATAAGAACGGCGCGCCGGTGACCAACACCACCAACCCGCTGACCGTCACACTCGATAACGGCCAAAGCATCACTATCGGTGTTAACCAATCGAGCGCCAGCGTTTCGGTTATTGCACCGGATGACGTCTACAAAGGTGATCAGACCGTCACCACTGCTATCAAGACTGTCACTGGTGGCGAGCACTTCGAAAATCTGGTGCCAGGCACTACGCCCGTCAATACCACCGTTACTGATACACCGGGCACTGATAACACCACTACTGTCACTCTGACGGCTCCGGCCCAGGCGAACGAAGGTGGCCAGATCACGTACACCGCTACGCTCTCCAACAAAGCAGGCAGCGACGTCACGCTTAAGTTGGATAACGGCTCGAGCATCACGATCAAAGCCGGCGACACCGTCGGCACAGTGACCGTCCCTGCGCCGAGCGACGATGTATTCATCGACAAGAGCACTCAGACGGTCAAGATTACCGACGCAACGGGCGGCAATTTTGAGAAATTGGAAGTTGCGGGCAACGGCGCAACCACCACGATCAATGACACCATCGACAAGGTCGATGTAGTTCTGACCGCTACCTCCACCGTCGGCGAAGGCGGCGACATCGTCTACACCGCCAGCCTTGTGGATAAAAACGGTGCGCCGGTAACCAACATCACCAATCCGCTGACCGTCACACTCGATAACGGCCAAAGCATCACTATCGGTGTAAACCAATCGAGCGCCAGCGTTTCGGTTGTTGCACCGGATGATGTCTACAAAGGCGATCAAACCGTTACGACCGCGATCAAAGGCGTTACTGGCGGCGAGCACTTCGAAAACCTCGTTCCAGGTACCGACAAAGTCACTACAACCGTGACTGATACACCAGGTACTGACAACACTACGACTGTCACGCTGACCGCACCAAATGCTGTTAACGAAGGTGGGCAAATCACGTACACCGCGACCTTGAGCAACAAGGCCGGTACTGACGTCACTCTGAAACTTGATAACGGCTCATCAATCACCATCAAAGCCGGCGATACCGTCGGCACTGTGACCGTGCCTGCGCCGAGCGATGACGTGTTTATCGACAAGAGCACTAAGACCGTTCAGATCACCGAAACCACTGGCGGCAACTTCGAAAAACTGGAAGTTGCAGGCAACGGCGCAACGACAACGATCAACGACACCATCGATAAAGTCGACGTAGTCCTGACCGCCACCACCACCGTCGGCGAAGGCGGCAACATCGTCTACACCGCCAGCCTTGTGGATAAAAACGGTGCGCCGGTAACCAACATCACCAATCCGCTGACCGTCACACTCGATAACGGCCAAAGCATCACTATCGGTGTAAACCAATCGAGCGCCAGCGTTTCGGTTGTTGCACCGGATGATGTCTACAAAGGCGATCAAACCGTTACGACCGCGATCAAAGGCGTTACTGGCGGCGAGCACTTCGAAAACCTCGTTCCAGGTACCGACAAAGTCACTACAACCGTGACTGATACACCAGGTACTGACAACACTACGACTGTCACGCTGACCGCACCAAATGCTGTTAACGAAGGTGGGCAGATCACTTACACCGCGACCTTGAGCAACAAGGCCGGTACTGACGTCACTCTGAAACTTGATAACGGCTCATCAATCACCATCAAAGCCGGCGATACCGTTGGCACAGTGACCGTCCCAGCGCCAAGCGATGACGTGTTCATCGATAAGAGCACTCAGACGGTCAAGATTACCGACGCAACGGGCGGCAACTTTGAGAAACTGGAAGTTGCCGGCAACGGCGCAACCACCACGATCAATGACACCATCGACAAGGTCGATGTAGTTCTGACCGCTACCTCCACCGTCGGCGAAGGCGGCAACATCGTCTACACAGCCAGCCTTGTGGATAAAAACGGCGCGCCGGTGACCAACATCACTAACCCGCTGACGGTCACCCTGGATAACGGCAAAACCATCACCATCGGCGTGAACCAATCCAGCGGCACGGTCACCGCCGTGGCACCGAATGACGTCTACAAAGGCGATCAAACCGTCACGACCGCCATCAAAACCGTGACCGGTGGCGAGCATTTCGAAAACCTGGTGCCAGGTACCACAGCGGTTAACACCACTGTTACCGATACCCCAGGCACTGCTGATACCACTACCGTCACGCTGACCGCGCCAACTGCCGTCAACGAAGGTGGCCAGATCACTTACACCGCTACGCTCTCTAACAAAGCGGGCAGCGACGTCACGCTGAAACTGGACAACGGCTCGTCGATCACCATCAAGGCCGGCGACACTGTCGGCACCGTCACCGTCCCTGCTCCAAGCGATGACGTGTTCATCGACAAGAGCACTCAGACGATCAAAATTACCGACGCAACGGGCGGCAACTTCGAGAAGCTGGAAGTTGCAGGCAACGGTGCGAGCACCACGATCAACGACACCATCGATAAAGTCGACGTAGTCCTGACCGCCACCACCACCGTCGGCGAAGGCGGCAACATCGTCTACACCGCCAGCCTTGTGGATAAGAACGGCGTGCCGGTGACCAACATCACCAATCCGCTGACGGTCACCCTGGATAACGGCAAAACCATCACCATCGGCGTGAACCAATCCAGCGGCACGGTCACCACCGTGGCACCAAACGACGTTTATAAAGGCGATCAAACCGTCACGACCGCCATCAAAACCGTGACCGGTGGCGAGCACTTCGAAAACCTGGTGCCAGGCACCACAACGGTCAATACCATCGTGACCGACACCCCTGGCAGCACCGACCTGACCAGCGTCACGCTGACCGCGCCAAGCGCCGTCAACGAAGGTGGCCAGATCACCTACACCGCGACCCTGAGCAACAAGGCCGGCAGCGACATGGTGGTGCAGTTGGACAACGGTTCCAGCATCACCATCAAGCAGGGTGCGACCGTGGGCACGGTGACGGTTGCGGCACCAAGCGATGACGTGTTCATCGACAAGAGCACTCAGACCGTCAAGATCACCGGCACCACCGGCGGTAATTTCGAGGGTGTGACCGTCACCCCGGGCGGCGCGACCACCACGATCAACGACACCATCGACGATGTGACCGTGATGCTCAAGGCCACCGGCTCGGTCAGCGAGGGCGGGCAGATTGTCTACACCGCGTCGCTGGTCGACAAGAACGGCGCGGCAGTCACCAACCTCGGTTCCGACCTGGTGGTGAAGCTGGATAATGGCTCGACCATTACCATCGGCAACGGCAAGTCGAGCAATTTCACCACGGCCACCGCGCCTAACGATGCCTATGTCGGCGCCAGTGACGTCACGGCCAAAATCAGCGGCGTCGTCAGCGGCGGCGACAAGTACGAGCACTTGATGGTGGATGGCAGCACCGTGGTCACCAAAGTCACGGATGTGGTCACCAACACCACCCTCAGCCTCAGCGGCGACGCATCGGTGACTGAAGGCGGCACCGCGCATTACACGCTGAACTTGAGCAACCCGGCGCAAACCGATGTGACCGTCACGCTCAAGTACAGCGGCACGGCCACCGACGGCTCGGATTTCAATGGTGTGTACACCGTGAAGATTCCGGCCGGCGCCAGCAGCGTGCCGTTTGATATCCGCACGCTGGACGACAGAATCACCGAGCCGACGGAAAAAATCATCATCACCATCGACAAGACCACCGGCGGCAATTTCGAGAACCTGGTGATCGACAAGGGCACCGTCAGTACCGACATCCTCGACAACGATGCGCCACCGGTCATCGACCTGGACGCCAACAATTCCAGCGGCGCCAGCGGCAACGATTACAAGACCACCTTCACCGAAGGCACCGCCGGACCGGGTGTGTCGATTGCCGACACCGATATCAGGATCACCGACCCGGACAGCACACTGCTGACCGGTGCAACGGTCACCCTGACCAACGCGCAAGCCGGTGATGCCTTGAACCTGGGCAACAACGTCAATGGCATCAGCGTCAGCACCAATAACCAGACGGGCGTCATCACCCTGACGTTGTCGGGCAGCGCGACGCTGGCTGACTACATGCAGCGTATCCAGAACATCACGTTCACCAACAGCAGCCACGACCCAAGCACCACGCCGCGCACCATTACCGTGACGGTGACCGACGGCGGCAACTACTCCAACGTCGCCACCACCACCGTCAACGTGGTGGCCGTCAACGATGCACCTGTAGCAACGGGCGGGGCCGTAACCGGTACTGAAGACACTGCGCTCGCGCTGACCTGGGCCAACTTCGGCGTGACCGACGTGGACTCGTCACAAGCCAGCCTCGGCGTGAAAATCACCGACCTGCCGGTGGCCGGCAAGCTGCAATACCTGGCGGCCGACGGCACCACCTGGACCAACGTGACCAGCGGCCAGACCTTTACCAAAGCCCAGATCGATGGCGGGCAGTTGCGCTTTATGCCCAAGGCCAACGAGTCCGGCGCAGACGGTTATGGCGGCACCGGTATCGGTAACAAGCAGGCTGATTACGCACAGTTCAAATTCCAGCCCACCGACGGCAAGGACCTGGGCAGCAGCGCCACGGTGAAAGTCGATATCACCCCGGTGGCCGATGCACCGACATTGAACGTGGCAGATAACAACGTCACCTCGACCGGCCTGGTGAAACAGGGCTGGAACAGCATTGCCAACCTCGGCAACAGCGGCAACGGCGCTGCGCCCGACGTACTGAAAAAAGCCATCGACAATGCAGGCACACCGAACAACACTTCTGTGGTGACCAACGTCGAGTCCGTCGACAACGTCAACGCCGGCTCTGGTTCCAAGATCTCCGGCCTGATCTACATGGAAGCCGGCAAGAGCTACACCTTCAGCGGCATCGCCGATGACAGCGTGGTGGTCAACGTCGGCGGCAAAGACATTGCCAGCGGGCTGTGGGGCACCAACAGCGGCAAATTCAGCGGCTCGTTCACGCCAATGGTCAGCGGCTATTACAGCCTTGAGATCTACCAGGCCAACCAAGCGGGGCCTGGCAGCTTTGACGTCAACCTGTCGATCAACGGCGGGGCGGTGCAGAACCTGAGCACCAGCACCGTGCCGCTTTACACCGGCATCACTGACCTGACCAACGCCGGCGTCACCGTATCCGATCTGCATGGCAGCAATGGTGATGGTTATTACCTGGGCTACAAGCTCAACGAAGGCCTGGAAAACGGCAGCGTCAAACTGTCCAAGGTCACCACCGCGCTGACCGATACCGACGGTTCGGAAACCCTGAGCGTGAAGATCGGTGGTATCCCGGCAGGCTCGGTGCTGACCGATGCGTCGGGCCATACCTTCACCGCGACCAAGGCCGTGGGCGAAGTCAACGTCAACGGTTGGGACTTGGGCACCTTGACCATCAAGCCGCCGACCTATTACAGCGGCCAGTTCAACCTTACGGTCACCTCGACGTCTACCGAGAGCATCGGTGGGTCGGCGAGCACCACCGCGCAATTACCGGTAACCGTCTACCCCGCAATCTACAGTTCGGTCACCGGCACGTCGGGCAGCGACTCGATCATCGGCACCGATGGCAACGACATTGTTGTGGCCGATATCGGTGGCCTGAACGTGGTGCAGGGCAAGAACTACAACATTGCCTTTATGGTCGACAGCTCCGGCAGCATGAGCTCGGCGTCGATCGATGCGGCGAAGGCGTCGTTGACCACTGTGTTCAACTCGCTCAAGAACAGCCTGGGCGCCAACACGTCGGGCACGGTGAATATCTTCCTGGCCGACTTCGATAGCCAGGTGAACAAGTCGATTGCGATCAACCTCAACACCCCCAACGCGCTGACGCAGCTCAAGGCAGTGCTGGATTCGATGGTGTCGGAAGGCGGCACCAACTATGAAGACGTGTTCAAGACCACCGCCAACTTCTTCCAGAGCGACCTGGCGACCAAAAATACCGGTGCGACCAACCTGACGTACTTCATCACCGACGGCCAGCCGACGTTCTACCAGAGCGGCGAGCAGACCAACCTGACGCTCTACGGCAACGTCAAGTTCGATGATGTGGTGACGACCGTCAACTACACGCCCGGGACTTCGGTCGGCAAGTATCTGGATAACACCCACTACTTCAGCATCGACACCTCGGGTGCCGCTCAACTGCAGACCTGGAACGGCTTCTGGTGGACGGCGAACAACCTGGGCACGGTTCGCGCCCAGGGTGACGGCACCTATGAATTGTCCAATCTTGACGGTCGCGGCAACGGCACCGACACGGCAACAGTGGCCAATTCCAAGAGCGCCTTTGCGCTCCTGGGCGGGCTGTCGCACGTGGAGGCTATCGGCATCAACGGCGATGTCAGCCTCACTGATTTGAAGCCGTACGACAGCGATGGCAAGCCACAGAGCAACATCGATCCGAAGGACCTGGCCAATGCCATCCTCGGCCACACCGAGGCAACGCTGCCAGGCGCGGACACCGTCAGCGGTGGCGATGGCAATGACATTCTGTTTGGCGACCTGGTGAGCTTCAGCGGGGTGACCGGTGAGGGTTACAACGCCCTGCAGGCCTTTGTGGCACAGAAAACCGGTATGGCCGTCGCGTCGGTCACCACCTCGAACGTGCACCAGTACGTCACCGAGCATTACGCGGACTTCGACGTATCCGGCGCCAAGGACGGCAATGACACGCTGCTGGGCGGCGGCGGCGATGACATTCTGTTCGGCCAGGGCGGCAACGACGTGCTGGACGGCGGCAAGGGCAATGACATCCTCTTGGGCGGCACCGGTAACGACACGTTGATCGGCGGCCAGGGCAACGACATCCTGATCGGCGGTTTGGGTGCCGATACCTTCGTGTGGAAGGCCGGTGACATCGGCAACGATGTGATCAAGGACTTCAAGGCCTCGGAAGGTGATCGGATTGACCTGCGCGACTTGCTCAAAGGCGAGACGGACAGCACCATCGACAACTACCTCAAGATCACCACGGTAGAAGGCGTGTCGACCCTGCAAGTGAGCAGTGAAGGCAAGCTCAACACCGCTGGCGGCGTGGCCAATGCGGATGTGACCATCAAGCTGGAAGGCAACGATTGGTCCCATACCAGCATCAACTCTCTGATCAGCGGTGCCGACCCGACCATCAAGGTCGATCATACCGCCTAAGCTTGAGTGTATCGGCCGCCCTCGAGGCGGCCGATTTATCTGGGTGATACGTTGCTGGCCCTGGCGGCCGGTTGCATCGCATACTCGCGCTTATCAACACCCGGCCAGCCATGGGCCTGAAAGTGTGTGGCTCATTTTAGAGGGATTCTTATGTTTTACGTGCAACGTGATGCGCAGGGCGCGTTGAGTCGCGTAGAGGCCGCCGCCTTTGCCGAATCCACCGAAACACTGCCGGCCGATCACCATGAGATCCAGGCCTGGTACGCCAACGAAGTGGTCGAAACCAGCCTGGCCCAACTCAAGCAGAGTGACCTGGAGATGATCCGGGTACTGGACGACTTGATCCAGGTACTCACCCGCAAGGGCGTTATCAGCGTGACGGACCTGCCGCCCGCGGCCCAGGCCAAATTGATGGACCGTAACCAGGCGCGGGAAGCGTTGGGTGGGTTGAGTCAGTTGATCAATGATGATGAGAAAGGGCTTATCTGAGCCTGAAGCCGAACCGAATCCAAATGTGGGAGGGGGCTTGCCCCCGATAGCGGTGGGTCAACCAACGTCAGTGTTTGCTGGGCCGACGTCATCGGGGGCAAGCCCCCTCCCACATTTGATCTTCACTGCTTTAAGCATTTCGTTCGCTTAACTGACTGGCATTACGGCAAGCCCCCTCCCACATGTGTTCTGTGTTATTTCCAGGGCGCCGGTTCGCCGAACAACTGGCCCTGCACACCAAAAATCCCCATCTCGCGAATCACCTTCAGCTCACCCTCGGTCTCCACACGCTCGGCAATCAGCGGCAGGTCGATGCTGTGGGCCGCGCGCTGGATGGCTTCGATAAACAGGCGCTTGTCGCTTTCCTGGTCGATGGCGCGGATGTAGCTGCCGTCGATTTTCAGGTACGCCAGGCCCAGGCGGGCCAGGTTGCCGATCATGCTGAATCGTCCACCGAAACGCTGGAGGCTCAGGGAGAAGCCCAGTTCGCGCAGGCGCTGGGTCATCTGTTCCAGCACAGGCTGCTCCGGCAGTTGCTCTTCACCGATTTCCAGGGTGAGGCGCGGGCCGAGGTTGCTGTGCTGGCGCAGCAGGTCATAAATGCGCTGCAGGGCCTGGGGGTCCTGCAAAGTCGCGGCTGAGAGGTTCAGCGCCAGGTTATGGCTGTGGCTGGTCATCTGTTCAAGCACTTGCTCCAGCATCAAGCGGTCCAGGCGGGCCGACCAGCCGAAACGCTCAAGCCACGGCAGGAAACGCCCGGCGGGTAGGGTATGGCCGTCAACGTCGTGCAAGCGCGACAGTACTTTGTAGTGCAAGACCAGTTGCGGGTCCTGGCTGGAGACAACCGGCTGGAAGTACAGCTCGAAGCGCTGCTGGGTCAGCGCCTGGTCCAACAGCGTGTGCCAGGCGTGGTGATCGTCGCCGACTTTGGCGGTAGCACTGTGATCGAGGCACACCCAAGTGCTGTCACCCTGGGCTTCGGCTTGCGCCAGGGCCTGGTCGGCGCGGGTCAGCAGCGCCTGCGGCGCATCGCCATGGTTGAACGGTGCCAGGCCGATATAGGCCACGGGCGCGACGTCGCTGGCGCCGGTAGCCTGCAGGCTGAGCAAGGTGCTTTCCAGGCTCTGCGCCAATTGCAGCGCTTCTTCTCGCGTCAGCCCAGGCGCCAGCACCGCGAATTCGCCGCCACGGATACGGGTCACGAGGTTGTGGGTTTCCGGGTACGGCTCGCACTGGCGCAACAGCTGTTCGCCGACCGCTTGCAGCAGCTGGTCGGTACGCTGGCCTCCCAGGCGCTGATTGAGGCCGGCCAGGTCCTTGACGCGCAACACCAGCAGGTAGCCGGAGTTGGTTTCTTCGGGATTGCTGACACGGGCGTTGAGCTGCATCTCGAAGTAACGCCGGTTGGCCAGACCGGTGAGGTTGTCCTGATAGGATTCGGTGCGCAGCTTTTCGCTGCGCTCGGCCTGCTCCTGGAACAGTGCCTTGAGCTTTTCCACCATTTGATTCATTGCCTGCACTACCCGGCGCAGTTCCGGCGTGCGCGGCAGGTCGGGCAGGCTGAGGAATTCTCGGCGGGCAATCGCGTGGGACTGTTTGACCATGTAGTCCAACGGCTTCAATTGGCGGCGCAGCAGCAACCCGCCAAGCACCACGCTGACCGCGCCGCACATCAGCAACCAGCCAAGACTGCCCAAGGCGCTCTGCCAGAGTTTGGCCAGGGCGAACATCGGATGGCTGACCACTTCGACGCGCGCCGCCTGCTCCCAACCGCGGCTCACCAGCGCATCCCCACCGGCCGGCTCCAGGCCGATCAATTTAACAAACCAGTTGGGCACGCCGTTGTTGTCGGGTATGCCGCTGCGTTCGACGATGGTTTTGTCCGTGGCCAGGTCCACCACCCGGATGCTGGCGTAGTAACCGCTGTCGAAGATCGAGCTGACCAGCAGCTCCACCATGGCCGGGTCATCGATATTGGGGGTAAGCGACAGCGCCAGCGCCGTCGCGGCATCCTGCGCATGGGAGCGCAACTGGTTGACGTATTGCGTGCGCGAACTTTCCAGGCTGACCATGAAGCTGCCGCTGAAGGCGACCACCAGGAACAGACAGATTGCGATCAATAGCTGTTTGAACAGAGACATCCGATCAGTTACTCCTAGTTGGCAGGCTCGGCTGGAAAGCCTTCCGCACGCATTTTTCTCAACACATCCTGCCAGCGCGACAAGCGTTTGGTATCGCCGACCTTCTTGTTGCCCTTGGCACCGGGCAGGTACAGGCCCTCGGCGTTGAATGAATACACCGGGATCAAATCGGTACGGCGGGTTGCGGGCAGGATTTCATCCATCAGGCTGTCAAGCACCAGCGGGATCGCGTCGGGGGTCGAATAGTAGGTCAAGACCATGTGCGCGCGATTCTGACGCAAGGCCTTGACGTAGGTAATGCGCAATTTGTCGCTGGACACACCCAGGTGACGCAAACTGAAATACTTGGCGATGGCGTAGTCTTCGCAGTCACCGGCACCCTTCCAGAGGCCTTCGATGGGTGTCTCCCAATAATCGACCGCGTGCCAGAGATCGATGTCTTCCACGTAGGTCATTTGTTTGTTGAAAAACAGGTTAACGACCTTGAGCTGTTCTTGTTCGCTGACCTGCTTTTGGCTGGCCAACAGCCGCTGCCAGGCGTCAATACGCTGCTGGCCTTCGCCCAGTGGGCCATACAGGGCACTGGCCTTGCGGCTGATCTGCGAGAAATCCCAATCGGCATGCAGCCCGCCAAGCATCAGGCCGGCCAATAAGATCGCTGATAAAAACCAGCAAAGAACTCGATAGGGAATAAAACTTACCGCCAAGGCGTTCAGTCCATGAAGAGAGACGGAATTTCAGGGATGGTGAAGCTTCGCCTCGGAAAAAACAATGGCATAGTGAGATCATCGATCGGAGAGCGACTTTATAACCGCCTCCCGTGAGATGCGCAAAATACACGCTGTAAGCCCTTACAAACGGAAACTTTGGCTGTTTGACAAGCGCTTGGGCCATCTCTAGTGTGCATTGGATCCAATAAACATACTTTATATTCAACAAAGGAGGCCAGCGTAACCGTGACGCCAAAGCCGAACCCTTTAAGCAGCATCAAGGTCAGCGGGCCTATTCCCGCTCATCTTGCCCGCGCCGTTATTGAAGAAACGTTGCGCAACGCCATTCTCGATGGGCGGTTGCCCTGTGGCACCGCCATGCGCCAGCAGGAGCTCGCCAGCTTGTTCGGCGTCAGCCGCATGCCGGTACGCGAAGCCTTGCGCCAGTTGGAAGCACAATCGCTGCTGCATGTGGTGACCCACAAGGGTGCGGTGGTCGCCCCATTGATCGAGGACAATTCAGCAGAGACCTATGCCCTGCGCATGCTGTTGGAGTCCGAGGCTCTGCGCTTGTCGATCCCATTGCTCACTGAGGCTGATATTGCCGAGGCAGAGGCCTGTATCCATGCGCTGGAGTCTGAGAAAGACTACAGCGAGATTGGCCGCCTCAATCGGCTGTTTCACATGGTCTTGTATGGCAAGGCGCCTAACCATCGCTTGCTGAAACTGGTGGAGCATGGGCTGAATGAGGAAGAGCGCTTTCTGCGCTTCAACCTCGAGGCAATGGGACTGGGCGAGACGTCACAGGAAGACCACCGCGAACTGCTCAGCCTGGTGGTGCAGAAAAAAATCGACGAGAGCATCCTGACATTGCGTAATCACCTGATGCGCGGCATGGAGGTCATCAATACATACCTCAATGGCCTGGAAACTGCAGATAAAGCAGGCGCGTCGTAAGGCGTTCGCAGTTCTCTTTTAGCCTTTACACCGCGCGGCATCTTTCCTTGTCAGGAAACGTCCGCGCAGGTGACGCTTTAAACAACTCGCCAGTCTTAATAATCAGCTTTATATAAAGAAATCTCTCACACTTAAAACAACTATTTCTCTCGGACGCTTTTTCTAGAAAAAACATTTAATACATTTACAAGCTCATCCAAACGTTTAAACAGTTTATTATCACCCGCCAACTCCATAAACTTTTAAATCAGCCGGTCGCGTCTTGAACCCGCGTTTGTCGCGTGGCTACCCGTTAAATCAATCTTCTATTAACAACTACAAAACTCCATCACTGCAACTAGAGCAGTCGCAACAATTTTATAGGCGTCAACCATGCATCATCATTTGCTTGAACAAAAAAAACTACAACTGTGCAACCATCCGTTATTTGCAGAAATAACGTCGCTTGGCAAACTGCAACACTTCATGGAGAGCCATGTATTTGCGGTCTGGGACTTCATGACCCTGACCAAACGCCTGCAACAAGATCTTACCTGTACCCAGATCCCCTGGCTTCCGCCCACTGATCCGAAGGCCGCACGCCTGATCAATGAAATCGTACTGGCCGAGGAGTCGGATGATCACCCGACGCGAGGCCATTGCAGTCACTTTGAGCTGTACCTGGACGCCATGGCGGAAGTGGGCGCCAACACCCGCGTCATCACACATTTCATTGACCTGCAACATCAGGGAGTGGAAGTGAGTGCAGCGCTGCAAATGATCGGTGCGCCCCCCGGTGTACCCCGCTTCGTCGACAGCACATGGCAGATCGCACTCAGCGCCCCCACTCACTGCGTGGCGGCAGCTTTTCTGCATGGTCGTGAGGACGTCATTGCATCGATGTTCGAGCGTCTTCTGTGCAGCAGCGCCTTGATTGCTCGCCAGGCGACCACTTTGTGTCACTACCTCAACCGTCATATCGAGCTGGATGGCCAGGAGCATGGCCCGGCGGCGGAACAAGTGCTCCAGCGCCTGATCGGTGCAGACCCGGTTCGCCGGCAACAAGCCTATAGCATTGCCCTTGAGGTCCTGGAAAGCCGCATAACCTTCTGGGATGACGTACAGACCTCAATGCAAGAGGTTCATCCATGAGCGTTATCGAGTACCGCTCATTCGCCGAAGACTGGGAGCGTCGCGCAACCATTCGCACTCGCCCGCGCCGACTGTTGGAAAACGACGACAAACTGATCTTTCCCCTGTATCGCCAGCCGCTGGTACTGAGTGCAACCTTTCTCGAGCACTGCCCGCAGTGGCGCAATTTCGTACTGGCGCAAAGTTTTTATCGATTCATCCATGACATCGTGGTTTTCGAAACCGAGATCGTCGATAAGACTGCCCGCAGTATTGCCAAGAATCGCTTCTCGCTGCCTCTCCCTCTGGCCTGCCGCTACGACGCGATGACCGTCGTGGTGGATGAGGATTACCACGCGTTGGTAGCACTGGACTTCCTGCAGCAAGCCGTGGAGTTGACCGGTATCCAGCCACTCGACCTCCCTGGGCAGATCGAACTGAGCCGCGCCTTGCCGGCAGCTCAGGCGCAGGCACCAGAGCACTTGCGCGATGCGGTTGAGTTGATCGTCGTGGCCATCGCCGAAAACACCGTCACCCATGATGTGGCGGCCTTTTCCAAGGACGACAGTGTCAAGTCGTCCGTGCGCGGCTTTATGGCCGATCACCTGTCTGATGAGGGGCGCCATGCACAGTTCTGGACACAGTTGGTGCGCATCTATTGGCAGTCGGCGAGCGCGGAGGATCGCGACAGCATTGCCGCTGTGCTACCTACGTTCCTGGCCCATTACCTGACCAACGACCTACAGAAAAGCTTCGACCTGCAGTTGATCGAACACCTGGATATCAGTGCCGATATTCGCCTGGCGCTGGATGATGAAATCGTTGCGTTGGACTTTCCCGTCACCCGCCAGCATCCGCTGGTTGGCAACATCATGAGCTTCCTGCACCACAGCGGCGTACTGCACACGCCTGGCGTGGCACGCGCCCTGGACAGCTACCTGCCCGCGTCGGGGAGGTTGGCATGAAGCGCTTGACGATTGAATGCCGGGGAGCCAGCCAGGCGCTGCGGGACCTCAAGCTCGTGCTGGAACAATACGGGCATACGGCCGGGACGGAGTTGGTCGATCTGGTGATCGAGGACGGTAGTCAGCCATCGTCAGCCCTCACCGATGCTCCCTGGATGAGCCTGCGCGTGGGCATTGGTCCTCTGACCGACCAGGGGCTGCCCGGACTTCAGTTCCGCTGCTACGACCGCGAGAGGCGCCTGTTGGCTGTGCACGACGTTGCCGATGAACCCAGCGGCAACGGCCAGCGGTTGCGCCGTCGCGCGGAAAACGCCTTGGTGGAATGGGCAGCGTCGTTGGTCAGCGGATTCTCAAGAGACCCCGGTTTTTTCTGTGCAATGCCCCACTCCGACACCTCGCCCGAACAGGGCTTGCAAAGGCTGGAGGCACTGGCGTTCATGCATCGATTCAATCGTACGGCAGACCCCGCGCTGCTTCGCGCGGCACAGGTGCCCATGATCGAACGCCTGCAGGCCAGCCTTGGGGTCTTCGCCAATCGCACAGCGCTGAATATTGCGGGAGGCGCGGTGACTTATCGCCAACTTCAGGAAAAAGCCATGGCGATTCAGCAACGCTTGCTGCCCCTGCTGGAGAGCATCGAACCACCACCGGTGGTGGGTGTGTGCCTGGAAAAGTCTATCGAGCTCTACGCGAGCATTCTGGCGGTGCTGGGATGCGGCGCGGTGTATCTGCCGCTGTCTCCGGATCATCCGGTAAAACGCCAGCACAGCATGCTGACAAGCGCAGGCACCTGTCTATTACTTGCCAATGGCGTGCATCCGTTGCGCGATCATTTCGTTTCAATTGATGTGAGTACGCTTGTCTCACACGACATCGACCCGACTCAACCGCTGATGCGTCATCGTCCCCATGCCGATGCGCCGTGCATGGCACTTTTCACCTCCGGCACCACCGGGCAACCCAAGGGGGTGTTGCTCAGCCAATATAATCTGGCGCATTTCACTGCCTGGCTCAGTAGCTGCGTGGCGCTGGATGATACGAGTCGCGTGCTGCAATTTTCACCGCTGAGCTTTGATTCATCGCTAATCGATATTTTCCCCGCCTTGATTGCAGGCGCAGAGCTGATTGTCCCCAGCGCAGACCAACGTCACGATCCTCAGCAATTGGTCGAGTTGATCCGCCTGCAGCGAATCACCCATGCTTTTCTGCCACCGGCACTGCTCAGTATCCTGCCGCTGGATCAGCCTCTGGGCCTCTGCCACCTGCTCACCGGCGGCGATTTCTGCGAGCCCTACGTGATCGAGCGACTGGCAGGCCGATGCCAGTTGCACAATTTCTATGGCCCCACCGAAGCCACGGTACTGGCAACCCATCGGACGTTTCGGCTCGGTGACAGCAATCGCAACATTGGTCTGCCCATTGCCAACAGTCAGGTCTTGATTCTTGACGACCACTTGCAGCCGGTGGATGAGCAAGTGATGGGTGACCTGTACATCGCAGGTCCGGGGGTCGGCCAGGGCTATCTGAACGGACCAACGCAGGCCGACTCCCCATTCGTCACGCTGACGTTGCCCAATGGACAAGGGCTGCTGGCTTACCGCAGTGGCGACCTGGCGAAATGGACACCAGACGGTATCGAGTTGGGCGGCCGACGGGATGATCAGGTCAAGATCCGCGGTTTTCGAGTCGAGCCTCAGGAAATCGAGCAGTGCCTGCGCAGCAGTCGGCTGTTTCGCCAGGTAGCAGTGGTGATTGATAAGGCATGCAGAATCATTGGCTTTGCCGCTCAGCCCGAACCCGGCGCCACACTGGCCAGCCTGAAAGAACATGCCCGGCAGTGGCTGCCTGAGCATATGCAACCCATCGCCTGGAGCGAGCTGCCGAGCCTCCCCTCTTCGAGCAACGGCAAGATTGATCGCAAGGCGTTGCGGGCGACGCCGAACATCCGCGCGCAGAAGGCAATTCGTTGCAGCACACCAATCCAGGCGCAATTGGTGGACCTTTGGGCTGAGTTATTAGAGCTGTCTGCCGGTGACGTGTCGATCGACGACAGTTTTTTCGACCTGGGTGGCCATTCGATCCTGCTGTCGACCTTACTATTGCGCCTGCGCGGGCAGTTTGGCTGCAGCCTGTCATTGAGCCAGTTTTTCAAGGCTCCGACGATTCGTGCGCTGGCCTTACAGATCGAAGGTGGGGCGCTGCCCGACACGCCGTTTAACCAGATGAAAAAAGATGCATCTCGACCCCTGGACCTCAAGGTACTGCCTGAGGCCCGCGCCGGCGATCCCAGCAAGGCGATTGTCACGGGGGCCAACAGCTTTGTAGGGGTGCATATCGTCCAGGCCTTGCTGGCTGACGGGGCGAAAGAAGTCGCGTGCCTGGTTCGGGCCCTTCCGGGCCAGTCAGCGGCGGACCGGTTCACTCAGGCGTTGCGTGAATACCGCCTGGAACGGTTGGACCTGAGCCGAGTGCAGGTGTACGCCGCAGACCTGCGTCAACCACGCATGGGCCTGTCCTGTGAGGCGTACGAGCACATCGCCCGTCATCATGGCGTGCTTGTGCACAACGCGGCGCAGGTCAATCATGTGATGGACTACACAGCACTCGCCAAGGAGAACGTCGAGCCGGTGTTTGAATGCCTGCGCCTTTGCGAGACCCACTGTAAGAAAGTCTTCAATTTCATTTCTACGCTGTCCGCCTGCAGTAGCATCGACACTGATCGGTATGTGCTCGAAGCCCCCGCCAGCCACGCATTGCCGCTCTATGTAAAAAATGGCTACAACCTCTCGAAATGGGTGGCCGAGCGATTATTGGGGCGAGCCGTCGAACAGGGGGCCTGGGTGAATATTCACCGGCCGGGGAATATCAGCTTCAACAGTCAGAATGGCGTCTGCCAACCCCATAAAAATCGTTTGATGCTGATGCTCAAGGGGTCGCTGCAGCTGGGCATGGTCCCTCGAATGGAAGGGAACTTCGACTTGATGCCAGTGGACTTCCTGGCACGCTTCATCGCGTTTCACAGCATCCGTTTTGTCGCTGGGCGAAACGTGTTCAACCTGCACAATCCACAACCGTTGAACTGGGACCAGTACCTTGATGCGTTCAGCCAGGCCGGACATATCTTCGAGCGTATAAGCCTTCAACAGTGGCAACGGGCGTTGCGAACAGTAGGCCATGACAATGCGTTGTTCGGCGTACTGGGCTTCTACCTTGATGGGCTGGGTGAAGACATCGGCGACACGTCGATGATCCATTACAGCAATGCCCAGTGGGGGTTGGAAAAAATGGGCACACACTATCCGCCAAAGAGCCCTGCACTCTTGCGCAAGGGCTGTGACTACCTGAAGGCCATCGGCTTTCTTTGAACGGCCAGGCAGTCGGAGCGAGAGGCCGCGCTCCGATGCGCCAGGATCAGATTTTGAAGCTGTCGACCAATTGCTTCAATCGGCTGGCTTGCTGGGACAGCGCATCGCAGTCCTTGAGCGTCTCGTTGAGATTGGCCACGCCTTGCTGGTTCAGCAGGTTGATCTGGTTGATGTCGACATTGAGGGTTTCAACCACGGCTGTTTGCTCCTCGGTCGCTGCGGCGACCGATTGGTTCATGCCGTCGATCTCAACGATTCGCTGCGTCACGCTGACCAGACGCTCGCCGGCCTGGTTAGCCACTTCAACGCTTTCTTCGCTGGAAACCTGGCTGGCGTTCATGGTGGTCACGGCTTCACGCGAACCCACTTGCAGGGAAGTGATCATCTTGTGAATCTCTTCAGCCGACTCCTGGGTACGGTGAGCCAGGTTACGCACCTCGTCAGCTACCACGGCAAACCCGCGCCCAGCTTCGCCGGCACGGGCTGCTTCGATGGCCGCATTCAGCGCGAGCAAGTTGGTCTGCTGGGAGATGCCCTTGATCACATCGAGGATGTGGCCAATGTTGTCGGTGCTGGCGTTAAGGGTCTCGATCTGGGTGCAGGACAGGCTGATTTTCTGCGACAGTTCCGACATTGCCTGGATGGTTTGCTCCACGACCTTGCGTCCATCGTCAGCTTGCTCACTGGCACCGCTGGCATGCTGCGAGGCATCAGCGGCGTTACGCGCGATTTCCTGGGTGGCGGCGCCCAGCTCGTTGATCGCCGCAGCCACGCTGTTGGTACGTGCACTTTGTTCGTCAGAGCCGATGATCGACGCGTTGGACGACGCCATCACGCGCTGGGACAAGTCATGCACCTGGCGTGTCGCCGAGGACACTTCGGAAATCGAGGCGTGGATACGCTCGACAAACTGATTGAATGCGCTACCGACTTCGCCGAACTCGTCTTTGCTCGTAACGTCCAGGCGTCGAGTCAGATCACCTTCGCCTTGAGCAATGTCCTTCATGGCCACGCCCATGGTGGTCAGCGGACGTAACAACACCTGAATCAATAAACTCAACAGCACGGCAATCGCTACAACGGCGATGAGCATCGCTATCAATGCTGAAGTGCGAAATTTCCCCAATGCGGCATAGGCTTTGTCTTTGTCGATAGAAAGACCGATATACCAGTCAGCCCCCGGCAAACCGCTGATAGGCGTAAACGAGAGGATACGGTCCTGTCCATTGAGTACAACGTCCTGGTTAACCTTCTCGATACGCAACTGGGTGCCTGGGTAAATGTCTTTGAGGTTTTTCATCACCTGGTCCTGGTCAGGACTGACGATGACCTGGCCATCACCACTGACCAGGAAAGCATGGCCAATACCGCCGAAATCCACCGAGTTGATGATCTTAACCAGGGTTTGCAGGCTCAAGTCTCCCCCCACAACGCCCAACAATTCGCCGTTCTTCTTCACCGGCATGGCGATCGTCACGATCTGGCCGCCCACAGCCGCCATATAAGGCGGGGTAAGCATGGTTTTGTCCGCTGCTACGGCTTGCTTGTACCAAGGACGCTGACGTGGGTCATAGCCTTCGGGCATCTTCGCATCGGGACGCTGGGTGAACACACCGTTGGTTTGACCCACGTAGGTAAACTGGAAGTTGGCGGTGAACGCCGGTTGATCGACCAAACCAGGCAGATCGGCGCCACTCCCTTGATGGGCAACGTTTTGTGCCAGGTTTTCCAGGACCAGGATGCGGCCGCTGAGCCAGTTCTGCACACTGCTGGCGGTAAGCTCGCCGGATTGCTGGATGGAGGACGCCAGGTTTTGCCTGATCGTGTTGCGCTGCAGGTAATCGTTATAGAGCGTGAACAGCGCAAAGGCCAGAACCACGACGCCTGACGCCGCCAACAGAATTTTATGACTGAACTTGAGATTCATTTCATCGACTTCTTTTGCCAAAGGGGGGTGAGCGTGCCGAGTGGAACATTCCATGTAACGCGATAGGCGGACTCTGCGACCGCTCTATTTCGGTGCACGCATGGCTCGTCAGGCTTTCGGCCAGAAAGCGATAAATCTTAGAGTTTTGTGTGAATCTTCCTCTTTTAGAGCAAGCCGCCGACAGGCGGTAGAGACGCAGTCGATTATCAGCCTGTTGCGGCCTTAAACGACAAAACCCCTGTCTGCGTTAGCAGACAGGGGTTTCGGAATTCAATCTTGACGATGACCTACTCTCACATGGGGAAACCCCACACTACCATCGGCGATGCATCGTTTCACTGCTGAGTTCGGGATGGGATCAGGTGGTTCCAATGCTCTATGGTCGTCAAGAAATTCTGTGTACCAGACCGTTGCGCTGGCAACGTCCCGGTGAAATTCATGAGCTTCTACATAAACAAAACCCCTGTCTGCGTAAGCAAACAGGGGTTCTGGAATTTAATCTTGACGATGACCTACTCTCACATGGGGAAACCCCACACTACCATCGGCGATGCATCGTTTCACTGCTGAGTTCGGGATGGGATCAGGTGGTTCCAATGCTCTATGGTCGTCAAGAAATTCGGGTACTGAGTCGTGACCTGTTGGCCTCGCTTCAGCAAATTGGGTATGTGATAGTTTTCGGTGTTTTGTGAGCGTCGAACTTTCGGTTCATCTCGTCTTCACACACCGCAATCTGGTCTCTTTCGTCTTTTCAACTAGGAGCATCAAATTGCTTGGGTGTTATATGGTCAAGCCTCACGGGCAATTAGTATTGGTTAGCTCAACGCCTCACAGCGCTTACACACCCAACCTATCAACGTCGTAGTCTTCGACGGCCCTTCAGGGAACTCAAGGTTCCAGTGAGATCTCATCTTGAGGCTAGTTTCCCGCTTAGATGCTTTCAGCGGTTATCTATTCCGAACATAGCTACCCGGCAATGCCACTGGCGTGACAACCGGAACACCAGAGGTTCGTCCACTCCGGTCCTCTCGTACTAGGAGCAGCCCCTCTCAAATCTCAAACGTCCACGGCAGATAGGGACCGAACTGTCTCACGACGTTCTAAACCCAGCTCGCGTACCACTTTAAATGGCGAACAGCCATACCCTTGGGACCGGCTTCAGCCCCAGGATGTGATGAGCCGACATCGAGGTGCCAAACACCGCCGTCGATATGAACTCTTGGGCGGTATCAGCCTGTTATCCCCGGAGTACCTTTTATCCGTTGAGCGATGGCCCTTCCATACAGAACCACCGGATCACTAAGACCTACTTTCGTACCTGCTCGACGTGTCTGTCTCGCAGTCAAGCGCGCTTTTGCCTTTATACTCTACGACCGATTTCCGACCGGTCTGAGCGCACCTTCGTACTCCTCCGTTACTCTTTAGGAGGAGACCGCCCCAGTCAAACTACCCACCATACACTGTCCTCGATCCGGATAACGGACCTGAGTTAGAACCTCAAAGTTGCCAGGGTGGTATTTCAAGGTTGGCTCCACGCAGACTGGCGTCCACGTTTCAAAGCCTCCCACCTATCCTACACAAGCAAATTCAAAGTCCAGTGCAAAGCTATAGTAAAGGTTCACGGGGTCTTTCCGTCTAGCCGCGGATACACTGCATCTTCACAGCGATTTCAATTTCACTGAGTCTCGGGTGGAGACAGCGCCGCCATCGTTACGCCATTCGTGCAGGTCGGAACTTACCCGACAAGGAATTTCGCTACCTTAGGACCGTTATAGTTACGGCCGCCGTTTACCGGGGCTTCGATCAAGAGCTTCGCGTTAGCTAACCCCATCAATTAACCTTCCGGCACCGGGCAGGCGTCACACCCTATACGTCCACTTTCGTGTTTGCAGAGTGCTGTGTTTTTAATAAACAGTCGCAGCGGCCTGGTATCTTCGACCGGCATGAGCTTACGGAGCAAGTCCTTCACCCTCACCGGCGCACCTTCTCCCGAAGTTACGGTGCCATTTTGCCTAGTTCCTTCACCCGAGTTCTCTCAAGCGCCTTGGTATTCTCTACCCAACCACCTGTGTCGGTTTGGGGTACGGTTCCTGGTTACCTGAAGCTTAGAAGCTTTTCTTGGAAGCATGGCATCAACCACTTCGTCGTCTAAAAGACGACTCGTCATCAGCTCTCGGCCTTAGAATCCCGGATTTACCTAAGATTCCAGCCTACCACCTTAAACTTGGACAACCAACGCCAAGCTGGCCTAGCCTTCTCCGTCCCTCCATCGCAATAACCAGAAGTACAGGAATATTAACCTGTTTTCCATCGACTACGCTTTTCAGCCTCGCCTTAGGGACCGACTAACCCTGCGTCGATTAACGTTGCGCAGGAAACCTTGGTCTTTCGGCGTGGGTGTTTTTCACACCCATTGTCGTTACTCATGTCAGCATTCGCACTTCTGATACCTCCAGCAAGCTTCTCAACTCACCTTCACAGGCTTACAGAACGCTCCTCTACCGCATCACTTGCGTGATACCCGTAGCTTCGGTGTATGGTTTGAGCCCCGTT